>LHBX01000009.1 GCA_001704065.1 Pelagibacteraceae bacterium GOM-A1 | reverse complement strand
GAAATAGTTGAAATTGCTGGCTGCACAAAAGATGGAAACATACGTCCAAAAAGTAATCAAGAAACTTTAGATGGACTAAAACTTGCATTTGATCAAGAAGGAACTGTTACTGCGGCAACATCATCCCCTCTTACTGATGGAGCAGCAGCAACATTGATATGTGAAGAAAACTATGCAAAAGAAAATGGATTAGAAATTTTGGGTAGAATTGTTGCAACTGGGGTCAAAGGATGTGAGCCTGATGTGATGGGACTTGGACCTATAGGAGCAACTAAAAAAGCATTAGATAGAGCAAATTTATCAATTAATGATATCGACATTGTAGAAATCAATGAAGCTTTTGCTTCTCAATCAATTGCATGTTTAAAAGATCTTGGTATCGATCAAAAGAAAGCTAATTTAGATGGTGGAGCATTAGCACTGGGACACCCTCTAGGAGCAACAGGCGCAAGGATAACTGGCAAAGCTGCAGATTTACTTAGACGTGAAAATAAGAAATATGCTTTATCTACTCAATGTATCGGTTTAGGTATGGGTATTGCAACAGTAATCGAGTCGGTAAATTAATTATCTATTAATTCCTCTTAAACGTTCTGATCTTCTTCTTAATAATTCAGCACTTATCAATATTAAGGTCGATAAAACGATTAAACATGTAGCTACTGCTAGAATTGTAGGGCTTAATTGTTCTCTTAGACCTGTCCACATTTGAATAGGAATAGTTGTATTTTCAAGTCCAGCTAAAAATAGAACTACTACAACTTCATCAAAAGAAGTTACAAAAGCAAACAAACCTCCTGAAATAACACCAGGTAAAATTAAAGGAAGGGTTACTTTCATAAATGTATTTACTGGATTACTACCTAAACTAGCTGCAGCCCTCGTCACACTATGATCAAAACCTGATAATGTTGCAGTAACAGTTATTACAACAAATGGTGTTCCTAAAATTATATGAGCTAAAACTATTCCTGTATGAGTTGCCGCTAAACCTGCCTTTGCCATAAAAAAGAATATTGCAACACCAGATATAATAAGTGGAACTATCATTGGTGAAATCAAAGTTGCCATTATGATTCCCTTAAAAGGCATATGTCTACTGCTTAATCCTAATGCAGCAACTGTTCCTAAAATTACTGAGCCTAAAGTTGCAAATATAGCAATAATAAAACTATTTTTTGCAGCGAGGCCCCAGGGATTTTTTGTACCGTAAACCATATCTTTGTACCATCTTAAGGAGAAAGCATCAGGGTCTAAGTTTTTCATTCCTTCTGAAAAAACAAGAAACTCTTCTGCGTTAAATGATAAAGGAAATATTACAAACAAAGGTGCAATTAAAAAAATAAAAACAAAAGTGCATATAGCAATGTAAAAGTAGTGCCAAATTCTATATCTAGTTTCTGTATACTTTGGTAATGCCATACTAACCTAACTTAATATTATCAACTCCAACTAATTTATTATAAAGCCAATAGATAACCAAAACTCCTCCAAGTAACATTAGTCCCATCGCTGATGCAAAACTCCAATCTAAAGTAGTCTTCATATGATAGGCAATTTGGTTACTTATTAAGGTTCCTGATGCTCCCCCAACTAATGCTGGTGTAATGTAATATCCAATCGCTAAAATAAAAACTAAAAGACACCCTGCCCCAATTCCTGGAATTGTTAATGGAAAATATACTTTCCAAAAAGCTACAAAAGGTGTTCCACCAAGAGATTTGCCTGCTCTCATTAAACTTGGTGAGATAGTTTTCATCACACTGTAAAGTGGTAAAACCATAAACGGTAAGAGAATTTGAGTCATTGCAACATAAGTTCCAACTTTATTGTACATCATTTCTGGCCTATTATCGTCTGACACTAGACCAATCATTACAAAGAAATCATTAACTACTCCTTGCTGTTGAAGTAAAATCATCCAGCTTGCTGTTCTAACTAATAATGATGTCCAAAATGGAAGAAGAACGCAAATCATTAATAAATTACTGTACTTCATTGGGAGTGTTGCTAGTAAATGGGCTATTGGGTAACCCATTAAAAAACAAAAAACAGTAACAAAGAAAGCAACCTCTACGGTTCTCAACCATAAAATTCTATGTATTCTTCTGTCCTCACTAACTTGAGTAATTTTATTATCTTCATTCAAATACATATCCATAGCTTTTAAATATTTAGCTGAGGTATAAGGAGGTGCAGTTCTCTTAATTGCTTGCCAGTATTCTACATTTCTCCATCTCTTATGAACTTTCATTATTTGTTCTTTAATACTTTGTGTCTCATCAATTTTATTTCTTTTTACTTGTCTGAATAATTTTTTTGTAATGGTGTTAAACCCATTTTTTTCTTTATTAAGTCTTTGAGCTAATTTTCCGTGTTCTTTTTTATCAACAAGAATTTTAAAGTCAGATAAAAATGAAGCAAATACTTCTTCGGGAGGAAGCTCTTTACCGTCCCATGTTTCCATAGATTTAAACGTTTTTGGAAGCATGTTTGTAATCATTTTATCATCAATGCTTCTTGTAAACATTTCCCCGATTGGAAAAATATAAGTGATAATCAAAAAAAGTAATAATGGAGCAACAAGTAGAAATGCTTTGATTTTGTTTTTCCTTTCAGCTTTTTTTAAGCTTATCTCTAAAGGGATTCCGTCAGTTGTTAAAATTTGTTTTGTTTCGCTGCTCATAAATAAAAAGGGCGACTTAAAAAA
>LHBX01000008.1 GCA_001704065.1 Pelagibacteraceae bacterium GOM-A1 | reverse complement strand
GTTAAGGCTTGTATCAATAGTTTTTCATTTTTAAAGCTAATACCTATTTTCTTTTGTAGTTTGTTTAACTTCATTTATTTAAATTATTTTATTAAAAAATCTTTCAAATCGAACTATTTCATTCCATTTGAAAATGTTAAAGATACTTCCTTTCCTTGGATTAGATGAAAAAAATAAAATTTGTGCCTTTCCAACTAAATTATTTTGATTAACATAACCAACTTCAGATAGAAATCTGCTGTCTTTAGAACAATCTCTATTGTCCCCTAAGAAAAAAAAGTGATTGTCAGGAACAATGTATTTATCTGAATTAGAAAAAGTTATATCGGTTCTATATGCAGCTAAATAACTTTTACCATTTGGAAGTTTTTCTTCAAATATATTGACATCAATTTGGGATGATCCACAATATAACTTATCATTTTTGCTTTTAATTGTTTTTAATACTTGATTAGAATTTATATATAAATCACCATCAATAAATTGTATTGTATCACCTGGTAAACCAATCAATCTTTTAATATAATCAGTACGATTATCAGCAGGTGTTTTAAAAACTATAACATCTCCTCTTTTTGGGTTTTTATTTAATATACGTCCTTTAAAAATAGGAGGACTAAAAGGAAATGAATGTTTACTATATCCATAAGAAAATTTTGTAACAAATAATCTGTCACCTACAAGCAAGTTTGTTTCCATTGATGATGATGGTATATAAAATGGCTGGATTAATATTGATCTTATAAATACTGCAATTATTAATGCATAAAATAATGTTTTAGTATTATCAATTATGAAATTTTTCATTTTTTTCTGTTTAAAATAACAAATGCGATTGAGTGGTTTTTTTCATCTGAAAGTGAAAGATGTATATCGTAATTGTTTAATTTAAATTTTTGTTTTAATATATCTTTTATTTTCTGTGAAATTTTAATTTGAGGTGATCCTTTTTTATTATTGTATATTTCAATATCATTAAAATTAATATTCTCTCTAAAGCCTGTGCCTATTGATTTAACGAAAGCTTCTTTAGCAGCAAATCTTTTTGCAAAATAATTCGTTTTGTTTCTGTATTTTTTTGATTGGTTAATTTCATTCAATGTAAAGAGTCTTTTTTTAAAACCTTTAATTTTTAGGGATTTTTCTATTCTTTTATTATCAATAATATCAACACCGTTACCAACAATCATTAGTTTAATATTTTTCTAAAATTATTGATTACTTTTTTCATACCAAACATAATGGCCTCTCCAATTATAAAATGTCCAATATTAAATTCCTCTATAGATTTAATCTTTCTTAAAATTTTAGTTGATTTATAATCTAGGCCATGACCTGCATGAACTTCCATTCCTAGTTTTTTTGCTAACGTGGCACAATTTTTTATTTTTTTGAACTCGACTAAAAAATTTTTGTTATTTTTAACTTTTAAAGCAAATTTTCCTGTATGAAGTTCCACACATTTTGCATTTAATTCTTTTGATGCAAAAACATCTTTAATATTTGGATTGATGAAAAGACTTGTTCTAATTTTTTTTGAATTTAATTTACTAATTACTTTTTTAATTATTTTTTTATTTTTTTTGATATTTAAACCACCTTCTGTTGTTATTTCATTCCTTTTTTCTGGAACTATACAAACAAAATTAGGTTTATATTTTAATGCAATTTTAAGCATTTCATTGTTAGCAGCCATTTCTAAATTTATTGGTACTCTTTTAATTTTTGAAAATATAGCTACGTCTTCATCTTTAATATGTCTACGATCTTCTCTTAAATGAATTGTAATAGAATTTGCACCGAAATTCATAACTTGTCTTGCATATGAAATAGGATCAGGATGCCCCTCTCCTCTGGCGTTTCTTAATGTTGCAATATGGTCTACGTTAACACCTAGTCTAGATTTCATTTTAAATATCTACTTCCAGGTTTTGTAATTGGAATTTTTTTTAACTCAATTGGTAAATCATTTTTTTTATAAGTTGGTATTTCTAATTTAATTTGCGAAACAATATTTTTATCTTTAATTTTTAAACTTGGTTTACTAGATCTATTAATCAAACAAGCATATCCAACTACTTTTGATTTATATTTTTTTACAAGTCGAGCACATTCTAAACTTGACTTACCTGTAGTAATTACGTCTTCTACTATCAAAACTTTAGAATTTTTTTTAATTGAAAAACCTCTTCTTAAAATAAATTTCCCATTAACTCTCTCACAAAAAATTGTCTCCTTATTCAATAAATTTCCAACAATATAACCTATTACAATACCACCCATAGCTGGTGATAAAATTATATCAATTTTTTTGAATTTTTTTTTTATTTTAGTACTTAAGGATTTGCAAAATTCTTCTGATTTTTTTGGATAACTTAATAATTTAGCACACTGAACATACTGGGGTGAATGTAAACCTGAAGATAAAACAAAATGTCCTTCTAAAAGTGCCTTAGTTTTTCTTAAAACCGCTAAAGAATCTTTTAAAGAAAGCATATTTTTTGTTTTTATGTCTAATTATTTTGAAGTTATATTCTTTCTGTTTTAGCTCACTAATAAGTTTTGTAAAGTTTTTCAAATCTTGAATAATTAGGTTGAACCTAAAATTAATGGTTCTTTTAGTCTTTTCCACCATTTCAACACTTGAAATATTTACATTATTGGTTCCAATCATTGTTGTAACATCACCTAATATTCCAGGTCTGTCAGGTAAAGACATCCAAAGTGTAGTGTTATATTTTTTTTCAGTAGGCTTGCTGTCTTCTTTGTATTGCCAATATCTTCTTATAGCAGCTCTCGCTTTACCAGTTTTAGCACTTGTTATCCAATGCAAAGAAGGTGAATCTTTTTTTGATGTTAATATTTTAACTACATCTCCATTTCGTAATACTGATTGTAAAGGGCTTTCCTTTCCATTTATTTCACAACCAATTGCAGTATCACCTACTTTAGTGTGAACAGCATAAGCAAAATCAATTGGACTTGCTTCTTTGGGTAATTTTATAACTGAGCCTTTTGGTGTAAAACAAAAAACATTTTCTTGAAACATTTGCAGTTTTGTATATTCAAAATAATGTTCAGGATTTTCATTTTTATCAATAATTTCTACTAGATCTGCTAACCAATCATATTCTTTCCAAGTTAAAGAGTTGAACTTTTCTGACGATTTATATTTCCAATGAGAAGCTATACCTCTTTGGGCAAATTCATGCATTTGTTGTGTTCTTAGTTGTATTTCAATAGGTCTTTTATTTGGACCGATCACTGCTGTATGAAGAGATTTATAATTATTTATTTTTGGAGATGAAATGTAATCTTTAAATCTACCAGGTATGCAATTCCATTTATTATGAATTACTCCTAAGGTTTTGTAACAATTTTCAACATCATCTAAAATTATTCTAAAACCAATTATGTCTGTAATTTGCTCTAGTGAGGTTCTTTTTTTTTGTATTTTTCTCCAAATAGAAAAAGGTGTTTTTTCTCTAGAATAAATTTTAAAATCAATATTGTTTTCATTTAGTAGATTTTCAAATTCACTAAGAACTGAATTATAATTAATCAAATTATTATCTTTTATTGTGTCTAATCTATCTTTAATCATTTTTCTTGCTTCAGGATTTAAAATATCAAAAGAAAGATCTTCAAGTTCATCTCTTATTCTATTCATTCCCATTCTATCAGCTAGAGGAGCGTAAATTTCCATAGTTTCTTTAGCAATTCTTTTTCTTTTTTCCTCTTTATCAATACCTTTCAAAGTTCGCATATTATGCAAACGATCTGCGAGTTTCACAAGAAGGACTCTAATATCTTTAGAAGTTGCCAGGATGAGTTTTCTAAAATTTTCAGCTTTTGAATTAGAAATAGCTTGGTTTTCAAAAACTGAAATTTTTGTAACTCCATCAACCAAATCAGCAACTTCTTTTCCAAATTGCTCTTCTATAGTTTTATAAGTTGCATAAGTATCTTCTATGGTATCGTGAAGTAAACCAGTTGCTATTGTTGCACTATCCAACTTAAGTTCGGTTAATATATTTGCAACAGCAACAGGATGAATGACGTAGGGATCTCCTGATTGTCGTTTTTGATCTTTGTGAACTTTCACTGCAAAATCATATGCTTTGCTTAGAGTTTCTGGGTTAAGAAACTTATTATATGATTTAACCTTATTTATTAATTCGTCAGAATTTAGCATAATTTTATTATATCACTTATTTAGATAACTTTAATACTTCTTAAATTTTTTTTTTTTAAAGAAGATAAGAGTTTTACTATATTTTTTTTTAATTTTGGGTGAGACCAATTTTTGCATATTTCAAACAGTGGCATAAGTACAAAGTTTCTATTATGCATTCTTGGATGCGGGATCTCTAAATTGATCAATTTTTTATTTGATTTAGTAATCTTTCCATTAAAATCTAATATATCAATATCACAATTTCTTGGATGATTTTTAGGAGCTATTTTTCTGCCTAATTTTTTTTCTATAGATTTAGTTATTTTAAACAACTCAAATTGATTTAATTTAGTTTTAATCAATAATACAGCATTAATAAATTTTGGAAAACTAGGATCTGGCCATGACTCAGTCTCATAATAACTAGATGTTTTGATAATTTTAATATCATGGGTTTCTAATAAATACTTAGATTTTTCTAAAAAATGTATTCTATTTCCTAAATTAGAACCTATTGATAGATATACATTTTTAACTTGAGCGTCTGAAATATCTCGCTTTTTCACGGTTCCAATCTTTAGTTTTTTTTGGTTTGTCGCTTATCGTATTGTTTTTTGCCCTTTGCAACTGCTATTTCAACTTTAGCTTTACCTTTTTTAAAATACATTTTAGTTGGAACTAAAGTTAGACCATCCTCGTTCATTTTGCCAATTAGTTTGTTAATTTCCCTTTTGTTAAATAACAATTTTCTTTCTGAGTAAGGATTGTGATTTGAATAACTGGCTTGTTTATATATGGGTATATGTGAATTAATTAAAAAAATTTCTCCTTCTTTTTCTACTGCGTATGATTCAGCAATATTTATTTTTCCATCTCTTACAGATTTTATTTCAGAACCTTTTAGTACAATTCCTGCTTCTAAAATTTCCTTAAAGAAAAAATTAAAAGATGCTTTTCGATTTATTGTAATGATCTTGATGCCAGATGTAGATTTATCACTCATCAATAAGTTTTGCTACTTTCAATGCTTTCTCGACTTCCTTTTTTGTATTTTCAGTTATTTTTACCAAAGGTAATCTTACAGTATCATCGCATAGACCAAGTAATTTAGCAGCATACTTAACTGGTGAAGGATTGCTTTCTATAAATAAATTTTTATGCAAAGGTTGCAACATATCATCAAGTTGTTGAGCTTTTATTAAATCATCCTCATTTGAAGATTTTGATAATTTTTGAAATTCAGAACATAATTTAGGAGCTACGTTTGCTGTAACACTAATTGTTCCAACACCTCCTCGTTTATTAAATTCAAAAGCATTATCATCGTTTCCAGTAAGTTGAATGAAATCATTACCCATTTTTTCTTTTTGTTGATCAACACGATTTAGATCACCAGTTGCATCTTTAACTCCAACTATATTTTTTAGTTCATATAATCTAGCCATTGTTTCAACGCTCATATCGATTACTGAACGGCTTGGAATATTATAAATTATAATTGGAATTCCACAGTTATCATTGATTGATTTATAATGTTGATATAATCCTTCTTGAGTAGGTTTATTATAATATGGTGTAACAACTAAAGCACCATCCGCACCAGCTTTTTCAGCGTGTTTAGTTAATGATACAGCTTCTTCTGTAGAATTCGATCCAGTGCCAGCTATTATGGGAAGTTTACCAGTAGCTTCTTTTATACATAATTCAATTGTTCTCTCATGTTCATCATGTGATAATGTTGGTGACTCACCTGTTGTTCCAACTGGAACTAACCCATTTGTTCCATTTTCCAGATGATGATTTATTATTTTTATGTAACTTTCTTCGTCAAGCTTGTTGTCTTTAAACGGTGTAATTAATGCTACATTTGATCCTTTAAACATAATTATTTATAACATAAGTTGTTTGATTTAATAAAATGTATTTAAAATTATTAACAACAATTATCCTTTTTTGCTTATCGTTTCAATCTGCTTTTTCAAATCAAACTATACTTCCTATTAAAAAACCAGATTTAAATGAAAAAAATACAACCAAAAAAATAGCTGAAATCATTCCTCTACCAAAACCATCTGAAAAAGACGATGAAATTCAAAAGGAAATAAAAATTACTACCACGGAGATATTTAAGAAAATTGATGGTGTAATAATTCCAAAAAATAAGCCTCTAATAGTTAAAGAAAAATTAAGAAAGATAAAAAAACAAAAATTTTATAGCGATAGAGATTTGAGATATGCAAAACAAGCTATTTCATTTATGGAGAAAAGTAATTGGAAGGATGCAAAAAAAGCTGCAAGTAAAGCAAGAGCAAAATCTATTTATGATTTTATTCAATGGAGACATCTACTTACAACTGGTAACAGGGCTACTTTTACAGAATATAAACAGTTTATCGAAAGAGTAAAAGATTATCCAAGGATAGATAGAGTTCGTTACTTAGGAGAGCATAAAATAAATTCTAAAAATCATACTAAAAATGAAATTATACAGTGGTTCGATAAATACCCTCCTTTAAGTGGATTTGGAAAAATGATGCTAGGCGATGCTTTGTTATCAAAAAATAAAGATACAGCTATAAATTTAATAAAAGAAGGATTTATTACAGCTGATTTAAGTAAAAATGATCTTATTTTTTTTAGAAAGAAATTTAAAAAATATTTGAACAGTAGTGATTATATTAAAAGAGCTGATTATTTAGCTTGGGAGAATAAATATTGGGACCTTAAGAGAATGTTAAGATATCTACCTAAAGATTATCAACTTTTATATACAGCAAGGCAACTGTTAATGAGCAGATCTTATGGTGTTGATAGCGCTATATCGAATGTACCTGCAAGTTTAAAAAAGGATGCAGGTTTAAATTATGATAGACTCAAATGGAGAAGGAAGAGAGGAAGAGTTGATAGTTCTTTAGAAATTTTACTAAGTATCAAAAATAATAAAGATTATATGGTTCGACCAGATAAATGGTGGGTTGAAAGATCAATAATTGCGAGATCACTTATTTATAAGAAAAGATATGAGCAAGCTTATAAAATTACAAGTAAACATGGTCTATCAGAGGGTGCCGAATTAGCTGAAGCTGAATGGATGAGTGGATGGATTGCTTTAAGTTTCTTAAAAGACCCAATTTTAGCAAAAAGTCATTTTACTAAATTTTATAATAATGTTGGATATCCAATTAGTTTATCAAGAGGTGCTTATTGGCTTGGAAAAGCGAATTTGGCACTAAATAATAAGGAAGAAGCAGATAAGTGGTTTAAAGAAGGTTCAAAATATCTAACAACCTATTATGGTCAATTATCTCACATGAAAATATATCCAAATAAAACTTTTGAACTTAAAGAAAGTACTCAAGTTGATAAAAATTATGCTGAAAGTTTTTACAAAAATAAATTAGTGGCAATAGTACATTTATTAGATGAAGTAAAAAAAGATAAATATACGAAACATGTTTTAAGATTTCTAGCAAATGAAAATGTTTCAGCAGGGAGTGAAGTATTAGCAGCAAAACTAGCAACTGACATCTCTAGATTTGATTTTGCTATTCAGATTTCTAAAATAGCATCTTATCAAAAAAGGTTTCATAACAAATATAATTATCCAGTAATAAGCACTCCGAATAAAGTTGGATCAAGAAAAATCCCAGAACAAGCTTTAATATTATCTATTATAAGACAAGAAAGTGAGTTTGATATATCTGCAAGAAGTAGAGTTGGAGCACAAGGCTTAATGCAATTGATGCCTTACACTGCAAAGACGGTTGCCAAGCAGGCAAAGGTTTCTTATTCAAAATCTCGTTTAACAACAAGTCCTGAATACAATATAAATTTAGGATCTTTTTATATAGCAGGTTTAATTCTAGATTATGATGGATCTTACCCTTTTGCTGTAGCAGCATATAATGCTGGACCAAAAAGAGTAAAGTATTGGAAAAAAATTAATAAAGATCCTCAAAAAAAACAAATAGATTATGTTGACTGGGTTGAGCTCATCAAATTTAAAGAAACGAGAAACTATGTTCAAAGGGTTATGGAAAACTACAATGTATATAGATACATTTTGTCTCAAAAACCAATATTTTTGAAAGATTTTTTTAAGAATAATCCATTATATTAGTTATGGAAGTCAATAAAATTTATTTGATTAAGCTACAAAAAGCAATTGATCTAATTAAAAAAAACAATACAAGTGATGCAGAAAATATCCTTAAAGAATTAATAAATATCAAAAACTTAAAACCTGATGTTTTAACGTATTTCGCAATATGTAAAATAAAATCAAATAAAAAGAATGAAGCAATTAATTATCTAAAAAATGCAATCAGTATTGATCCAAATCATGAGTTTGCAAACTTAAATTTGGGTTTGATATATTTTGATATTAAAAATTATAATGAGTCTTTTAAGTTTATTATTAATGCTTATAAAAAGAATAATAATAATCTAATAGCAATATACCATTTAGGATTAATTAATTTAATATTAAATAATCTTGAAGAATCTGAAAAATATTTCTTAAAAATTATTGAAAAAAACAAAAATGATGAAAATGCTTTACTAAATCTTGCAATTTTGAATGATAGAAGAAAAAACTTTGAAAAATCAATTGAAATTAATAAAAAAATAATCGAAATAAATCCAAATAATATAAACGCAAATAATAATTTGGGAGTTTTAAATCACAATAATTTAAAATACGATGAAGCAATTAATTACTTTAAAAAATGTATTAAAATAAACGATAAATTTATTCCTCCTTATAGTAACTTGGGAAGAGTTTATTCTGATTTAAGAAAGTTTGAAGATGCAAAAAATTTATTTAATAAATCAATTGAAATAAATAATAATGATTATGTTAGTAAATTTGAATTAAGCAAAATATTTTTATCAACCAAAGAATACTATAAAGGTTTAGAATTTTATGAATATAGAAAAAAAATTACTATTAATAAGAATATAAATATTTTAAAAAATAAATTTAATAGTATTGAATGGAATGGTCAAAAATTAGATAACAAAATAATTCTTATTTTAGCTGAACAAGGCTTTGGTGATATAATACTATTTAAAAGATACATAGATGTTTTATTTAAATTTGATCAAGTAATCTTCTTATGTAACGAAAAGCTAAATTATATATTTAAAGAATCAAAATTTAAAATAGTAAATAAAATTGAGGATGTGGGTCATCATGATTTTTATCAACATCTTCTAACTTTACCAAAAATATATTTTGAAAAAGAAAATAAATTTTGTAAAAGGATAAACTATTTACCAAATAATCATGAGAACGATTTAAAGTGGAAATTAAAATTAAATAAACTAAAAAAGACCAAAATCGGATTAGCCTGGCAAGGAAATAAAAATTTTTTAGGTGATAAAAAAAGATCTATACCTCTAATTAAACTTGATAAAATAATATTAAATAATAATTTTGATGTTATTAGCTTACAAAAAGATTCCGGCTTAGAACAAATTAAGAATAATTACAAAAATAAAATTTATGATTTTTCATCTGAACTAGATTTAACTAATGAAGCTTTTAAAGATACAATTTCAATATTAAAAAATGTTGATTTTTTAATTACGATTGAATCTTCTATTGCTCAACTTGCAGGGACTATGGGTATAAAAACTTATTTACTTCTTTCTTATAATCCTTATTGGATATGGTACTCTGAGCAAGAAAAAGCTAAATTTTATGATACGATAAAAATATATCAGCAAGATAAACCTGGTAGTTGGGACAACGCTATAAATCAATTAGAGAAAGATCTTAATAAGTATAATTAATAATATTATATGTGGCGGAAGGAGAGGGATTCGAACCCTCGGTACACCTTTTCAAGCGTACGGCGGTTTAGCAAACCGCTGGTTTAAACCAGCTCACCCATCCTTCCGTGTAAATATGTGTAACTTGAAATCATTGAATATTCAATAATATTCAAGTAATTTCTCCAAGATATGAAAAACAAATATTCAGTATTCTCTTTAATAAAAAATGCTTTTTCACAACATGAAAATTGGCAGCAAGCTTGGGGAAATCCAGAGCCAAAAAAAGAATACGATGCTATTATTGTGGGTGGTGGCGGACACGGTTTAGCTACTGCTTATTATTTAGCAAAGAAACATAATTTAAAAAATATTGCAGTCTTAGAAAAAGGTTGGATTGGTGGTGGAAATACAGGGCGTAATACTACAATCATTAGATCAAATTATTTATGGGATGCTAGTGCCGGTTTATATGATCATGCGCTTAAGCTATGGGAAAAATTATCTCAAGAGCTGAACTACAATGTGATGTTCAGTCAAAGAGGTGTAATGAATTTAGCTCACAACCTTCAAGATGTAAGAGATTTAAAAAGAAGAACACATGCTAATAGACTAAACGGAATTGACGCTGTTTGGTTAAATACTGAGGAAGTTAAAAAATTTTGCCCAATTATAAATACATCACCTGATATCAGATACCCAGTTTTGGGTGGAACATTACAAAGAAGAGCAGGAACAGCAAGACATGATGCTGTTGCCTGGGGTTATGCAAGAGGCGCAAGCGATATGGGTGTTGATATAATTCAAAATTGTGAAGTTAAAGGAATAAAAAGAAATGGTGATAAAGTTGAAGGATTAGAAACAACCAAAGGATTTATAAAAACTAATAAAATTGGAGTTGTTGCTGCAGGTCACTCAAGTATAATTGCAAATATGGCTGGATTAAAACTGCCTCTTGAAAGCAAACCATTACAAGCTTTAGTTTCAGAACCAGTAAAACCAATTATTGATACTGTTGTAATGTCAAATGCAGTTCATGCTTATGTAAGTCAATCGGATAAAGGCGAATTAGTTATAGGTGCGGGAACAGATTCATATATTTCATATACTCAAAGAGGTAGTCATAATATTGTTGAAGAAACTTTAAAGGCTATTTTAGAGCTCTACCCTATTTTTAGTAGAATGAAGATGTTAAGACAATGGGGAGGAATTGTTGATATATGTCCAGACGCAAGCCCTATTATAAGTAAAACTAATATAAAAGGTTTATATTTTAATTGTGGTTGGGGTACTGGTGGTTTCAAAGCTACTCCAGGATCAGGAGATTTATTTGCTCATACAATTGCAAATGATGAGCCACATAAATTAAATGCAGCATTTAATTTAAATAGATTTGTTAGCGGTGATCTTGTTGACGAACATGGTGCTGCAGCAGTTGCACATTAATAATGTTTTTAATAAATTGTCCATTTTGTGGAGAAAGAGATCAAAGTGAATTTTCTTCAGGTGGTGAAGCTCATATAGTTAGACCAAAACAACCAACAGAACTTAGCGACGATGAATGGGCGGAATATCTATTTATGAGAAAAAATATAAAAGGTATTCAGTTTGAAAGATGGAATCATGCTCACGGATGCAGAAAATGGTTCAACGTCGTTAGAGACACATCGAATGATAAAATATTATCTGTTTATAAAATGGGTGAAAAACCTCCTGTAAATTATAAGTAATGCCCAATTATAGAATTCACAAAACCGAATATATTGATGAAACTAAACGAGTTTCATTTAAATATGATGGTAAGACTTACTTTGGATGTGAGGGTGATACTTTAGCATCTGCACTTTTGGCAAATGGTATACATCTAGTTGGTAGAAGTTTTAAATATCACAGACCAAGAGGTATAGTTTCTTGTGGAGCAGAAGAGCCTAATGCAATTTGTCAAATTGGTAGTAAAAAAGACTTAACTGAACCCAATGTAAGAGCAACTGAGTTAGAACTTTACGAGGGATTGGAAGCAAGTTCTCAAAATTGCTGGCCTAACGTAAAATTTGATATTGGGGGTATTAATAATTTTATATCACCATTAATACCTGCAGGCTTTTATTATAAAACATTTATGTGGCCAAAGAGTTTTTGGAAAAAAGTATATGAGCCATTAATACGATTATCTGCAGGGTTAGGAAAATCTCCTACAGAACCAGATCCTGATATCTATGATCACAAACATGTTCACTACGATGTATTGGTAATTGGTGGTGGAATTTCAGGTATTATTGCTGCAAAAATGGCAGCAAAAAATAATTTAAAAACTTTATTAGTAGATGACAAAAAAATACTAGGTGGTTCTACAATTTATCAAAATAATGAAGCAATTAAAATTGATGATAAGTTATCAAGTGAATGGTTAAAAAATGAAATCCAGGAAATTAACAAATTAAGTAATTTAACAATTAAGACAAGAACAAGTATTGCAGCCTATCATGGATACAATTTTCTTTTAGCTAAAGAAAACTTAACTGATCATTTACCTGAAGAAAAAAAGAAAAATAAAATTAGACAGAGATTATGGAAAATAAGAGCAAAAAAAGTTGTAATTGCAACTGGATCAATTGAAAGACCACTTGTATTTAATAATAATGATAGACCAGGAATATTATTATCTAATTCAATAAACAAATATTTGGATTTTTATGGTGTTAGCTGTGGAGAAAACATAATATTATTTACGAATAATGATAGTGCATACGAAACTTCAATTTCACTTCATAAAAAAGGTATAAAGAATTTAATTGTTGATTTAAGAAAATCTGCTAGCTCTGAACTAATCAAACAAGCAGAAAGTCTAGGAATAAGGATCTACTTTAATCATGTTGTAACAAATACTTTTGGATACAGAAAAATAAATTCATTAGAAATAATGAAACTATCGGAAGATGGAAATACAACTGTAGGTAATAAGATTAAATTAAGTTGTGACTGTTTAGGTATGAGTGGTGGATGGACACCAATGGTGCATATGCATACTCAATCTGGAGGTAAATTAAATTTTAGAGATGATGACCAGGTATTCTTACCAAAGGAAAATAGTGAAGATCAAATTTCTGTTGGTTCATGCAATGGAGATTTTGATTTAGAAAATATTATAGATAAAACAGTTAATAAAATTAATAAATTCTTAGACATAGATAATCAAGATTACCAGGATACAAATATTATTTGCTCAAAAGAAAACGATAAAAGAAATATATGGCTACTACCAAACAAAATACCTTTAGGTAAAACAAAATGCTTTATAGACTTTCAAAATGACTCAACTGCAAAAGATATTAAATTAGCCTTAAAAGAAGGCTTTAGATCAATTGAACATGTAAAAAGATATACAACGACTGGTATGGCAACAGATCAGGGAAAATTATCTAATATGCACGCTCTCGGAATTATAGCTGATACAGCTGGTGTAAAAATGGGTACATTAGGAACAACTACATTTAGGCCTCCATTCACACCATTAACTTTTGGAACACTAGTAGGAAGAAATGTTGGAAAATTTTTTGAAGTAGTAAGAAAGACATCTATGCATGAATGGCATGTAGAAAATAATGCAGAATTTGAAAATGTTGGTCAGTGGAAAAGACCCTGGTACTATCCAAAAAAAGGAGAAAATATGCATGATGCTGTTCAAAGAGAAAGCAAAGCAGCACGTGACAGCGCAGGTATCTTAGATGCATCAACTCTCGGAAAAATTGATATCCAAGGAACAGATGCATCAGAATTTTTAAATCGAGTTTACACAAATGCTTGGTCAAAACTTGCAATCGGAAAATGTAGATACGGACTTATGTTAAACGAGGATGGTATGGTTTATGACGACGGTGTTACTACAAGAATATCTGAAAATCATTACCTAATGACAACTACCACTGGGGGAGCTGCAAATGTATTAAGCAAACTTGAGGATTATTTACAAACGGAGTGGCCAGAGTTAGATGTTTATTTAACATCAGTGACAGATCATTATTCTACAGCAAGTATTTGTGGTCCAAATTCAAAAAAAATTCTTAACAAACTTTTTCCAAATTTAGATTTAAGTGATGAAAACTTTCCTCATATGTCATTTAAAGAGGATAAACTTGAAAATATAAATTGTAGAATAATGAGAATAAGTTTTACAGGTGAACAGAGCTATGAGATTAATATAGAGGCAAAATATGGACATTCATTATGGAAAATGTGTATAGAGGCTGGGAAAGAATTTAATTTGACACCTTATGGTACCGAAACAATGCACCTACTTAGAGCTGAAAAAGGTTTCATTATTGTTGGACAAGATACAGATGGCACAATGACCCCTTCTGACTTACAGATGGATTGGATTGTAAGTAAAAAGAAATTTGATTTTATTGGTAAAAGATCATTATATAGAAGTGATACTGTTAGAGAAGATAGAAAGCAATTGGTTGGATTACTAACAGATGATCCAAAAGAAATTTTGGAAGAAGGTGCTCAAATTGTTTCAGACGTTAAATCAAAGCCTATAGATATGCTAGGACATGTAACTTCCAGCTATTTTAGTCCAAACCTAAATAAATCAATTGCCTTGGCTGTAGTTAGAAGTGGTAAAACAATGAAAGGTCAAAAGTTAATTATTCCGATGGAAAACAAAAATATTAATGTAACTGTTTCTGACACAATTTTTTTAGATAAGGAGAATAAAAGACTAAATGCTTGACATCTTACATCCAAAAATTTCGAATATTAATAAAAACAACATTGATATTAATTTATCTGAGGAAAAAATTAAAATTAATATCAGAGGAAAAAACAAAGAATTTTTTACCAAAGTAGGTAAAATTCTCTCAATTATTTTACCATCTGAGACAAATACCAGTTCATCAAATGAAAACTATGATGTTTTGTGGCTAAGTCCAGATGAATGGATGATATATTTTGATGAAAATAAAAATACAAATATTTTTGATCAACTTTATAAAGATATTTCGACTTTAAATGTTGGATCAATTACTGATATCTCTTCACAATTAATTTGCATAAATATAAAAGGAGAAAATATATTTGAATTATTATCATCTGGTTCACCTTTTAATTTCGAAAAATTTAAAAATAATGTCGGTTCATCAACACAAACATTAGTAAATCATATAGACGTAATTCTTCACCATAAGTCAAAGAATAATGTAAATTTATTTGTAAGAAGATCGTTTTCTGAACATCTTTATGAATGGTTAGTTGATAGCTCTAATTTTATCTAATTTATAACTCAAATAAAAATAAGTATAACCAAGATACATCAAAGAGAAAATCCAATTGAATATTACCCATAACCAAAAAAATTCAGAAAAGTCAGAATTAAAATAAATTGCAGTATAAAATACGACAAATGGAAAAATTCCATTTCTGCAAATATTAGCAATTAATGCGTTTTCAGCTTTTTTTAAAGCCATAAAAAAACCATTTGATAAAAAAAATATTGGATAAGCTGGCAACACAAAGGCTGAAATTTCTAAATATAATTTTCCAAATTCAACAACCTCTAAATCTTTTGAAAATAATTTTGTTATTATTTCAGCGCCGAAATAGATAATAAAAGAAGAAATAATCATTATAATGAAAGCATATTTTATAGCTTGGAAGTACGTTTCTTTAATTCTTAAAATATTTCGTGCACCAAAATTTTGAGCAATAATTGTGATAATTGCTGTATTTATTCCCAAAATTGGTAATAAAACCACTTGTTCTATTTTGGTACCAGCCCCATAACCAGCTGCTGCATATTCTCCTGATAAACCTGCATATTTGAATACAATAGCAGAAGCAATTGAATAACCGCAAATTGAAATTATTATTGGCATAGATTGAAAAAAAATATTTTTTAAAAAAAAAAATTTAGGAGTAAAATAAGTAATAAGTATGTTTTTAAATAAATTACTTTTTAAAACTTTTATAAATATAATTAATAAAGCGACTGTTTGAGCAATTAGAGTTGCTATTGCAATACCCTTCATACCTAAGGCTGGTATGAAATAAAAGCCAAATATTAATATTGGATTTAACAATATGTTTAAAAAAAAAGATAATATCAAAGCATTTCTATAAGTTTTTGTATCACCTTCTGCATGAAGTAACGAATTTAATGCAACAACTAAAATAAAAATAAACGAACCAAGGAAAATGATATCTGTATATTGTAAGCCAAGATTTATTACCTCGTTAGTTGAACCCATAATTGAAAAAACTTCTGATGCATAATTTAAACCAATAAAAGTAATCAACAGAATTATCAAAAAAGAAAAGAAAATTAATTGGCAAAAATAAATTGAAGCATTTTTATTATTTTTTTCTCCAATGCTATTTCCAATAAGTGACGTACCTGCAACTGTGATACCAATAGATGAGGCAATAATAATAAAATAAATTGGAAAAGATTTTGTTAAAGCTGCTAAAGCTTCAGGTGATATTTTTCCTGCAAAATATGTATCAGCAATATTATATAACGTTTGAAATAGTGTACCTACCGATGCAGGTATTGCTAATTTTTTAATTAATTCTTTGATGTCGTCACTTAATATATTCATGATATTATTTTTTTGAATTTATCATTTGATTGTGCCTCATTGTGAAACGTTTTATTTGATCATTTGTTAATTTATCAAAACAATTTGGACATGATAAGCCAACTTTATACTTTTTTGATTTAGTTAGTTTTTTATGCAATGGCATTCTACAACCACCACATACAGTATAATTTCCAATTTCTAGATTTTTTTTAATAGTAACCCTTTTATCAAAAACAAAACATTCACCATTCCACTTACTTTTTTTTGGATCAGTTTTGTTAAAATAATTTAAAATACCACCCTTAAGCATATAAACATTTTTAAAACCTTTATTATTAAGATAATTAGACGCTTTTTCACATCTTATACCACCAGTACAAAACATACCTATTGATTGATCTTTATTAAATTTTGATAAATAATTTTTAAAATCTCTAAAATTTTTAATTTCTGGATTAAGCGCATTTTTAAATGTACCAATCTTATATTCAAAAGGTTTTCTGGCATCAATCAGTTTAATATTTTTTTTAGAAATAAATTTGTCCCATTTTTTAGGTGATAAATATTTTTTATTAAAAAATTTTTTAAAATTAATTTTCTCATTAATTGGAACAACTTCATCTTTTATTTTAACTTTATTTTTTGAGTATGGTAATTTTTTTGACTTAATTTTATTTTGAATATCAAATCTATCAATTGATAAGATATTCTTTATTTTTGTAATTGTGAGTTTAATTTTTTTATGACTACCTGATATTGTGCCATTAATTCCTTCAGGAGATAATATTATAAGACCTTTAATATCAAGTTTATTAGTCTCTTTTAAAATATTTTTTTTAATAATTTTTAATTTATTAAGTTTTGATATTTTATAAAAAGATAAGATTTCAAACATCATTACCAACAAACTGTAAAACCATCACCAATTGGTAAAATATATTTATTAATAGATGATTTTTTTATGTATTTATTAAATTCCCTTAATTTTAAAGTTAATTTGTCTCTTATCTTTGGATTTGCAACATCTCCTTTCCAAAGTGTATTATCAATTAAAATTATACCCTTATTGCTTTTTAATTTAAGAGACTGTTTAAAATAATTTATATAATTTTCTTTATCTGCATCAATTAATATCAAGTCGTATTTTTCCTTTTTCTTAATTAAATTTTCAAGAGCAATTTTTCCATTGTCAGAAATGAGGTTTATTTTTTTTTCTTGCTTTGCTTCTTTAAAAAAATTAATTGCCTCATTGTTAGTTTTTAAATTTTTATCTATACCAATTAATTTGCAATTTTTAGGTAAAGCAAGTGCAGCAGATAAAATACTGTAACCTGTAAAAGTGCCAATTTCTAAATATGATTTATAGTTATTAATTTTTATGATAAATTGTATGAAGTTAGCTTGTAGAATTGAAATTTGTAATTTTTTAATATGACCAAGTTTTTCATTATATTTTAATAATTTTTTTTGTACTTTGTGAAGATTATTTGTATGTGAAAAAATATAATTGATCATATTTTGATCAATTATGAAATTTTTATCCATTCAACTTTTCTTTTAATATTTTGTTTATTAATTGAGGATTGCCTTTTCCTTTACTTTCTTTCATGGCTTGACCAACAAAAAAACCAAATAATTTATCTTTACCAGATTTATATTCAGCGACCTTGTCTGAATTATTTTCAATAACTTTATTTATCAATTCCTCTATCGCTTTTGGATCGCTTTCTTGTTTTAAACCTTTTTCTTTTACTATTATTAATGGATCTTGATCTCCATCTATCATTTGTTCAAAAACTGTTTTAGCTATTTTTCCTGATATGGTTCCATCTTTTATAAGGTTAATAAGTTTTGATAGATTTTTAGCACTAACTGGGCTTTGGGATATTTCTAAATTTTTTTCATTTAAAACTGCAAATAATTCTCCTGTAATCCAGTTTGTTGCTAATTTAACATCTGAATTTTTTATAACTTCCTCAAAGAAATTTGATGTTTCAATGTCAGATACCAAAATTGTTGCTTCATATGGTGAAAGATTAAATTTATCAATAAATCTTTTTTTCTTTTCATCTGGCAATTCAGGTATATCTGATTTTATTTTTTCAATTAATTCTTGGCTTATTTCAAGTGGTAATAGATCTGGGTCAGGAAAATATCTGTAATCATGCGCGTCTTCTTTTGATCTCATAGATCTTGTCTGATTTCTTTTAGTGTCAAAAAGTCTTGTCTCTTGATCTATTTCTTTCCCATCCTCTAACAAATCTATTTGTCTATTTGCTTCGGATATTATTGCCATTTGCATAAATTTTATTGAATTAACATTTTTAATTTCACACCTTGTTCCGAATTCAGTCTCCCCTTTTAATCTTACTGATACATTAACATCAGCCCTCAAAGAGCCTTCTTGCATATTGCCATCACATGTTCCTAAATATCTCATTATCGATCTTAATTTTTTTATATAAACGTTGACTTCATCTGGAGATCTCAATTCAGGCTTACTTACTATTTCCATTAGAGCTACTCCAGATCTATTTAAATCGACTAATGTATTATTTGGATCAATATCATGAATACTTTTACCTGCATCTTGCTCTAAGTGTAATCTTTCAATTCCAATTTCTTTTTGACCATTCGGCATATCCAAAATTACTTTTCCTTCACCGACAATTGGATATTTGTATTGAGAGATTTGATATCCTTGGGGTAAATCTGCATAAAAATAATTTTTTCTATCAAAGACAGATTTTTTATTTATTTTGGCTTTAAGTCCTATTCCAGTTTTAATTGCTTGTTCAATACAAAATTCATTTATAACCGGTAACATTCCTGGAAATGCTGCATCTACGAGGCTAACTTGTGTGTTTGGTTCTGCACCAAATTTTGTTGATGATTGCGAGAAAAGTTTAGACTCTGAAGTAACCTGAGCGTGCACTTCTAAACCAATTATCACTTCATATTGTTTATTTTCTCTATCAATAAGATATTCACTATTTTTACTCACTTAACCACCAGTCTGAAATATCATTTTTAAAATTAATCTTATCTTCTAATGCATAAGAAATATTAAGTATATTTTGCTCATCAAAAGGTTTTCCAATTACTTGAAGGCCTAAAGGATAATTATTTTTATCTTTACCAGCTGGTATAGAAATGCCTGGTAAGCCTGCTAGATTAATTGGAACTGTAAATATATCATTTAAATACATTGATACTGGATCATTTGTTTTTTCACCAATTTTAAAGGCTGAGCTTGGAGTAGATGGAGTTAAAATTGCATCAACTTTAGAAAAGGCATCATCAAAATCTTTTTTTATTAATTGTCTTACTTTCTGAGCTTTTAGATAATAGGCATCATAGTATCCGGAAGATAAAACATAAGTTCCAATCATAATTCTTCTTTTAACTTCGTCGCCAAAACCTTCAGATCTAGTTTTTTCGTACATTTCTATTAAATTTTGACCAGGAGATCTAAAACCATATTTAACACCATCATATCTAGCTAGATTTGAGGATGCTTCTGCTGGTGCAACAATATAATAAGCTGGTAATGCGTAATTAGTATGCGGAAGCGAAATATCGATAATTTCTGCTCCGCAATCTTTTGCATATGAGATACCATTTTTCCATAGCTGTTCAATTTCGTCGGGCATATTGTCAACTCTATATTCTTTAGGAATGCCAATCTTCTTTCCTTTAATATCTTTTGATAATTCTTTTGAATAATAATTTCTTTTGTAATCAATTGAAGTTGAATCTTTTTGATCAAATGAAGAGATCACCTCTAAAAGCATAGAACAGTCTCTTACATTTTTTGTCATAGGTCCTGCTTGGTCTAAAGATGAAGCAAATGCTACAATTCCATAACGAGAACAACTTCCATATGTAGGTTTAAGTCCAACAGTTCCTGTAAATGATGCTGGTTGACGAATAGATCCACCTGTATCTGTTCCAATGGTAACTGGAGTTAAATTTGCAGCAACAGCTGCAGAAGAACCTCCTGAAGATCCACCAGGGACTAAATTTTCTCCTACTGGATTTTGAACATTTCCGAAAAAACTAGTTTCATTTGAAGAGCCCATAGCAAATTCATCACAATTAAGTTTACCAAGAAGTATTGCTCCTTGACTCCACAAATTTTGAGTAACTGTAGACTCATATGTGGGAACGAAGTTATTTAATATTTTGCTACCTGCTGTTGTTCTAACTCCATTTGTACAAAATAAATCTTTAACAGCAATAGGAATACCTGGTAGTTTAAAATCTAAATTAGGATTAGAATCAAATTTCTTTGATTGATCTATTGCCTTTTCAAAATTATCCGTAACATAAACATTTAATTTTTTTGATTTTTCAGCTCGGTTTATAAATGCTTTTGTAATTTCCTCTGAAGATAGTTTTTTTTCTTTTATATTCGATGTTAATTCGAATAAACTTTGACTTGTTATATCTGACATTATTCAACAACCTTTGGCACAACAAAAAAATCTTTATTTTCTTCAGGTGAGTTTTTTAAAATTTTTTCTCTGATATTTTCTGATTTAATTTCATCTTTTCTAAATCTTAGGGTGGTCTCAGCAATTGACGTTAAAGCTTGAACATTATCAGTATTTAATTCATTTAATTTTTCTATAAATTCAAATATATTATTTAAGTCGCCCTTTAATTTGTTAGCTTTTTCGTCATCAATAGAAATTCTTGCTAATTTCGAAATGTGCTTTACTGTTTTAAGATCTATACTCATATGCTAAAAATATTGCCGCAAACTATCACTTAAGTAAATAATATACAATATGATCACAATTGAGGAATTTAAAAAGAAACAGCTAAATACATCTAGATTAATTGGTCTTGATTTAGGTTCAAAGAGAATTGGTGTAGCAATATGTGATGAAAATCAAAAAATTGCCACACCGCTAAAAACAATAAACAAATCCAAATTTGAGGATCTTATCAATGAATTAGAGGATATTATTAAAGAAAATAATATTAAGGGAATAATTATTGGTAATCCAATAAATATGGATGGAACCTTTGGTAAATCTTCTCAATCAGTCAATGATGTGTCAAAAGCAATATCAAAAGAAATCGATCTTCCAATAAGTCTTTGGGATGAAAGGTTATCAACAGTTGGGGCATTTAAATTAACTAAAAATTTAGGTATTAACGTAACTAAAAGAGAAAAAAATATAGATAAAAATGCTGCTGCATTTATCTTACAGGGTGCCATAGATTTTATTAATAATTAATACTTGCATTAATCAACCTTTGTGGCTATAGAGTTGGTTTTAATGGCAACCAAAACCAAAGCTATTAAAATTTCCCAAAAACATCTCCTAGGTATTCAAGATTTATCAATAAATGATGTTAATTTAATCTTAAAAGAAGCTGAAAAATTTATTGAATTAAACAAAAGTAAAAATAAAAAATTAGATTTACTTAAGGGAAAAACACAAATTAACCTTTTTTTTGAACCATCAACAAGAACACAAAGCTCATTTGAACTAGCAGGAAAAAGATTAGGTGCAGATGTTATGTCAATGAATATAACAAACTCAGCAATTAAAAAAGGTGAAACTCTAATAGATACTGCAATGACATTAAATGCAATGCATCCTGATATAATAGTTATTAGACATCAAGACTCAGGAGCTTGTAATCTTTTATCTCAAAAAGTTAATTGTGCCGTTTTAAATGCTGGTGATGGAAGGAGAGAACACCCAACCCAAGCATTACTTGATGCATTAACCATATTGAATAGGAAAAAAAAAATTCAAGGATTAAAAGTTGCAATTTGCGGAGATATTCTACATTCAAGAGTAGCAAGATCTAATATTTACTTGCTAAACATGTTGGGTGCCGAAGTTAATATTGTAGCTCCTTCAAACCTTTTACCAAAAGATATAGAAAAATTTGGAGTTAATATTTTTTCAAACATGAAGAAAGGCGTAAAAGATTGCGATATAGTAATGATGCTTAGACTTCAAAATGAAAGAATGAGTAGTTCATTCCTGTCTTCTAATAGAGAGTATTATGAATACTATGGACTAACACAGGATAAATTAGAATATGCAAAATCAGATTCAATTATTATGCATCCTGGTCCAATGAACCGTGGTATCGAAATTGATACAAAACTAGCCGATGACACCAATATGAGTGTTGTAAAAGAACAAGTTGAATTAGGTGTTGCGATAAGAATGGCATGTTTAAAAATTTTTTGTGAATGATGAAAAAAAAATACTTTATTAACGCAAATATAATTGATCCTCATAACAACATAAGTGAAATAGGAGGATTAATAATAAGTGAAGATGGAAAAATTGAAGGTGTTGGCAAAAAGGTGAATAAAAACAACATTCCTAGTAGAGAAAAAGTTATTGATTTAAAAGAGAATTATATTTTCCCAGGTATAGTTGATATGAGAGTATTTGTTGGTGAGCCAGGTTATGAATATAAAGAAAATTTTAGAACTTTGAGCAATGCTGCATTATCTGGGGGCGTAACATCAGTTGTAACAATGCCTAATACTGATCCAATAATCGACAACGTTTCTATAGTAGATTTTTTAAAAAGACGAGGTAGAGATAAATCAAAAATAAATATATTTCCCACAGCATCTCTAACAAAGGGTACTGAAGGTACAAATATGACAGAATTTGGTCTTCTGCAAAGTAAAGGGATAATAGCATTTACAGATGGAATTAGAACAATTCAGAATACAAGAGTTATGTCCAGAATAATGAATTCAGCAAAAGATTTAGGATCTTTAATAATGCAACATGCGGAAGATCAAGAATTAGCTGAAAATGGCATGATAAATGATGGAATAATTTCGACAAAGCTTGGTTTGCAAGGTATCCCAGAGATAGCAGAACTAATAATTATAGAGAGAGATTTAACATTATTAGAGGAATATAATTGTCGTTATCACATTTCTCAGATTTCATCAGGAAAAGCAGTTGAAATTGTTAAAGATAGAAAAGATAAAGTAAGATTTTCCTGTGGGGTATCAATAAATAATTTATCTTTAAATGAAAATGATATTGGTGACTTTAGAACTTTTTTAAAATTGTCACCACCACTTAGAACTGAGGATGATAGATTAAGTTTAGTTCAAGGTTTAAATGATGGTACAATCGATGTAATAGTTTCAGATCACAAGCCTGAAGATGAAGAGCAAAAAAGATTAACATTTGCCCAAGCTGCTACAGGAGCAACTGGTATTGAAACGTTATTATCCTTGTCATTAGAATTATATCATAATGGATCTGTAAAACTTGAAAAAATAATTGCTGCATTAACCTCAAATCCAGCAAAAATTTTGAAAATTAATAAAGGTAATTTATCCGTAGGTAATGATGCAGATTTCTGCATTGTGGATATAAATAAACCTTGGATAGTAAAGCAGGAAAATTTGGTTTCTAAATCAAAAAATACGTCAATTGAAAATAAAAGATTACAAGGAAAAGTGACCAATACATACGTAAAAGGACAAGAGCTTTACAATATTTAAATGGAAATTTTTATTTTATCACTATTATCATATTTATTAGGTTCTATTCCTTTTGGTTTTGTATTAACGAAAATTTTTTTAAAAAAAGATATAAGAGAAATAGGATCGGGTAATATAGGCGCTACCAATGCTCTAAGAACTGGTAATAAATTTTTAGGCTACTCAACTTTATTACTAGACATTTTAAAAGCAGTTTTGCCAATAATTTATGTTAAATTAAATTATCCAGAATTTGTTTACATTTGTTCATTATCTGTTTTTTTAGGACATGTTTTTCCAGTATGGTTAAAATTTAAAGGTGGCAAAGGCGTTGCAACATATGTTGGAATGTTGATTATTTTAAATTATTTTTTGGGTATTGTTTTTGGTATTGTTTGGTTAATTACATATTTAATTTTTAAATACTCATCATTAGGATCAATTCTTGGATCATTAAGTGTTCCTATTTTTATATTTTTTTACAGCAATGATAATATTATGTTTTACTTCATAATGTTTATTTTAATTTTTTATACTCATCGAGAAAACGTTAAACGCTTGATAAATAAAGAGGAAACTAAGACAAAAATTTAATAATTTGACAGTTTAACTGTTTTAAGTACGTTCTCTAAATATGAATCTAGTAATTGTTGAAAGTCCAGCAAAAGCAAAAACAATTAATAAATATTTAGGATCAGATTATACCGTTCTTGCAAGTTATGGGCATATCAGAGATCTGCCATCGAAAAACGGTTCTGTTGATCCCGAAAATGATTTTAAAATGATTTGGGAGGTAGACAGTTTTTCAAAAAAATATTTAAAAGAAATTACAGATAGTGCTAAAGATTCAAAAAAAATTATTCTAGCTACTGACCCCGACAGAGAAGGTGAAGCAATAGCTTGGCATGTAAAAGAGTTTCTTGAAGAAAAAAAATTATTAAAAGATAAAGAAGTTGAGAGAGTTGTTTTCAACGAAATAACAAAAAAAGCAGTTACAAATGGAATAGATAATCCAAGAAAAATAGAGCCACATTTAGTTGATGCTTATATGGCAAGAAGAGCTCTAGATTATTTAGTAGGTTTTAATATCTCCCCCATTCTATGGACAAAATTACCAGGTTCTAAATCTGCTGGTCGAGTTCAGTCTGTAGCTCTAAGACTTTTAACCGAAAGAGAACAGGAAATAGAAGTTTTTCAACCAAAAGAATTTTGGACTTTAAATATTATTTTTAAAAATAACAAAAAAGAAAAAATAAATACAACTATTTCACAATTAGATGGAAATAAGGTTGAAAAATTTTCATTTAAAAACAAAAAAGATATTAATGACGCTTTATCAAAAATAAAAAATAAAAAATATAGCATAACAGATATAAGTTCAAAAACTTATAACAGAAATCCATCAGGACCTTTTACGACATCAACATTACAACAAACGGCATCGAGTAAACTTGGTTTTGGTGCATCAAGGACAATGCAAATTGCTCAAAGACTATATCAAGGAATTGATATTGAAGGTGAAACCGTAGGATTAATTACTTATATGAGAACAGATGGAACTAATATTTCAAAAGATGCGATAACATCTTTCAGAGATTTTATAATGCAAAATTATGGTGATAAATATTTACCACAACAACCTCTAAATTATAGTGGCAAAAAAGCAAAGAATGCTCAAGAAGCTCACGAAGCTATACGTCCAACAGAAATAATTCGAAAACCAGAAGATATGAAAAAATACTTAAGTGCTGATCAATATAAACTTTATAATTTAATATGGTCTAGATCTTTATCGTCACAAATGCAGTCAGCAAAATTTGATAGAAAAACCATTACCATCAAATCAGATGATGATAAAAATATATTCAAAGCTAGTGGTTCAACATTAAAATTTGATGGTTTCCTTAAACTGTATAAGATAGATGAAAATGATGATGACAATGAAAATACTTTGCCAGATGTTGAAAAAGGCGATGTAATGTTTGAAGATCATATTGATGAACAGCACTATACACAACCACCACCTAGATATTCAGAGGCAAGTCTAGTTAAAAAATTAGAGGAGCTAGGGATTGGAAGACCATCTACTTATGCAAGTATTATTTCAGTAATAGCTAATAGAGGTTATGCTGATATAAATAATAAAAGATTTTTCCCAACTGATAGAGGGAAATTACTTTCTGCTTTTTTAGAAAAATTATTTACCAAATATGTTGATTATGATTTTACTGCAAAATTAGAAGATCAATTAGACGATATAACATCAGGTAAAGAAAATTGGATAAAAGTTTTAGAGAACTTTTGGAAAGACTTTAATTCTAATGTTTCCGGTGTGAAAGAAAAAAGAACCAGAGAAGTATTAGACCTATTAAATGAAAGTCTTGGATCACTAATATTTGAGGTCGATAAGGATGGAAATATTGATAGAAAATGTAAACTTTGTGAATCTGGGCAATTAAGTTTAAAAAATAGTTTTAGAGGTGGTGCATTTATTGGGTGTTCAAATTATCCAGAATGCAAATTTACAAGACCACTATCAAAATCTAAAGCAGCACAACAATTGACACTAGCAGAACCTAAATTCATTGGAAAAAATGATAAAGGTAAAGATATTTTTCTTAAAAATGGAAGATTTGGTCCATATTTGCAATTTGAGAAAGAAATCATAGAGGAAGATGAAAGAATTAAAAAGAAAAAAAGAAAATTAAAGAAAGAGGAAAATAATTTAAAAAATGTTTCTATCCCTAAAGGAATTGAGATTGAAAACATTGATATAGAAAAGGCTAAATACTTATGCTCGTTACCATTAAGTTTAGGTAAAAATCCTGAAAATGATAAAGATATTACTGTGAATGTTGGAAGATTTGGTCCTTACCTTAAATGTGAAAATAAATCTGCTAGACTAGAAAATGTGGATGAATTATTCACGATTGGATTAAATAGAGCTGTTACATTAATTGCTGAAGCTAAACCAGGAAGAATTTCATCATCAATGATAAAAGATTTAGGAGAACACCCTGAAGATAAAAAACCAGTTAGAATCATGAAAGGTCAGTATGGTCCTTATATTAAATACAAATCATTAAATGCGACTATACCTGAAGAAAAAGATCCTGTTGAATTAACTATGGAAGAAGCATTAATTTTAATTGAGAAAAGAAAAGAATACGATAGAAATAAAAAGAAAAAGAAAAGCAAATAATGTCAGCAGATGAAAATATAAAGAATTTAAATATTATTCTTCCAAAAGCCAATGATCCTGTTGGATCATATGCTGCTACAAGAATATCTGGAAATTTACTATATATATCTGGTCAAATCTCAATAGATGAGAATGGAAATTTAATTAAGGGTAAACTCGGAAAAGATTTTAATACTGAGCATGGTTATGAGGCAGCTAAAAGATGTGCATTAAGTATAATATCTCAAGCAAAAAAAGCATGTGGTGATGATTTATCCAAAATTAAATCATGTTTGAAACTTACTGGATATGTTAATTCTACTGATGATTTTATTGAGCAACCAAAAGTCATAAATGGAGCCTCAGATCTAATAAAAAGCGTATTTGACGAAGCCGGCTCACATGCAAGAGCTGCTGTTAGTGCTAACAGCCTTCCGTTAGGTGTTGCAGTTGAAGTTGATGCAATATTTGATCTTAATTAATTATCTACCAATACTAAAATATTTTATTTTATTTTTTTTCATTTCAGAAGTTGAGTAAAGATTTCTCATATCAAAAACTTTAAAATTTCTTTTTTTTGTAATTTTTTTAAAGTTAAGTTGCTTAAATTCATTCCATTCTGTATGAATAATTATTAAATCTGCACTTTTACAAGCATCTTTTATATTTTCAAAAAAATTTATATTTTTAGATTTAAATTCCTTTTTTTTGCCTGTTGGTTCATAATAATTTATATATGCGCCTTTTCTTGATAAAGCTGGTATAATTTTTAATGAGGAAGATTCTCTCATATCATCAGTTCCTGGTTTAAAAGTAACACCCAAAAATGTAATATTTTTATTTTTAATTTTGTTATTCATTATTTTACTAATTTTATTTAGTAATAAATTAGATCTTTTATCATTTGAATTAATTACTGTTTTTACAACTGAAAGATTTGTTTTAAACATACGAGCAGTTGAAACAAGTGCCCTTGTATCCTTTGGAAAACATGATCCACCGTAAGCTGGGCCAGCACGAAGAAATCTACTCCCAATCCTTTCATCTAAACCCATGCCAATAGCAACTTCTTTCACATCTATGTTTGATTTTTCACATAAATTGGCTATTTCATTAATAAATGTAATTTTAGTGGCTAAAAAAGCGTTTGATGCATATTTAATTAATTCAGCTGATCTTCTAGATGTATGAAAATATCTGCCACCCTTCTTAATTAAAGGAAGATATAACTTTTTCATAATTTTATTTGCTTTGTTGCTGCTAGTACCTACAACAACTCTGTCTGGGAATTGAAAATCTCTAATAGCTTCACCTTCTCTTAAAAATTCAGGATTAGATACAACATCAAAATTATTTTTATTTTTATTTGATTTTAAGAATTTTGTAATTTTATCACCTGTGGTAACTGGGACAGTAGATTTAGTAACTATTATTTTATACCTATTTAGATTAGATTTTATACTTTTGGTAGCATTAAATACATATCTCAAATCTGCTTTATTATTTTTGGTAGGAGTTCCAACACAAATAAATATGATATCTGACTTTTTTATTGAGTTAGAAATATCTGTTGTAAATAAAAGTCTTTTTTTTTTTAAATTTCTTACAACCAATTCTTGAAGACCAGGTTCATAAATTGGGATTATTCCTTTATTTAATTTTTCTATAGTTTCTCTATTAATATCAACACAAATTACTGTATTACCTAAGTCAGAAAAACAAGCTCCAGTAACTAACCCAACGTAACCAGAACCTATAATACAAATTTTCATAACTTAGAAATTTCAATTCCAGATTTAATATAACCTTTCATAGATCCACAATCTAAATAATTACCTCTAAATTTATGTCCAATGAATAAATATTGATCTAATATCATTCTTCTAATTGCATCTGTAATATGTATTTCACCACCTTTACCTTTTTTTTGATTTTTTAGGTAATGAAAAATTTTCTTTGATAATATGTATCTACCTATTACTGCATTATTTGAAGGAGCATCTTTAGTATCAGGTTTTTCAATTACATCTGCAATTTTAAAATTTAATTTGTCAATTTTTTTTTTAATTGAATAAATTCCCCAACGATCTACATCATTTTTTTTAACTTTCATGCTGGCCATTACAGACCCTTTTAATTTTTTATAAATTTTTATCATATCTTTTGAACAATTCTTTTTCGTAATTAAATCATCGGGTAACAACATTAAAAAATAATCATTTTTTATAAACTTTTTAGTTTTGAGTACAGCATCACCAGTTCCCATGGGTTTATTTTGATAAACAAATTTAATTTTTTTTCTAAAAAAAAGTATTTTTTTATACTCTTTTATTATTCTGGGATCTTTCTTTTTTTTTATAATTGATTTGTAAAAATTATCATTATTAAAATATTTCTTTATCATCTCTTTTTTTTTTGAAATAATAAAAATTATTTCATTTACCCCAGCCTCAATACATTCATCTAAAATATACTCAATTCCTGGTTTTCCATTTATTGGAAGCAGTTCTTTAGGAAAAACACTTGTCAAAGGTAGCAAACGTGTACCCAAACCAGCAAGAGGAATAATAGCTTGTTTAATCATTAAGATGTTTTACTTATAATCATATTTATTAAAAATGAAAATTTTAAAAAATATTTTTGAACTAAATAAGGCAGTAAAAAATTACAAAAATGTTGGATTTGTACCTACAATGGGGGGAATTCATAAAGGCCACGTATCTTTAATAAAAATTTCACAAAAAAATAACAAAGAAACAATAGTTAGTATTTTTGTCAATCCAACGCAATTTAATCAAAAAAAAGATTTTAAGAATTATCCAAGGAATATAAGAAAAGATATTTCGATATTAAAAAAACTTAAAGTTAATTATTTGTTTTTACCAGAGGTTGATGAAATATATAAAAATAAAATGAAAAATTTTGAACTTAATAAATCTGATAAAATTTTATGTGCTAAATATAGAAAAGGTCACTTTGAGGGTGTATTAAACGTGATGAATAGATTGTTATCTATTGTTAAATCTAAGTATGTTTATATGGGTGAAAAAGATTTTCAACAATACATTTTAATTAAAAGAATATTAGGAAAAAAATATAAAATAAATATTGTTGGTTGTCCTACCATTCGAGAAAATAATAAAATTGCTTTATCTACAAGAAATAAATTGTTAAATAAATCATCCGTAAAAATAGCATCAAATATAGCCATTAAATTGAATAAGATTAAAAGACTATCACAAACTAATAAATTTGTGGATTTGTCAAAATCTAAATATGAGCTTGAAAATAAATTTAAAATAAAAATTGATTATCTTGAATTCAGAGATGAAAAAAAAATGAAATTAAATAATTTTAAATCTAAATATAGACTATTTATTGCCTATCATATTAATGGGGTAAGATTGATTGATAATTTTTGATTATAAAAAATATGCTCCTACACCTAAGAAAGATACAAATCCAATCACATCTGTTATTGTTGTGACAAATACACTAGATGAAATTGCAGGATCAATTTTCATTTTATTTAATGTAACTGGTACTAAAATACCAAAAAGACCAGCAACTATCATAGTTAAAACCATTGAAATTGAAATTATCAAGGAGAGCTGGATATCATTAAACCATAGTTGAACTATCAAAGAACTAATAATTGCAAAAATAACTCCATTTAAAACTCCAATATTAAATTCTTTAATAATATTATTCGTAAAATTATTTTTTGTTAAATCCTGTGTGGCTAAAGATCTTACTGTGACAGCTAATGTCTGCATGCCAGCGTTACCGCCCATTGATGCTACTATTGGCATTAAAAAAGCTAGTACTACCATTTGCTCTATAGTAGCACCAAATAAACTAATGCAATAAGTTGCTAGAAAAGCAGTAAACAAGTTTAATAACAACCAATTAAATCTTCTCTTTGTTTTTGTTATTACTCCATCAGTTATTTCTTCATCACCTACTCCAGCTAATCTAAGTGCGTCCTCTTCCGCTTCCTCTTTTAATACTGTTAAAACATCATCATAAGCTATCATCCCAACTAATTTATCAGACTTATCCACAACAGCTGCTGAACTCAAATTATAATTTTCAAATAAATTACCGACTTCCTCTCTATCCATATCAACTGGTATTAAAGTTTGAGATTCAGCCATAATAGACATCATTTTTGTGTCTCTTGGAGTTCTTAATACTCTTGATGAAGGAACTGTACCAATGGGTTTAAATTCTTGATCAACGATAAATATTTCTAGAAATTCTTCAGGAAGTTCTTTATTTTCTCTTAGATAATCTATTGTTTGCCCTACAGACCAATTACTTGGTATAGCTGTAAATTCACGCTGCATTAATCTAGCAGCAGAGTCCTCAGGATAACTTAAGCTTTCAAGTAATGCAAACCTGTCTTTTGGAGGTAATGAGCTAAGAATTGTATTTTTATCTTTTTCATCTACATTTTCTAAAATCTTAATTGCATCATCTGACTCTAAATTTTTAAGTATGTTAACTATTGAATCTGATGATAGGTAAGCAATCATCTCTGACTGGATTGACTCATTTAATTCAACAAAAACCTCAGGATCAACTTTGAAACTATTTAATTTTATTAAATTTTCTCTATCATTTTGGCTTAAATGTTCAATTATGTCGGCAGCATCTGCTGGATGCATAGCATTGAACGAATTTGTAATAAATCCAGCGTCATTTGAGGCAATTTTATCTGTGACAACTTTGATGAATTCTTTATTAAATTCGAAGTTAACTTTTTTATCTTTTATTTTTTTCACTATAGTCATAAAATTTACCTATAATTTAGTTGGCACTATTAATACAAAATAAAAATAATACAAATTTATAATGACAATAGAGATCAAAAAGTCAGTAAAACCAATAAAATATAAATCTGCGATAGATATACTAGAAGATAGATTGGAGCAAATCAAAGTAAATAAAAATAAAGAACTTATTTGGATACTTGAACATGAAGAGATTTATACTGGTGGAACAAGTTTTAATGATAATGAGATTTTAGATAAATCAATAAACTTTATTAGAACGAATAGAGGAGGAAAAATAACATATCATGGTCCGGGTCAATTGGTTTTTTATTTTGTGATTGACTTAAACAAAAGAGGTAAGAATATAAAAAAAATTATAACTGCAATTGAAAAAACAATTATAAATACTCTAAAAAATTATGATATAAAGTGTTTTGCTGATAGAAAAAATATTGGAATTTGGTTTGAGCACAAATCTGGTAAAATAGATAAAATTGCAGCAATAGGAATAAAAGTAAAGAAGTGGATTGCTTATCACGGTTTTGCAATAAATATTTCTAATGATCTTAATGTATATAAAAAAATAATTCCTTGTGGGATTAGAGATAGAGGGGTTTCAAATTTAAATAATATAAAAAAACAAAATTATAAAAATATTGAGAATGAATTAATAAAAAATTTTTTATCAAATATTAAAAATTAAGTCTTTTTGTTTTTAACATATTTCTAAAATAATCTGGAGGAGTGGCTCTAAAAGTGTATTTTTTCTCATTAATTTTAAATTTTATTTCGTAAGAATGTAACATTAAATTTTTATTATTTATTTTTGAGTTATTTGTTGAATTATATTTTTTATCACCAATAATGGAGTTTCCTAAATTAAATAATTGTTTTCTAAGTTGGTGTTTTCTTCCAGTAATTGGATTTAGCTGAATGAAAGTCGCATTATTATTTTTATCTAAAATTTCATATTTTGTTTCAGCTCTTTCAACAATTTTTTTTTTATTTTCAAATCTTGTTAAATCATCTTTTATTACACCTTTATCGATTAAAATTAATTCACCATTACATATGGCTAAATAGGTTTTATAAACCTTTCTTAATCTAAAAAGTGATGTGAGTAGTTGGGCTGTTTCCCTATTCTTTGCAATTATAAAAACGCCAGATGTATCCTTATCTAATCTGTGTACAGAGTAAGGCTTATCATCTCTAAATAAATTACTTTTCGCAAATATATCAATTATATTCTTTTTAGATTTTGTACCACCCTGCACTGAAATTCCTGATTGTTTATTTAGAACGACAAAATTATCATTATTTTCAATAATTAAATCTTCATTTTCTTTTATAATTTCATTACTAGGATTATATTTTTTTTTGTATTGCTCAATTTTTTCCTCAAAATTTAAATTATAAATATTAAGTTTGTCACCAGTTTTAACTTTTTGAGAGCTTTTTACTTTTTTTTGATTTAATTTTAATTTTCCATTTCTTAGATTTTTTTCAATTAGTCCTTGTGGAATATTTCCTAAATGATTTCGAATGAATCTGTCAATACGCATGTCATTAAAAGATTTATCTACGTTAATTGATTTTTTCATTTTTATTTTAATTTATTGCAACTATTGTTTTCATTGTCTAGCTTAAGGTCTTTGCACTTTTTACCTATAGCTATAGAATCATAATATACAACTGTATCAGCTCTTTTTGGAGGTTTGCCTTTATGCATTATATTAAATCTATTAATATTACTTTTGTATATTCCAAACTTCATATAAGACTGTTTACTTATATTATTATTAGTCAATCCGGTATAATTAACTACAAGTTCGTTATTAGCCCAAATCTTGATATAACTCTTATTTGGCCAATCAACAAATTCCATATTAATAACAAAATCATTCCATTTACCTTTTACATTATTTGATTCTAAAATTTTATAAGTGTCAAAACCTCCAAAACTATGATTTACAAAATCTGTCCATTGCAAATCTCCATTTGGAGCAACTCTAAACATAAAATTTACTGGACCTGCTTTAGAATGTATTTGCCATATAGTATTACTTATAGGAATAGTAAATTCACTATTTTCAGGGATATAAATACTAAATTTAAACCATGTATTTTTAGACTTCAATCCTAGCATACTCACTTCTGATCTTTCTCTGAAAGTATTGCACTCATCTGACTTTTTTTGTTGGCCACAATCACCATCACCATTTTTAAATTTCCAAGCAAATTTGCCAGATCTAACAATTTTATTTTGAATTAATAATCCGTCTTTAGGAAAGTTATATAAGGGTGATAAATGCATTCTACATTTTGTTTTTTTTCCATGACTCCATTGACAGTCAATATTAGATAAGTCTATTAAATCATTTTCATTATCTAAATTAAACCAAGGCATATTATCATCACCTAACGTATAAAATTTTAAACCGTCAATTTTTGCTGGATTTGCATTTAAAATATTAGTTGTAAAAAAAAATATTATAATAATTTGAAAAATTACATTTTTCATTTCATTAATATAAAATATTAAATAATTGATTTACAACATCAATTAAATAAAATATGAAATAAAGATTAAGCTGTAGCTTGTTTTTTATCGTCTACTTTTGGTGTATCTTTAGTCGGATTCTTTTTCTTTCTATCGACTCTTTTTGCTTCAACATCCCTGTCTACAAACTCAATTACTGCCATTGGTGCATTATCACCATATCTAAATCCAGCCTTTATAATTCTCGTATATCCACCTTTTCTATTTACGTACCTTTTAGAAAGAGTTTTTTTAACTTTGTTTGTAGATTTAATATCTTGCAACTTTGAAATTAATGTTTTTGTATTAGATAAAGTATCTTTCTTTCCTAATGTGATTATTTTGTCAGCTTGAGGCTTTAGAACTTTTGCTTTTGGTAATGTAGTTGTAATTTGCTCATACTTTATTAATGAGTTAAGCATATTTTTAATCAGAGCTTTTCTATGCTCTGAAGTTCTGTTGAGCTTTTTGTAGCCCATTTTATGTCTCATTAGATAGCTTCCTCTAGTTTTTTAGATAATTCAGCAATATTATCAGGTGGCCAATTTGGAATTTCCATTCCAAGATACAATGACATTCCAGTCAGTACTTCTTTAATCTCATTTAACGATTTTCTACCAAAATTAGGTGTTCTTAACATTTCACCTTCTGATTTTTGTACTAAATCACCAATATAGATAATATTATCATTTTTCAGACAGTTCATTGATCTTACAGAAAGCTCTAACTCATCAACTTTTCTTAATAAATTTTTATTAAATTCTGGCTCTGAAGGTTGCTCTTTTACAATAACTTCTTGTGGCTCATCAAAGTTAACGAACATTCCTAGTTGATCTTGAAATATTCTAGCAGAGTATGCAACTGCGTCTTCAGCTGAGATTGACCCATTTGTCTCAACTTCCATTGTTAGTTTATCATAGTCCAATGCTTTGCCTTCTCTTGCTGTGCTTACTGTGTAAGAAACTTTTTTAACTGGACTAAATAATGAATCTATTGGGATTAAACCTAATGGTGGTTCCTCTGGTTTATTCATATCAGCTGAAACATATCCTTTTCCTGTTCCAACTGACATTTCCATGTGAAACTTAGTGTTTTCGTCCAAGTTACATATAACTAAATCTGGATTTAAAATTTCAATATCAGCAACTGAAGTAATATCTGATGCTTTAATTTCTCCTGGACCTTTGGCATCAAGTATTAATTTTTTTGGCTCGTCAGATGAACTTTTAAGCGCTAAAGATTTTACATTTAATACAATATCCGTTACATCTTCTCTTACACCTTTGATTGATGTGAATTCATGTAATACACCATCTATTTGAATTGATGTAACTGCAGTTCCTCTAATAGAAGATAAAAGAATTCTTCTTAGTGAATTACCCAGAGTTAATCCATAACCTTTTTCTAACGGTTCGGCTATAATTTTAGCAAAAGAATTATCATCGCTTAATTGAACATCTAATTTTGCAGGTTTAATTAATGATTTCCAGTTTTTTGTATTTACTTCAGTTTGTTCCATTAAACTCTCCTTTTTTTTGGTGGTCTTGTACCATTATGTGGCATTGGTGTTGTATCTTTAATTGATATAATTTTAAATCCTCTAGCTTGTAAAGCTCTCAAGGCAGTTTCCCTACCAGAACCAGGACCTTTAACTTCAACAGATAATATCTTCATACCAACTTCTAGAGCTTTTGCAGCAGCAGCATCAGCTGCAACTTGAGCAGCATATGGAGTTGATTTTCTAGAACCTTTAAATCCTTTTTGTCCCGCGGATGCCCAAGAGACAACATTTCCATTTGTATCAGCGATTGAGACTATTGTATTGTTAAAAGTTGATTGCACATAAGCAATTCCGTTTAGAATGTTCTTTTTTCCTTTTTTCTTTTTAGAATAAGAGCTTTTTTTAGTTTTAACTTCTGATTTTTGTTCTTTATTTTCAGTTGTTTCTTTTTTCATTATTTTTTAAGTGGTGTTAATTTTTTTCCAGCAATTGCAATTGCTTTGCCTTTTCGTGTTCTAGAATTACATCTTGTTCTTTGTCCTCTAACAGGAAGTTTTTTTCTATGTCTAGATCCTCTATAAGTTGCAAGATCAATTAATCTTTTTATACTTAATGATGTTTCTCTTCTTAGGTCACCTTCAACAGTAAATTTTTGATCTATATATTCTCTGATTTTCAGAATTTGATCATCTGTCAATTCGTTAACTCTTTTTGATTTTGGTATTTCTAATTCAGTACAAATTTGTTGTGAAAATTTGTTTCCGATACCATAAATATAAGTAAGTCCAATATGAACTAGTTTATTTTGTGGTATGTTTACACCTGCAATACGAGCCATAATTTTTGTGATAAATTGTGCCTTTTATATAAGAAGATTAATCAAAGTCAACGCCTTAAACATTCAAAAAAGTGTCAATTTTATTGGTTATTTGATCAATTTCCATTGATCCGTCAATCTCATGAAAATTTAAATTTTTAGAATAGTGATCTAATACTGGTCTAGTGGTTTCAATATAAGTATCATATCTTTTCAATATTGTATCTAAATCATCGTCTGATCTATTTTCTAAAATTTTTCTTTTTTTTATTCTTTCTATAATAGTTTCTTTATTTACATTTAAAAAAAAAATAAAATCTATCTTTTGATTTGATTCATTTAATAATAAATCTAAATTTTTAGCTTGTCTTAAAGACCTAGGATAGCCATCAAAAATTAACTTTTCTTTTTTTCTAGGATCACATACATGATTTTTTAAAAGACTATTTACAATTTCATCACTTACAAATTTTCCTTCATTCATATTACTGATAATTTTTTTTCCAATATCTGTATCTTTTTTTATTTCTTCTCTTAAAATATCACCAGTTGAAATTTGAAATCCATTTAATTTTTTAACTAAATACCTAGCTTGAGTCCCTTTTCCAGCACCTGGTGGACCAAACAATACAATATTCACTTATCTACCGAATTTAGTTTTTTTAATGAGTTGCTCATATTGTGAACTCATCATCCTAGTTTGAATTTGTGTTACAGTGTCAATTGCAACTACAACAACAATTAGAACTGATGCACCGCCTAAATAGAAAGGAATTGGATAATTTGCAATTAAAAATTCTGGCATTAAGCAAACCAGAGCAAGATATAAAGCTCCAATTGTTGTAAGTCTTGTTAGAATTATATCTATATACTGAGCAGTGCTATCCCCTGGTCGTATACCTGGAATAAATCCACCATACTTTCTTAAATTTTCAGCAGTTTCTGTTGGATTAAAAGTTATTGAAGTATAAAAAAAAGTAAAAAATATTATTCCAGATGCATATAACAACATATACAAAGGTTGTCCTTGTGAAAAGTAAGATGAAATGTTCAGAAAAGTTTCATTTTGAGAAACATTAAAATTTGAAAAAGTAACTGGTAATAGTAATAAAGCTGAAGCAAAAATAGCAGGTATAACACCTGCTGAGTTAATTTTTAAAGGTAGATGAGAAGAATCTCCACCATACATTTTATTACCCATTTGTCTTTTTGGATAATTTATAAGAATTTTTCTTAATGCTCTTTCCATAAATACAATAAACATTATCGTAGCAACAAGTAAAAGAAATATAAAAATTATCATTACGGTTGAAATTGCACCGGTTCTTCCCAATTCAAAAGTTGTTACTAAAGCTCTAGGAATTTCAGCAACAATACCTGAAAAAATAATTAATGAAATACCATTACCAATTCCTCTTTGTGTAATTTGCTCTCCTAGCCACATTAAAAATATAGTTCCAGCGACAATAGTTGTAACTGTTGAAATTTTAAAAAATATTCCTGGATTAATCACTAAATCAGCTGAGGACTCCAACCCAACTGCCAAACCATATCCTTGTATAGTTGCTAACAAAACAGTTCCATATCTTGTTATTTGTGTTATTTTTTGTCTTCCTATTTCACCTTGTGCCTTTAAATTTTTAAAATATTCTGAAACTCCAGTAAGTAATTGGACAATAATTGAAGATGATATATACGGCATTATTCCAAGAGCAAAAATTGCCATTCTGCTCACAGCGCCACCTGCAAAAACGTTAAACATTCCTAATAACCCTTTTTGATTTCCCTCCATCATTATTTGTAGTTGTTCTGGGTCAATCCCTGGTAGAGGAACAAAAGTACCCAATCGATAAACGGCAAGGATAAAAAGTGTGAATAGTATTCTATTTCTTAAATCGTTAGATTGTGTTGAGGCACTCATTATTTAGATTGATTTTTAACAGTAATTTGTCCACCAGCTTTTTCAATTTTCTCTTTAGCCGTTTTAGAAGAATAATCTGCTTCAATATCAATTTTAGAATTAAAATTACCATTTGATAAAACTTTAAATTTATTAATTGATTTTCTAAATAATTTTGACTTTTTAAATGTATTTATATTTATTTTTTCATCTGCTTTAATTTTTTTATTATCAATAAGGTTTTGTAAATCACCTAAGTTTATTGCTGCTGTATCATTTTTGTTTATGGGGTTGAAACCTCTTTTAGGTAGTCTTCTATATAATGGCATTTGACCGCCTTCAAAACTTTTTATAGCTACTCCAGATCTTGATTTTTGACCTTTTACACCTCTACCAGAAGTTTTACCTTTACCAGATCCTATACCTCTTCCTACTCGAATTTTTTTTATTTTAATATTTTTTAATGTATTTAAAGATGTCATTATCCTCTTTTCTCAATTATCTCAGATATTTTTTTATTTCTTAAATTAGAAATATTTTTTGGTGAATTTTGTTTTGATAAAGCTTTTATACATGCTCTAATTACATTATGTGGATTTGCAGTGCCCAAAGATTTGGCTACTATATCTTTTATACCAAGTACCTCACAGACCGCTCTAACTGGTCCGCCAGCAATTATACCTGTTCCTTTAGGTGCAGATCTTAATTTAATTTTTCCAGCACCATCTTTGCCGTAAATATCATGATGAATTGTACGTCCATCTCTCAAAGGTATTTGTATCAATTTTCTTTTAGCCAACTCGTTTGCTTTTTTGATTGCATCAGGAACCTGTTTTGCTTTTGCATGAGCAATTCCAATTTTCCCATTCTGATTACCAACTACTACTAAGGCTGAAAAACCAAATCTTCTTCCACCTTTGACAACTTTAGTTATTCTGTTTATGTGAACTAATTTTTCTACAAATTCTGTATTTTTTTCCATATTTTAAAATTCCATTCCATTTTTTCTTAATGTTTCAGCAAAAATTTTAACTCTTCCATGATATTTATAAATTCCTCTATCAAAGTAAATTTTCTTGATATTTTTTTCATTTGCTTTTTTCGCCAAAATTTGAGCAACAATAGTAGACAATTCTGATTTGTTTTTTTTTTGTTCTTTAATTTCTTTGTCTATAGATGAAGCAGAGACTAATGTAATATTTTTTACATCATCTATAATTTGTGCACTTATATTTTTTGTTGATCTAGAAACACTTAATCTATATCTATTTTTAGAAACATTTTTAAGTTTTTTTCTTACCCTAAATCTTTTTCTTTCGATTGTGGTTAATCTCATTATTTTTTCTTACCCTCTTTTCTTAAAATATATTGACCTTTTTCTTTTATGCCTTTTCCTTTATAAGGCTCAGGTGGTCTAATACTTTTGATTTGTGAAGCAACCATACCAACTTGTTGTTTATTTGATCCACTTATTTTTAAAGTTGTTTGTTTTTCAATAGCTATTTTAATGCCTTCTGGAATATCGTAATTAATATCATGACTAAATCCTAGTTGCATATTTAAAACGTTACCTTTTAGAGCAGCTCTGAAACCTACACCTGTAAGTTCAAGTATTTTCTCATAACCGCTGCTTGCACCAATAATTGCATTATTAAGTAAACTTCTATTCATGCCCCATAATCTTTTAGATGTATCATCAAGTTTTTTTGGTTTTATCGATACATCTTTACCTTCCGTAATATTAAGTTCAAACATATCTAAATCTAATTTGATTGCTTGTTTGCCAAGTGGTCCCTCTACATTAACTGTGTTACCAGATAATAAAACTTTTACTTTTTCTGGAATTGGTATGTTTATTTTTCCTATTTTTGACATTAAAAAACCTTACAAATAATTTCACCACCAAGTTTTTTCTTTCTTGCATCGACATCTGTCATTACACCTTGTGGTGTAGACACAATAGCAATACCAAGACCATTATTAATTTTTGGTAGACTGCTCGCGCTAGAAAAAATTCTTCTCCCTGGTTTAGAAATTCTTTCAATAGTATTTATAACTGGGTTTCCTGAGTTATATTTTAAATTAATTTCAATTGAAGGTTTTTTGTCATCATTGATTTTATAGTCTATAATATAACCTTCTGCTTTTAACACATCTGCAATTTTAGATTTAAATTTTGACGAAGGTAAAGAAACTTTGCTATGGTTTCTCACTTGAGCATTTTTAATTCTTGCTAACATATCTCCTATTGGATCACTTAAACTCATATTTTCCTTTCTACCAACTTGATTTTACCATTCCAGGAATTTTACCTTCTAAACCTAGTTGTCGAAGCGCTATTCTTGAAATTTTTAATTTTCTATAAACACCATGCGGTCTACCAGTGATTTGGCACCTATTCATAACTCTAACTTTTGCGGAATTCCTAGGTAATTTTGATAATTTTTGTTGAGCTTTAAATCTTTCTTCTAAGGGTAATTTTTTGTCCATTATTATTTTTTTTAATTGCATTCTTTTTTTATAAAATCTATCTGATAATTTTATTCTTCTATTATTCTTATTTATTGCACTCATTTTAGCCATTAATTACTCCTTGTTTCTCTAAATGGAAAATTTAAATGTTTTAATAATTCAAAACTGTGTTCAACTTTTTGAGATTTAATAACTATTGTAATGTCTAAACCTCTAATTTTATCAACTTTATCGAAATTTACCTCTGGAAATATAATATGTTCTTTAACACCAAATGTATAATTTCCAAATTTATCAAAACCTTTAGGACTTAATCCTCTAAAATCTTTTATTCTTGGTAATGCTATATTTGTTAATCTATCAATAAATTCATACATTTTATTTTTTCTCAATGTTACCTTCAAACCTGAATTGGTGTTTTTTCTAGTTTTAAAATTTGCAATAGATTTTTTGAATTTTGTTACTACAGGCATTTGACCTGTAATATTTGCTAGATCTTCTTGGCAGGATTTTAAAATTTTTTGATCATTTCCATCAAGTCCTAAACCCATATTTAAAACAATTTTTTGTATTCTTGGACCCATATATAAATTTTTATAACCGAACTTTTCTTTTAATGCTGGCTCAATATCTTTTGTTATATTTAGTTTTAATCTAGGTATCATTATTTTTTAGCCTCATTTTTATTTTTGGTATCAAAAATTGCTAAATTCGAAAGATGTATAAAGTTCTCTTTTGAAACTATTCCACCTTTCTTTTCTTTTGTAGTTTTCACATGTTTTTTTACCATGTTAATACCTTTAACCTTTGCTCTATTATTTTTTCTATCTATTTCTATTACATCACCATCTTTATTTTTATCCTTACCAGCCAATATTTTTACTTTAATACCTTTTTTAATCATTATAATACCTCTGGAGCCAACGAAATAATTTTCATTTGACCTCTATTTCTTAATTCTCTAGTAACTGGTCCAAAAATCCTAGTGCCTATCGGCTCCCCTTTATCATCTGTCAGAACAGCTGCATTGTTATCAAATCTTACCTTGGATCCGTCATTCCTATGAATTCCTTTTTTAACTCTAACAACAACAGCTTTATGAACCGCCCCTTTTTTAACTTTTCCTTTTGGAATTGCTTCTTTAACTGCTACAACGATAGTATCACCAATACTTGCATATCTTCTTTTAGATCCGCCCAATACCTTTATACATTCAATTTTTTTTGCACCAGTATTATCTGCTACGAATAATTCTGTCTGAACTTGTATCATTTGGAAACTCCTATAACTTCAAATTTTTTCGACTTTGAGTAAGGTTTGCACTCTTGAATAGATACTTTATCACCGTTTTTATATTTATTCTCTTCGTCATGAACACTATACTTCTTTCTAGCTTTTATAACTTTTTTTAATACCGGATGTTGGTATTTTCGCTCAACTAAAACAGTAATGGTTTTATTTGGCTTATTGCTGACAACTATTCCATTTAATATTTTTTTAGGCATCTTTTCTCACTACTAATGTTTTTAATCTTGCAATATTCTTCTTCGTTTCATTTATCTTTGATGGACTTTTTATCTGACCATTAATTTTTTGAAATCTAAAATTAAAAAGATCTTTTTTTAATTTTTCAATATCTTTCAAAGCCTGTTCTTTGGTCATTTTTTTTATCTCACTTTTTTTCATTTAAATTCTCTTAATAAATTTACATTTAATTGGAAGTTTTGCTGATGCTTTGTATAAAGCCTCTCTAGCAATTTCTTCTGTTACTCCGTCAACCTCAAATAAAATTCTCCCTGGTTTAACTCTGCATGCCCAAAATTCAGGTGAGCCTTTTCCTTTACCCATTCTTACCTCAGTAGGTTTTTTTGATACTGGTATATTAGGAAACATTCTTGTCCATACTCTACCTTGTCTTTTCATATGTCTAGTTAATGCAACTCTAGCTGCCTCAATTTGTCTTGATATAATTCTCTCTGGCTGAATAGCTTTCAAACCAAAAGAACCATAATTCATTGCATTACATCTGGAAGCATTCCCATGAATTCTTCCTTTGTGTGCTTTTCTAAACTTTGTTCTAGTTGGTTGTAACATTTTTATACCTTATTTCTTTCTTGGCTAAATTCTTTTGTAAAAATTTCTCCTTTATATATCCAAACCTTTATTCCAATTATCCCATAAGTGGTAAGAGCTTCTGCTTCGGCGTAGTCGATATCTGCTCTTAAAGTATGTGACGGTATGCTGCCATCCCTTAACCATTCTGTTCTTGCAATTTCGTTTCCACCAAGTCTTCCACTGCAAGATACTTTAATTCCTTTTGCTCCTAATCTTAATGCAGATTGCATAGCTCTTTTCATAGCTCTTCTATATGAAACTCTCTTAACTAATTGTTGAGCAATATTTTCAGCTACTAAAAATGAATTTGTCTCAGGTTTTTTAACTTCTTTAATATTTAGCACTATTTCATTTGCGCTCAATCTTGACAATTTACCTTTAATTTTTTCTATATCGCTTCCCTTTTTTCCAATTACAAATCCAGGTCTAGAAGTATAAATTGTTACAAAACATTTTTTTGCTGATCTCTCAATCATTACTTTTGAAACTCCTGAATTAATAACATTTTTTTTAATAAATTCTCTAATTTTAAAATCTTCAATTAAATAATTTCCAAAATCTTTTTTCTTTGCATACCAAACGGAATCCCACCCTCTATTGATACCTAATCTTAAGCCAACTGGATTAACCTTTTGTCCCATGTTCCTTCTCTTTTTGTTTCATTTGTTCACTCAAAACTATTGTTACGTTTGAGTATGGTTTCATAATTTCTGCAGCTCTACCTTTAGCCCTAGCTCTAAATCTTTTCATTATTACCTGTTTTCCACAGTAAGCTTCTTTGACTACTAAGTTGTCAATATCGTATTGAAAATTATTTTCTGCATTAGCAATAGCGGATGAGATTGTTTTCTTAACATCTTTAGATATTCTCTTTTCGGAGAAAGACAAATCTCTAATCGCAATTTCTACTTTTTTACCAACTATTGATTTAAGTATAGGTTTTAATTTTCTTACACTAGATCTTACATTCTTATTTATTGATCTAACTTGTTTTAAATCTATATCTTTATTATTACTCATATTTATTTCTTTTCAGCTCCCTTAGCTCCACCCTCAACTTTTGCTTTTTTATCAGCTGGTGTATGACCAAAAAACTGTCTTGTTGGAGCAAATTCTCCGAATTTGTGTCCTACCATGTCTTCAGATACCGTTATTGGTATAAATTTTTTACCGTTATAAATTAAAAAACTAAACCCTACAAAGTCAGGTATTATTGTTGACTTTCTAGACCAAGTCTTAATTGGTTTTTTATTAGGATCGTTTTTAATCTTTTCAACTTTCTTGATTAAACTTTCTTCAACAAAAGGTCCTTTCCAAACAGATCTCGCCATATTTTATGCTCTCTTCTTCTTTCTTCTTCTAATAATGAATTTATCAGTTCGTTTATTGTCTCTTGTTTTTAATCCTTTTGCTGATTGTCCAGTAGGAGAAACAGGATGTCTACCACCGGCAGATTTTCCTTCACCACCACCATGAGGGTGATCTACTGGATTTTTAACAACCCCTCTAGTATGTGGTCTTCTTCCCAACCATCTTGATCGACCAGCTTTACCAATTTTAATGTTTTTTTGATCTGGATTAGATAATACTCCAATTGTAGCCAACGCTCTTGAATCTATTTTTCTGACTTCACCTGAGGTCATTTTTATAATTGAGTAATTTCCATCAATGCCCGAGATCGTAACAGAGGAACCGGCTGCTCTTGCTATTTTTCCTCCAGCACCTGGCTGTATTTCAACATTATGTATATCAATACCCACTGGAATATCCTGTAATGGTAAACAATTTCCTATTTTAATTTCTGAGGAAGAACCATTTTGAATATGATCACCAACTTTAATTTTTTGGGGAGCAAGATAGTAGAATTTTTGATTATCCTCAAATTTAACCAACATTATGTGACATGACCTGTTTGGGTCATACTCAATTCTTTCCACAATTGCTTTCATATCGTTCTTTTTCCTATAAAAATCTATTTTTCTATACTTATGTTTATGTCCTCCACCATGATTTCTTGAAGTTATTCGACCATAATTATTTCTTCCTTTTGAAGAATAATTCGCACTTGTTAATGGTTTGTAAGGCTTGCCTTTCCAAAGCCCTTCTCTACTAGTTAATATGGTGCCTCTAGTAGATTTTGTGTAAGGTTTAAATGTTTTTAAAGCCATAACTTAAATACCTGTTGTTAAGTCAATATTTTGACCTTTTTTAAGGGTAATAATTGCTTTTTTAAAACCCTTTTTTTTAACTTTTTTTCCTCTTGTAGATTTAATTAGTGTTTTTTTATTAATAATATTAATTTTTGTTACGTTAACTTTAAAAATTTTTTCAATTGAACCTTTTAGAGTTTTTTTATTAGCACTCTGAGGTACCTTGAAAACAATTTTATTTTGTTCTGATAAATTGGTTGATTTTTCAGTTACAACAGGAAACAATATTTTATCGTATAAGCTTAATTTATCCATTATTGATACCTTTTTTCCAATTCTTTCACTGAGGTCTCAGTAAAAATAATTTTTTTATATTTAACTAAATCAAATGCACTAAAATGATTTGCATCTGTCAATTTGACATTAGGAATATTTTTAGTTGATCTTAAGATATTATCTTTTGATTTTGCATCTACAATTAATAATGAATTATTTGCGTCAAACTTCTTTAAAAGTTCAAACATCTCTTTTGTTTTTTCAATTTTTTTTCCAAAGTCATCAAAAATAATTACGTTATTAGATTTATTTTTTTCAGTAATAAGTGAGGCTATACTCATTTTTTTTTCACTCTTATTCAACTTTCTAGTTTTGTAATTATCTTGACCTTTTGGTCCATGAGCTATTCCTCCGCCTACAAATATAGGAGCTTTTTTACTAGAATGTCTTGCATTACCAGTACCTTTTTGTGAGTAAATTTTTGACGTTGAACCAGCTATTTCATTTCTTTGCTTTGTTTTTGCTTTTCTACCTTTAAAATTTGCATTTAATTTATAGATAACGCCACTCACTAATTGATTATTAACTTTGGCACTAAATATTTTATCTAACACTTCTATGCTCTGTTTTTTTCCATCAATACTTAATTTATCTATTTTCATTTATTTTTTCTTTTTATCAGCTGATTTTTTTTGTTTTTCAATTTGCTCAATTTTTTCTCCAATTGACATTCGGTTAATATCTTTGACTGATTTTCTAATTAAAACTTCTGTATTTTTTGATCCAGGGATAGAACCTTTTAAATATAACAAATTATTTTCTTTGTCAGTTTTAATAACTTCAATATTTTGTATAGTTCTAATTTTATCTCCCATATGACCAGACATTTTTTTTCCTTTAAAAACTTTACCTGGATCCTGCCTTTGTCCTGTTGAACCGTGTGATCTGTGAGAAATTGAAACACCATGAGTAGCTCTTAATCCACCAAAATTATGTCTTTTCATTGCACCTGCAAATCCTTTACCAATTGTCTTAGATTTAACATCAACAAATTTAACATTTTCAAATATTTCTAACCCAATTTCATTCCCCTCTTTGAAATTTTCAGTGCTTTCTAACCTAAACTCCTTAAGTGTTTTTTTTGGCTCAGTATTTTTTTTGGCAAAATATCCTTTCATAGCTTTGGTTAATTTTGAGTTTTTTATTTTTCCAAATCCTATTTGAACTGCACTATAGCCTCTATTTTCTTTGTTAATAACGTTTATTACTCTTCCAGTCTCCATTTTTAACACAGTAACTGGAACTGATTGGCCAGTTTTAAAAAACTCTCTAGACATTCCTATTTTTTTTCCAATTAAAGCTAAATTATCCATTATATTTTAATCTCCACGTCTACTCCTGATGCTAAATCAAGTTTCATTAGTGCTTCAACTGTTGCTGGTGTAGGTTCTATAATATCAATTAATCTTTTATGAGTTCTTGTTTCGAATTGTTCTCTACTTTTTTTATCAATATGTGGTGATCTTAAAACAGTATATCTCTCTATTTTTGTAGGTAAGGGAATTGGTCCTTTAATATTAGCACCTGTTCTTTTAACGGTATTTACAATCTCTTCAGTGGACTGATCCAAAACCTTGTTGTCGTACGCTCTTAATTTTATTCTAATGTTTTGTTTATCCATAATTAACCTGTTTTCTTAGTTACCTCATCTTGCACATTTTGCGGAACTTTGTCGTAATGATCAAAAAACATTGAGTATTGAGCTCTACCTTGTGACATAGATCTTAAGCTATTTATATAACCAAACATATTTGCTAATGGCACCATTGCGGTTATTACTGTTGCATTTCCTCTTTGCTCTTGTGTACTTATTTGACCTCTTCTACTATTCAAATCACCTATTACATCTCCCATATAATCTTCAGGAGTGACAACTTCTACTCTCATTACTGGTTCTAAAAGTTTTAGAGTTCCTCGAGCACATGCCTCTTTAAAACATTGTCTTGAAGCAAGTTCAAAAGCTAATACACTTGAGTCAACATCATGGTGTAAACCATCTAAGATTGTAACTTTATAGTCAATCAGAGGAAAACCGGCTAGGATACCACCGTCGGCTATTGTCTCTACACCCTTTTCAACACCTGGTATAAATTCTTTTGGTATTGCTCCACCTTTTATTTTGCTTTCAACTTCTCTGCCTTTACCAGGTTCTAGCGGTTCAACAGATAATTTTACTCTAGCAAACTGTCCAGCTCCACCACTCTGTTTTTTATGTGTATAATCGAACTCAGCAGCATTTAATATTGTTTCTCTATATGCAACTTGAGGTGCTCCTACATTTGCCTCAACTTTGAATTCTCTTTTCATTCTATCAACAATAATATCTAAATGTAATTCACCCATTCCTTTAATTATTGTTTGACCTGACTCTTCGTCTGATGAAACTCTGAAAGATGGATCTTCTTTAGCTAATCTTCCTAATGCTTCACCCATTTTTTCTTGATCTGCTTTCGATTTTGGTTCAACTGCAATTTCTATAACTGGATCTGGAAATTCCATTGGCTCAAGTAACACCGGTGCATCCTTGTTTGCCAATGTATGACCTGTTATTGTATTTTTTAATCCAGCTAGCGCAACTATATCACCTGCACTTGCTTCTTTGATGTCTTCTCTTGAATTAGCATGCATTAAAAGCATTCTTCCAACTCTTTCTTCTTTATCTGAAGAAGTATTATAAACTCCAGTTCCAGATTTAACTGTGCCTGAGTAAATTCTGATAAATGTAAGACTTCCTACGAATGGATCTGTTGCTACTTTAAAAGCTAAAGCTGAAAAAGGCGCACTATCCTCAAACTTCATTTCAATTTCATCATCAGATCCAGGTTTTGTACCCATAATAGATCCAAGGTCCTCTGGACTTGGTAAGTAATCTACAACAGCATCTAATAATGGTTGAACACCTTTATTTTTAAAAGCAGAACCTGTTAAAACTGGTACGAATTCGAAGTTTAAACATCCTTTTCTTACACATTTAATTAAATCTTCTTGCTTAATTTCTTCACCACCTAAATAAGCTTCCATTAATTTTTCATCTTGCTCTACAGCAGTCTCAACTAATTCTTGCCTGTATTTATCACATGTCTCTTTGAGATCATCTGGAATATCTTTTTCTTCCCATTCAGCGCCAAGGTCTTCGTTTTTCCAAACAATTGCTTTCATTTTAACTAAATCAACAACACCTTGTAGTGATGCCTCTATTCCAATAGGTATCTGCATTACTAAAGGTTTGGCTCCAAGCCTATCTTTGATCATATCAACACATCTAAAGAAATCTGCTCCAGTTCTATCAAGTTTATTTACAAAACAAATTCTAGGAACTTTATATTTATCAGCTTGTCTCCAAACTGTTTCTGATTGAGGTTCAACACCTGCGACACCATCAAATACTGCAACAGCACCGTCCAAAACTTTTAAAGATCGTTCAACTTCAATTGTAAAATCAACGTGGCCAGGAGTATCAATAATATTAATTCTATGTTCTCTCCAAAAACAAGTGGTTGCAGCTGATGTAATTGTAATACCTCTTTCCTGCTCTTGTTCCATCCAATCCATTGTTGCAGCACCATCATGAACTTCACCAATTTTATGGCTCTTGCCTGTATAATACAAAATTCTTTCTGTAGTTGTTGTTTTACCAGCATCAATATGAGCCATGATACCGATGTTTCTATATTTATTTAGAGGATGAGTTTTTGCCATATTATTTACCATCTAAAATGTGCAAAAGCTTTATTTGACTCTGCCATTTTATGTGTATCTTCTTTCTTTTTAATTGCTGAACCTCTTTTTTGATAAGCATCAAAAATTTCGTTGAATAATTTATCAGACATTTTTTTATCTTTTCTTTTTCTCGATGCATCGATAATCCATCTTAATGCTAACGCTTGTGATCTTTTAGCTTTAACTTCTACTGGAACTTGGTAAGTGGCTCCACCTACACGTCTCGATCTAACCTCAACAGTTGGCCTTACATTATTTATGGCATCATTAAATACTGTTAATGGTTCATCTTTAGATTTTGATTTAATTTTATCAATTGCATCATAAACAATTTTTTCTGCGATAGTTTTTTTGCCATCTAACATTATAGAATTGATTAGTTTTGGAATTATTACTGATTTATATTTAGGATCTACAATCGGAATTTTTTTAGGAGCTTTTCTTTTTCGAGACATAATTATTTACCTTTTTTCGTTCCATATAAAGAACGTCTCTGTTTTCTGTTAGCAACTCCTTGGGTATCTAAATTACCACGAAGTATGTGATATCTCACACCAGGTAAATCTTTGACACGTCCACCTCTTATTAATACTACTGAGTGTTCTTGTAAATTATGTCCTTCTCCAGGAATATATGCCGTAACTTCAAATCCATTTGATAATCTAACTCTTGCAACTTTTCTTAATGCTGAGTTTGGTTTCTTGGGAGTAGTAGTATAAACTTTTACACAAACACCTCTTTTTAAAGGTTGTTTTTGTAATGCTGGAACTTTATTCCTAGCAATTTGTTTTTCTCGTCCTTTTCTTAACAACTGGTTAATTGTTGGCATAAAATTTTTATAAAGTTTGATTTTAGATGAAATAACTGTCAGGTTATTTGTGGCAGCGTTTAGTGCACAAGACACTACATTCCAACCAAAAACACGCACAAAATACTATAGAAATTCCATTTGTCAAATTAAAAGACATGGAAAAATGGTAATTTTTTATTGATTTACGGGGCTTTCTGCTTGCTCAATCTTCTCGTTCTCAGCAATGAATTTTTCATCGTCTAAACGAGCTTTCTTGTTCCACAAATTTTTAACAGATCCAGTTCCAGCGGGAACTAATCGACCAACAATTACATTTTCTTTTAATCCTGATAGTTTGTCTACTTTACCTTTAATCGCAGCGTCTGTTAAAACTCTTGTTGTTTCTTGGAAAGAAGCAGCTGAAATAAATGACTCTGTTTGAAGTGAAGCTTTAGTTATTCCCATTAAAACTCTTTCTCCTACTGCTGGATTTTTACCATCTTTAATTAGCTGCTCATTCATATTTTCAAATCTTATTCTATCAATAATTTCTCCAGGAAGTAATGAGCTATCGCCTTGAGTTTTAACTTCAACTTTTTTCAGCATTTGTCTTAAGATAACTTCGATGTGTTTATCGTTTATAATTACACCTTGCAGTCTATAAACATCTTGAACTTGGTTTACGAAGTATTCAGTTAATTCTTCTATACCTAATATTCTTAGAATATCATGAGGTAAGGGTTGACCATCTAACAGATACTCACCTTTTTTAATTTTTTCTCCTTGATTAAAATTAATGTGTTTTCCTTTTGGAATTAAATAACTTGAAGTATCGCCATTTTCAGACTCAATTGTTACTCTTTGTTTACCTCTTACCTCTTTACCAAATATTACTTTACCATCATTCTCTGCAATAATTGCACTATCTTTTGCTTTTCTTGCTTCAAATAATTCAGCAACTCTTGGTAAACCTCCTGTAATGTCTTTAGTCTTAGTAGTCTCTTTAGGAAGTCTAGCTATTACATCACCAGCTGAAATTTTTTGTCCATCTTTAACGGATAATATAGAGTCTGGAACTAAGTAGTATCTTGCTTCATTATCATCAGCTTTTTTAACAACATTTCCTTTTGAATCTCTTAAAGTAATTCTTGGTTTTAAATCTGTATTTTTAGATTGAGTTTTCCAATCTACAACTGCTTTAGTAGAAATCCCAGTTGCATCATCGGTTGTTTCAGCAATAGATACACCATCAATTAAATCTACATAGTTTGCTATTCCATCTTTTTCAGCAATAACTGGTGTTGTGTATGGATCCCACTCACATATTTTAGAACCCTTTTTGACTTTATCTCCATTCTCAAAGAAAAGTTTTGATCCATACGGCACTTTATATGATGCTACTTGAAGTCCGTTGTCGTCCTCGATAGAAAGTTCAGTATTTCTTCCCATTACAATTAAATTCTTTTTTGAATCAATTAATAAATTTGTATTAACAATCTTAAGTGTACCATCGTTGTTTGATACTATTTGAGAGTCTTGTTTTACAGAAGCTGTTCCTCCAACGTGGAAAGTTCTCATTGTAAGTTGAGTTCCTGGTTCACCAATTGATTGTGCTGAGATCATTCCAATTGCCTCTCCAACGTGAACCATTTTTCCTCTTGATAGATCTCTTCCGTATGATGTGGCGCAAACACCTTCTTTCATTCCACATGTCATTACTGAATAGACATTTAAGCTTTTTACACCTGCAGAATCTATTTTTTCACATCCTGCTTCGTCGATCATTTGATCTTTTTTGATTAATACTTCCCCAGTTAATGGATTTTTTACATCTTTTGCAACAACTCTTCCGAGAGCTCTTTCTGACAAACTAACCATTATGTTACCACCTTCTAAAACTTCCGTAAGTTTTATGGAACCACATTTTTTTGTGCATTTAGGTGCAGTAATTGTTAAATCTTGAGCAACATCACAAAGTCTTCTAGTTAAGTATCCCGAGCTCGCTGTTTTTAATGCAGTATCAGCTAGTCCTTTTCTTGCTCCGTGAGTTGAATTAAAATATTCTAATGCAGTTAAACCTTCTTTGAAGTTTGATGTAATTGGAGATTCTATAATTTCGCCAGATGGTTTTGCAATTAAACCTCTCATACCAGCTAATTGTTTCATTTGAGCCGCTGAACCTCGCGCTCCGCTGTCAGCCATCATAAATACAGAATTAATTTTTAGCCCTTCCTCCGTCATTTCTGTAGCTGAAATTCTTTTCATCATTTCGGATGCAACTTTATCAGTACATTTTGACCAAGCATCAATAACTTTATTGTATTTTTCACCTCTAGTTATTAATCCTTCTGCATATTGATTTTCATAATCAGAAATTAATTTTTTAGTTTCATCAATTAATTGTTGTTTATTATCTGGAATTACTAAATCGTCTTTTCCAAAGGATATTCCAGCTTTAAATGCATGTTTAAAACCAAGATCTTTTAATTTATCACAAAAAATTACTGTACTTTTTTGTCCAGAAAATCTGAAAACATGATCAATAACCTCAGATACTATTTTCTTAGGCAATAATCTGTCAATTAGAGAAAATTTATTATTTATATTTTTTGGAATTAAGTTTGCTAAAAGAAATCTTCCAGCTGTACTAATATGTTTTTCATATTTTGTATTACCTTTTTCATCAACTGTTGCAAATCTCGATACAATTCTTGAATGTACTTTAATTTGACCAATTTCTAGAGCATGCTCTATCTCTGAGTTATTTACAAAATATCCTTCAACTCTATCAGTTTGATATGGTGGTTGAGAAAGATAATAAATTCCTAAAATCATATCCTGACTAGGAACAATTATGGGTTTTCCATTTGATGGGCTAAGAATATTGTTTGTGGACATCATTAAAACTCTAGCTTCTAATTGTGCTTCTAAACTTAATGGAACGTGCACTGCCATTTGATCGCCATCAAAATCTGCGTTGAATGCAGCGCAGGTCAGTGGATGTAATTCTATTGCATTCCCCTCAATTAATTTTGGTTCAAATGCTTGAACTCCTAGTCTATGAAGTGTTGGTGCTCTATTTAATATAACCGGATGTTCTCTGACAATTAATTCTAATGCATCCCAAACTTCATTTCTTTCTCTCTCAACAAGTTTTTTAGCTTGCTTGATTGTAGACGCTAATCCAAGTTTATTTAATCTTGCATATAAAAATGGCTTAAACAATTCTAGAGCCATTTTCTTAGGTAATCCACACTCATGTAATTTTAAGTCTGGTCCAACAACGATTACTGATCTTCCAGAATAATCCACTCTTTTACCTAATAAATTTTGTCTAAATCTACCTTGTTTACCTTTCAACATTTCTGCTAGAGATTTAAGAGGCCTTTTACCTGTTCCTGTAATAACCCTTCCTCTTCTACCATTGTCAAACAGTGCATCTACAGACTCTTGAAGCATTCTTTTCTCATTTCTTACAATTATGTCTGGAGCCTTTAGATCCATTAATCTTTTTAAACGGTTATTTCTATTTATAACTCTTCGATATAAATCATTTAAATCAGAAGTAGCAAATCTACCTCCATCTAATGGAACTAATGGTCTTAACTCAGGAGGAATTACTGGTATTGTAGTTAAAATCATCCATTCTGGTTTATTTCCGGTATCGATAAAAGACTCAATTAACTTTAGTCTTTTAATTGATCTTTCTTCTGAAACTTTTGATTTAGTCTCTTTAATTGATTTAATTAATGCCTCTTTTTCTTGCTCTAAATCTATTGATCTTAAAATTTCTAAAATTGCTTCAGCTCCTATACCTGCGGTAAACGATTCTTCGCCATATTCATCTTGGTATTTAATTAATTCTTCTTCACCTAATAGTTGGTTTTTTTTAAGACCTGTTAAACCTGGCTCAATAACTATAAAATTTTCAAAATAAAGTACTCTCTCAACCTCTTTAAGCTTCATATCTATGGCAAGAGATATTCTGCTCGGTAACGATTTTAAGAACCATATATGAGCAACAGGTGTAGCTAAATTAATATGACCCATTCTTTCACGTCTTACATTTGATTTTGTTACCTCAACACCACATTTTTCGCATATTATTCCTCTAAATTTCATTCTTTTATACTTGCCACAAAGACACTCGTAATCTTTTATAGGTCCAAATATCCTTGCACAAAATAATCCATCTTTTTCTGGTCTAAAAGTTCTGTAATTTATTGTTTCAGGTTTTTTAATTTCTCCATAGGTCCAAGATTTAATTTTCTCTGGGCTTGCGAGAGTTATTTTTATGCTATTAAAATTTTGTGCCTCTGAAATTTCTGAAGATTTAAATAGATCTGTTAATTCTTTACTCATATTAATTTAACTCCACATTTAGTGCTAGGGATTTAATTTCTTTAACTAAAACATTAAATGACTCTGGTATACCAGATTCAAAGTTTTCCTCACCTTTTACAATAGTTTCATAGACTTTTACTCTACCAGCAACGTCATCAGATTTGACAGTTAAAATTTCTTGAAGTGTATATGATGCTCCATAAGCCTCTAATGCCCAAACTTCCATTTCACCAAATCGCTGACCTCCTAATTGAGCTTTACCACCTAGTGGTTGCTGTGTTACTAAACTGTAAGGTCCAGTAGATCTTGCATGAATTTTATCTTCCACAAGATGATGGAGTTTTAACATATAAATAGTTCCAACTGTAACTGGTCTATCAAATTTCTCCCCTGTTCTTCCATCCCAAAGAGTTGTTTGACCAGAATTTGGTAATCCAGCCAATTCTAACATTTTTGTAACATCGTTTTCTTTAGCTCCATCAAAAACGGGTGTCGATATTGGTACACCTTGTCTTATATTTGAACATAAATCCTCAAATTCTGATTGATTTAGTTTTTCAATGTCTTCATCGTATATTTCTTTGCCATATACATTTTTTAAAAATGATTTAATTTTCTCTGTTCTTTCAATTTTTTTTTGATTTTCATTAACCAATTGATTTAATTTTTCTCCTAACTCAGTACAAGACCAACCTAAATGTGTTTCTAATATTTGACCAACATTCATCCTACTTGGGACTCCCAATGGATTAAGGACTATATCAACTGGTTTACCATTTTCTCTATATGGCATGTCTTCAACTGGAACTATTTTACTCACAACACCTTTATTACCGTGTCTTCCTGACATTTTATCACCTGGTCTTAGTCTTCTTTTTATTGCCACAAAAACTTTAACCATTTTCATAACACTGGGCAATAAATCATCTCCTTGTCTAATTTTTAAAACTTTATCCTCAAATCTATCTTGAATATCTTGTTTTGCACTATTGTATTGATCTTTTATTTGAGACAAAGAAGAATGCTTTGCTAGATCTTCAATAGATATTTTAAATAAGTCAGATACAGGTAAATTACTAATTATATCATCTGATAAAATGCTATTTGCTTCTACGTCCTTAATTTTCTTATTAATCTTAGTTCCATTTAGTATTGAAGAAACTCTTTGTTTAATACTTCTTTCAAGTATCTCTTCTTCTACCTTTTTATCTTCTTGAACACTTTCAATTTCAGCTCTTTCAATAGTAATTGATCTTTCATCTTTATCTATACCATGTCTATTAAATACTCTAACATCAACTACAATACCGCCGCTTCCACTTGGCATTTTTAATGATGTATCAGTTACATCGATTGCTTTTTCACCAAATATTGATCTTAATAATTTTTCCTCAGGGCCTGATGCAGTATCTCCCTTAGGTGTAACTTTACCAACTAAAATATCTCCAGGCTTTACTTCTGCTCCAATGTAAACTATCCCTGATTCATCAAGATTTTTTAATGACTCTTCATTAACATTCGGTATATCTCTTGTAATATCTTCTTCTCCTAATTTAGTATCTCTTGCCATAACTTCATATTCTTCTATGTGTATTGATGTAAACACATCATCAGTTACACATCTTTCAGAGATCAAAATTGAATCTTCAAAATTATATCCTTGCCAAGGCATGAAGGCTACGGTTACGTTCTTTCCCAAAGCCAATTCTCCAACTTTAGTAGATGGTCCGTCTGCAATAATATCTCCTGATTTAACAATATCACCAACTCTTACTAGTGGTTTTTGATTTATGCATGTATTTTGATTAGATCTTTTAAATTTCTGTAAATTATAAATATCTACGCCTGATTTAGAATAATCTTTTTCTTCTGATGCTTTGATAACTATTCTTTTACCATCAATTTTATCAACAACGCCATCTCGTCTTGCAACAATTGTTACACCCGAGTCGAGTGCAACATCACTTTCAATACCTGTTCCGACAAGGGGAGCCTCTGGTTTTAATAAAGGAACTGCTTGCCTCATCATGTTTGAACCCATTAATGCTCTGTTGGCATCATCGTTTTCAAGGAATGGAATTAGAGAAGCAGCAACTGATACAAGTTGTTTTGGTGAGACATCTATATAATCAATATTTTCAGGTTTAGCTAAAATAAAATTTAAATTCTGCCTACAGGAAACGAGTTCTTCAGTAAATTTTCCATTCTTATCAATTAATGAATTAGCCTGTGCAATAGTAAACTTGGTTTCCTCCATAGCTGATAAATATTCTATATTATTTTGAACCTTACCATCTTTTACCTTTTTATATGGGCTTTCTATGAAACCATATTTATTTATTTTCGAATAAGTAGATAAACTATTTATTAGACCGATGTTCGGTCCTTCTGGAGTTTCAATTGGACAAATTCTTCCATAATGAGTTGGATGTACGTCTCTTACTTCAAAACCTGCTCTTTCTCGTGTTAAACCACCGGGTCCCAAAGCCGATACTCTTCTTTTATGAGTGATTTCAGAAAGTGGATTTGTTTGATCCATAAACTGAGACAGCTGTGAGGTAGCAAAAAAATCTTTAAGAGAAATAGTCAAAGGTTTCGCGTTAATTAAATCTTGTGGCATTGCTGACTCAACATCTAAAGTAGTCATTTTCTCTTTTATCGCTCTCTCCATTCTGTAAACACCTATTCTAGCTTGATTTTCCACAAGCTCACCAACAGACCTAACTCTTCTATTTCCTAAATGATCAATATCATCTACTTCATCTTTACCATCTCTTAGGTCTAACATTTTCTGAATTATTGATAATATGTCATCATTTCTTAAAATTGTAATTTTGTCAGAACAAGTCAACTCTAATCGTGAATTCATTTTTACTCTGCCAACATCTGATAAATCATATCTATCAGAACTAAAAAATAAGTTATTAAATATCTGGGTAGCTATCTCTATTGTTGGGGGTTCTCCAGGTCTTAGAACCTTATAAATTTCTGTAATCGCATCATTTTTATTTTCATTTTTATCATTAAAAATACTTAATAATAAGTAAGGGCCTTTATTTATTGAGTTGGTTCTAGAAATATCTAAAGATTTAATATCGGCTTCAATTATTTTACTAATAATAGTTTCGTTTAATTCTGTTCCAATTTTAAATAGATCTTCACCAACTTTAACATCTCTGTGTAAAAATTTACCATACAACGACTCACTAGAAACAAAAATTTCTTTTAGACCATCATTTGAGAGTTTTTTTGCAGTTAAAAAATTTATTTTTTCACCTAATTTTACAATTACTTTGTTATTTTTTGCATCAATTACTTCCTCTGAAAAATTTTTGGCTTTATAATTTTCTGGATCAAATTTCGTTTTCCACTTATTTAAATTTTTATCATAATTTAATGTTTCTTTTTGATAAAATTCATCAACAATATCGTTTTTTGAAAATCCTAAAGCTTGTAATAGCGTAGAAACTAATAATTTCTTTTTTCTGTCAATTCTAAAATATAACAAGTCCTTAACATCAAATTCAAAGTCTAGCCAAGATCCACGATTAGGAATTACACGACAATTAAATAATAGTTTACCACTAGCATGCGATTTACCTTTATCATGATCAAAAAATACACCTGGGCTTCTGTGCATTTGATTAACAACAACTCTTTGAACTCCATTTGTTATAAAAGTTCCACTATTTGTCATCATTGGAACTTCTCCCATATAAACTTCTTGTTCTTTTGCTGACAAAATATCTTTTGTGTTATTTTCTTGATCAATCTCATAGACAACTAGTCTAAGAGTACACTTGAGAGCTGCAGAATAAGTTAACCCTCTAGCTATACATTCTTCAACATCAAATTTAGGTTTTTCTAATTTATAAGAAACATATTCTAAAGTAGCTTTATCATTTAAGTCTTCTATTGGAAAAATACTTTTGAAAACTCTATCAAAACCTTTTACAAGATGTTGTTCTACATCTTGTTTAAATTCAGTTAACTCTTTGTATGAATTTTTTTGAACTTCAATAAGATTTGGTATTGATAGACTTTCTTTAAGTTTACCAAAACTTTTTCTAATATTTTTTTTTTCTGTAAAAGATAATTGCATCTATGCTACTGATCAAAAAATTTAACCAGTAAAAAATCCTATCTAATTTATTTTAGTTCTACTTTTGCGCCTGCTGCTTCGAGTTTTTGCTTTATCTCTTCAGCCTCTTTTTTATTAACACCGGTTTTGACTTCTTTTGGTGCGCCTTCAACTAAATCTTTTGCTTCTTTAAGTCCTAAAGCAGTAATAGCTCTAACTTCTTTTATAACATTAATTTTTTTATCTCCAGCTGCGGTAAGCATAATTGTAAATTCATCTTTTTCTTCCGCTGGTGCTGCTCCTCCTGCTGCTGCAGGTGCAGCTGCTACAGCTGCTGCTGCAGTCACTCCCCATTTTTCTTCAAGTTGTTTTGAAAGTTCAGCTGCCTCTACAACAGTTAAACTTGATAAGTCATCTATAATTTTATTTAAGTCAGCCATAGTAAATCTTGTCCCTGGTTATTTTTTTGATTTTTCGAGCGCTAAAATAGCGATTTTTGACGCCGGCGCAAGTAAAATACTTGCTATTTTTTGTGCTGGAGACCTCAATATTCCTACTATTTTGGCCCTTGCCTCATCCAATGAAGGTAAGGTAGCTACATTTTTGACGCCAGCTACGTCTAAAATATCTGAACCCATGATTCCACCTAGAATCTTTAAATTTTCATTTTCTTTTGAGAAATTTGTTAATATTTTTGCAGAAGTTATTGCATCTTCAGACAAAGCTACAGCGGTAGGACCTGAAAATAAGTTTGAAAGATCTTTACATCTTGTTTTTTCTAGAGCCAATTTTGTTATTCTATTATTTGTAATTTTAAATTTTATGCCATGTTCTCTCATTTTAGCTCTTAGGTCATCAAGTTGGTTCATAGTTAAACCTTGATAGTGAGTGACTATTACAGCTTCCGATTTTTCGAACTGATTTGTCATGTCAGATATATACTGCTTTTTTTGTTCTTTATTCATCATAACTAAATACTTTTACCTAATTTAATTTTGTATGAAACGCCCATTGTTGACGTTATAAAAGCTTGCTTAATTAAATCGCCTTTGATTGTATTATTTGATTTTTCCTTTTCTAATGCATCTAATACAGCATTAAAATTTAATATTAGTTTATCATCTGAAAAAGATTTGTTTCCTATACTTACGCCTATATTTCCATCTTTATCATTTCTTATTTCAACTTGTCCAGATTTTGAATCGGTTATAGCTTTTTTTACATCATTGGTTACTGATCCTAATTTTGGATTTGGCATTAATCCTTTTGGACCAAGAACTTTTCCTAATTTTGAAAGTTTGATCATCATACCTGGTGTACAAATTAATTTTTCAAAGTTTATATTTCCTGCTTTTATTTCTTCTATAAGTTCGTCACCACCAACGACTTCTGCTCCAGCATCTTTTGCTTCTTGAGATTTATTATCCTCACAAACAACTCCTATTTTAACTTTCTTAGAACTTCCGCCAGGCAAATTAATTACTGTCCTAATATTGATCTCACTTTTCTTTTGTTTGTTATTAATTTGTAAATTTAGATCTAAGGACTCATCAAATTTTGTAGTACAATTTTGTTTTAAAATAGGAATTAATTTATCAACAGACTCAGATTGTAAATCTCTAGTTTTTTCTGGTAAATTTTTATATCTTTTTGATGACATTATTCTACTACCTCGATACCCATAGATCTTGCAGATCCAGCAATAATTTTTGCAGCTTCATCAACATCATGTGCATTTAAATCTGCCATTTTTTTTTCAGCAATTTCTTTTAATTGTTTTTTTGATATTTTTGCAACTATATTTCTTCCAGGTTCTTTTGAACCACTTTTTAATTTTACAGCCTCTTTAATAAAATGAGATGCTGGTGGTGATTTAATTATAAAATCAAACTTTTTATCTTTATATACTGTAATAATTACTGGTACAGGTTTACCTGCAAAAGATTTTGTTTTTTCATTAAAAGCTTTACAAAAATCCATTATATTAATTCCTCTTTGACCTAGAGCTGGTCCAACTGGAGGTGCTGGATTTGCTTGACCTCCATTTATTTGTAATTTTATATATCCACTTATTTCTTTTTTTGCCATTAGCTTGCCTTTTCTACTTGACTATATTCTAAATCTACTGGTGTTGGTCTTCCAAATATTGATACTGATACTTTTAGTCTTAATTTTTCTTCATCAATATCTTCAACTAAACCACTAAAAGATGCAAAAGGTCCATCTATAACTTGGACTTTTTCACCAACATTGTATTCAACACCTGATTTTGGTTGTACTACACCATCTTTAATTTGACCAAGTATTTTTTCAATTTCTTTTTCAGATACAGGTATTGGTGTACCTTTTGTTCCTAAAAAACCACTTACTTTTTTTAAATTTTTAATCATGTGATAAATCGTGTTATCCATTTCGCTCTTCAATAAAACATATCCTGGAAAGTATTTTTTTTTTCTCTGAACTCTTTTTCCTCTCTTTACTTCAGTAATATCATGTGTTGGAACAATAATTTCCTCAATTTTATCTGCAAGATTTGCCTTTGAGGCTTCTTCTTTTATTTCCTGAGCAACCTTGTTTTCAAAACTTGAGTGCGATTGTACGATATACCAGTTTTTCATTATAGATTAACCTTTAAAACTAGTTCTAAAAAAAATTGAAGTACTTGATCCAATAAAAGGAAAAATAAAGCTGCAACAATAGCCATAGCAACTACCATCAAAGATCCTTGAATAACTTCTTTACCAGTCGGCCAAGTAACTTTAAAAGCTTCTTGTTTCACATCTTGTATAAATTTTAATGGGTTTTTCATAATATCTATTTGGCAGGAGCGGAGGGAATCGAACCCCCAACCTCCGGTTTTGGAGACCGGCGCTCTACCAATTGAGCTACACTCCTATGGAGCTTACTCTATAATTTTAGTTACTACTCCAGCTCCTACTGTTCTTCCACCTTCCCGAATAGCAAAGTTTAACTTCTCTGCCATTGCAATTGGTGTAATTAATTTAACTGTAAATTTAGCATCATCACCAGGCATTACCATTTCTGTTCCAGCTGGTAACTCAACTTCACCTGTAACATCAGTTGTTCTGAAATAAAACTGAGGTCTGTATTTTGTAAAAAATGGAGTGTGTCTTCCGCCTTCTTCTTTTTTTAATACATACGCTTGAGCTTCAAATTTAGTATGTGGAGTGATTGAGCCAGGCTTACATAATACTTGACCTCTCTCTACATCTGTTCTTTCCACACCTCTTAAAAGAGCACCAATGTTATCTCCTGCTTCACCTGAGTCTAAAAGTTTTCTAAACATTTCTACTCCAGTACATACCGTTTTTTTTGTTTCTCTGATCCCAACAATCTCTATTTCATCACCAGTTTTGATTATTCCAGACTCTACTCTTCCTGTTACAACTGTACCTCTTCCTGAAATTGAAAACACATCTTCAACAGGCATCAAGAAATCTTTATCTTTTGGTCTATCTGGTTGAGGTATAAATTCATCTACAGATTTCATTAACTCCATAATAGAATTTTTTCCAATTTCATCGTCTCTGCCTTCAACTGCAGCTAATGCTGAACCTTTGATAATTGGAGTTTTATCTCCAGGAAATTTATATGATGTAAGTAAATCTTTTATTTCTTCCTCGACAAGCTCAATCATTTCTTTATCATCAACTTGATCAACTTTATTTAAGTAAACAACAATAGCTGGAACTCCAACTTGTCTTGCCAAAAGAATATGCTCTCGAGTTTGTGGCATAGGTCCATCTGCTGCGTTAACAACCAGAATTGCACCATCCATTTGAGCGGCACCTGTAATCATATTTTTTACATAATCTGCGTGCCCAGGGCAATCAACGTGTGCGTAGTGTCTTTTCTCTGTTTCATATTCTACGTGAGCAGTTGAAATTGTGATTCCTCTCTCCTTTTCTTCTGGAGCTTTATCAATTTGATCATAAGCAGTAAATTGAGCACCACCTGACTCTGCTAAAACTTTTGTTATCGCAGCAGTTAATGTTGTTTTACCATGGTCTACATGACCAATAGTACCAATATTACAGTGCGGTTTATTTCTTACGAACTTTTCTTTTGACATTACTTGTTTACCTCTTTTATTTTATTTCTTCATATTTTAATTTTTGGAGCGGGTAAAGGGAATCGAACCCTTACATCCAGCTTGGAAGGCTAGCGTTCTACCATTGAACTACACCCGCAACACCCAAGTACACTCCATGTTATAAAAAAAATTATTGAATGGTGGAGGGGGAAGGATTCGAACCTTCGAAGACCGAAGTCAACGGGTTTACAGCCCGCCCCATTTGACCGCTTTGGTACCCCTCCTTAATATAATTCCAGGGGGAAGCACCCCATGTTCAATAAGACTTTAAACAACATGCGTTTTATATATTTTTATTGTACAAATGCAATATGTGAAATATAGGAAAATAGCTTAAAAAATAGTGTAAATTCAACAATTATCATGAACAAATCATCTTTTTTTATAGTTGGAAAACATGCGGTTATCGAAGCATTAAAAAATCCTTATAGGAAAGTATTAAAAATTTTTCTTACTGAAGACAGTAAGAAAAATATTCACAGAGCAAGTTCAAGAAAAAATCTCCTAAAAGATTTAAAAATTTACTACAAAACAAGAAAAGAACTAGATAATTATTGCTCGAAAGATGGAATTACTCATCAAGGTTATGTTGCTGAAATTGAGCATTTCAAAAAAAATAATTTGAAAGAATTTATCAAAACAAAAAGAAATTTAACAATAGCATGCTTAGATGGAGTAACAGATCCTAGAAATATAGGGTCATTAATTAGGAGTGCTGCATCTTTTGAGATTGATGGCATAATTATTAAAGAAAGACATTTTCCATCAGAAAGTAAACTTATGTATAAATCTGCAAGTGGATGCATGGAGCATGTTAATATATTTGAAGTATCTAATATAAATACTACTCTTAAGTTTTTAAGAGAAAAAAATTTTTGGATTTATGGTTTTACAGCAAAAAGTGAAAAAAAATTTAATGATATAAAGTGGGATGGAAATAATATTTTACTTTTTGGCTCAGAAGGATTTGGTGTGAGAGAGCATACAAAAAAATATACAGATTTTTCAGTAAAAATAGATATAAATAAAAATATAGAGAGTCTAAATATCTCTAATAGTGCTGCAATAGTTTTTCATCACATAAATCAATGTAAAAATAAAACTTGATAATCTTAAAAATCAGAATACAAAACCTTTAGTGCCCTTGTAGCTCAGCTGGTAGAGCAATTGATTTGTAATCAATAGGTCCGCGGTTCGAGTCCGTGCGGGGGCACCATTAATTACTAAGTAATTCAATAAATTTTCCTTTCAAGAAAGATAGAACATGAGAACAACAAAGAACATACATTGTACGAATGTGGAAATCTTTGTAGTCAATTTGTAGTCAATTTAAAAAGATACCCATTGGCTGTTCAGTATCTGTTCTCAACAACTATTTTTCTAAATTAGTAGTAAAAAAATAAAAACAGAAAACATGAGAAAGGAAAAAATATCATGATTAAACTAACAGATGCTTACATCAATAAAATAAAACACACAGATATAGATCAATATTTCTATATGCCTAATGTTAGTGGTCTATTATTAATTGTTAGGAAGTACCCATCAAAGGTAAAAATTTTCTATTATCAATATAGACCTAAAGGAAAAAATTCAGTTAAAATTAGAATTGGATCTTACTATGAATTAGGTATTCAGAAAGCTGTCACTAGAGCTAAGAAGATTGCTAATGATATATTCATGGGTCAAGATCCTTATGAGATTAGACAGAAGTTTAAAGGTGAGCTGACACTTGGTGAGCAGTTAAAGGACAGCTACAAAACTATTCTAACTCCTGCAAGATATGCTGCATCTTCTATTCAGGGAATAAAAAATATTTTTGGATCTTATATTTTTAGAAAAACTAAGGACCCAAATATTAGAGCTATCCTTAATCAGGTAGATGATATTCAGCATATTAAACTATCTAAAATAACTACAAATCAGATAATAAAACTTCATCAAACTGTAGGTGCTAGAACACCTACTCAGGCTAATAGATTAATCGAATATTTAAGAATGTTTTTCAATATCTGGATTGAAAGAGGAATAACTAATAATCAACCATGTAAGATAAAAGCTGAGGCTAAATTTGAAGAAAAAGAATATTTAGATTTTCTTAGAGAAGATGAATTAAATAGAGTTAGATCCATCTTAATACAGAAGGACCAGAAGACGGGAAGATTCTTAAAATCTCATTATAGAAAATTTAATATTCCTGTTGTTTCATGTGCCCTGATTGCTTATCAAATATATTCATCTAGAAGAACTAGATCAGAAGCTAGTAAGATCCAATGGTCCAATATTAATGATGGGTTAGTCCCTACTCTAAAATTAGAGAGAACTAAAACATCTAAGAAAAATAAAAAAACAGATTTTGGTATGGGAGCTGATGAATTAGATGTGATTCAAACTATAAAAAAAGATAGATTGAATAACCCTGCATCTAAATTTTATTACCCACCAACAGATCCAAGATTTGATTATGTATTTCCTTCCAGAGCTTATGGATCTAAAAGCTCAAATGGTAAGACCTGCACAACACCTTATCTTACAGATGTAGATAAGACATGGAAGAAGGTTTTATTATTAGCAGGTGTAAAGAGAAAATTAAAACACTATGCTACTAGACACACCCATGCAACATTGCTGCTTAAAAAAACAGGTAATTTAAAACTTGTTGCTGATACTTTAGGGATCACAGTTAAGCAGGCTAGTAAGTATGCTAAGACTCAGCATGAGGATGTTATTGAAGGTAAAAACAAAGCATTTGAAATACAGGTGCAACCAAAGCTGAAAGAAATTATTTAGTTTCTATTCTGTTCTATTGTTTCATGTTCCTTGATGCATTAATCTTGGAGCATGAATAAGTGGGGCGAACTTATAAAATATCTTAATAGTAAAAAAGCTAAACCAGAAGCAGTACTGAACATGGTCAAAGCTGTATATGATAGGAAGTCAACTGTAGCTCCTGAGAGAACAGCTTGGAAAGTTAACGTAGTGGTAGCTCTACTAAACAGAACTGAAAAAACACAAGATGGTAAAATCTGGGGTTTAGTTAATTCAAAAAATAAAAGTTATGTTGCTGCCTATAATATTTTTCACAAAGACAGGTACAATAAAAAAACTGAAACACAGCATTTCAATGCATGTAAAAAAATCTGGCAATCAAATAAACTATTAAGAACTAGAATAAAAAGACTTACACCAAAGCTGCAACATAGATTGCAAAGACATCCTGCATGGTTAGTAGAGTTTATCAAATAGATACTTAGTAGCTCCTCAGTATCTCTTAAACAATCGATTATATAAATTATATCAATTATAGATTTTCTATCTGCAAAGTTAGCCGCCAATGTAAGAGCTAACGGGTAAAACAAATGTCTTCAATGGTCTTAATTGCAGGTGTAAAAAATTATGAACATTAATAGAAAATATCTTAGACCTAGTGAAGTAGAAGAAATCTACGGAATAAAACAAGGTACTTTAGCAAAACAAAGATCCCATGGTTTTGGATTGCCCTACGTTATCATTGGAAGGAAGCCTAAGAAAAGAAAAGGTGGAATAGTCCTGTATGACATTGAGGATCTAGAGAAGCATTTTAAAACAATCAACAAAGTTGAGGTAGCAACAGCATGAAGAAAAATAATGTTGATAAGAGAATGCCTGCAAAAGGTGATAAAGCTGTAAGAAAAGAATTAATAAAATTAGCAGGTGATTACAAAGATCCTGCAGAAATTGAAATGGATATTACTCAGGAATTAATTGAAACCCTGAGAGAGCAATTTAAGGAAATGCAGAAGGAAGGATATTCAGGTTCATTCATTGACTTCATCAAATCAGATATTGATCTAAAAAGAAAAACTTTAAAATCAGGTGGTTTAATTTCTACCTATAAGCAGGACCTGCGTAAGCCATGAAACCTGAAAGATTAAATTACAGGGAAAGAGAAATAGCATCCATGTATGGGATTGCTTTAAAGAAGTTAAGAGAGTTTAGAAAAGATAAAAGATTTGAAAGTGACATTTGCTTTACAGCTCCTGATAGCAGCATTGTTTTATATAACCTGAAAGAGTTTGATAAGTGGTTCCAGAGAAATAAGGATGAAGCTATCTACACACTAAACCAAAGAATGCAGAAATGCATTGCATCATTAAAAGCTAATGGGTTTTGGGCTGATGCTAGAAAAAAGAAATTTGATAATCATAGAGTTAATCAACTTAACAACATGTACGAACAAAGTGCAGAATTAAGAGAAGATTACACAGATCATTACGGACGCATAACTGAGATTGATAAAAAATTGGCAGATGAATTTGAGAGGGAACATATTGCGAGTAATAAAAAATGAGTAGATATAACGACAACAACCCTCAGCACAGAAAAGAACTCATGGAATATCTTACAAGACCTAAAGCAGATTCTAAAGGTGCATTCAGGACATTTGTCCAGGACAACAAGATAAATCCATTTGAACAAAAGATAGTTAATAAAACAAAAGAACTAGGTGAAGATAAAATTACCACAAAGCAAAGACCTGTAGTTAAAGATCATTTTACAAAACAGTTAATTAATGCACACAATAAATTTGATGGTGGTCCTTACATTGTAGACAATGAAACAGGTGAAGTAGTTTCAGAAGCAGCATTAAAGAGAAGATTTTCATATCAAGATAAACCCTATCCTAAGCAGGCTACAGTTAAACAAATGGCTGAACTAAAAACTAAGGTTGATAAATACAAAGATATTCATTTTCCAAAAAAGACTCCAGATCCAAAAGTTATTGCACAACAAACTTTAGAGATTATGAAACAAAAACCAGATCCTGTAATTTCAGATCCTGTTCCTGAACCAAGACCACAAAAAGAAAGAAAACCTTTAGAGCAAATTATTAAAGAAGCTGCAGATAGAAGATTGAAGATGCAGCAGGACATGCACGATAGACAATTTGGTAGAGGTGGAATTCCAGAGCTAAAGAGACCTATATGAACAAAGATAACCTACAATATGCATTTGAAACACAGCAATCTATTAACGATAGAAACACAGATATTATAGGCACTTTAACTACAGAAATTACAGCACTTCGAAGCAAGATCCAAGAGAAGGAAAACACCATAGCAGCACTAGGTGCAACAAACAGAAAATTAAAAAATGACTTAGATAAGTGCATGGACAAAATACATTCAGATGATGTTGAAACAGCCAACATAGAAAAAAATTTCAAAAACTTCATAGGTGAATCAACCAATAATTAGTTATGTTAGATCAGGGCACAAATTCAAAATTTATAGAACATGCACCATGCAGGGAATGTGGTAGTCCAGATAATGTAGCTGTCTATGAAGATGGTCATGGCTACTGTTTTGGATGTGAGCATCACTATAAAGATTATCATGGCAAAGGTAATGGAGCTGTAAGAAGACCTATTAATAAAAAAACATATAACAATCTAAAACATACATCAGGGGGATATTATGAAGTACCAACATCATTGGACTTTACAGATAACAATGAAAGACGCTTTCGAGAAAAACAAAGAAAAGGATATGACACACACTACGTCTATACTGACACGAGCGGATATACTCAGTTTGTTGTTGAGAGACAGTATAAGGACGAAACAAACAAAGAAAAAAGATTTTTTCAGCATAGCAAATGGAAAGATAAGATTAATAATTATGAAAGATGGATGTCCAGAGGCATGCCCGAACCTAGATGCATATACAATCTCAGAGATATTTCTCAAACCAGAACTTCCGCAAATATAGTTGTTGTAGAAGGTGAAAAGGCTGCAGAAGCATATAAGAGAAAAAAATTAGATTGTGTGACTACATGGGCTGGCGGTGCCAAAGCTGTACTTAAAAATGATTGGTCCATATTAAATGCATTTACCAGAATAACTTTATTTCCTGACAATGATGATGAAGGTCATGTAGCAATGCATAAACTTGCAATGCACCTGCACCAAGAAATAGGGATAGATTTAGATAGAATTCATTTTGTGACATTACCAGATGAATTTCCAGAAAAGTGGGATTTAGCAGATCCTGTTCCAAAAAATTCGAACACAGATGCACACACATTACAATTTGAAGCCCTGCCCTATACTGAGGTCACACCAAATTACAAGGATGTATGGGAAAAGTTTTCAGAGAAAAAATTACAGGAAGCTGACAGAAGTAAAGCTGAAAGATTACTAGAGCTGTCAGAAAATATTTTTTATATAGCTGAATTAGATGAGATGTTGGATCTTAATAAAGATGTGCTCACACCATTAAGATCATTTGACAATCAATATGGTTATCTAAAAGTTGAAAGAAAAAAACCATCTACATGGCTGTTAGAACAAGAGCCAGAAGTATTTAAAAGAGCTAACTCATATGAATATCAACCACAAAGACCTAGGGGATTGAATGATGTTGCAGGTGTACCAATAGTTAATCGATACAGAGGTCCTACGATCAAACCAAAGCAGGGTGATATGACTATCTGGAAAGATACCTTAATTGATGTATTTGATGATGAAAATAGAGCCAATAACATGGAGCAATATTTTGCTTATTGCTACCAGAATCAGGGAACTAAAGCTATGTGGGCTCCTCTATGGATCTCACCAAAAAAAGGAATTGGTAAAGGTTGGATAACGGAGCTGCTGCATAGAATATATGGAAAGAATAATTTTAGACCTAATCTTAAATACAAAAGTGTGACTAGTAATTTTAATTCATGGATTATTGGAACACAGTTTGCGGTTATCAATGAAGTATTTTTATCTAAAAATTATAATAAGAAGCAGGAGCTGTCAGAAGAAATAAAAGATTTAATAACAGATCCATATATTCATATTGAAGAAAAATTTAGAAGATCATTTGACTATCCAAATACATGCAACTTTATTTTAATTTCTAACCATGAAGATTGCATGAACATTGCTGATGATGAAAGAAGATATTATGTATTGAAGCTAACAGATAAAGTTAGACTAAGAGATTATTGGAAGCCAAGATGGGATTGGGCTAGTAATGATGGAGCAAGATTCCTGATGCATCATTTATCAACATTGAAAATAGATGATCCTGATTTGTACAAAGAGAGAGCACCAATAACTGATGACATGAGAGAACTTGCTAAACTATCAGAGCATCCAATATACAAATGGTTAGACCTGCATAGAGAAGCAGAGACTGGTCCATTCAAAAGAAGTGGATCTAATGAATTTAGAGTTTTTAATTTTATGGTTGTAGCACAGGACCTGCATAGAACATGCACAGCATTCAAACAGGATGGTGCATTGGATGTAGTGATTGCATGGTGCAAGTCACGTTGTACATCATGGTATCACAACAGCTTCGTACCTACTAAACAAATGTTGACTAAAGATGGAACAAGACCAAGAGTATATTTACTACCACCAGAGGAACCAGATACAGCTAAAGATCATTGGGTAGAAAAACTTAGAGCATGCACAGCATCACAGCTTGGTCAAATCTATGAGCAAAAAGGTAGTTATAGACCTATTGAAGTAGATGAAAAAACCAAAGAGAAGAAGCGATTCAAATTATGATTAAAACAATAAAAAAAATATTTAAAAAAAATAGGAAGCCAGAAGATACCCTGTATCGGGTTATAGATGACCTATTAGATGAGAAGCAGAGGATGAAGAACACGATAGATTTGCTGCGTAAGCAGCTTAATGTAGAGTCAACTGTTTATAGTCCCGCTCAACAGCTCGGCAAATTTACTAAAGTTAAATAAACAGCCCCTGCAGGGGGGTGGTCGGTGTTCAGGTGGGTGCCCTTCTATCTTTTCTTTTTTTGCTGAGTAAGCTGAGTAGCTGAGAAAAGTTTTGAAAAATAAAAAAAATAAATCTCTCAACCTACTCAACACTATGCTATTAATAGATACCCTACTAATTACCTTCAAAAATCGGGTGCACCTGCATTAGCATGTATCTGTTTGCTGACAAACATAGGTAAGGTGTTAATCTAAGACCCCGTGTTATTACAGTTCAAAAAATAATTTTACTCAGCAACACTAATTGGATTCTTTTTGTAAAATTTTATGTTAGAAAAATAATTCCAAAAATTAGTAATACTTTTTGGGTTTTCTGTTGAGTTAACTGAGTGGATGTTCGCCCTGATTACGGAAGCTCAGTTAGCTCGTTCCATGAGCCATTGTCCATGAACCTTGATTCCTGTACCTTTTAGCTTGTTTGAGCTGTCTTAGCATTTGCTGAATAGCAGCCCTTACAGATTGGTCCTGTATTAGTCTCAAATTCAGAAAAATAAATTGTCATGGTGGTTTTGATCTCTTTGTGCTGTCCACAGAAAATACATCTATCAATCACCCTATTGTCTTCATAAAATTCTTTAGCATTTTCTCTACCAAGTGCAGTTAAGTACGATCTAGACATGAAGGATTTTATAGGACGATTGAAAAAAAATTTCCAGAAAATTTTTAGAGCTTGTGAACCTACTCCAATTTTTTTTAAAAAGGTATTTGGTGTGAATAAGGATATCCATCCTGCATATACATGACAAAAAATCTAAAGGGTAAACTGTGCAGGAACTATCGATTAAGAGTCCAAATTCAAACGCAGAGAGCTTGTGGGACCCCTCTTGGTACCAAGGACTCATGCCCCGTCAGAGTCAATTCTAGGGGCATCTATGAAAGCATTTGCGACAGCAAATACAACTGAGCCGAGTCTTTTAGCTGTAGAAAATTAAAAATAAAAACCGCGTAAAGACTCAATTATTTGCATGAAGTAATTTATTTTTTCTAAAAAAGAAAATGCAGGTATTGTTGATTAATCAGCGGTAATTTATTCTGGGTGTAGTCAATGTGTAGTCAAAAGATATTTAATGGATTCACACCTGCTTAAAAGTATTGTAAAGTCTAGGCAATGAGAGGAATTTTTTTTGGATCTATAAATTTGTAATCAATAGGTCCGCGGTTCGAGTCCGTGCGGGGGCACCATTATTTAATATCATTTCTTAATTGTTCAATTTTAATTTTGTTTTGAAGGCTTCTATTTTTATCAAATATTAAGTTAAACTTAATTTGTTTATTCGTTTTTATTGATATTGATTTTGCATTTCTAACCTCAATGTTATCAGCTACAGCGCTTATAGGTCTTTTTTTAGGATTTAGATTTTTTATTACAATTTTAGATTTATCACTAACTATTTTTCCTTTCCATCTTCTTGGTCTAAAAGCACTTATAGGACATATCGATAGTTTCTTAGAATCTATACTGAGGATAGGACCATGAACTGAAAGGTTATAAGCTGTACTCCCAGCTGGTGTTGATACTAAAACACCATCAGAGATTAAATGTTTAATAATTTGTTTTTTGCCATTTGAAATGGTTAATGAAGCTGTCTGTCTGCTTTGTCTAAGAACTGAAATTTCATTTATTGCTATAGATTTTTTAACAGAGTTTGTTTTACTTTTTACTATCATCTCTAGGGGTGATATTGAGACTAATCTCCCTTTATTTAGATTTTTATAATTTGTTTTTTCTGAAAATTTATTCATAAGAAAACCATAGTTTCCTGAATTTATTCCATAAAACGGTTTTTTATATTTGTTATATTTTTTTAATGTTTGAAGCATGAAACCATCACCTCCAATTACAATTATTAAATTAGATTTTATTAAAGAATATGACTTTATTTTTTTTTCAACTGCTTTTTTTATTTTTAATGATTTAAAATTTTTATCTGAAATTATAAATGGATTAACCATTAGTGGTGCCCTCGGCCAGACTCGAACTGGCACTCCCAAAAGGGCAAGGATTTTAAGTCCTTTGTGTCTACCAATTTCACCACGAGGGCATGAGTTATTTTCATGAGTATTTATGCTAATATTTATAATTTAACAAGAGGAATAAGTAAAATTTATTTATCTTATCTCTATTTGCAAAAGTGTCCAAGCAATACAAAGCAATAATGTGTAATTATTCAATATTTAAAATTCCAATAGAACCGCTTTCTTCAAGAGCAAGTAGGATAATTCTTTTCTTTGAATAATATTTTATATCTCTAATTCTTTCACCAATAAAAATTTTTTCATAGAATTTAACTTTAGTATATTCATCATCAAAAACTATACGATATAAATGTTGCCCATTTAATGACCCAACTAAAAAAGTTTCTTGCCAAAAATTAGAAAAATTATTGCTTATTTTAATAATTTCAGAAATTCCTATTGATGGAACAAATGCAAAAATTGGTTCTTCAAAACCATAGGCTTTATGATTTTTCTTATAATAGGGTTTATCTTTATCTTTGTAGGGTAAATAATCATCTTTTTCCCCATAGGATGCAATAGGCCAACCATAATTAAATCCATCTTTAATCAAATTTATTTCGTCACCACCTCTTGGCCCGTTTTCAGTGGCAATAATATTGTGATAATCATCTATATATAAACCAATAATATTTCTATGTCCTTTAGAGTAAATTCTGTAACTTTTATTTTCATCGTCTATAATTAAAGTTTTTCCCATTATAGAATTATTATCTTGTGGTTTTTCATCAGATCTATCTAAATTTTTTTTTATATCAGCAGCTGTACTAACAATTATTTTATTCAATTTTTTACTAAATTGCATTTTTCCACCTTGTATTGCAATTACATAGCATTCTTCATCTTTAAAAATATTTTTGAAATTTAATTTTTTTAAATTAAAATCAGATTTAAATATTCCAAATTTTTGACAATTATTTTCAAATATTCTAGTAGATATATAAATACTATCATCATTAATCAGCGTATCTAATATTTCTATATCAGATAGATTATGGTTTATTTTAAGTGGATTAATTATTTCACCATTTTTTAAATCAATTAAATTTGGAATTCCTACATAATAAATTTCCGAATCCTTATATGAAATGACTAATTTATTATCTAAAATATCCAAATATATTGGAGTTCTATTGTATATTTTTTTTTTAAAAATACCTTTAGTCTGTAATTTGTCATTTTTAATTTTAATTTTTTTTAAATTAAGATTAAAACTTTGTGTTTCGGGTAAAAATTTAACATTGTAATCATTATTTAACTTATAAGTATTATTTTCATTTGACACTATAACTCTAAAAATTGATTGAACACTTTTGGGAAATATAAGAAATAACTCATTTCTTATGTAATTTTTATTTTTAAACGCAAATATTAAAACTACACTTAAAACAATTAAAGATGTTAGTGAAATAATCAATTTTTTCATAGATTATCAACCATATATAATTATTTGACGATAGTTAATGATTATTTTGGAATATAAAAGATATTATAATATTGTTTATTTTGATGAAAAAGATTTTAATTGGAACAGCAACATATAATGAAGCGAAAAATATTTCATCCTTTATTGCTAAAATAAAAAAATTAAAATTAAATTTAGATATATTAATAATAGATGATAACTCACCTGACAAAACTGGCTCAATATTAAAAAAGTTTTCAAACCAAAAACAAATTATTTATATTTCTAGAAAGAAAAAACTTGGATTAGATACTGCGCACAAAAAAATATATAATTTTGCCCTAAAAGAAAAGTATGATTACTTAATAACAATGGATGCAGATCTTTCTCATGATCCTAATAAAATTCCACAATTTTTAAAAAATATTAAAAAATTCGATTGTGTTGTAGGGTCGAGATATATCAAGGGTGGTAGAAATGATTTAAAGGGATATAGATATTTAATTAGTAGGTTTGGGAATATGTTTATAAAAAAAATGCTCAATATAAATTTAAGTGAATACACAACATCTTACAGATGTTTTAATCTTATAAAACTAAAAAAATTTAATTTAAATAATGTAAAAGCAAAAGGTTATAGTTTTTTTATGTACACAATTTATCTCTTACATAAAATGGGTTACAATATAAAAGAAATACCAATAATTTTTTATGAGAGAAGACATGGAAATTCTAAAATTCCAAAATTTGAAATATTTAGAACTTTAATTACTTTATTTTTTATTAAACTTAAGATTTTGGACTAAATTTTTAGAATTAATAAAATAAAGAATTAATAATAATAAAAAATTTAATATAACATCAAATTTAGTTGGTACAATTACATCTAAATTAGATAAATACATCCTTACATATTCGACAAGTCTTATACCGAACCAAAAGTAAAATATTATTATCAAACTTAATTTAGAAATCTTATTTGAAAAATTTTTGAACGAATATACTAAAAGCGGAAGGAGTAAAACATAATCATAAATCAAATGACCAAATATAAATAAATTAGCCACAGACATTAAACTTAAAGATAATAATAAATCTTTTTCTTTAGATATCTCCCGTGCAATTAAAAAAGAAATTAAAAATAAAAGTGATATTATTAAATATGGGAAATTATCACTTGCATGAAAAAAATTTATAATAGTATATATATCACCACGTGCTAATGTACTATCGAAACCCTTTAATCCTGAATACAAAGGCTGAAATAAAGTATCTAAAATATTTTGATTTAAATAAATTGAAAACAATATCCAGCCAATTGCACACACTAAAAAAGAAATTATAAAACCTTTCAAGCCATCTTTTTTCAAAATTATAAAAGCACAGAGTGGCATAAAACTATATTTTATATAAGAAAAACCTAAAAAAAAGTTTTTCAGATTTGGTGAAGTAATTAAAAATGAACAAAAAATTAATAAAATTAAGTTCGATAATTGTCCATTTCCAATACAATTTCTAAATGGAGTAGATAAAAAAAATAAACTTAAAATAAACAGAACGAATTTGAATTTTAATTTAGCATGACTAGTGATTATAATTGAGGAAATTAAAGCAATTAAAATATTAGTTATACTCCACAAAATTTTAGCAGTTGGCCAGTCAAATAAAGCATAAATATAAAATAAAAAATATGTTAGATGGGAATAGACTGGATATTGTACAGGGAAAATTTTTTCAGTATTTTCATTATATAAAAAATATTCATAAGGATTTATCTTTTCTTTAAATAATACTGTTGGACTATATTGAAAATCTGTACTTCCATATGTTATTGCAATGTTAAAAGAGTAAATAATTGAAAATATTGAAATTAAAGCTAACGGAATTAAAATCAAATATATTGTTTTTTTTTTTCTGAAAAATTGCATTAAATTAAATTGTATTGATATTCTCTAGCTTCAATTATTTCTTTTTGTAAATTTAGCTCAACATCATCCAATGTTATAAATTGATCTTTCATTATATCATTCTTTAAGACCGCATTATCAGTATAACCCATAGGTAAAATTCTTTCTTGTTTGGATCTTTTAGATGAAATCAACCTTCCCCTTGCACAATAACCCCCTTCTCCATCAAGATTTTGTCCTGCCTTTAAATCTTTTTTTGCAACACTAGCTATTTCAGCATTAAAATTTTTTGTATGACCTGTAGCCTTATTATCAAGCACTATGGAATAAATTGATTGAGCTAATTCTAATCCAATATAATGATAAGGTCTCCAAATGGCTGAATAACTTCCTGAAGAATCTGTTACCATTCCATAGTCTTTAAAACAGTTTTTCACATACTGATTTTGAGCTTTAATAACAATATATACTCCCCATCTAAGATCATTAGGAATATCTTTTTTATCTAAATCAATACTTGAAATCACTTCTACTTGACCTGAATAATCTAATAATCCTCCCTCAGATTTTGGAATTAATTTTTTAGCAATGTCGTAAACTCCTATCGGAGGGTAAGTTAATCCACTATTTGGACACTTTAAGTTAGTAGCATTACTAACAGCACACATTTCAATTGACGATTTATCTCCACATAAAAAACTATTGAACATTTTAGGATTCATTCCAGATTCATTTTCTGCTCTTTCTTTAGTTAGACCGTAGTGCCCCCAAACAGTTTCTGGTGTCGAATATTCAAAAGAAGGATGATATTTTGTTCCCTTGCCTGCGCATATAACTTCAAATCCATTTAATTTTGCCCATTCAATTTGTTCTAAAATTAATGATGGCTGATCACCATATGCCATGGAGCATATAACATTATTTTTAATCGCTAAATCAGATAAATACTTTCCACATAAAACATCAGCCTCGACATTAACCATTATTACATGCTTTTTACTTTCTATGATTTTCTTTGCATGTAATGTACCAGCTATGGGGTTACCTGTAGCCTCAATAAATACATCTATTTTTCTGTCAAAAACTTTGTCTAAATTATCTGTAAAATTAATCTTTTGTATTGTTTCACTAGATAATCCACTATTTAAACAATTTTTTTTTGCTCTCTCAATATCAAGTTCAACTATTGTGTCTAAAATGATTTTGTTTAATTGATTATATTGAGCAAGAAACATTGAAACAAATTTCCCACAGCCAACAAAAGCAACTCTAATTGGTTTTTTTAAATTTTGAAGTTTAGTATATAAATACACAAACCTATCTTAATAAGAAAAAAATAATAAACCAATAAGATAATAATCCTGAAACAATAGTGGCGATTACACTCCTTGTGAAAAATCCAACAACTAAAGCAACAATTGCACCATAAATTTTTGGATCTGTGATTTCTACAAACGATCCAAAATCATTAAAAAAAACACCAGGAAATATTATTGCTGGAAATACAGCTGCAGGAACATAATTAAGAACCTCTTTGACTTTTGTTCCAAGCATTTCTCTATCAATTAAAGCGACCATGGCCATCCTAGAGAAATAAGTAACAATTCCAGATACTATTATTGAAAACCAGGTCATTTTTTAAACCTCAACATTATAAATGCAGCAATTAGAGCGACTATGGGAGATAATATTATGTAAGATTTAAATGGAGCATTAAATAAAATTAATGATGCAAATCCAGATACCAACATCACAAAAACATGATCTAATTTTCTTAAATCATTTACAATAATCGCTAAAAAAGTGAGAGGGATCGCAAATTTTAAACCCAATTCTTCAGGAATAAATGAGCCCAATATAATTCCGCTAATGGTTGATAATTGCCAACAAAACCAAAGTGTTACTCCTGTGCCAAGAACATAATAATGTGGATTAGATAAATTTTTATTTTGTTTAATGTACTTATTAGATTCTGCAAAGCCTTGATCTACAATAAAATAAGAAATAAATAATTTTTTAATAAAGCTCAGTTTTTCTAAATACTCAGATAAAACTGCTCCATATAATAAATGTCTCGAATTTATTACTCCAACTGATGTAATGGCTACTAATGATGAAGCTCCACCTGACAAAAGTTGCATAAATATTATCTGTGAGGCTCCACCAAAAATAATCAAGGAAGTTGCATAAACTAAAATTGGATCAAAACCTAATTCAATACCAATAGCTCCAGTAATAATTCCAAAAGGAATTACTGATAACATATGAGGTAAAACAGCAACTATACCTTTAAAAAATATTTTTGATTTTGAAAGCATTAATTAAAAATTCACTAAAGCTTTTTTGAGATATTTTTTATCTAATTTACAATCTTTATAGCCCTGCTTAACAACGTTTAGATATCTTTCTGTAGGATATCTAAAAATTGTTTTTTTAGGCATGATATAAGTCATCACAGTATTGTTGTAATACTTAAAATACATTTTTTTATAAAGAATTGGATAATCTTCATAAATATCAAGTTTTTTTTCATCACTTTTTGATATCTCGTACAATCCACCAGGAACAATTGAATTATTTTTCTTTTCTATATCTGCTGCACGATACTTACTTCTAAAATTAAGTGTATATCCTTTTAAATTTATCTTTTTAATAAATTTAGAATCTTTACATCTTCTTTTCATTTGAAAATGATTTAGATTACTTCCGTAAGCAAAATAAAGCATAATTAACGCTCTACTATTTCAATTTGTTTATCTTTTACAAATTTAAGTATTTCTGAGTTACATTTATCAATTTTTGTTTTATCAACTGATCGAACAACAATTGATACTCCTAATTTACCAGCTTTAAAAAATGGATAACTTCCAATTTCAACTTCAGAATTATTATTCTGTACCTCTGTTAAAGATTTAGCTATTTCACTTTCAACAGTTCTTAAATTAATTGTTTCACTTAATATTGGCTCTCCACCAACTAAAAGATTATTTAAACTTCCAAGCATAGCCTTCATAATAGATGGAACTCCTGGAAGACAAAATACATTTTCAACATAAAAGCCAGGCGCACCACTAGATGGATTCAAAATTAAATTAGCGCTAACAGGCATTTTAGCCATTTTTTGTCTACCTTCATTAAATTCTCCTGGCTTATAATAATTTTCCAGTATTGAAAAAGCTTCTTTATGAAAACCGTATTTAATATTAAATGCTTTAGAAACAGATACTGCTGTAATATCATCATGAGTGGGTCCTATTCCTCCCGTTGTAAATATATAAGAATATTTTTTTCTCAGTTCATTAACTGTATTTATTATAATACTTTCATCATCAGGAATTACTCTAACTTCTGCAACAGGTATGCCTAATGAATTTAACCAAATAGCTAATGTACTTGTATTAACATCTTGTGTTCTGCCAGATAAAACTTCGTTACCGATAATTAAAATACCAGCATTTATCTCTTTTTTATTTTGCATATGTAAATATAAGTAAATTTATATGAAATTTACAAATAGCCTTATTAAAGGAAAATTATTAAAAAGATATAAGAGATTTTTCGCTGATATAAAAGTAAATAACAAGATTGTAACGGCACATTGTCCTAACACTGGATCTATGCAGGGTCTTTTGGATCAAGGTAATGAAGTTTTACTTACAGAACACAATGATCCAAAAAGAAAACTGAAATTTACTTTAGAGTTAATAAAAGCAAAAAAAAGATACGTTGGAGTAAATACTCATAGAGCTAACAAAATAGTTAATCATGGCTTAGAAAATGAATTAATATCAGAATTTAAAACTATTAAAAATATTAAACCAGAATTTAAATTTAGTGATGATACAAGATTTGATTTTTTATGTGATAATTATTTAATAGAAGTAAAGAATGTTACATTATTTAGAGAGAATGATATTGCAGAATTTCCTGATGCGGTAACCTCAAGAGGAACAAAGCATCTAAATATGTTAATTAAGTCAATTAAAAAAGGATATAAACCTTATGTCTTATTTTTAACGCAAATTCAAAATATAAATAATTTTAGAATTGCAAAAGATATTGACCACATTTACTTTGAAAATTACAAAAAAGCAAAAAAAGCTGGAGTAAAATTTCTTGCTTATAGATGTAAACTTAGTTCTAAAGAGATTAAAATTGAAAAAAAAATTAATATTATAGATGAGTGATTATAAAGAAAAATTTGAAAAGATGAGAGTTGCTGGAAAGCTTGCATCTAAAACTTTAGACATGCTTACAGATTATATCAAACCAGGAGTATCAACAGATAAGATTGATAAATTAGGTTATGAATTTATAAAAGATAATGGTGGCTATTCAGCTCCGTTATTTTATAGAGGTTTTGAAAAATCACTTTGTACTTCATTAAATCATGTGGTTTGTCATGGAATACCTTCTGATAGAATTTTAGAAGATGGTGATGCAGTTAATGTTGATGTGACAGCAGTTGTTGACGATTATTATGGGGATACAAGTAGAATGTATGAAATTGGAAATGTGCCAGTTAAGGCAAAAAATTTAATCGAAGCAACCTATGACTCGTTGATGAAAGCAATATCTATTTTAGAACCAGGTAAAAAACTTGGTGATATAGGATTTGAAATTCAATCTTATGTTGAAAGCAAAGGTTATTCAGTTGTAAGAGATTTTTGTGGTCACGGAATAAGTAATGTTTTTCATGAACCTCCCAATATTCTTCATTATGGATCAAAAAATACTGGTAAAGAATTAGCTCCTGGAATGACTTTTACTATTGAACCAATGATAAATTATGGAAAATATGACACTAAAGTTTTAAATGATGGGTGGACAGCGGTAACTAAAGATAAATCTTTATCAGCACAATTTGAGCATACTGTTGGTATCACAGAAGATTCATATGAAATTTTCACAGAATCTGTTAAAGGTTATACGAGGCCCCCATATAATTAATGATATCAAGATATTCTAGAAAAGAGCTTGTCAATATTTGGTCTGAAGAAAACAAATATAAAATTTGGCTAGATGTAGAAATTGCTGCAGCTGAGGCAATGGAAAAATATAAAATTATTCCTAGAGGAGTTGCGTCATTAGTTAAAAAAAAAGGTAAAATCAATGTCAAAAGAATTCATGACATCGAAGCAAAAGTTAAGCATGATGTAATTGCTTTTTTGACATCAATTACAGAACAAGCCGGTATTAAAGCAAGATATCTGCATCAAGGCATGACCTCATCTGATGTTTTAGATACAACTTTAAATATTCAATTGGTTCAGTCAGGAAACATATTATTAAGAGACATTGATAAAATATTATCTGTTCTAAAAAAACAGGCAAAAAAATATAAGCTAACTCCATGTATTGGAAGAAGTCATGGAATTCATGCTGAACCAATTACATTTGGACTAAAATTAGCATCATTTTATGAAGAATTTAAAAGAAACAAATTAAGATTAAAAGATGCAATAGAAAATGTATCTACATGTGCAATTTCTGGGGCTGTAGGAACGTTTGCAAATGTAAATCCTAAAATTGAAACTTATGTTTCAAAAAAATTAAAATTAAAAGCTGAGCCAATTTCAACTCAAATTATACCTAGAGATAGACATGCACATTATTTTGCAGTTCTTGGGATTATTGCTGGATCTGTTGAAAGAGTAGCGACAGAAATAAGGCATTTACAAAGATCAGAAGTTTATGAATTACAAGAATTCTTTTCAAAAGATCAAAAAGGTTCTTCTGCTATGCCTCATAAAAAAAATCCAATATTAAGTGAAAATCTCACCGGACTTGCAAGAATGGTAAGAAGCTATGTAATTCCAGCTTTAGAAAATATTTCTTTATGGCATGAAAGAGACATTTCTCACTCTAGTGTTGAAAGAAATATTGGTCCAGATGCAAATATAACCTTAGATTTTGCTTTAGTTAGACTATCGGGAATTTTAGAGAAAATGATTGTTTATCCAAAAACTATGATAAAAAATTTAAACTTAACAAGAGGTCTTGTTTTTTCTCAAGAGGTAATGTTAGAACTTACTAAATCAGGTATCGCTAGAGAGAAAGCGTATAGATTAGTTCAGTCTCATGCAAAAGCTAGTTTTGCAAAGAATATAAACCTATTAACACTTTTAAAAAGTGATAAATCAATCACTGGCAAAATAAATGAAAAAAGATTAGATAAAATCTTTACATATGACAAACACTTAAAAAATGTAAATTATATATTTAAAAGAGTATTCAAATAATGAAAAAAGGAAAAAAATTATACGAAGGTAAAGCAAAAATAATTTTTGCAAGTAACGATAAAAAATATGTTATCCAACATTTTAAAGATGATGCAACTGCATTTAATAATCAAAAAAAAGCAGTGATGGATGGTAAAGGAATTTTAAACAATAGAATTTCTGAACATATATTAACTCAATTAAACAATGTTGGTATCAAAAATCATTTAGTAAAACGTTTAAATATGAGAGAGCAACTAGTTCAGCACGTTGATATTATACCTATTGAATTTATTGTAAGAAATATTGCAACTGGATCATTAACTAAAAGATTGGGTATTGAAGATGGGACAGTCTTAGATAATCCATTAATAGAGTATTGCTTAAAAGATGATGCTTTAGGAGATCCTTTAGTAAGTACTGAACATATCTTAGCTTTTAAATGGATAGAAAATGATGAATTAAAAATAATTAATAAAGAATTAAATAGAATTAACGATTTTCTTCAAGGCATGTTTAGAGGTGTTGGTATTAAACTTGTAGATTTTAAAGTAGAATTCGGAAGGTATGAAAAAAATGGAAAAAAAGAGATCATACTCGCAGATGAAATAAGTCCAGATACCTGCAGACTATGGGATGTAAATAGTGATAAAAAATTAGATAAAGATAGATTTAGAAAAGGCCTTGGAAATCTAATTGAGGCTTATCAAGAAGTTGCAAGAAGATTAGATATACTTCATGAACAATCAAATATAAGACCATTAAAATACACCAAACCACAAGCAGTAAAGATTAAAAAAAAATAATGAAAATTAAAGTAATTGTAACTCTTAAAAATGGAGTTTTAGATCCTCAGGGAAAGGCCATTCAACAAACACTTAATGGAATGAACTTTGGAAATGTTGAAGATGTAAGACAAGGTAAATTTTTTGAAATTGAAGTTAAAGAGAAGGATGAAAAAAAAGCAAAGTCTTTGGTAGATGAAATGTGCAAAAAGCTATTGGCCAATCTTGTAATTGAGGATTACAAAATAGTTTAATAAATGAGATCATCAGTCATTATTTTTCCAGGATCAAATTGTGATAGGGACATGGATGTAGCTTTAAAAAAATTTGGTTTTAAAAATCAAATGGTTTGGCACAATGATCAATCTATTCCAAAATCAGATTTGATAGTATTACCAGGTGGCTTTTCTTATGGTGATTACTTAAGGTGTGGAAGTATTGCGTCTAAATCAAAGATTATAAAATCAGTAATTGATTTTGCTAATTCTGGAGGCCTAGTATTAGGTATTTGTAATGGATTTCAAATCTTAACCGAAACTGGATTACTAAAAGGAATTTTGCAACAAAATAAGTTTCTTAATTTTATATGCAGCAATGTTTTTGTAAAAGTTAAAGATAAACAAAATAAATATTTTAAAGATTTAAAAAAGGATGTTTTAGAACTTCATATTGCTCATAATGAAGGGAATTATTTTTGTAGTGATGATGAATTAAAATTATTGCAAGATAATAATCAAATAGCTGTAACGTATTGTGGAGAAGATGGGACAGAAAATGAAGCAACTAATCCTAACGGAGCAATTAAAAATATAGCTGGAATATTTAATGAAAATAAAAATGTATTGGGAATGATGCCTCATCCAGAAAGAATGATAGACAAATATTTATCAGGTGAAGATGGTTCATTATTTTTCAAAAATATTTTAGATAATTTTAAATAATGGAAGTTACAGAAGCAGTTGCAATAGACCACGGATTAAAAAAAGAAGAGTTTTCTAAAATATGTGAACTTCTTAAGAGAACACCTAATTTAACTGAGCTTGCAATATTTTCTGCAATGTGGAACGAACATTGCTCCTATAAGTCTTCTAGAAAACATTTAAAAAAAATGCACACCAAAGGAAAACAGGTCATCCAAGGACCTGGAGAAAATGCTGGTGTCATTGATATTGGAGATGACGATGCAATTGTATTTAAAATTGAAAGTCATAATCACCCTTCATTTATTGAACCTTATCAAGGTGCGGCGACTGGTGTTGGTGGAATTATGAGGGATGTATTTACAATGGGAGCAAGACCAATAGCAAATTTAAATTCAATTCATTTTGGTTCACCACAACATAAAAAAACAAGAAATTTATTAAGAGGAGTTGTTAAAGGAATAGGTGGATATGGAAATTGTATTGGTGTTCCAACCATTGCTGGCCAAACTACTTTTGATGAATCTTACAATGGAAATATATTAGTAAATGCCATGACTCTTGGCTTAGTGAACAAAAATAAGATTTTTTACTCAAAAGCAGCTGGATTAGATAAACCAGTAATATATGTAGGTTCAAAAACTGGAAGAGACGGAATTCATGGTGCCAGTATGGCTTCAGCAACTTTCGATGACAAAATTGAGGAAAAAAAACCAACAGTTCAAGTCGGAGACCCATTTACTGAAAAATTATTACTTGAAGCGTGCCTAGAATTAATGGCTGATAATTCAATTATTGCAATTCAAGATATGGGTGCAGCAGGATTAACATCTTCAAGTGTGGAAATGGCATCAAAAGGAAATCTTGGAATTGAATTAGATCTAAGCGAAGTTCCTTGTAGAGAGGAAAAAATGACACCATACGAAATAATGTTGTCTGAAAGTCAAGAGAGAATGCTTATAGTTCTTGAAAAAGGAAAAGAAGAACACGCGAAGAAAATATTTGATAAATGGAACCTAGATTTTGCAGTTATAGGTAAAACAACTAATTCAAAAAAAATAGAATTAATATTTGATAATAAAAAAGTTGCTGAAATACCGATTGATCTTCTAGCTGAAAATGCTCCAATTTATGATCGTCCTTGGAAAAAAACTAAATTACCTCAAAAATTAAAATTTGATAAAGATGAATTTAAATCTCTAAAATTATCAGATTGCTTGAGGAAGATTTTAAGTAATTCAAATATTTCAGACAAAAAATGGATATGGGATCAATACGATCATACAGTAATGGGTGACACAATTCAAAAACCTGGAGGTGATGCTGGTGTTGTTAGAGTTCATGGGACCAATAAAGCGGTCGCAGCATCAGTAGATTCATCCGCATTATATTGTTTCTCGCATCCATTAACTGGAGGAAAACAAATAGTTTGTGAGAGCTATAGAAATCTTATTTCGGTAGGAGCTAAACCTATTGCGATTACAAATTGTTTAAACTTTGGAAATCCAGAAAAAGAAAAAAATATGGGTGAATTCGTAGAATGTGTTGAAGGAATTACAGATGCAAGCAAGTATCTAGATTTTCCAGTCGTATCTGGAAATGTTTCGTTTTATAACGAAACAAAAGATAAAGGTATAAAGCCTACACCGACAATTGGAGGTGTAGGTCTAATCTCTGACTATCAACAAATGCTTACAATGGATTTTAAAACTGAAGGAAACTTAGTTTATGTAATTGGTAAAACTGATGGGCATTTAGATCAAAGTATTTTTGCAAGAGAACTTTTAAATGAAAAAAAAGGTCCTCCACCAACCGTTAATTTATTTAATGAAAAAAACATTGGTGAGACTGTATTAGACTTATCTAGAAAAAATCTTATTGTGAGTTGCCACGATGTATCATTAGGTGGAATTTTAACCGCAGTATCAAAAATGTGTATTAAAGGAAAAAAAGGAATAAAAATTAATACACTTAAGGGTTTAACAAATAAATATGAATATTTTTTTGGTGAAGATCAGGCTCGATATATTGTTGAAATACCTAGAGCTAGTTTGAAGAAAGTAATCGAGATTTTAAACAAATATTCAGTACATTTTGACGATTTAGGAATAATTGATGGCAATTCCATTAAATATAATGATGATATCAATTTGCCTATTGAAGAATTAGCAGATGCACATAAATATTGGTTAAAGAAGTATATGGATAGCTAATGGCAATGAATTTAAAAGAAATCGAGAGCTTAATTAAAGAAGGATTACCTGACGCAAAAGTTGAAATTCAAGATTTAGCAGGTGATGGAAATCACTATTCTGCTACAGTGACATCATCTAAATTTTCAGGTAAAAGTAAAATTGAACAACACAAAATGGTTTATAATTCTTTAAAAGGTAAAATGGGAAATGAGCTTCACGCTTTAGCAATTAAAACAAAGGAAATTTAAATGGAACAAGAAACAAATGATTTAATAAAAAGTGAAATTGAAAATAACGATGTATGTCTTTTTATGAAAGGTACACCTGACGCACCTCAGTGTGGATTTTCAATGGCAACCTCAAACATATTAAAAGTTCTTGAAGTAAATTTTAAAGGTGTAAATGTTTTAGCAGATCAAAAGCTAAGAGAAGGTATAAAAGTATTTAGTGATTGGCCAACCATTCCTCAATTATATGTTAAAAACGAGTTTATTGGCGGATGTGATATCGTAAAAGAAATGTATGAGAGTGGTGAACTCGCTAAACTTTTTGAGTCTAAAGGAATAAACTTTAAAACTAAGAATTAGTTATCTAGAGTAATATTCAATTACTAAGTTTGGCTCCATTACAACTGGGTAAGGAACTTCTTCGAAAGATGGAACTCTAACAAATTTAACTTTTTTATTCTTTTCATCTAATTGTAGATATTCTGGAACTTCTCTTTCTTTGTTAGCAAGAGCAATATCAATTAAAGCAAGTTGTTTAGATTTATCTCTAATTTCAATCGTGTCTTCTTCTTTAACCTGATAGCTTGCTATATTAACTTTTTTTCCATTTACTTTAACATGACCGTGGTTAATCAATTGTCTTGATGAAAAGATTGTGTTTGATAACTTTGATCTATAAATTACAGCATCTAATCTTCTTTCTAATAATCCAATTAAGTTTTCAGCAGTATCACCTTTTTTCATGATCGCTTTTTTATAAACATTTCTAAACTGTCTTTCATTCATGTTGCCATAATAAGACTTTAATTTTTGTTTTGCCTGTAGTTGAATTCCATAGTCTGAAGGTTTTCCAGCTTTTGTTTGTCCATGTTGTCCTGGAGGATAAGCTCTTGTATTAAAAGGACTTTTGGGTCTCCCCCATAAATTTACTTTTAATCTTCTATCTACTTTATGTTTAGAGTTTAATCTTTTTGTCATTAATAGGAGGTCTTATAAGCCTAAGTTATGTTTTGTCAATCAACCTTTTCCTTACTTAAACCAGCAAATACGCTTGATAAAATACGAGTTTCTTTTTCTGATAGATTGAGTTTATAGAAAATACTTCTTAAATTTTCCATCATGATTGGTTTTTTTTCAGGTGGGTGAAAAAAATTCTTATTTTCTAAATTATTGATACATAAATTTAACATTCTTTGAATATCAGTTTTATTTGCACTTTTAATTTTTTTTGACTTTTCAAAGGTAAACTTTTTATTTAAAATTAGGCCACTTACTATTTGAGCTACTATAATAAGACTGTGAGACAAATTTAGAGATCTAAAATTTTTATTACTTGGAATTTGTAAAGTATAATCAGCATAACTAACCTCATTATTTGATAATCCAGATGCTTCTGATCCAAAAAGAAAACCAACCTTTTTTTTGTAATCAATCTTATTAAGATCAGTTATTGATATATGTTTAATATTTTTATTTCTAAATCTTGCAGATGTTGCAACCAATATATCCAAATTACTTAATGATGTTTCTATATTTTCATATACTTTTGCTTTTTTAATAACATCTTTTGCACCTACAGATGTTGCAATAATTTTGTCATTTGGAAATGAGGGTTTTGGATTAACAATTGATAGATTGGTAAAATTAAAGTTTTTTAAAGCTCGAGCGCATGCTCCTATATTTTCTGATAATTGAGGTTTGTGTAAAATGAAAGTTATATTTCTTAATGACATCAAGTACTTGCGGGAGCATTATCCTTGAATAGTTTATAATCCAAACTATCAACTAGAGCTTTAAAAGATGCATCAATAATATTTGGAGAAACTCCAATTGTGAACCAATTACCGTGTTTTGAGTCTGCACTTTCTATTGAAACTCTAGTAACAGCTCCAGTTCCTGTATTTAATATTCTAACTTTATAATCAACTAATTTTAAATCTTTTAAGTACTCTGAGTATTTTTCAAGTTTGTTTACATTTTTTCTAATTGCATTATCTAAAGCATTAACAGGTCCGTTACCCTCGCCTTCACATAATATTTCATGACCATCCACCTCAAGTTTTGCTTTTGCAAATGATATTACTTCTCCAGTAGAATCTTTCTTAACAGAAACATCATATTCATTAATTGAAATATATCTTGGTATTTCACCCATCAATCTTCTAGCTAAAAGCTCAAAAGATGCATCAGCACCATCGTAACTATATCCTATGAACTCTCTATCTTTTACTTCGTGAAGAAGTTTTTTAATTTTTGGATCGTCTTTTTTAATATTAATGCCAATTGCATTTAATCTAGACATTATATTAGATTGACCTGATTGATCAGAAACAACAATATTCCTAGCATTACCTACTTCATCAGGATTAATATGTTCATAAGTTTTTGGATCTTTTTGTACAGCTGATACATGCATTCCGCCTTTATGTGAAAATGCAGAAGCACCTACATAAGGTAAATGTTTGTTTGGTTTTCTATTAAGTATTTCATCTAATAATCTTGAGCATTGTGTTAAATTTTTAATATTTTCAGGCTTAATATTAATTTCATATTTGTCTGAAAAATCTTTTTTTAAAAAAAAAGTTGGGATCAAAGACATTAAATTTGCATTACCACATCTTTCTCCAAGTCCATTTATTGTACCCTGAACTTGTCTAACTCCTGCCTGCACAGCTACTAGACTATTGGCAACTGCATTTTCGGTATCGTTGTGGGCATGAATTCCTAGGTTTTTTCCAGGTATATGCTTTGTTACTTTTTCAACAATTTTAGAAATTTCATGAGGCAATGTCCCTCCATTAGTATCACATAATACAATCCATCTTGCACCATTATCAAATGCTGCTTTTAAACATGATATTGCGTATTCAGGATTTGATTTATAACCATCAAAAAAATGTTCAGCATCAAACATAAATTCTTTACCTGAATTAACTATATGCTTTGTGCTCTCACTTATATTTTTCAAATTTTGATCATTTGAAATACCCAATGCAACATCAACATGAAAATCCCAACTTTTACCAAATAAACAAACGGATGAACTCTTTGAATTAATCAGAGATGACAACATAGGGTCGTTTTTTGCACTATGCTCTGATTTTTTAGTCATGCCAAAAGCTGTGAGGTTTGCATTTTTAAAGTTTTGATCCTTATTAAAAAATTCTGTATCAGTTGGATTTGCTCCTGGCCAACCACCTTCTATATAATCAACTCCTAGGTTATCTAAAGATTTAGCGATTTTTTCTTTTTCATTTAATGAAAAGTCAACGCCTTGAGTTTGTGCCCCATCTCTAAGTGTTGTATCAAATATATAGATTTTTTCTTTACTCATTTTAATTTCCACGAGGTTGTACCATCTTTATCTTCAATTAAAATACCCTTATCTATAAGATCTTTCCTAATTTTGTCAGCTAATTCATAATTTTTTTCGTCCCTTGCTTTATTTCTCTCAGCTATTTTTGAATTAATTTCATCCTCTGAAAGAGAAATTGTATTTTTTTTTGTTTGTAGCCACTCTTCTGAAGTATCAGTTAATAGACCTATAAAATTGCAAGCTTTTACAAAAGTTGCTTTATCCTCGTTCGTTCCAGTTGAAGCTTTACTATATAAAGAATGTAAATTAGCAATATAGCCTGGAGTGTTTAAATCATCATATAAAGGATCTAATAATTCATCTGGTAATATTGTACTTTTATAAACATCAGAATAGGCTGAATACCATTTACTTAAAGTCTTTTCACATTCTGAAATTAGTTTTTCATTCCAATCTAATCCTTGTCTATAGTGAGCACTAATTAACGCTAATCTTAAAACTTGACCATTATATTTACTTTTAAAATCTTTTATTTTTATTATGTTCCCCTGAGATTTTGCCATTTTTTCATTAGAAAGAGTTATAAATCCATTATGAACCCAATAATTAGCAAATGAATTTGTTTCATTTGCACATCTTGATTGAGCAATCTCGTTTTCATGATGAGGAAAAATCAAGTCTCTACCACCCCCATGAATATCAAATTCTTCACCCAAATATCTTTTAGACATAACCGAACATTCTAGGTGCCAACCTGGTCTACCTTTACCCCAAGGAGAATCCCATGAAGGCTCTTTATCTGTTGACGGTTTCCATAATACAAAATCTTCAGGATTCTTTTTTATTTCTGAAACCTCTACTCGTGAACCAGCTATTAATTCATCTAACTTTTTATTAGATAGTTTTCCATAATCACTAAATTTTTTAACTTCAAAATAAACATGCTTATCCTTTGAATATGCAAACCCTTTTTTCTCTAGCTCTGCGATCATTTCAATCATTTGTTTTATATTTTCTGTTGCCTTTGGTTCGCTGTTTGGTGTTTCACATTTTAAATAATTGCAATCCTTATGAAAATTTTCAGTAATTTTTGAAGTTAAGTCGTTTATAGAAATATTTTGATCATTAGATGCTTTGATTATTTTGTCATCTATGTCTGTTATATTTCTGATATATTTTACCGATGTTGATCCATATCTATTTTTTAAAATTTTATACAGAATATCAAAAACGACTAATGGTCTAGCATTACCAATATGTGGATCATCATAAACAGTAGGACCACAAACATACATGCCTATGGATTTTTCATTTTTGGGAGTAAATTTTTCTTTCTTACCACCTAGACTGTTAGTTAAAAATATATCTTTAGCCATACAACTAGGAATATACTTAAATTATAGATTTGTGAATCTATTTGATTAATTAGGAATTTTGCATACTGGAATTGGTTCCATTTTATGCAAATTTGCACTTCGAATTGAATTATATTTATCTCTATTTACTGAATTTTCATTATCCATTGCTTCTTCTAATTCTTTATATGACAAACCAAGTTGTCCCTCATCAGTACGACCATCATCCCATAAACCATCTGTAGGGGGAGCATCAATAATCTCTTTTAAAATTCCAAGTTCTTTACCAAGTTCCCATACCTCAGTTTTATTACAATCTGCTATTGGAGAAATATCTACTCCACCATCACCATATTTTGTATAAAAACCAACTCCAAAATCTTCTACTTTATTTCCTGTTCCAACAACTATACCATTGTTTGCTGCAGCTACTTGATAAAGCGTTGTCATTCTTAATCTTGCTCTAGAATTTGCCATTCCATGTTCACTACCAAAATTGTTTAATGTTCCTTCAAATGTTTTAAATAAACTATCTAATTCTAATGTGTGCCCCTCTACATTGCTAAAATTCTGCTTTAACCATTCTTGATGTGCCAAACTTAAATCATGTTGTGCAGATTTTTGTTTTATAGGCATTGATAAAACAATTGTTTTTAAACCTGTCATTGCACTTAATGTGCTTGAGACAGAAGAGTCTATTCCGCCAGAAATACCAATCACTAAAGATTGAGCTTTTTTTGGCATCGAGTCTACATAGTCTGATATCCAGTTTTTAATATGATTTACTTTATCTTTGGGCGTCATAATTTAAATATAAGAAAAAAAATTTATTTTTAAACTGTTAAGATGCCGCTTTAATTGCAGATTTAGAATACAAACTATTCTTTTTTATCTCATCTGAAATTAAAAACGCTAATTCTATAGCTTGATCAGAGTTCAACCTTGGATCGCAGTGCGTATGATATCTGCTTGATAAATCTGCATCAGATATTTTTTTTGCTCCACCTGTGCACTCTGTCACATCTTGTCCTGTCATTTCAACATGAAGACCTCCAGCATAAGAACCTTCTGCTTGATGAACTGCAAATACATTTTTAACTTCGCTTACAACATCATTAAACGGTCTCGTTTTAAAACCAGTAGTTGATTTAATTGTATTGCCATGCATTGGATCACATGACCAAACAACATTTACACCTTCCTTTTTAATTCCTCTAATTAATTTTGGTAAAAATTTTTCAACGTTCTGATGGCCAAATCTTGAAATTAAAGTTATTTTTCCTTTTTCGTTTTTAGGATTTATAACTTCACATATTTTTGCAATCTCATCAGGTTTAGATGTTGGACCACACTTGATGCCAATTGGATTTTCTATTCCTTTACAAAACTCAACATGTCCTCCATCTAATTGTCTTGTTCTATCTCCTATCCAAACAAAGTGAGCTGAAGTATCGTGATATTCACCTGTGGTTGAGTCTACTCTTGTCATGCTTTCCTCAAAAGGTAAGTGTAAAGCTTCATGAGAAGTCCAAAAGTTAACTGTGTATAATCTATTATTAAAATCAGATGTAATTCCGCAAGCATCCATAAACGCTAATGCATCTGCTATTTTATCTTCTAACTCTTTAAACTTCTTAGCTTGAGGACTTTTTTTAATATAATCTAAATTCCATAAATGAACCTTGTTTAGATCAGCAAAACCACCTTTTGAAAATGCTCTTAAAAGGTTTAAAGTTGATGCAGATTGAGAATAAGCCTTAAACATTCTTTTTGGATCAGGTCTTCTAGCTTTTTCATTAAAATCTATTGCATTTATATTATCTCCCAAATAACTTGGTAATTCCTTATCACCTTGTTTTTCAGTTGGTGCGCTTCTAGGTTTTGAAAATTGTCCAGCAATTCTTCCGAGTTTTACAATAGGTAAAGAAGCTGAGTAAGTCATCACTAAAGCCATTTGAAGAATAACCTTAAATGTATCTCTAATATTATCAGGATGAAATTCTGCAAAACTCTCTGCACAATCACCACCTTGTAATAGAAATGCTTTTCCATCATTTACCATTGCCAACTGATCTTTCAAATGTCTTGTTTCTCCTGCAAAAACTAGTGGAGGAAAGGTTTTCAATTTATTTAAAACTATCTCCAATTCCTTTTCATCTTCATATTGAGGAATATGTTTAACAGGATATTTTCTCCAACTATTTATTTTCCAATTTTTCATTTCAACTCAGAATTGTTTTAACAGACTTTATTATTTATTCAACAGTGACAGATTTAGCTAAGTTTCTTGGTTTATCTATATCGTATCCTTTATCTAGTGCAGAGTAATAAGCTAACTTTTGTAAAGGAATAGAGGTCAAAAAAGGAATAAGTTCATCAGAAATGGCATCGACTTCTATTTGCTCCCAGATATTTTCTGAATAAATTTCATCAGTACTTTTATTTGTTATTAGTAAAACTTTTGCGCCTCTAGATATGACTTCTTGCATATTTGAAATAGTTTTTTTGTAATGCTCATCTCTTGGAGCAATTACTACTACCGGCATACCTTCCTCTATAAGTGCAAGAGGCCCATGTTTCATTTCCCCTGCTGGATAACCTTCAGCATGAACATAAGCAAGCTCTTTTAGTTTTAAAGCACCTTCTAGTGCAATTGGATATGAATAGCCTCTACCTAGAAACATTGATCCTTTAGAATTAGCAAAATCTTTTCCAAGAGTTTGAATTTTATCTTCAATATTTAATGTATTTTTTGCAGATTTAGATAAAGACAGTAAATCTTTTATCTTTTTTTGGTAATCCTTTTTATTAATTGATTTTTGTTCATAAGAAAGCTTAGTACATAATAAATAAAGAACTAACATTTGTCCTAAGAAAGCCTTTGTTGATGCAACACCAACCTCTGGACCACAATGGATAGGCAAAACTAGATCAGCGTCTCTTGCAATTGAACTTTCAACAACATTTACTACTGCACAAGTTTTAACATTATTCTTTTTGCACAAATCTAATGCTGCAAATGTATCTGCAGTCTCTCCAGATTGAGAAACAAAAACATATAGACAATCTTTTTTAAATTTAATTTTTCGATATCTAAACTCTGAAGCTATATCAACACTAACATCGAAACTAGTATTTTGCTCAAACCAATATTTCGCCACAAGGCATGAGTGATATGCTGTTCCGCATCCAATCAAAACTACAGATGAAATTTCACTTATTTTCCACGGAAAATTATAAATATTTATCTCTTTATTGTGTTTGTCGATGTACTCATTTACACAATTTTTTAGAGTAATTGGCTGCTCGTCTATTTCTTTGGCCATATAATATTTGTAATCTCCTTTTTCATAATTCTGATCATCTTTAGAAAGATTTAAAATTTTTTTGTTTACTTTGGTTCCATCAGCATCAAAAAATTCGACTTGATCTTTTTTTAATATGCAAAATTCTCCATCATTTAAATATGAAATTTTATTAGTCATTGACTTTAATGCATAAGAGTCTGAGCCAAGATAGTGTTCATTTGGACCATAACCAACTGCAAGAGGAGAGCCTCTTCTTGCCCCAACTATTAAGTCTGGTTGGTCTTTAAATATTATTCCTAGCGCGAAACTACCGTGTAATTTTTTTAAAACTTTTATAATTGTATTTTTAAGGTTATTTTTTTTTAAATAATCAGTTACCAAATGAACTATTACTTCTGTGTCTGTTTGAGACTTAAAATTATAACCTTTATTTTCTAATAACTTTTTTAGAATAGTTGAATTTTCAATTATACCATTATGAACGACAGATACATCTTCTGATGAATGAGGATGTGCATTTATTGAACTAGGTTTTCCATGAGTTGCCCACCTAACATGTCCGATACCAATAGAGCCAGATATTTTAGTTTGTATAATGTTTTTCTCTAAAGCGTCTACTCTACCCTCACATTTTACCTCATTTATATTTCCATTTGAAAGAGTTGCTAAACCTGCAGAGTCATAGCCTCTATACTCAAGTTTTTTTAATGAACTTATAATTCTGGGAGTAACCTCTTTGGAGCTTGTAATTCCAACTATTCCACACATTGCTTATTATTTCCTTTTGTAATTTTTCTTTTCTTTTTGATTTGATCTTGTTAATGCCAACGATCCTTTGCTTACATTTTTAGTAATTACTGAACCTGCACCTATGACACTTTTTTCATTCAGAGTAACTGGTGCTACTAAAGATGTATTTGAACCTACAAATACTTTATCCTTAATATTTGTTTTACTTTTTTTTCTTCCATCGTAATTACAAGTTATTGTTCCAGCTCCAATATTAACTTCCTTCCCCACTAGTGTATCTCCAATATATGATAAATGATTAACTTTAGAATTTTTATTTATTGTAGATTTTTTTACCTCAACAAAATTTCCAATTTTTGATCCAGATTTTATTTTTGTTCCACGTCTTAAACGTGCATATGGACCTACACTTACATCATTATCTATTTTAACACCCTCAAGATGAGAGAAAGATAAAATTTTTACATTGTTTCCTATTTTCACTTTATCGGCAAACACTACATAAGGTTCTATCTCTACATTTTTTCCAATTTTAGTATCTTTAGAAAAAAAAACTGTCTCAGGCCCCTTCATTTTGACACCTTTTTTTAAAAATTTATCTCTAAGTTTATTTTGTAAATTTTGACTATTCATTAGATAGTTGTATATAACTGAGTATTGATTTAATTAATTCACAATTTATTTCTTATTAATACTTTTTAAATGACACAAAAATTCACAGTTCTTTTTGATTTAGATGGCACGTTAGTAGACACAGCACCTGATCTAATGCTTGCTCATAACCATGTCATGAAGAAATTTGGATACCCCACAAAATCTCTTGATGAACTTAAAAATACAGTTGGTCAAGGAGCTGGGGTAATGATTGGTAGATCTATATGGAGCCAGGCCAAAAAAGAATTAACTTCGATTAATGAGAAAATTAAAAATGAAATGACAGATGAATTTATTTCTTATTATGGAAAAAATATTTTAAATGAAAGTACTCTGATGCCTGGTGTAAAAGATTTTCTAAATTGGTGTAAAAAAAAAAATATATCAATGGCTGTATGTACGAATAAAACGGAACATCTTGCAGTAGATCTTTTAAAAAAAATTGGGATATATGATTACTTCGAGTATGTTGCTGGTTATAATACTTTTGATTATTGTAAACCTGATCCAAGACATATAACAACAATCATAGAAATTTTAGATGGTAGTAAAAATAAATCAATTATGATTGGCGATAGTGAGTCGGATGCAAATGCAGCTAAAGCAGCAGATATTCCAATGATTTTATTAGAGGATGGATATACTGAAAAAAATATTGATGAAATTTATCATAATCACTTAATAAAAGACTTTGTAGGTATTGAAAAAATTGTATCTCAATATCTTTAATATTGATTAATTTAATTTAACTATTAAAACAAAATCGAAAATTAGGAGTTATTTTGTTATTGCATACAATTAAAGTATATCCATCAAAAATAAATCTTCCAAAGAAGAAACAGCTTGCTTGGAAAATAGCAGAGATAGCAAGTGATAATGCTAAATTAAATAAAAATTCAATAGAAATGGTTATTAATAGAATTATTGATAACGCTTCTGTTGCTATAGCTTCCTTAAATAGAAGACCTGTAATATCTGCAAGAGAAATGGCAAAAAAACATGTTAGGAAAAATGGAGCTAATCTTTTTGGCATAAATTCAAAAATTAAATTTGATTGTGAATGGGCTGCGTGGGCAAATGGAACTGCTGTTAGAGAATTAGATTTTCATGATACATTTCTAGCGGCTGATTACAGCCATCCTGGTGATAATATTCCTGCTCTTTTAGCAGTGGCACAACAATTAAAAAAAAATGGAAATGATTTATTAAGAGGAGTTATAACTGCTTATGAAGTTCAAGTTAATCTTGTAAAAGCTATTTGTCTTCATAAACACAAAGTTGATCATATCGCTCACTTGGGACCAAGTGTTGCTGCTGGTATTGGATCTATGTTAAAATTAAATACAGAAACTATTTATCAAGGTGTTCAACAAGCATTACATGTGAGTGTTTCAACAAGACAATCAAGAAAAGGTGAGATTTCAAGTTGGAAGGCGTATGCTCCAGCTCATGCAGGAAAATTGGCAATTGAAGCTGTAGATAGAACGATGAGAGGTGAAGGAGCTCCAAGTCCTATTTATGAAGGTGAAGATAGTGTAATTGCAAGAATATTAGATGGAAAAAATGCTAAATATTTTGTTCCTTTGCCTAAAAAGAACGAAGAAAAGAAAGCCATTCTCGAAACATATACAAAAGAATATTCTGCAGAATATCAAGCTCAAGCATTAATTGATATTGCAAAAGCACTTAATAAAAAAATTGATAATTTAAATACAATTAAAAAAATAGATATATATACAAGTCATCATACGCATTATGTAATAGGGACTGGAGCTAATGATCCACAAAAAATGGATCCGAATGCTAGTAGAGAAACTTTAGATCACTCAATAATGTATATTTTTGCAGTAGCTTTAGAAGATGCAGATTGGCATCATGTAAAGTCTTATACTAAAAAAAGAGCTAACAAAAAAAGTACAATTAAAATATGGAGATCAATTAAAACTCATGAGGATAAAAAATGGACAAAGAAATACCATGATCCTGATCCAAAAAAGAAATCTTTTGGTGCAAAGGTTATAGTAACATTAAATAATGGGAAAAAAATTATTGAGGAATTAGAAAGAGCAGATGCTCATCCTTACGGTAAAAGACCTTTTGAAAGAAAAGATTATATAAATAAATTTAAAATTTTAACAGAAAATATTATTTCTAAAAAAGAAAGTGATAGATTTTTAAAAGATGTTCAAAATTTAAAAAAATTAAAAAATAATCAGCTTACAAAACTAAATATTGAAGTAAGTAGAAGATACTTAAAATCTAATAATAAAAAAGGAATATTCTAGTGCACTTTGTTGAAAAAAAACCTGAAGAGAAAAGAATTGATTTAGATAATAAACTAAAATCAAATAAAATTTTAAGAATACCAGGTGCATATAATCCGTTAACAGCAAAAGTTATTGAAGAGATTGGATATGATGGAGTTTATGTATCTGGAGGTGTTATGTCTAATGATTTGGGTTATCCCGATATAGGATTAACAACTCTTAATGATGTCAGTAACAGATCAAAGCAAATTGCACGTGTTACAAATCTTCCAACAGTTGTTGATGTCGATACAGGTTTTAAATCTTGCAAAGAAACTGTTCAAACATTTGAAAATTTTGGTATTTCAGCAATTCATTTAGAAGATCAGATAGAACAGAAAAGATGTGGCCATCTAGATAATAAAGAATTGATATCAAAAGATGATATGATAAAAAAAATTAAAGAATGTGTAGAAGCAAGATCAGACAAACAATTTAAAATCATTGCACGTTCTGATGCTAAAAGTGTAGAAGGTATTGATAAAATGATTGATCGTTGCAAATCTTATATTGATGCTGGTGCAGAAATTGTTTTTCCAGAAGCATTAAAAGACGAAGCTGAATTTGAAAAAGTTAGAAAATCACTGGATTGTTATCTTTTAGCAAATATGACTGAGTTTGGTAAATCGAAGTTGTTAGACTTTAAAAAATTAGAAGAGCTTGGTTATAATATTGTAATTTATCCAGTTACTACACAAAGATTAGCAATGAAAAGTGTTGAGGATGGTCTACGTGCCATTTTTGCGGATGGACATCAAAATAATATTATAGATAAGATGCAAACCAGAAAAAGATTGTATGATCTAGTTGAGTACGAAAAATACAACTCTTTGGACGAAAAGATATATAATTTTAGTACAGAGGGACACGAATAATGAGTGAAGAAGTAAAAAAAGGTTTATTAGGAATTGTTGTTGATGAAACAGAAGTTTCTAAGGTTATGCCTGAAATTAACTCATTAACTTATAGGGGTTATGCTGTTCAAGATCTGTGTGAATTTTGTAGATTCGAAGAAGCTGCATATCTTATTTTAAAAGGCGATTTACCAAATAGTATTGAACTAAGACAATTTGAAAAAATTGAACGAGGACATAGAGATTTATCTAAAAATCTTTACGAAATAATTAAACATATGCCAAAAAAATCTCATCCGATGGACGTTGCTAGAACAGCAGTAAGTGTTATGGGATTGGAAGACAAAGAAACTACAGATAATTCTAAAGAAGCAAATACAAGAAAAGCTTTAAGAATTTTAGCGAAAACTCCAACTGCTTTAGCAGCGTTTTATAGAATTCGAAAAGGTAAAAAGATTATTAAACCAAAAAAAGAACTGACTTTTGCAGAAAACTTTTTTTATATGTGTTTTGGAAAGGTTCCTCAAAAAGAAATCGTAAAAGCATTTGATGTATCTTTAATTTTATATGCTGAACACAGTTTTAATGTTTCAACTTTTACAGCTAGAACTATAACAAGTAGTTTGTCTGATATTCATGGTGCTATAACAGGTGCTATAGCTAGTTTAAAAGGACCATTGCATGGTGGAGCCAATGAAGAAGTTATGCATATGATGAATAAAATCAAAAAACCTGAGAATGCCTTAAAATGGATCAATAATGCATTAAAGAAAAAAGAGGTTGTGATGGGTTTTGGGCACAGAGTTTATAAGAGTGGAGACTCTAGAGTTCCAACCATGAAAGAGTATTTCAAAAAAGTTGCTAAAATTAAAAAAGATAAAAAGTTTTTAAAGATTTACGATATTGTTGAAAGAGTAATGATTAGTAAAAAAAATATTCATCCAAACGTAGATTACCCAACAGGACCTACTTATCATTTAATGGGTTTTGATACAGATTTCTTTACACCAATTTTTGTAATTTCAAGGATTACTGGTTGGTCAGCTCATATAATGGAGCAACATTCATCTAATAAATTAATAAGACCATTAGCTAAATACAAAGGCAGCAAATATCGAAAAGTTATGCTTTTAAATCAAAGATAACTATTTTGATAATAACTTTCCTAATATTCTAATATCCTTAACTTTTTCTAAGTTCCTTACTATTTCAATAATTTTTTTAGATTTAGATAAAGGCCATCTAGCAAATTCTGTACAACCAAGAAACTTATCTGCAACTTCATCGTAAGTCATTGGTATTGCAGGACTACCTTTTCCAAAATCACCTCTTCCAGATATTTTTTTTCCGTTTTTTAAATATATGTCTATTATAGTTGTCATTTTATCGTAGCCTGCAGCTTCAGCTATTTTGTTTTTATAAAAGTTCACTTTTTTAAGCATTTGTTGAACATCAGATTTATTGATTCTTTTATCTTGATATTCAGGAATGTATGCTCTTCTATCAATTAAAAGTATTGCCATAGAATACTCCATACTAAATTTAGCTTGAAACTCATTTTTTGGTTGATGATGTATCAAAGCATTTTGCATATTATGGTTTGTGCCAACATCTACTTTAACTACTTGCTCATGCTTAATGTCATACTTGTTAATTAACTCTAACATCTTTGTCATCCCAGGATGGGTTAAAGAACCGCAAGGATGAGGTTTAATAGAAATGCCTGGAGATTTAAATGTCCATGGTCTTCCAAGTTTACCTTTTAACGCGTTTATATCGTAACCACCTCCATGAGCTTGAAAGAAACCTCTAGGAGATTCTAAAATTTTATCAGTTGAAGACCACCCATATCTTACTAAATCGCAAGCTATCACTCCACTCTCTGCCGCTCTACCTGCGTGCAGTGGTTTTGTCATTGTTCCAAAATTTTCTCTTAATCCAGCGCTAAGAGAGGCCGCAATCCCTAAAGATCTTAAAATTTTGTTATGATCATATTTTCTAATTTTAGCTGCAGCAGAAGCAGAAGCAAAAGTTCCACAGGTTGCTGTTGAGTGAAAACCATGTTGATAATGACGTGGAGACATGGCTTCAGATATTTTACATTCTACATCTACACCAATTAAATATGAGTTTAAAAAATCTTTTCCATTAATTTTATTTACTTCACCTTCCGCAAAAGCGCTTGGCAAGCAAGGTGCAGTAGGATGTGTTAATAGCCCATAAACCCTATCTTTTGCTACGGCTAACTGTGTATCATCATAATCGTCAGAATGTATTCCTACACCATTTGCCAAAGCTGCAAAGTGAGTTGGAACCTTCATTTTTGAACCAATAACTGTTGCCTTCCCTTTTGCTGAACTTTTTTTGATATGTGCAAATAAGTAATTACCTGTTCTTGCAACAGAACCTGATAGTGCTAAACCAAAACCATCCAAAATATGTTTTTTTGCTAACTCAACAACTTCTTTTGGAATATTTTTAAATTTTGTTTTGTGGACAAAGTTAGCAACGTATTTTGTTAAGTCCTTTCCTCTTTTAGATTTGATATTAGGTGTAAAAGCTTTAGTCATTATTTTCCTTTCATTATTAGATTTTTAATAGGTCTGTAAAATAAACTTAAAAAAGTTAATGTAAAAAATACAAGTACTATTGGCCTTGTGAAAAACATAAATATATTTTGGTCAAATATTATGATTGATTGAGCTAATGAATTTTCTACTAATTCGCCTAATACAATTCCCATAATTATTGGTGCTGGAGAAAATCCTGACCTTCTTAAGAAAAATCCAACAACACCTGAAATTAGCATTATGTAAACATCTACCATAGATTGAGATAATCCATAAGATCCAACAAGACAAAATACAAATACAGATGGCCACAAATAACCTCTTGGTATTAAAGAAATTCTTGAGAATATTTTAGCTCCAAGTAAACCAAAAATTAAAAAGATAAAGTTTGCTAAAAGCATGCCATAAAAAATTGTGTAAAGCAGATCAGGTTGCTGTTCAAACAAATATGGTCCAGCTCTTAATCCATGAATTTGAAATCCTCCAAGAATTACTGCTGTAGTTGCTGAACCTGGAATACCTAAAGCAAGAGTTGGTATCATTGCACCACCGGTAGCAGCATTATTAGCTGATTCTGGAGCTGCAACACCTTCTATTTCTCCTTTTCCAAAGTTATCTTTATTTTTTGACCATCTTCTTGCCTCGTTATAACCAATCATTGCGCTGACTGTTCCGCCTTCAGCTGGAAGAATGCCTATAAAAGTTCCTATACCCGATGATCTTAAAATTGTTTTAACACAACTCTTAAATTCTGAAATTGAAGGAAGTTTTATTGCTGAAAACTTAATTCTTTCTAAAAGTAATTCACTTTTTGATGCTTGGACTAATATCTCAGACATTGCAAATAAACCAATTAATACAGGAACAAAGCTTATCCCTTCAAAAAGTTCAGCAACCCCAAATGTAAATCTTGAAATACCAGTTGTAAGGTGAACTCCGATTGTTGCAACAAATAAACCTATCAAACCTCCTATAAGATTTTTAACAGGAGATTTTGAGCTTATAGAGGCTAACATTGATAATCCAAATATTGCCAATGCAAAATATTCTGGAGGTCCAAATTTATATGCAATTCTTGCTAGTGTTGGTGCAAAAATAATTAGGACAATCAAAGAAATAATTCCACCAACTACGCTAGATACTGCAGCCATGCCTAAAGCTTTACCTGCCTGGCCCTTCTGAGCCATTGGAAAACCATCAAAAGCTGTTGCAGCAGCAGGTGGGGCGCCAGGTGCATTAATTAATATAGCTGTGATTGATCCTCCAAATGTACCACCACAATATAATGCAGCCATAGCTGCAATCGCCTGACTGGGTTCTAAATATATTGTGAACGGTAATAACAATGCAATAGCCATTCCTGAACTTAATCCAGGAAGAGCACCTATCAATACTCCAACAATTGTAGATCCTAGTATTAAACCAAATGTTGTTGGATTTAAAATTAAAGAGATATTTGATAAAATTTCCATTAATAAAAATTCCTAATTATAAATTCCTCTAATATCCCTTGAGGAAATTTTAATTGAAGTACAAGTGTAAAAAAAACAAAAACAAATACTGATATAGTTAAAGAATAAAAAAAGATTTTTATATAATCTTTCCTTTGCCATAACATAGGTGTAACTAAAGTGAACAAAAATATAGAAATTAAAAATCCAAGTTTATCTGCTATTAAAACTATAAATAATGTATAAGCAAATGTTACAAAAGCATTTCTTCGAATTAATTCTTTTTTATCAGACTTTAAATTTTTATTCTGAATTAACTGAAATATAGATAAAAAAATTATTAAAGAAAAAATTAATCTTGGCATCATTGTGGGTTGCATTCCCTGAGCTAAAATTTCAGGAACTTCATCAAATGTGAATGTGTATGCAAATAATGCGACTGATATAATTATAATAATACTTAGAATTTTTATATCTTTTATCATTTTGATTTAAATGGGGGTTGTATAACCCCCATTAAGAAATTGAAATTATTTAGCTAAACCTAAACTTACTAAAGCAGCTCTTGCTTCTTTGTAAATAGATTTAATTTCAGCATCCCAAGCTTTAGCTCCTGCAACACTTGATGCATCCAAACCAGCACCTTGTAAATAGTTTTGGTAAACTGGATGTTTCATTGCTTTAAGGAATCCTTTTTCAAGAGTATCAATAGTTTTTTGTGGTGTACCTTTAAGCACAACAACGCCTCTCACTGTAGCAAAAGACGCATTAATACCTTTTTCTTTTAGAGTTGGTGTGTCTGGTAATGCAGACATTCTTTCATCTGCCATTACTGCTAGTACTCTCAATTCGCCTGCATCTAATTGATCTTTTCCTTCATCAAGGTTTAATCCAGCAGCTTCGATTTGATTTCCTACTAAACTAGTCATTATCGCTCCACCACCTTCGAATGGTACAAAAGCAATTTTTGTTTTTGCTTCCCTTGCGAATATTAATCCTGAAATATGATCAACACTTCCTACGTTAGTACCACCATATTTAATTGGTTTTTTTTGACCAGCTTTAATTAAATCTTCAATTGTTTTGTAAGGACTTTTTGCATTTACAAATATTACAATTGGGTCAACTGTAGTTCTTGCAACACCAACAAAATCATCAATTGTCAGCTCCGCTTGCCCTCTAGCCATTCTAAATAAATGTGTTGGGGTAATAGCTAGTACTGTATGACCATCTCTAGGCTTCGATTTTACGTAAGCCATTGCCTTGTTACCTGCATCACCTCTTTTTGGAGTGATGTAAGCATTATTTTTAAGATTTTTTCTTGTTCTAATTAACAACATTCTTGCAGTTGTATCAGTTCCTCCACCTAGACCGGCGTGAGTAACAACTTCAATTGGTTTAGATGGAAAACCATGACCGTCAGCGACGGCAATATTTCCCAAACCAATGAATGATGTAACTACTAAAATAGCGCTAAGTAACAAATTTAACGTTTTTTTCATTGTTTTCCTCTCGTAAAGTTAAAATTTATATAATCAAAGTGAAATTGCTAATACAAGGATCATTTAACCACACCCAAATACGATTATTAAATAAAAGTAACTAAATATTTGATTTTAACTTCTCTTTATATAATGAGATACCCTTTTCGACCTTATTTTTATATGATTTCTTAAAACCTTCTAATTGCCAGCCTGAAAGTCTATTCTCTAGCTCTTTTAAGTTATTGCTCTTCCAATCATCAGTTGTTTCAGGATCTTTCCAGATTTTTTTCTCTTCATCAGATCTTCCACATCCATAGCATAGACCTGATACAGGATCAGTCTTACAAATACTTATACAGGGACTTACTATCACTTAATCCTAGGAGAAAGCGTCTATCCAATTACCTTGTGTAGATGCTTTTGAATATTCAGTGGCTCTACCTTCAAAGAAGTTCATGTGCTCTACAGCATTTAACATTGTGTCTAACCATGTTAATGGGTTCTTCTGAACATCATATATTGGCTCAAGACCTAACTGAGTTAATCTTCTATTACCAATGAACCTAATGTAATCTTTAACTTCTTGAGCAGTTAAACCTTGCATTGGACCCATTTCAAAAGCTAGATCAATAAATGCATCTTCGTGTTCAATTATAGTTCTGCAAGCTTCATAAAGTTCTTTTTTAAGTTTTGGTGTCCAAATTTCAGGGTTCTCTTTAATGAACTCTTTAAAAATTCTAATCATAGAATTGCAGTGAAGAGTTTCGTCTCTTACCGACCAAGTAACGATCTGACCCATTCCTTTGAGTTTGTTGTGTCTTGGAAAGTTTAATAAAATAGCAAAACTTGCAAATAACTGAAGACCTTCTGTAAAGGCACTAAATACCGCAACAGTTTTTGCGATATCTTCTTTTGAGTTTACATTAAAGTTTTGCATGTAATCATATTTATCTTTCATCTCTTTGTACTTCATGAATGCAGAATATTCAGACTCTGGCATTCCAATAGTATCTAACAAATGTGAATAAGCTGCTACATGGACTGTCTCCATAGAAGCAAATGCAGTCATCATCATTAAAACTTCTGTAGGTTTAAATACAGTTGTGTAATGTCTTAAATAACAGTTATTAACTTCAACATCTGCTTGAGTAAAAAATCTAAAAATTTGAGTTAATAAATTTTTTTCCGACTCAGAAAGATTTTTTTGCCAATCTCTGACGTCATCACCAAGTGGAACTTCCTCTGGTAACCAATGAATTCTTTGTTGGGTTAACCAAGCATCATAACACCATGGGTATCTGAATGGTTTATAAACTGGGTTCTCTACTAATAGACCCATTTTCTTTGGTTCTATAATTTTTTGTTTTGTATCTTTTAGACTTTCTACTGACATGATAAACACTCCTCATATTCTGGTTGTTGATTTTCTTGTTTCTTAGATTTGTAAACATTTGCAGTTACATCTGTAGAATTTGCATCGTTTACGTTTTCTGCTCTTTGTATTGATTTAGATCTGCAGTAATAAAGGCTCTTCAATCCTTTTTTCCAAGCTTGGAAATGAATTTGGTGTAAGTCCCTTTTATGAATGTCTGCAGGTATAAATATATTTATTGATTGTGCTTGAGAAATATGAGGAGTTCTATCTGCACCTAATTCCACGATCCATTTCTGGTCTAGTTCAAAAGCTGTTTTAAACACGTCTTTTTCTTGTTGTGTTAAAAAATCAAGATGAGAAACTGAGCCTTGATTAGTTGTTATACTTGACCATGTTTCATCATCATTTTTACCGTGTTTCTCTAATAATTTACTTAGATATTTATTTCTAACATTAAATGATCCAGACAAAGTTTTATGTGTATAACTATTTGCTGCAATTGGTTCGACGCCTGGAGATGTTCCACCACAAATAATTGAAATTGAAGCGGTTGGAGCTATTGCAGTTTTATTTGAAAATCTTTCATTAATTCCATAATCTGCTGCATCCGGACATGCGCCTCTTTCATCAGCCAAATCTTTTGAAGCTTGATCAACTTGTTTTTGGATACTTTCAAATATTTTTTTATTCCAAACTTTACTCATCACTGACTCAAAAGGAATCATTTTTTGTTGGAAGAATGAATGAAGTCCCATAACACCTAGGCCAACACTTCTTTCTTTCAATGCTGAATAAACCGCATCACTAAATGACTCAGGAGCTTTTTCAGTAAAGTCAGTTAATACATTATCTAAAAATCTCATTACATCTGGAACAAAGTTTTCATCGTCTTTCCATTCATCATAAGTTTCTAAATTTAAAGATGATAAACAACATACTGCCGTTCTATCTCTACCCTCTTTATCAATTCCAGTTGGTAAAGTTATTTCACTGCACAAGTTAGATGTCTTAACAGTTAAACCAGCCAGTTTATGATGTTGAGGTATCATTCTATTAACTGTATCAATGAAAACAATATAAGGTTCTCCAGTTTCAATTCTTGCAGTTAATAATCTGATCCATAAATTTCGTGCAGAAACAGTAGCTTGCACCGATTGATCTTTTGGACTTTTTAGTGCCCATTGTTCATCTAGCTCTACTGCTCTCATAAATGCATCTGAAACTAAAACACCGTGGTGTAAATTTAACGATCTTCTATTTGGATCACCACCAGTTGGTCTTCTCATTTCAATAAACTCTTCTATCTCCGGGTGATCAATTGGAAGATAACAAGCTGCAGATCCTCTTCTTAAAGAGCCTTGACTGATCGCCATTGTCAAAGAGTCCATAACTTTTATAAAAGGAATAATTCCTGAAGTTTTTCCAACTCTTCCAATTTTTTCTCCAATGGATCTTAAGTTGCCCCAATAACTTCCAATACCTCCGCCTTTAGCAGCCAACCAAACATTTTCACTCCATAGATCTAATATTCCAGTTAAGCTATCACCTGCTTCATTTAAGAAACAAGAAATTGGTAAACCTCTTTTTGTTCCACCGTTTGATAAAACTGGTGTTGCTGGCATGAACCATAAATTACTTATGTAGTTATAAAGTCTTTGCGCGTGCAAGTTGTCATCTGCATAATGACTAGCAACTCTTGCAAATAAATCTTGGAAAGACTCGTTTTCTCCAAGGTATCTGTCGCTTAGTGTTGCTCTTCCAAAATCTGTTAAATTATTATCTCTAGATCTATCTATTTTAATAGTTATCCCTTTAGAATTTTGAAACAACTCTGTGTTGTTATTTAGTGAAAATAAGTCTGGTCTTTTGTCATTATTGCTGATTTTTTCAGCTGGTTTATAATCAGAGACAGCTTTCCTGATCGCCTGAGACAATATTTTGTTCATTAAACTCCCTTTTTATCTTTATACTAAAAAATCTAGTAAATAACTAGATATAGTGTGTAGATTTACCTGATATACTATATAAATTATAAATCAATAGAACATTTATAGAACTTATTAAATATTTATCAATAAAAATTTTAAAAAAATGTACATATATCCACATGAATAATTCGGGAAAAATTGATCCCTACGGCTTTCGGGAATATGACGCAAGATGGGTATACGAAAAAGACATAGATGATGATGGAATCGTTCGACTCGGTAAAGGTCTTGGTACTCAAATAATTAATCATACAAAAAAAAATAATCCTAGAATTATAGTTGGCCAAGATTACAGATCTTACAGCGAACATATCAAAGAAAAATTAAAAGAGGGTTTAGTTTCAACTGGATGCAAAATCGAAGATATAGGATTATCCTTATCTCCTATGGTTTACTTCGCACAATTTAATTTAGACTCAGATGCAATTGCAATGGTTACAGCTAGTCATAATGAAAATGGCTGGACAGGTGTAAAAATGGGCATCAAAAAAGGATTAACTCATGCACCTGAAGAAATGAAAGAACTAAAAGATATTACTCTAAATCAAAAATTTATTAATGGTGAAGGTAATGTAAAAAAAATTGATGATTTTCAGGATGTTTATAAAAATGATTTGATAACAAAAAATCCATTAAATAAAAAAATTAAAGCAGTGGTTGCTTGTGGAAATGGAACAGCTGGAATATTCGCACCAGGAATTTTAAGAGGTATTGGGTGCGAAGTCATTGAACTTGATTGTAACCTAGATTGGACTTTTCCAAAATATAATCCTAATCCTGAAGATTTGGAAATGCTACATGCAATTTCAAAAGCTGTTAAAGAAAATAATGCTGATATTGGATTTGGTTTTGATGGAGACGGAGATAGAGTTGGGGTTATCGATGACAATGGTAATGAAATTTTTTCAGATAAAATTGGGCTATTAATTGCAAGAAATCTTTCAAAAGATCACAAAAAAAGTAAATTTATTGTTGATGTAAAATCGACAGGACTTTATTCCAATGACAAAATATTAAATGAGAATGAATGTGAAACAATTTATTGGAAAACTGGTCATTCTCATATTAAAAGAAAGGTAAATACTGATAACGCTTTAGCAGGATTTGAAAAAAGTGGTCATTTCTTTTTTAATAAACCTTTGGGATATGGCTATGATGATGGAATTAATTCAGCAATACAGGTCTGTAAGTTACTCGATAAAAATAACAAAAAAATGAGCGAAATACTTGGTGAATTGCCAACAACTTATCAAAGCCCGACTATGGCTCCTTATTGCAAAGATAGTGAAAAATATGATGTAGTTGAAAATTTAGTTAAAGAAATAATAAATATTAAAGAGAATAAAACTAAAGTCGATGATCAAGAAATTAGAGAAATATTAACTGTTAATGGAGTAAGATTTTCTTTTGATGATGGGTCTTGGGGATTAATAAGAGCATCCTCTAATAAACCCTCTTTAGTTGTAGTTACTGAAAGTCCAACCTCTGAAGATAGAAAAAAGAAGATTTTTGACTTTATTGATAATCTTCTTCAACAAACTGGTAAGGTTGGGGATTATGATCAAAAAATTTAAAATTCAACTATAAAGAGTTAAGAAAAAATTAGAGAATCGAATAATATAGTACCTGAGGTGGCGGAGGGAGACTGAAACCACCTCGTCTCCTAAGTCACTAAAAATCTATATAGAAATAAAGTACCGATAACATATAAAAAAACACCAAATAATCTCTGTGTTTTAACTCTATCTAGATCTTGAACTGTTTTTGCTCCGATCCTTGCCATGAATGTTGTTATTGGAACAAATATTATAAATGCAGGTATGTTAATAAACCCTATGCTTAATGGGATATCAGCTTTTAACATCAAACCAGATGTAAAAAATCCAATTGATCCAAATAAAGCTATTATAAATCCAATAGCTGCAGAGCTTCCTATTGCTAAGTTAATAGGATAACCAAAGTACCTTAGTATAGGAACATTCATCATAGCTCCTGTAATGCCCATAGGAGCAGATATTAATCCTGATAAAAATCCAAATATTATTCTTGGGAAAATATTAAATTTTTTTTTAATTTTTTTCTTCTTTTCACTTTGTAACAACAAGTAAGCTCCAAAAAAGAATACAACAGCAGAAAAAAAGAATAATAATGTTTTAGTATTCATCAATGCTGCCATCAATGTTCCAGAGAAAACTCCAATTATTACAAATGTTCCATAATTTTTAATAATATTAAAATCAACAGCGTTGTATTTTCTATGAGTTAATACTGAAGCTGTAGCAGTTAAAATTGTTATTGAGAAAGCTGTCCCTACAGATAAATGCATCAAATAATCTTTATCCACGTCAAATGCTTCAAATACAAAAAATAAAAATGGAACTGAGATTAATCCTCCACCGATACCAAAAAAGCCTGCAAAAAAACCAACCGGAACAGCGGCTGCCATCATTAAAAAAATAAAATAAATATTATTAATCTCTAAAAGAGTATTATTCAATTTGACCTGCCGATATACTTTGTGGATTAAATTTTACTTTATCCATTATGTGATCAATTTTCTTAACATCGGCATCTCTTACACACATATTTTCACTTAAATATCTTTTCCAAAAACTAGAACCTGTTTGTCCATGAAATAAACCAAGAGTATGTCTCATGATTTGATTTAATCTTGTACCTTTTTTAATTTCTTCTTTTACATACTCAATTAGTTTCTCAACAACTTCTTGTCTTGTTAAAACTTCACTATTATTATAAATTTGGTTCTCAATATCTGCTAACATGTAAGGGGAATGATAAATTGACCTTCCAATCATAACACCATCTACATTATCTAAATGTTCTTTGATTTGATCAGTAGACGTTATGCCTCCATTAATTATTATTTCTAAATCTTTAAAATCTTTTTTTAATCTATTTACGTATTCATATTTCAAAGGTGGAATGTTTAAATTTTGTTTAGGTGTAAATTTTCCTAACATTGCTTTTCTGGCATGGATTATAAAAGTTTTAACACCTGTTTCTTTTAAAATATTCACAAAATTATATAAATTTTCGTATTGATCAACATTATCATATCCAATTCTAGTTTTAACTGTTACAGGAAGTGTTGTTTTTGAAATCATTTCACTTAGACAATCAGCAACAAGATTAGGTTCTTGAATTAAACAAGCCCCAAATCTATTTTTCTGAACTTTTTTACTTGGACAACCTAAATTTAAATTTATTTCATCGTAGCCAAATTCTTCACCTAAATATGCGGCATTTCCTAATAATTTTGGAGAAGAACCTCCTAACTGCAAAGCAACAGGTTTTTCCCTCACATCAAACTCTAATAGTTTCTTTTTATCTCCTCTATCAATAGCTTCTGAAACAATCATTTCAGTATAAAGAAGAACATTTTTACTAATCAGTCTTAAGAAAAATCTTTCATGTTTGTCTGTGCAGTCCATCATTGGAGCAACAGAAACAGTTCTATTTAATCTAGACATATTTTTTGAGTTTGCTTGATATATTAATTTTTTTTTCGTTTACATACTCTTGATGATTTTGCTCAATTTTCCCAAGTTCATATTTGTAATTAACCATTATTCCAAATGATCTTTTAAAACCAACATCAGAAACGTTAGCATTAACTACAATATCATCAATTTCAGCTCCATTTTTTAAATGAAACCTACAAACATCATTAATGGGAAAACCTAGATCATTTTTTTGTACAGCCAAGTAATTTAAAGCAAGTTTTGTGAGTAAATCTTTATTATCAATAAATTTTCTATCTCCAATTTTAATATCTAGTGATTTTAAAAACTCAACTTTAACAAAATTATCTTTTTGAACTATCTCACTTATTTTCTCATTTTCCGATGATTTAACCCAATCAGCAAAACCTTGCATAGGTGATAAGGTTCCAAAATTTTTTACATCAGGAAGCTCTTCTTGCAATTCGTATACAACTCTTTTGATTAAAAAATTACCTAATGTAACTCTTGAAAGCCCCTCTTGACAGTTACTAATTGAATAGAAAGTTGCTGTATCGTAATCTTTTTTTTTTTCATCATTAGGTCTTGTCAATTCTTGTATCGATTTAGCTAGTCCTTTAGTTAGTGCAATCTCAACAAAAATTATTGGCTCATCTTCTAATGCTGGATGAAAATAAGCAAAAAATCTTCTGTTTTCTCCTAACCTAATTTTCAATTCATTCATATCTTTCATTGAATGAACTTTTTCATATTTTAATAATTTTTCTAATATTGCAGCTTTTGTGTCCCAGGTTATTTTTCTTAATTTTAAAAATCCAGGATTGAACCAATTTTTAAAAATATCAATCAAATCATAATCTAATTCTTTTAATTCAGGATTTTTTAATAAAAACATTTGTAGATCTTCTCTTAAAGAAACAATCTCAGCAGTTCCATTAGGAGCCATGTTTAATCTAATAAATAATTCTTTTCTAATTCCTGATGTAATTCTTGATAAATTTAAAATTGATCTACTATTTTTATTTTCGGTATAGTCTTTTATAGCATTATCAATATTTGCTGTATCAGGTTTATATTTTTCATTTAATTGAAGTAAGAATTTTAATTTATCATCCTGGGATAAATTGTGATATCTGAAAAGAATATCTCTTGCTAATGTAATTCCAAATGCTGCACCCTTTGATGAAAGCAAATCATCACATAAGTCAATCAAATCCCTTTTTTTAGAGAATTTTTTTAAAGACTTTTTCTCTAAAATTTTTTGACCAGCATCAGCAATAGTCTCAAATATTCTTTTTATATTTAACATGGTGTTTTTTATATATTAAAAACCTAAACTTTTACCCATTATTTTGTCAGGTAACCACGTCACAATCTCAGGAAAAATACACAAAATAAGTATAGCTAAAGCCATAATTATCATAAATGGTATAGATCCTTTTAAGATTTCTGACAAACTAACATCCGGCGTTATACCTTTGATTATATATAGGTTTAGTCCTACGGGTGGAGTAATAAGACCAATTTCCATATTAATCGTAAATACAATTGCAAACCAGTATGGGTCAAATCCTAGTTGAGTTATAACTGGCAATAATATTGCTGAAGTCATAACAATAACAGCAACTGGAGGTAAAAAGAAACCTGCAATTAACAGAAATATATTTATTAAAATAAATACCACCCATTTATTAGAACTCATCTCTACCATGCTCTGGGCTAACGATTGAGTTACGTAAAGTTGTGATAGTGTAAATGCAAAAAGATAAGAGGCTGCGATGATAAACATTATCATCACACTTTCTTTCATTGAAACTTTAACAATATTCCATATTTTTTTTGGTTGGTAAATTTTGTAGACGACTGCAATCAAAACAAAAACTAAAAAGGCTCCAACTCCTGAAGCTTCTGATGGAGTTGCAACACCACCATATAAAACATATAAGACACCAGCAATGATTGCTAAGAAAGGAAGTATTCTTGGTAGCACCTCTATTTTTTCTTTAAAGGTTGGTGGCGTTCTATTTTTTAAAGCTTTAGCTGAATCTTTATCTATAAAGTAACTGTGTATCAGTGCCCATATAGCAAACATACCTGCAAGCATAAATCCAGGTATCAATCCGCTTAAAAATAATCTTCCAATAGATGTTCCAGTTGCAATTCCATAAACAATTAAAACAATACTTGGAGGAATTAATACTCCTAAAGTTCCTCCAGCTGCTATGGTTCCTGTTGCAATTTGATCTGAGTATCCTCTTTTTCTCATTTCAGGAATTCCCATAGTACCAATCGCAGCACAAGTTGCGGGACTTGATCCACTTAGTGCAGCAAAAATTGAACAAGCTCCTATATTAGAGATAACTAGTCCTCCAGGTACTCTCCATAACCATCTGTCTAATCCTGTATATAAATCTTTTCCTGCTGGAGAATTAGCAACTGCCATTCCCATTAAAATAAACATTGGTATTGAAAGAAGAACAAACGAATTCAATCCTGCATAAAAAGTTTCAGCAAAGACATCTAACATTTGGAAACCTTCGAAAGCAACTAAAAGAGCTATTGATACAAAGCTTAAACCAAAAGCAATTGGTATTCCCGAAAATAAAACAATCAAAGTAAAAACGGCAACGATTATTGCAATTATTAATGGATCCATTAGCTAGCATCCCTTTCGTCTGTAAGCTTAATAATCTCTGCTATATATTGTAAAATCATTAATGCAGCACCTATCATCATAGAAGAATATGGTACCCACAAAGGAGGGTCCCAAACAGTTCCTGTTGAGTAATTTTTAGTAAAAGCTTCCTCAACCATTAAAAAACCAAAATAGAATAAAATTAAGAAGAATAATAAACTGACCAATGAAGTAAATATTTTGAGTCTTAAGATATTTTTTTTTGATAAGAAGTCATAAATCCATTCCATACTCACATGTGCTTTTTCACTTAAAACATATGCACTTCCTATAAATGTTGAAGCAACTAGAAGCATTGTAACTAGCTCTGTTTGCCACGTTATTGCTCTTTGAAAAAAGTATCTTTCAAAAACTAATTCAACAATAACAAGAATTGATAAGAGTAAAGCTAATACAGCAAAAGCTCCACAAGCTCTTGCAACAAAATCACAGAATTTTAAGTATTTTTCTTTCATAAAAAAACCCCTACTTATAGAGAATAAATAGGGGTTCTTTATATATTATTTTATTTAACTGCTAAAGCCATTTCCATTAGCTTATCGCCACCTGGAACTTTTTCAGCAAAAGCTTTGTGAGATGATTTTATTGCAATATCAACCCATGCAGCATGATCCTCAGCATCCATATACACTAATTTAACACCTGCAGCTTTGTATGCTTCCTCAAACTTTTTATCTAAGTTTTCTACTTGAGCTGTCATATATTTCTCAGCAACTTTTCCAGCTTTCATTAAAGCCACTTGTTGGCTTGAATTTAATGCATTGTAGCTTTTCTTAGACATTAAAATTGGCTCATACATAAACCATAAACCAAATTTTCCTGGAGGTGTTGCACATTTTACTTGTTCATAAATTTTGTAACTTACAAAACTTCCTGAACTAGTATTTGCACCTGTTAATACACCAGTTTGTAATCCAGTATAAATTTCAGATGATGGCATAGATTGAATACCTGCGCCAGCTGCCTCTAGCATTTGGTTGAAAGCTTTTCCTGCAGCTCTCATCACTTGTCCTTTAGCATCACTTGGATTCTTGATACATTTAGTTTTTGATGCGAAACCACCACCTAACCATGCATCAGATAGTACAACAACACCAGCATCACTGATTATTTTTTTTATCTCAGTCATCATTGGACCTTTATTAAATCTCAATGCATGCTCATGATTTTTTACAGTTCCTGGCATCAATGTAGCATCAAACTCTGGATGGAATTTTGATGCGTAAGCTAATGGGAAAGCAGAAATATCTAATTGACCTGTAGTCATAGGCTTCCACTGTTCTTTTGGCTTATAAAGTGACTTAGCTGGATAAATTCTAATTTCTAAATCAACGTTTGCTTTTTTTACTTCATCAGCAATAATTTGTACCATTTCATGACGTGGGTCAAAAGAGCCATCAGCTCTTGGTGTACCTGGCCATTGGTGACTTGCTTTTAATGTAACTGCGTATGCAGATCCTACTATTGAAAAAGCTATAATTATTGAAGACAAATATAATGTTATTTTTCTTAACATAGTTTTCCCCTTTTTATTTATAATGATGATATTAAATTGAACTTGAGCAGAAGAGTCAATATAAGGAAATGACGTATTTATTATGGATGGTCCTTTAAAAAATTTATTAGTTGTTGATCTTACTAGGGTTTTGGTGGGTCCATATTGTACAATGATATTATCTGATCTCGGTGCACGTGTAATTAAAGTAGAAGCACCAGAAATTGGAGACGATTCGAGAAAGTTTGGACCTTTTGTAAAAGACTATTCAGCATATTTTATGTCACTGAATAGAGGAAAAGAAAGTATTGCTCTTAATCTAAAAAATGAAGATGATAAAAAAATCTTTGATAAAATTTTAGCAAAGGCAGATATTTTAGTAGAAAATTTTAAACCTGGAACTTTAGAAAAATGGGGATATGGTTGGAAAGATGTAAGCAAAAAATATCCAAAATTAATATATGCATCTGCATCTGGTTTTGGTCAAACCGGCCCTTTAAAAGAATTACCAGCTTATGACATGGTCGTTCAGGGAATGGGTGGACTGATGAGTGTTACAGGTCATCCAAATAGCGAGCCAACAAGAGTTGGAACATCAATTGGCGATATTACAGCAGGCCTTTTTACTGCAATCGGAATTAATGCAGCTTTGTATGATAGACAAAAAACAGGCAAGGGAATGTTTATAGATGTTTCTATGTTGGACTGCCAAATTGCAATTTTGGAAAACGCAATTGCAAGATATTTATCTAAAAATGAAATTCCTAAACCTATGGGATCTAGACATCCTTCAATCGCTCCATTTGAGGCATTTAAAACAAAAGATAGTTATATAATCATTGCTGCAGGTAACGACAAATTATATGAAAAACTTTGTGAAGTATTAGGAATACCTGAAATGATCAGTGATAAAAGATTTAATACCAATTCACTTAGATGTGAAAATATGAATGAACTAAAATCAATTTTTGAAGATAAACTTTCTTCAAAAAATACTTCTGAATGGGTAAATGAAATGGAAAAATTAAAGATACCTTGTGGACCGATATTTAATATTAAAGAAGCAGTAGAAAATCCTCAAGTCGAAGCAAGAAACATGATTGTTAAAGCCTATCATAAAGTAGTTGGTGATTTTAGATTAGCAGGCAATCCTATAAAAATGTCTTCATACGAAGATAAAAGTACTAGAGGGGACATTCCTGATCTTGATGAACACAGGGAACAAATATTAAAAGAGTTTTCTTAATTAAGAATTATTTTCTTCTTCGCTTACGTTATCTGAAACTTGATCTTCTGCTTCTGAAACTTGATCTAGTGAAACGTCATCATTTTCTTCTGCCTCACTTGTAGCTTCTACATTAACATCAGGTTGAGCTGATGGTGATAATTCAGCAAGATCTTCTTTTGAAACCTGAATTTTTTCAGGAATTTTTCTAGCTCTTTTAGAAGGAAGAATTGGCACACCACTTTTTGAGATTTCACCTTTATATTGATTCTCAAAATCATCACCAATATCTTCATCTTCTTCAGCAGTATCATCAATCTGTTCTACATGTTTTCTAAGTTTATAAACTGCAGCTTCAGTTAAATCTGGAACTTTAATTGTTTCTTCAGCTATTTCTCTCAAAGCAATAACTGTGTGCTTGTCATTGTCTCTATCTAATGTGGGTTCAATTCCTGAATTCAGTTGAGTAGCTCTTTCTTTAGCAACCAAAACTAATTCATAAGGGCTATCTACTTTGTCTATACAATCTTCAACGGTAACTCTTGCCATGGGCGATTAAATATACTCCAAGATCAACAAAATCAAGTATTTTTACACTAGAATTGGATTTAATTTTTTTCTAACTAAAAAAAGAAGAATAAAAGAAATAACTATATAAAGTGCAGATATTATAGCAATTTTCTCAATTGAAAATCCGATATCAATTAAAATACCAAAAAGAGCGGTTCCGAAAGCTGTTGAAAAAACCATAAGTGCAGTGGTCAAAGCTTTGATAGATCCAATATGCTTTACACCATAAACCTCAGCCCAAGTAGAAGATCCCAAAACGTTTGCCAAACCATTTGATATTCCAATTAAACCTAAAAATATAAATGCAGTAAATTGTGCATCAAAATAAATAATTACAAAAGTCGACAGAAATAAAGGAATATTCATAAAAATTAAAAGTTTTCGACTTGTGAATTTATCAATTAAAAAACCAGATATTAAAAGTGTAATTACTGAAAATACTGAATAAGACATAAAAGACTGAGCAATTACAAATGGTCCCCAGTTTTTAGATTCAGTAATAAATGACTGATAAACAAATACACCAGTTGCAATCCAAGGCATGGCCAGCATATTCATGCTTACTATATAAAATTTATAATCTTTTATTACTTCAATTCTTTTCCATTGCTTAATATTTTCCTCTTTAAATTCTTCTCCTTCAGTGCTTTCTCTCGTATCAAGTTTAACTGTTCGAACTAAGAAGAATGATGCAATTGGTAGAAATATTAAAATTAATACAGAAATTATAGTCCAAATATTTTGCCAAGTTGTTAATGACAACAAAAATACCATTAAAACAGGTAAAATAAATTCAGCACTAGATAAACCAAACCAGCAAATACTTAATGCCCTACCCCTAGATTTTGTAAAATATCTTGAAACTGTTGTTGTTGCAGTATGAGACATCATTCCTTGTCCTGAAAACCTCATTAAGAAAATTGCGATGAATAAAAAAACTATAGATGAAATTTTTGAAAAGAAAAAACAAGAAAATGATAAAAGTAATGTTACATAGATTGCAAATCGGAAAATATTTATATCATCAATTTTCTTTCCAACCCAAATAAGTAGTAAACTACTGCATAATGTTGCTGATGCATATATTGAGCCAAATTGTCCATGAGTTATCGAGAGTGTCTCTCTAATACTTGTATTGAATATTCCAAGAAAAAAACTCTGTCCAAAGCTTGAAAAAAATGTAAATATAAATCCAAATACAATTACTTTTAAACTTAAATTTTTAAACATAAAAAAATATGACTTCTAAAGTTGCTTTCATAGGTCTTGGTGTAATGGGTTATCCAATGGCAGGATATATATCAAAAGCAGGACATAATGTAACTGTTTTTAACAGAACAAAATCAAAAGCAGAAAAGTGGATTGGTGAATACAAAGGTAATATGGCTGATACACCATCTGAAGCTGCTAAAGATGCTGATTTTATTTTTACATGTGTTGGAAATGATGATGACCTAAGACAAGTCTCTTTAGGTGATAATGGGTTATTTCATAATGCTAAAGAAGGATGTGTATATATAGATAATTCAACAGTGTCTGCTGAAATTTCTAGAGAACTTTATAAGGCTGCAAAAGATAAAAGATTTGGTTTTTTAGATGCTCCTATATCTGGAGGACAATCAGGTGCAGAAGGTGGAATATTAACTGTCATGGTTGGTGGGGATGATATTGATTTTAAAAAAGCGGAGCCAATAATTGATTGTTATAGTAAAAAAGTAACTTTGATTGGACCATCAGGCAGTGGACAACTAACTAAAATGGTTAATCAAATGTGTATAGGAGGATTAGTTCAAGGATTATCAGAAGCAGTAAATTTTGGAATTAATGCAGGTTTAAATATGGATAAAGTTATGGAAACTATTTCCAAAGGCGCAGCTCAGTCATGGCAAATGGAAAATAGATATAAAACTATGGTAGCTGATAAATTTGATTACGGATTTGCTGTAGATTGGATGAGAAAAGATTTAAAAATTTGTATTGATGAAGCAAAAAGAAATGGTTCGCCTGTACCAGTAACTGAAATTGTTGATGGTTATTATGCTGAAGTTCAAAAAATGGGTGGAAATCGTTGGGATAGCTCAAGTTTAATAGCTAGATTAAAAAAGAAAAAATAATTGTGTCTACCACTGTTCCCTACTACGAGGATTTTTCCGAAATAAAGAAGAAAATTTGGTTAATGCTAACTGATGCGGTTACTAATAGATCGTCTCCTTTTAGAATACCTGTATTTTCATGTGGGAGTGAAGACAATATTGAAAGTAGAATTGTCGTTCTTAGAAAATCAGATGAACAAAAAAATTTAGTTCAATTCCACAGTGATATTAGATCTGATAAAATTAAAATATTAGAAAAAAACCCGAATTCATCGATGTTATTTTATGATAAAGATGAAAAAATACAGGTTAGATTAAAAGTTGAAGCAATTATCAATCACAATAATGATATAACAAAACAATCTTGGGAAAAAACCCAACATATAAGTCGTAAATGTTACTTGGTAGATAATGGACCAGGTACAGAGTCTGATTTTCCAACATCTGGTTTAAAAACTGAATTAGATAATTTTGATTATACAAAAGAACAAAGCGAAGAAGGATATAAAAACTTTACTGTTATACAGTGTAAAATTAAATCTATTGAGTGGTTATATTTAGCTGCAAAAGGTCATCGAAGAGCTAGATTTGACATTAATAATAGTAAAGATACTTGGTTGGTACCATAATGAAAAAATATGAAGCTATGGTTTTGTCATGTATGGATCCAAGGTTTCAGCCAAAAGTTTTTAATTATTTAAAAAAAAAGAAATTAACTGGAAAGTATAGCTCATTTACTATTGCTGGAGCAGCCATTGGTGTAACTTCTAAAAAATTTAAAAAATGGCACTCAACCTTTTTGGATAATTTATCAACTTCGATAAAGTTGCATAATATTAATAAATTAATAGTTATTAATCACGAAGATTGTGGTGCAGCAAAAATAGTAAATGGAAAAAAAGAATTTAGTTCGCTTATAGAAAAGAAAATTCATAAAGACTCGTTTGAAAAAATTAAAGCCATTTTAAACAAAAGATTTCCTAAATTAAAACTATCTTGTAAAATTTTAAAACTAAGTGATAAATAATAAATTTTACAAGATTATTCTTTCCATTTTTTAAACCAATCTTCTTTGGCATACTCAGTTAACTTATAAGTACACCATTCATTTTTTCGTCCTTTAAGTAATTTTTTATGAGTATATCTTGCTGGAATTTGATAATTTCCAGGAGGATTACCTCTTTTCTTTTGACCTAAAGCGCAAGCAATTTGTAGTGGATCAAATGGATTATCTGAGGTTGGAGTTAAATAAACTGAATCTTTTAAGTCTGGACAAGTTGGATCATTGTGATCGTAAACTCCTTTTCCAAATTTTTTTGAAAGATTTTGACTAAGAATACCAGTGGTTAAATGTGATCCATTTTTAACTCCTTTGGTACAAGGCATAGCAAAACCATTGCCATGAAGTAACTCATGAATTGAAATTTTAGTAATTTGACCTGATGCTCTTTTTATAAACAAGTATCCATGATGAGGTCCCATTTGACCTCCATCTCCACTTGACGCATCTGTGAATGAAAAATATAATTTTTTTGGATTATTAAATCCCTGTTTTTGCAAGTAATAATCTGGATAATTAACATTCCATCCACCTTTTTTAGCTTTACGATCCATTCTTACAAATGAGATATCTAGTTTGCCATCTTGTCTATAATCAAATTTTAATCTTTGCTTATTGCCAGTCATTTTAAAAAATAAATCATCTATTTTTTTGACTTCTTTTTCTATCCAGCCATTTATGTCTCTTTCATTATCTTTTGTTTTTTTTGCAAGAAAATAAATAAAATGAATTTGATAATCATCAGTTACATCTGGTTGGTCTTCAAAAAATCTACCTGGTTTTTCATCTGATGCGAATATTGATGAACTAAATAATGTAATTAATAATGCTAATAATATTTTTTTCATAATCCTCTAATTATTATATTTGTCCCTTCAGAATTATCGAGTCTAATCTGTTTTATAGGTTTATATTCTTCCGAATTATACCACTCTAGCGCCCTCTCATAACTTGGAAATTTTAAAACTATTATTCTTGGAAATTTAGTTTCACCATCAAATATTTGATATTCACCATTTCTAACTAAAAATTCTCCATCAAATTTTTTTACAATTGGATTAACTTTTTCAATGTACTCTTTATAATTTTCTGGATTAGTTACTCTTAATTGCGCAATTACATACCCTGCTGGCATATTAAAAAACTGTTTTTACGTATCTTTTCCAGTTATCTTGGTAATGTTTTGCGTTCTCAGTAATTTTACCTATCTCATCATCAGTAAGTTTTCTTACCACTCTTCCTGGTGCTCCAACTACTAATGAGTTATCTGGAATTTCTTTGTTTTCAGTTATTAATGCTTTTGCACCAATGATGCAGTTTTTACCTATTTTTGCATTATTTAAAATGACAGCTCCAATACCTATTAAACTATTGTCTCCAATTGTACATCCATGTAGCATAACTATATGACCGATAGTTACGTCTTTACCAATTCTTAAAGGGCAACCTGGATCGGTATGTAAAACGCTTCCATCTTGAACATTTGAACCTTCTCCAACATGAATGTTTTCATTATCACCTCTAATTACAGCATTAAACCAAACACTGGAGTTTGTTTCTAATGTGACATCTCCAATTATAGTTGCATTTGGTGCCACCCAATTTTCGCCAGAGTTTTTTGGTTTTTTATCTTCCAAATCGTAAAACATAATTTATATATTATTACATTATGCCTATTAAAACACCAGTATGTGATTTTGGAAAAAAAGCAGAAAATTTTGAATTAAAATCTACAGAGAACAAATTAATATCATTAAATGATATCAAAGGTGAAAATGGAACGTTGATAATGTTTATTTGTAATCATTGTCCATATGTAAAAGCAATTATTAGAGATATAATAGAGGATTGTACTAAACTTAATGATTTAGGAATAAATTCAGTCGCAATATGCTCTAATGATCCAATTAATTATCCAGAAGATTCTTTTGAAAAAATGATAGAGTTTGCAATTAAACATAAGTTTAATTTTCCTTACCTGATTGATGAAACACAAGACATTGCAAAAAAATATGATGCTGTATGTACTCCAGATTTTTTTGGTTATGATAAAGATTTTGGTCTTCAATATAGAGGAAGAATAAGAGAATTAAGAGAATTAAAACCTGTCAGATCAGGAGACAGTGATTTATTTATTGCCATGAAACAAGTTTCAGAAACAGGTAAAGGTCCCGAAGAACAATTCCCAAGTATGGGGTGTGGTATAAAGTGGTCATCTAATTAATGTATTTAATAATAACTAGAACTTTCCCTCCTGAAGTTGGTGGTATGCAAAATCTGATGTGGGGATTAGCAAGATCTTTATCAAAAATTGATATGGTTAAAGTTTTTGCCGATTATCACGAAGATCATAAAAAATTTGATGACAAAGTTTCATTTACAATTGAAAGAGTTAGTGGAGTTAAATTATTAAGAAAATATAGAAAATCTTTGCTTATAAATGAATATTTAAATGAAAATAAAAATGTGAATTGTATCATTGCAGATCACTGGAAAAGTTTAGAACTTATAAAATCCCAAAAAAAGAAAATATGTCTAATTCATTCTAAAGAAATTAATCACCCTAAAGGATCTAGATTAAACAAAAAAGTTTTAGAAGTTTTAAATAAAGTTGACCATGTGGTGGCAAACTCAAACTTTACAAAAAATTTAGCAGTTAGTCTTGGAGTTGAAGAAAAAAGATTAATAGTCATAAATCCAGGCATAGATCCCGTTGAAGAAATTCCAAAAGATGACCTTAAACAAGCAGAAGAAATGCTTAAAGGAAAAAAACAAAGACTAATTACTGTTTCTAGATTTGACAAAAGAAAAAATCATGAAAAAGTTATTATGGCTATTAGGAATTTAAAAGAGAAATATCCAGATATTACTTACACCTGTATAGGATACGGAGATGAAGAAGAAAATTTAAAAAAATTAGTGATAGAATTAAAACTTGATAAATATGTAAATTTTTTAAGTGATATATCTAATGAATTAAAAAATGCATTAATTGCAAAATCTAATATTTTTGTAATGCCATCAATAATTCACAAAACCTCAGTTGAAGGCTTTGGAATTTCTTTTATTGAGGCTGCACAATATGGGATTCCATCTATAGGTGGTAAAGATGGTGGTGCTTCTGATGCAATTGTTCATAATAAAACTGGGTTAATTTGCGATGGTAACAGTCTAGATGAAATTTATTCAAGTATAGATAATTTATTTGAGGGAAATAAATATATTGAATTTGGAAAAGAGTGCAAAACACACTCCGATAATTTTCTTTGGGATAAGATAATTGAAAACTATAAAAGAATCTTATAAAGTTAAAAAATGCTAGATAAATTTAATGGAATAATTTATTTAAGTATTTTTATCGTCCATTTTATTGTTTACGCCGTTTATGCTTTCAGAACAGTTGTTGCAACAAAGTCATTTCTAGATCAATACAATATAGATCACTCTGCAGCTGTGATGGTTAGATTTTTTGGAGCACCGTTTATTGCATCATTTTTAGTAGCACTATATATAATGTTAATTAAAACAGATGGTTTGGCAGGAACATGGGGTTTCTTTACATTAATTTTTGCTCAAAACGTTTTATATTTTTTAATTGGGATATATACAATTTATATCAATAAGCTTGGACATAATGAAAAAACAAATAGTGAAGGGGTAATTGCCTCAGGAATTTTGACAGTTTTAAGTGGGATTCTTTGTTACGGTCTAGCTGATAAAATTTATATTTAATTTTTTTTTCTAAAAGTTGAAAATATTTGCCACCCGACAATTGTGATTGTGATCAATAATATTATTAGAGTTATTGGTCTATCCCATAAAAAATTAGGTGAACCATCACTTATTAATAGTGATCTTCTCAATGTTTCCTCCATTAGTCCCCCGAGTACAAAAGCCAATATTAAAGGTGGCATGGGAAAATCATAGAGCCTTAAAAAAGTTGCAACCACTGCAATACCTATCATTAAAAAAATATCAAAATTATTAAACGACATTAAATAAATTCCTGTCACTGAGAAAAATAAAATTAAAGGAATTAAGTAATTTCTAGGTACCGCTAAAATTCTAGCGATATAGGGAATTAATGGCAAATTTAAAATTAAAAGTACAACCATACCAATATACATTGACATAATAACCGACCAAAAAATTTCAGGGTTTGTCTGATAAAGTCTTGGTCCAGGCTGAATACCAAATCCTAAAAGAGCTCCGAGCATTACAGCAGTTGTTCCACTTCCAGGAATTCCTAATGTTAGCAATGGTACAAAAGAACCAGAGCAAGCTGCATTATTTGCAGTTTCAGGTGCTGACAAACCATGAACGCTACCTTTTCCAAATTTTTGTTTTTCTTCTTCGTTTACGTAATTTCTTTCCATTCCATAAGCTAAAAAAGATGCAATTGTTGCACCTGCTCCAGGTAAAACACCAATTAAGAAACCAAGTATTGAGGATCTAGGTATTGTTTTAGCCATTTTAATCGTTTCTTCTTTATTTACTTTAATTGAACCTAGTTCTGTTAATGAAATTTGTTTTGCAGCTCTATTTGGATCTTTTCCTCTAAAAATAATTGTAAGAGCTTCACTCATTGCAAATGTAGCCATGACGATTAATACAAAGCTTATTCCATCAGTTAGATTCATATTATTAAATGTGAACCTTGTGATATCTGACAACGAGTCTTGTCCTACAGTTGCTAACATTAATCCTAAAACTACCATCATCATTGCTTTTAAAAACTGTCCTTTAGATGAGAATGCAGAAATTGCAGTTAAACCTAAAATCATTAGTGCAAAATAGTCAGGTGACCTAAAAGCTAAACTTACTTTTGACAAACTAGGAGCTGCTACTAATAAAAATATTGCAGAAATTGTTCCACCAGCAAATGAACTATAAGCAGCGATTGCTAAAGCTTTACCAGCTTTTCCTTGTTGTGCCATTGGATAACCATCAAATGCGGTAGCAACAGTTCCCGGTATTCCAGGTGCATTTAATAAAATAGAAGATGTGGATCCTCCAAATACTGCACCATAGTACACACCAGCCATCAAAATTAAACCTGTTGATGGATCAAAGCCATAAGTAATTGGTATCATTAATGCAATTGCTGTCATTGGTCCAAGTCCTGGCAACATTCCAATTATTGTTCCAGCAAAACAACCAACCATTACCATTAAAATATTCGTTAATGATAAAGCTGTTGATAATCCAATAAGTATTCCTTCGATCATCCCATAACTCCAATGTATTTTAAAAACGGATCACGAAGATAAATGTTTAATAAACCGTGTAACAAATACATAAATGCAGCAACAAATGGGAAAGATAAAATAAACATCAGTCCCCATCTTCTTTCACCTAAGAAATAGTAAGATGCAAAAAGAAATAAAGAAGTTGATATAAAATATCCAATTTTTAAAATTACAGCAGCATATATTAGTGAGATAATTATTAGATAAATTATACTTTTGTAATCTAAGTATTTATGATTTACCTCTGCAGTAACTTTTTCAGGTAAAATTATTTTTAAACTCGATAAAATTATTCCTGCCCAACCTAAATATATTGGGAAAGTCCTAGCATTGAATGGTGCATTCTCATCAAATGCAAATACTTGAATATTGTATGCAGTGTATAGATAAAATACTGATAAAACTAAAAAAAGCAGTGAGATAAATTTTGTAGGACTTATTCTCACTGCTTTACATTCTTTAATAATCTTTAAAGATTATATTACTCCAAGTTTTTTCATCAGAGCTGTCATTTCAACTGTTTGTTTTTCTAAGAACGCATCAAATTTAGAACCTGGATTATAAATATTTACCCATGCATTTCTTTTTCTAACAGCTTCCCACTCTGGTGTCTTTTGAACATCACCAAGCATTTTAGAGATTTTGTTATAGTCACTCATACTCATGCTTTTTGGTGCAAAGAAACCTCTCCAGTTAACAAACTGAACATCATATCCTTGCTCTTTTAATGTTGGAGCTTCTGGTGCATCACCTACTCTTTCAGGAGCTGTGATACCAATTATTCTCACTTGATCTCTAGCACCCATTACTTCACCTAAGCCTGTTGAAAGTATTTGAGTTTCTCCAGATAAAAGTCCAGCAAGCGCTTTTCCACCAGCATCATATGGAACATAAATCACATCGTTTGGATTTGCTCCAGCTGCTTGGAAAGCTAACGCACCAATTAAGTGGTCCATGCTTCCTCTTACAGATCCACCAGCCATTTTTATTGATTTTGGATCTTTTTGATATTGATCAACTGCATCTTTAAAATTTTTGATAGGTGAATTTTTTGCTACAACTATTGCACCATAATCTCCAATTACACCCGCAATTGGTTTAACATCTTTATAAGATAATGTTCCAGTACCTTTTACATAACCTTTGTGTCTAGTAATTGATCTTAACACCAATGGTGTTGACTGAACTAAAACTGTATCTTTTGGAGCGTTATTGATTAGGTAAGCTAAAGCCTTACCACCTCCACCACCTGACATGTTTTCAAATGATGCACTTTTCAAAAAACCAGCTTTTGTTAATGCTTCTCCAGTTCCTCTAGCAGTTCCATCCCAACCACCCCCAGCACCACCGCCAATTAAAAAATGTAATTTTTCAACTGCAAATGAACTTGTTGATGAAAATAGAAGGAAAGCAGAGAATAAAACTGAAATAAAAGTTTTAATTAGTTTCATTATTTCCTCTCTTATTATATTTATGAAACCATCATTAAACATAAGTTATAAATTTTAGTCAATGCTCAAATATAATTTTTCCAAAAACATAAAGGAATATATTTTAGCTTTAGTAGGTAGTTATAAAGCTTTATTTATAGGACTTGTTGGTGGATACTTAGGTACTTTAATTAATCTACCTTTGCCCTGGTTATTAGGATCTCTAGGTTTAAATTTATTTTTCGCATTTACAAATTTTAAAATAGTTTTTCCAACTAAATTATTAAATCCTATATTTTTAATTGTTGGTATAATTCTAGGTGGAACTTTAAATATAACATTATTGTATAAAATTCATCTATGGATTTTTTCATCATTAGCGATGTTAATCTGCACAGTAGTTAGTACTATTCTTGCTGGTTATTATTTTTTTAAAGTTTGTAAATTTAGTAAATTCATTTCAGTTTTGGCAGCTCTTCCGGGTGCATTTGTTCCAATATCTGCAGCTTTACTAGAATTTGGTAAAAGTAAAAATGATAAAGGTGTTTTGATCCCTCAGGCTACTAGAGTAATATTTATAGTAAGTTTTGTTCCTATTTTTTTTATAAATAATTTAGGATTCTCAGAAATGACAGGTTACAATTATGAAAATGTTTATAATGAAAGATATTTTTTAGAAATATTATTTTTGTTAATAATCTGTTTCATTTTTGCAAACATTTTAAAAAATTATAAAATACCATCACCTACTTTAGTTGGTGCGATGGCATTATCTGGTGCTTTTTATACCTTTGAAATAATTAATGCCAGATTCCCAGATGCATTTATAAATATTGCATTTATATTTCTTGGAACAGCTTTGGGCACAAGATTAAATGGATTAAAAATTAAAGAATTATTATTTTTTATATTTCATGGAATAATTGTTAGTTCAATTTTAGTTATTGTTGCAATGATAACTGCTTATTTGCTCACTTATATAGGGTTTGAATTTATCCCAACTTTTTTAAGTTTTGCTCCTGGAGGAATTCATGAAATGGTAGTAATTAGTGTTGCTTACAATATTGATCCAATCTTTGTGAGCTACCATCATTTTTTAAGAATTTTTATAATAGTTTTATTTTTGCCTTTTTTATTATCAAAATTTAGGAAAACTAATTAAAGGCTTCTTGCATTCTTTGAAATACTTTGTCTGCTGAAAGTTTAGTCAAATCTGTAACTTGTATTGCTTTAAAATATTCCCTTTCAATACTTACCTTTTGAGCAGTAGTGTGTGATCCAAATAAAACTAAACCTTTAACATTTAAATGTGCCGCCATGTGAGCTGGACCTGTATCATTAGATATAACAAAATAACTATCTTTTATTAAAGATGAAAGTTGGGAAATATTAAGTACCTTATTATTATCTAAAATAATATTAGCATCAATATCTTTTGCTAATTTTATTTCATTTGGCCCAGGAGCTATTAAAATTTGGATCTCATCTTTAAAAGTAGACTTAATTTTTTTAATCAATTCATTATAATATGGCCATCTTTTAATTGTTAAATGAGATGATGAAAAAGGGAATAAGATTATATATTTGTTTAAATTATATTTTTTTTTGATTTCTGAAATATCTTCACAACTCCATGAAAAATCTGGTTTGATTACTTTATCAGTTTTAATACCAGAAACTTTTAATTGATGTTCAAAACGATTAAGTACAGAATCTCTATCAAAATCAATCTTATTAGTTCCCTCAGGTAATGTCGTTTCTGTAGAAGACCAAACTTCTGATGTGGCTTTTGGGAAGAGAACTTTTTTATAAAAACTAGTTCTTTTAGAGTTTTGAAGATCATAAACTTTAATGAATTTATATTTTTTTATTTTTCTCATTAATAAATATAAATAAATTAAGTTAAATCTAGAGAGCCGTTTATCTAAAATGACATCAGTTATATTTGGATTTTTTTTTAATAAATCATAATAAGGTTTGGTCGATAGTATATAAATATTATCATTTGAATGGTTATCAGATATATCTTGAATTGCACCACTTGCTTGGGCTATATCACCTAAAGACCCATGTTTTATAATAAGTATATTAGACATAATTTTAACAACTTAACATAATATAAATTTATATGAATAAAATTTTAGTAGAAGTTTCAGTTGGAGAATTGCTAGATAAAATTTCGATTTTAGAAATTAAATCTAATAAAATTAAAGATCCTCATAAACTAAATTTCATAAATGACGAGTATAAAATTTTGAAAGATCAATTAAATACAAATATCAAAGATTATAGTGAAATTGAAAGTTTATATAATGTGCTAAAGGAAATTAATTTAAAACTTTGGTCAATAGAGGATGATAAAAGACTTTGTGAGAAAAATTCTGACTTTGGTGAAAAATTTATAAAATTATCTAGGGATGTTCACTTTCTTAATGATGAAAGGTCAAAAATAAAATTAGAAATAAATAACAAAACTGGCTCTAAAATTAGGGAAATTAAAGAATACACAAAGTATTAATTTATTCCCAGTCAAACCTTTGAAAAGAATCAAATATCTTAAAAATACCTTGTGACCATTGATCACAAACTTTAGAGAATTCAGGGTCATTCATATTTAAACATTTAAGAGATGCAATTTTAATTTCGTTTTTTTTAATAACAGCAAAATCTATAGGTGGACCAACTGTTAAATCACTTTTTAAAGTTGAGTCCATAGAAATTAGAGCACATCTCGATGCATCCCCAATTGAGACTTTTGGAGTAATTACTCTATCCAAAATAGGTTTTCCATATTTAACTTCTCCAATAACCAAATATGGCTTGCTATCTGCTGGACGAATATAGTTCCCTTGCGGATAAACCAAATACAATTCTGGTGACTGATCTTTTATTTGACCGCCAACAATAAAGGTGGAGCCTAGCAAAACACTGTCAGTATTAATTCCTTGTGGAGATGAGTGTTCAATATTTAGAGAACCAATATATGACGCAATTTGCTCAAAATCACTGCAAGTATTTAAATTCATAATACCAGTCTGACTTTTTAAATCTTTTTTTATTGAATTATAAACTGCTTGGGAGGTTCCAAGATTACCTGAGGTAACAATTACAATTGTTCTATCTCCAACATCATGTGTTAGCATTTTGGAATATATATTTACATTATCTAATCCAGCATTTGTTCTAGAATCAGATGCAAAAACTAGTCCTGTCTCAGTTTTAATACCAATACAATAAGTCATAATGAAATTAACTATTTAAATTATATGTGACCACAATAAAACCCATTTATTTCATATCAGATATCTAATTTAATCATTTGCTTATTTATCTCTTATGTAAAAATTAAGCTGATATGTCAGATTTCTGGAAAAACTATGACTCTAAGTCAACTTTTGATGGATATATTAGCAAAGAAAAGAAGTTGCGAAGCCACGCTAAAATAATTGCAGGGATACTCGAAAAATATGGAAAAAAAAAATTACAAGAAATTGAGAAAAATTGCCAAAGTACAATAAGTGCTAGAGGCATTAACTTCAGAGTTTACGCAGCAAATAATAGAGCTGAAGAAAAAAAATGGCCTTTGGATATTATCCCAAGGATTATTCCAAAAAGTCAATGGTTAAAAGTTGCAAAAGGTCTTGCTCAAAGAGTTAAGGCACTAAATTTATTTATTGACGATGTATATAATGGAAAAAAAATATTTAAGGATAAAGTAATACCTAAAGATTTGATTTTTAATTCTCCTTTATATTTAAAAGAATGTGAAGGTTTTTCCCCCAAGCATAAAGCTTGGTCAAATATATCTGGCATAGATCTTATTAAAAATATAGATGGAGATTTTTTAGTTCTTGAAGATAATTTAAGAGTTCCATCAGGTGTTTCATATATGCTGGAAAACAGGATGGTAATGAGAGATATTTTTCCAGAATTATTTACAAGATATAAAGTTTCTTCGGTACATCAATATGCCAATAAATTATATAATTGTATGACAGAATGTATTCCTAAGAAAACAAACAACCCGCACATGGTTTTGTTAACACCTGGTATCTATAATTCTGCATATTTTGAACATTCTTTTTTAGCAGAACAAATGGGAATAGCGCTTGTGGAAGGAAAAGATTTATTTGTAGAAAATGATTACGTATACATGAAAACAGTTAAAGGCCCTTTAAAGGTAGATTGCATATATCGTCGTATAGATGATAATTTTATGGATCCTAAAGTTTTTTTTAAAGGTTCACTTTTAGGTGTTCCTGGCGTTTTTAAGTCTTGGAGGAAAGGAAATGTTGGAATTATAAATGCTTTAGGAACTGGGGTCGCTGATGATAAAGCTGTTTACTCTTATGTTAATAAAATGATAATTTACTATCTTGGTGAACAACCCATTATTGATCAGGTAGAAACTCTTCTTTGTGGTGATAAAAAAAACAGAGACCACGTTATAGATAATATTTCAAAATATGTAGTTAAACCATCGAATGCCTCAGGTGGTTATGGAATTATGATTGGTCCAAAAGCTTCAAAAAATGAAAAAGATGAAATGATAAAAAATATAAAAAAAAATCCAAGAAATTACATAGCACAACCCTTGGAAATTTTATCCACTGTACCTACAATCACTCCAGATAATATTGAGCCAAGACATTTAGATTTAAGACCTTTTATTTTAACAGGTAAATCAACTTATGTAACAACTGGTGGACTTACTAGAGTTGCTCTAAAAAAAGGTAGTACAATTGTAAATAGTTCACAAGGAGGAGGTTCTAAAGATACACTAATCGTAGATAGTAAAAATTGAATACTATCTTCTTTGAGATAAGCTAGCGTGTTTATTTAAAACTTCAGCTGAAATAATTTTGGCATCCTTTGTTTTCTTAACATTCCAAATTTTTTCCTTAGCAATTTTTGTTGATATTTTATTATCAACTATTGGTGATGGATAATCTTTACCAATTTCTAAATTAATTCCTTTTTGTTCAATGAATGTTAATTTCCATGGTTCATGAATTAATTTTCCTGGAACATTTTTTAATTCTGGAACCCATTTTTTTATAAAATCTCCTGTTGGATCTTGATCAATTGATTGTTTAATTGGATTGTAAATTCTTATTGAATTTATTCCTGTTGTTCCTGATTGCATTTGAAACTGTGAATAGTGAATACCTGGCTCATAATCTGTAAATAATTTTGCTAAATGTTTTGATGTTTTTTTCCAATCAAGCCATAATTGGTAAGACGCAAATGAAACTAACATTGCTCTCATTCTAAAATTAATCCATCCATTAGTTCTAAGATACCTCATACAAGCATCAACAAACGGATAACCAGTAGTTCCATTTTTCCATGCTAAATGATAATCTTCATTAAAATCATTTTCTCTTATTCCATTATAAGCGCTATTCATATTTCTAAATTCAATTTCTGGTTCATCATATAACTTTTGAATAAAATGACAGTGCCAGGCTAATCGACTTTTAAAAGCAATTAAGGATTTCTTTTTTGAAAAAGATAAATTGGATTTTAACTTATCGTTAGTTTTTTTAAAAATTTCTTTAATAGAAATATTTCCGAATGCAATATGAGGGCTTAATCTAGAACAAGAAGTTTCTCCAGTTATTGGTGAAGACATTTCTTTTTGGTAATTTTCTGATCTGTCATTAAGGAAAGAATCTAAAAGTTGAAGTGCGTTTTGTCTTCCACCAATTTGAATTTTTCCATTTTCTAAATTATTTGTTTCTATTTTTGGTAAATCTTCTACATAATTATCTGAGATAAACTCGCAATTTAAATTTGAATTTACACTTTCTCTATCTATAAATTTATTCCAATTATATGACCATTTATTTCTTATTCTATGATTTAATTGAACACCAAATTGATTTGATATTTTCCAATTAATATTTTTTTCTTTAAAAAAAAAACTAACTTCTTTATCTAAGTTAGTTATATACATATTCTTGAATATTATATTTGAATAAACCTCATTTATTTTAAATTTATTAGTTAAATGACTTAAAATTTCTAATGTATCTCCATAATATATATTGAGTTTAGAATTATATTTTTCACTTAGTGTTTTTGATAAATCGTCTAATGATGATTTTAAAAAATCTAGATGGAATGAGCTTGATGTAGGTAATTTGTGATATTCTTTATCAAATATATAAATTGGTAAAATCTTTCCTGATTTTAAAGCCTCATTAAATGCATCATTATTAGATACACGTAGATCGTTCCTGAACCATACGATTTTGTTCATTTTTATAATTAAAGACTGATTTTGAAAGTTCTTGAAGTTTTATCGTCTGAGACTTTTAAAATTTTAAATTTGGAAGTTTTTTCAAGCTTTTGACCTTTGTTTGTAACAAAAGATTTCATTTTCTTAACTTCACCTTCGGGCATTTTTCTTGTGTACTTCAAAGTATGTTTTTTTGAACCTATAACAAATATTGTTTTCATGAGATTTTAATTACAAATATATTTATTATCTGTCTCTGTGACATAAGTTTCGTTTAAGGGTTTGGGAATATTTTGATTATTTTGATATCGAGAATCTACTAAAGAGATAGGTTGTATTCAAATAATATATTTATAAAAAATAGAAATAAATTTGTTGAATACAACCTACCTAAAACTTATTTTTATAAGTGAAGGAGGTGCAAATGCTTAGAATAACGCCACCTGACACTTAGCTGGTGAGATATCACATATTAAAAATAACACAAACTAAATCCATTTGATGGATTTGGCCAAAATGGCATAAAAATGGGGAGCTCTTTTGGTAATAACCAATTGAGCTGACCCCATTTAATAATTTTTAGACATAAAATCTTTAATTCTCTTAGCACCTTCAATTATATCTTTTGTGCTTCTGGCATATGAGAATCGGATAGTAGAATTTCCTCTTTTTTGATCAAAATCAATTCCTGGTGTTATAGCAACATTTGCTTCATCTAAAACTTTTTTACAAAAAGCTAAGCTATCATTTGAATATTCAGAAATATCAACATAGATGTAAAAAGCTCCATCAGGTGGTGAAAACTTTTTTAATCCTGCTTTCGGTAATTCTTCTAAAAGTATCTCTCTATTTTTTTTATATACCTCAACATTCGATTGTAACTCTTCATTTGCATCTAATGAGGCAAGGGCTGTAACTTGACTTGCGTGTGGAGGACAAACAAACAAATTTTGCGAAAGTCTTTCTACTTGTCTGACATGATCTTCCGGTACAACCATCCACCCTATTCGCCAACCAGTCATAGAAAAGTATTTTGAAAAAGAATTAATTACATAGCAATTATCTGTAATCTCTAGAGCTGATGTTGGATTATTTTCATATTGAATTCCATGATATATTTCATCACTAATAAAACTAACATTATTCTCATTTGCAGTATTAATTAAATTCTCTAACGATTGTTTATCTAACATAGACCCAGTTGGATTTGCAGGTGATGCAACAAGAATTCCATTTAAATTATTATTTGTTATATCTTCTGGTACTGGTTGAAATCTATTTTGAAGTTTGGTTTGAATATCTACAGTTTTCAAACTTAGTGATTTAAGTATTTGTCTATAGCTAGGATAACTTGGAGAACCAATTCCAACTCTGTCTCCACTATCAAATAGTGCAGAAAAGGATAATATAAAAGCTCCAGAGGAGCCTGTTGTAACTACTATTCTATTTGGATTTAAATCTAAATTGTACCAATCTCCATATAGCTTTGAAATTTTTGTTCTTAAAGCAGGTAGACCAAGTGATACTGTGTAACCTAGATTATTTTTGTTTATCTCATTAGTAATATAATCTTTTGCGATCTTGGGTGCTGGTGTTCCTGGCTGCCCTACCTCCATATGAATTATATCTTTACCTTTTTCCTCTGCAATTCTTGCAGATTCCATTACATCCATGACAATAAATGGATCAACATCTGATCTTTTTGATTTTTTCATCATTTTATTTGATCTTCACAAAATTTTTTAATCTCATCAGCAGAAAGTCTTTCGCTTTCAGGTTTATTTGAGTCTAATTCAGCTTTTCCAATTATACATGCTTTAATAGTTTTGCTTTTATTAAAACCTGAATAATACTGAGTTGATATATACAATGCTATCACTCCAAGTATTATAATTATAGAAACTTTTAAATTATTACTCATTGATGAATTATTTCATCTTTAACAGTATTAGACAAAACTCCAATATTTGTGATTTCAACTTCGACATTGTCTCCAGGTTTCATATAAACTGGTGGATTTCTTTTTGATCCTACTCCACCTGGAGTCCCTGTTACCAAAACATCTCCTGCTCGCCAAGCCATAGCTTTAGATACATATGAAATTAGAATAGGTATATCGAAAATTAATTGACTTAGTTTAGCATTTTGCATGACTTCACCATTAAGCCTTGTCTCTATAGTCAAACTTTTATAATCAGGGATATCTTCTGCTAAAACCATGTGAGGACCAAAACTCCCTGTCTTTTCAAAATTTTTTCCCATACCAAATTGTCTAGTATGTCTTTGCCACTCTCTAATTGTACTCTCGTTATAACATGAAAAACCAACAACGTGTTTTAATGCTTCTTCAGATTTAATGTGTTTACCACCTTCATCCATAATTACTGCCATTTCACCTTCAAAGTCTAAACTTTTGGATACAGATGGTCTTTGTATTGCCTGCATATGAGCAGTTTGGCTTTCTGGAAATCTGTGAAATATAACTGGGTTTTCTTCAACAGTACGATTAGTTTCTTTTGCATGCTCAATGTAATTCAAACCTACACATATAATTTTACCTGGATTAGGAATCAGGGGCGAGTATTCAATTTCTTCAGTTTTTATAGAACCAGGATTAATCTTAGCATATTCTTTTGCTTCTTTGATTTTTTTAATCTTTATTAATTCTTTTAAATTTGAAGCCGCACCTATTTTTCCAGTTAGATCAGTTATCAAATTATTTTCAATAATTCCAAACTTATCAATATTATCATGTTTGAAAGAGATAAATTTCATTTTTATTATGAAATTTTATTGATCTCAACTAACAAGAGACTTCTGAGGTCTCATATCACTCTTGCTTATACCGGCTACTTTAACTGGTTTTTTCATAGCATCTCTTCTGAAAGGCTCACCTAATTCTTGATTTAAAATTATTTCAATAAACGTAGTAATACCTTTTTTCTGATCTTCACATGATTGTTTAATAGCTTTAGTGGTTTCTTCCATTGTATTTGCGATAACACCTTTTAAACCACATGCATTAGCAACTTTTGCATAACTTAATTCTGGATCTAACTCTGTTCCAACAAAGTTATCATCAAACCACAATATTGAATTTCTTTTTTCAGCACCCCATTGATAATTTCTAAAAATTACCATTGTTATTGCCGGCCACTCTTCTCTTGCACATGAACTCATTTCATTCATACTTATTCCAAATGCTCCGTCACCAGCAAAACCTATAACTGGAGTATCTGGGCATCCAATTTTTGCTCCAAGAATAGATGGAAATCCATATCCACATGGTCCAAATAAACCTGGCGCCAAATATTTTCTTGGTTTTTCAAATGTTGGGTAAGCGTTACCAATTGCACAATTATTTCCAATATCACTTGAAATTATAACATCTTCTGGCATCCCAGCTTGAATAGCTCTCCATGCTTGTCTTGGAGACATTCTATCTTTATCTCTTTCTCTTGCTTCTTTGTTCCAAACAGTTCCTGGATCATCATCCTCATGATCTAAGCTTGTAAGAGTTTGCAACCATGCAGATTTAGTTTGATGAATTAGATTTTTTCTATCTTCTCTCCCATTATCTCCAGCATTTGATGAAAGTTTTTCTAATATTTGTTGAGCTACCATTTTAGCATCACCACAAATACCAACTGTAACTTTCTTAGTTAAACCAATACGATCGGGGTTCATGTCTACTTGAATAATTGTTGCATCTTTTGGCCAGTAATCAATTCCATATCCTGGTAATGTTGAAAATGGATTTAATCTTGTTCCTAATGCTAAAACTACATCAGCTTTTGAAATTAACTCCATTGCAGCTTTAGATCCATTGTAACCTAATGGACCAACAGCTAATGGATGGCTTCCTGGAAAGCTATCGTTATGTTGATATCCATTACATACAGGTGCATCAAGCTTTTCTGCTAATTTTTTACAATCATTAATCGCATCACCTATAACAACTCCTGCCCCAGATAAAATTACTGGGAATTTTGCATCTGATAATAATTTTGCAGCTCTATCAACTGCATCTTTTCCACCACCTTGTCTTTCAAATCTTACAATTGGAGGTAATTCTATATCTATAACTTGTGTCCAAAAATCTCTTGGTACATTTATTTGCGCAGGTGCTGAACCTCTAAATGCTTTTTCTATTACTCTGTTTAAAACTTCTGCCATTCTTGATGGGTCTCTAACTTCTTCTTGATAACACACCATGTCTTTAAATAAATTCATTTGCTCTACTTCTTGAAAACCACCTTGGCCCATAGTTTTGTTTGCTGCTTGCGGTGTAACCAATAGTAGAGGAGTATGATTCCAGTAAGCAGTTTTTATTGGTGTAACAAGTCCTGTAATACCTGGACCATTTTGAGCAATCACCATTGACATTTTTCCAGTTGCTCTTGTATAACCATCAGCAATCAATCCACCATTTGTTTCGTGAGCAACATCCCAAAAAGTTATTCCAGCTTCTGGGAAAAGATCAGAAATAGGCATGAATGCAGAACCAATAATACCAAACGAATGTTCGATACCATGCATTTGTAAAACTTTTACAAAAGCTTCTTCAGTTGTCATTTTAGCCATATCAAATCCTTCTTAATTCTATTTTTTAATTGTCAAAGTGCCCAATTCATATATAAATTGGGTCGAATTTCAAACAAAGAAATCGTCACAATGGCTGGCACAGATATTATAATCCACGATGAAAAAGACAATGTAGGTGTTGTGGTTATTGAAAAAATTACTCCTAAACAAGACTGTGATTGCTGGATTATGGAAAATGATAAATCAGTAAAAATTCAATCGATGGATGAAATACCTTTGGGTCATAAAATTGCTATGACTGATCTTAATGAGGGAGATACAATATTAAAATACGGACATGATATTGGCAAAGTAGTAAAATCAATTAAAAAAGGTGAACATGTACATGTTCACAACGTAAAAACTAAAAAGTGGTAAAATGGAAATTCCAAAAACGTTTTTAGGATATAAAAGAGAAGACGGAAGAACAGGTACAAGGAATCACGTAATAATTCTACCTGTTGATGATATTTCAAATGCTTGTGCTGAAGCTGTAGCTAATAATATTAAAGGCACGATTGCACTACCACATTCTTATGGAAGATTACAATTTGGAGCAGACCTAGAACTTCATTTTAGAACAATGATTGGTACAGGAAAAAATCCAAATGTAGCAGCAGTTATAGTAATTGGTATTGAGCCTAAATGGACAAAAAGAATTGTTGATGCAATTGCAACTACTGGAAAACCAGTTGAAGGATTTAGTATAGAAGGTGTAGGAGATATAGACACTATCGCAAGAGTTTCTAAGAAAGCTCAAGAATTTTCAATTTGGGCATCTGAAAAACAAAGAGAAGAACGTCCTATAAGTGATTTATGGATATCAGTTAAATGTGGAGAGTCTGATACAACATCAGGATTAGCATCAAATCCTACAGTTGGAAATTTAATGGATAAATTAGAGCCCCTTGGTGTTCATTTGTGTTTTGGTGAAACATCTGAATTAACGGGAGCTGAAACTGTTTGTGAAAAAAGAGGAAAAACTCCTGAGGCTCAAGAGAAGTTTAGAAAAACGTGGAGTTCTTATAATGATTTCATCTTAAAAGAAGCAACAGATGATCTTTCTGAAAGTCAACCAACAGCTGGAAACATAGCTGGTGGACTTACAACAATTGAAGAAAAAGCATTTGGAAACTTTCAAAAAATTGGTGGATGTAAATTTATTGATGTACTGGAGCCAGCAGAAGAACCAACCAAAGGTCCGGGCTTATACTTTATGGATACCTCATCAGCTGCTGCTGAATGCGTTACTTTACAAGCTGCAGGAGGATTTAATCTCCACCTATTTCCAACTGGACAAGGAAATATAATTGGAAACCCAATTGAACCAGTAGTAAAACTAACTGCTAATCCTTTAACTGCTAGAACCATGAGTGAACATATTGATGTTGATGTTTCTAAAATCTTATCAAGAGAAATGAATTTAGATGAAGCAGGTGATGAATTAATTAAAGCTACGATAAGAGTTGCAAATGGAAGATTAACTTGTGCTGAAGCACTTGGTCATAGAGAATTTGTTATGACTAAATTATATAGAAGTGCTTAAGCTTTAAGCTTAGCTTCTCTAGCTTTGTTCCACTTAGAAATATAATTTCTTAAAATTGCAGCTCCAATTCCAAGAACTACTGCTAATACAACTGATGTAAGTCCATAAAACACAGGAAGGTCTTTTGAATAATCTAAAATAAACTGTGCAATGTTGCCAAGGTTTTTAGTTCCATTAACTACGGTTTCAACTATTACATCTTCTTTAATAAAAGTGTCATAAGCAATTGCAATTCCAACTAATAATAAAAGTACTGCTAAGATTGTTTTAAATTCTGAGCTATCAACTTTTTCACCAATTTTTTGACCAAACTGAACACCAATAATTGAACCAAGTATAAGTACAAAAACTAAAACAAGATCAATTGTTCCGTAATTAAAAGCATGAAGAACAGTTACAATTGCACTTACAAAAATTGTAACAAACAAAGATGTACCAGGAATTAGTTTGGTTGGCATTCCAATAATATAAATCATTGCAGGAACCAATATAAATGCACCACCCACTCCCATAATTGCTGCAATATATCCAACAATTAAACCAATAATAATTGGAGTAAATGCACTTTCATAAACTTTTGATTTTTTAAAACGCATTCTAAAGGGTAGTCCATGTATCCAATAATGAGTATGTAATTTTTTTCTAACAACAATTTTTTTTCTAGCCTTATCAATTTCTGATACTCCTTGAATAAGCATTAAAGTTCCAAGTATAGCTAAGATATACATGTAGGCTAAAGAGATAACGATATTTATTTTTCCAATATCCTTAAAATAGGAAAAAGTTAAGATCCCTAGTAATGTTCCAATAGTTCCTCCGACTACAATCATCAATCCCATTTTATAATCTAATGTACCTTTTAAATAATGAGTAGTTGAGCCGGATACCGATGTTCCTAAAATATTGCTTGCTTCATTTGGCACTGCATAAGCAGGTGGAATACCTAAAAATATTAAAAATGGTGTCATTAAAAATCCTCCACCTACACCAAATAATCCTGAAAGAATACCGACTGCTAAACTTAAACCAAATATAAAGAGTATGTTAATCTCGACTTGAGCTATTGGAAGAAAATATTCCATATAATCTAACTATTCCTCTCATAATCCAAAGTCAATGATTATAAGAATAAATTAAATAAAATTTTGAAATGTTCCTAGGATTATAATTGCCCAAGTGAAAAATATAAAAAGATAAAGAAAAGATTTAATTATTTTTGAAAGCTGATTTGAAACTAATAAAGGGATTTTCTTAATATTTTGATTAAAAGCTTGAAGCATACCCGCGAAATACCACAAGTTTTATTAAATGCAAATAATATTTAATTAAATTTAAAAAATAGTTGCTCCGAAGACTTTGACCTCATCTCCCTCTTCTCCAAGGACAAGTCGACCTAAAAAGTCTCCTGGTATCTCTGTACTGTTCTGTTTATAGATAACAGTTACGTACAAGCCTCTTCTTAGACAACCTATAGCCTTACACCCTTCTTTAAGGCTTGAGATTAGCTTATTGCTTGCCCATTGCTTGCCAAGCTCTACTTCGTTGGCCCCGTAAAGCATTTGTGATGATAAATCCCTAGTAAAACCACCATAATCTTTCATGTTAGAACATCTAACCATGTTATCCCAGATAGGATCAGCAATTTTAATAATTTCTTCGTCTGATTTGTCGACAATACTCATCTAAAATGGTTAGGAAGCTTGCTTCTTCTCTTTATCATCAACGATATGATAAACAGGCTTTTTCTCCATTTCAAATTTTCCAGTTTCAGGATCTCTTCTAGAAACAGTTAAACAATGCCAGTTTTCATCATCAAGTTTCATATGATCGCCTCTATAATAATAACCTGGCCAACGCGTTTCTTCTCTAAATAATGTATGATGAGCAACACATTCTGAAGTTACAGCTCTATGTTTGAGTTCCCATGCTCTCATCAATTGGTGATAATCTTCTGCACCGACATGATCTAAATCTTCTTGAAGTAATTGTAGCTGTTCTAAACCTTTTTTAAGTAGATTATCGTTTGTCATGTAATTATTTGTTAATCCACCACAATATTCATCCATAATTTTTTGTAGTCTTTGTAGTCCTTGTATAGGTAAAATATAACTTGGAGAAACAGTTCCTCCAGTAATTTCATTTCTACCCACCGTATAGTTCTCAATTGGCTTGAATATTTCTTCTTTAAGCTTTTCTAATTGTGCATCAGAAACTTCGATATCATCAGCTTTTTTATCTTGAATATATTTAACAGCAGCTTTAGACGCTAACCTTCCTTCTGTAAATGAGCCAGATGAAAACTTGTGAGCACTTCCACCAACTGCATCTCCTGCTCCAAATAATCCATCGATAGTCATCATTCTATTGTATCCCCAGAAATATTCATCAGGTGCTATATCTTCTGGTCCACTAACCCATGCTCCTGAACAAGTAGCATGAGATCCCATTACATATGGCTCTGATGTAGTTAATTCAGGATTTGTATATTTTGGATCAATATTTTGAGATGCCCATACAACTGCTTGTCCAACTGTCATTCCTAAGAAATTTTCCCATCCTACAGTTTCTAAATGTGGATCTTGAAATGCTTCTTTTGTAACCATGTGAATTGGTCCACCACCAGCAGCTGTTTCTTGAATAAATGCGTGATTTCTCAAACAAGTTGGTGTTGGATGATGGTCTATATATTCTCCTACTAATTCTTTAGTAGCTTCATACCATTTCTTCTCATAATTTTCGCCATTAGCGTTTTGAGTATATGTTTTTAAATGAAGGAAATATGCTCCAACTGGACCATAACCATCTTTAAATCTACAAAGTACAATTCTATTTTCCATTTGAGTCATTTTTGCACCTGCTTGAATAGGTAATGCATAAGCAGATCCATTACTCCAAGGTGCGTACCATGTCCTACCCATACCTTCACCAACTGCTCTTGGTTTAAATATGTGAGATGCTCCTCCAGCAGAAACAACTACTGTTCTAGATTTAAATACATGAAAATTTCCAGTTCTAACATTAAAGCCAACTGCACCAGCTATTCGATTTGGATTTTTTTCATCTTTTAAAAGATGAGTAATCATTATTCTGTTATAAATTTTATCAGCAGATTTTTTTGCAGCTTCAGCTACAATTGGTTTGTAACTTTCGCCGTGTATCATTATTTGCCACTTACCTTCTCTTTGATATCTTCCAGTTTCTTTATTTTTCATCATTGGAAGACCCCATTCATCAAACATATGAACAGTTGAGTCTACGTGACGTGCCATGTCATAACCTAAATCTTCTCTAACAAGACCCATCAAATCATTTCTAGCGTACCTTACATGATCCTCTGGCATATTCTCACCCCACTGCATTCCCATATAACAGTTAATAGCGTAAAGACCTTGTGCAACGGCACCACTTCTATCTATATTTGCTTTTTCTACACAGATTATTTTTAAATCTCTTCCCCAGTGTCTTGCCTCAAAGGTAGCGCCTGTTCCAGCCATACCTCCACCGACAACTAGTACATCGCATTCTTCAATGATTGTTTTGTGCTTAGCCATTAATAATAAACGCCTTGCTTAAATGAATTCTTATCTAAAGTTGGTAAATCTTTTTCAGTATTTAAACCATGTGGCTCATTATATAAAATTTGTGAATTAATCTCTCCTTGATTAGGAATATCAGCTTCAGCTAATTTTGGTATGAATTTTCCCCAAGGTTTTGTTGTTATTGGCGATACAAAATTTTTCTCTGTACCGTTTCTAAATTTAATTCTCCAAGAGATAGTTCCTTTCTCTTCTTCTCTTCTAACTCTAACACTATGACCCATTGGAGCAAAGTCAGCATATCCTCTTACATCAATTGCATGGTTAGGACATGCCTTAACGCATGAATAGCATTCCCAACAAAAATTTGGTTCTATATTTTTTGCTCTTCTAATAGTTTCGTCTATGTGCATGATATCTGATGGACATATATCTACACAATGACCACAACCATCACATCTCGTCATGTATACAAAAGTTGACATATCTACTTATTACCTTTCTTTAAAATTTTATCAATCATATTAATAGTGCTTTGGTGCCTCACGTTTAATTCCAAGTCCAAATTGTTCTGGAGCATCTGCAGGTGGAGGTAGATTATCTCTAGAACCATCTGCTTCTGCTAAATTTTTTTGGATTGCAGCACCTGGTTTGTAGAACATATGAGCAAATTTAGACCAGTAAACTCCTCCAAATAAAACTATGTTAGCAACCGCAAACAAAATTAAAAATAAAATACTTAAACCAGTAGATCCTGAATATTGGAAATACGACCAAGCTAAACCAAACGTAGACGATAATACTAAAGCTAAAACAAATAAATCTGCTTTTATGATTCTAAAAACTGAGTGAGCTTCAGCAGATACATCTACTCTTAAAAAAAACCAAAACCAATAAGCTCCAAGGCAAGTTAAAATTGCACCAGCGTGCCAAATGATTGGCCAAATAGTTGGGGTTACAGCATTAGGAGAAGAATATCCAAATATCATAACGCCTGAACCAATCCAAAATAATATTGTTCCATACATTCCTAATACATGTGCAAATCTTCTTTTACCCAAACCTAATTCAGATGTAGTTCCAATATCATGTACTACAGTTTTAGAAATTATCGCTGTTTTCTCGCCAAGACTTAATTCTCTACTTGCTGCTTTTTTTGCTTTTTTAGCATTATTAAAAAAATATTTTACATTCTTCTTATGAATAATATCCATCAGTGTTCCAATCACTACTAACGCTAACATCAACAAAACAAATGCTTGCAAAGCAATTGAAGGAACTGTTGAAGAAAGAACAGCAAATGGATTGGTTGTGAACATATTATTATCTCCGCTAAATATAATACTAATCTAAGCTCTTAATCTATAAAAAATATTAGTTCAACTGACTAATAATCTCATCTCAATAAAAAAATGTTAATAAAAGTTACTTTTTCCTCACATAATGCTGTTTAGCAGAAATTACAGCTCGAACACCACCTTGAGGATTTTTAACATCATTTTTTCGTCTTGGAATCAGATGAATGTGACAATGATTAATAGATTGTCCAGCAACCTTGCCCGAATTGGTACCAATATTAAAACCTTTTACAGATTTATCTTTCATTTCAATTTTTTTTTTTAGTTTCTTTATTAATTTATTGCACGCTAAGATTTCTTTTGAGGTTAGATCAAAATAATTTTTAACACACCGCTTTGGAATTATAAGTGAATGAAATCTTGATACAGGGTACGTGTCAGTAGTTGCATAAGCTAGTTCGTTTTCAAAAAGATATTCCTTTTTCTTTGTAAAACAGAATATGCATGGATTATTAGGATTTCTCATAAATAATTACTCAATTTTTTTTGTTTAAGTATTTGAGTTTTATATTTACTTACAAAAGTTTCATAGGATTTATATTTTTTTCTATTCCAGTTTTTTTCTTTTATAGATGAAACTGTGGAAACTCCTTTTCCAGATCCGATTAGAAGTATTTCCTCATATTGATTTAAATTATTTATATTAATATTGGTTTTTTTTATACTAAAATTTTTTTCAAAAAACCTAAGATTAACTCCTCGATAAAATTTTCTTATAGGTGAATAGTATTTATTATCTTTAATGAAAATAATATTTGAAGTGCCTGTTTCTAGAATTTTTCCATTTGAGCAAAGAGCAATATCAGATTTTGTGTTATCCATTTTAGATAAACTTTTTAAAATAAATTTATACTTCAGATTTTTATGCTCAGGCTTAATTCTATTATAATTTACTAACTTTAACTGGAGATTTTTTTTAATTTTTAATTTATCTCTCAAAGAAATAGAAATTAAACTTTTGGTAACCGCAATTCTCAATAAATGATTATAATTTTTTTGTTTATTTAAATTCGATTTAATTATTTTAAATATATTTCTTTTTAAATTTCGATCATGAATTTTATAATTTTTAGTAGACCTAATAAGATTAGTCATGTGTTCTTTAAAAAATAAAATCTTTTGAGGCTTTCCATAGATCCACATAGTTGTAAATACCCCATGGGCATTCCATAGATCTTTAAATTCTTTTTCTTTAAGATCTTTTCGACTGTAAGATTTTTTTAATAAGAATTTTACCATTTGTTGTTAAAAAAGATTCTGGATGAAATTGAAAACCATATACATCATCTCTTTTGTTTTCAAAAGCCATAGCAATATTAGTTTTAGCGCATCTCATGGTAATATCAAAATTTTCTTTGGTAAATGGCTCATGAAGCTTAAGTGAATGATATCTTCCTACTTTAAATTTGGAATTCTTTCTAAAGATGGATTTATTCGAAACAACTTTTACTTCAGATTGATAACCATGGAATATTCTCCTTTGTTGAATAATTTTGGCATTTTCACAATGTAATATTTGCTGATACCCTAAGCAAATTCCTATGATTTTTTTTCTTCCTTTAAATTTATTATAAATTTTTGAAGTATTTGGATAATCTTTGGGTGAACCGGGTCCAGGAGATAATACAATTGTATTAGATTTATTTAATAAACTGTTATTTATTTCAAAATAATTTGAACAATAAACTTTATCAAACTGAGAGAATTGATGAACGACATTCCATGTGAATGAATCCTGGTGGTCTATTATATAAATCATTTAAATAATTCTAATAATGATTTTGCTTTGATAAAATTTTCATTAAATTCTTTTTTTGCTGCACTATCTAATACAACACCAGATGCTGCAGATATTTCAGATGTATTTTTATAATTTAATATAGATCTTATTATTATGTTAAATCTCATATCTTTATTAAATTTTATATAGCCAAAACTACCTGTAAAAATATTTCTATTCTCTTTTTCTTGTTGATTTAACAATTCCAAAGTTCGTACTTTTGGACAGCCTATGACTGATCCACCAGGCATCATAGATTTGATAATATTTTTTATAGTCATATCTTTTAATAGGCTTCCAGATATGGTTGTAACATAATGAAATAGGTGTCTGTATTCCTCAACATATTTTTCTTTATCAATTTTTACTGTTCCTGGAATACAAACTCTGGATAAATCACTTCTTTCCATATCAACAATCATATTATGTTCTTTAGTCTCTTTAATGTTATTTCTAAAAAACTTTAAGGCACTAGATCTGTTAGATTTTTTACTTTTTCTTAATGTGCCAGCAATAGGCTTGGTAATGATTTTGTTACCTTTTTTTAATAATAAAGTTTCAGGTGAGCAGCTTACAATAGAATAATTTTTATCTCTTATCATAAAAGATTCTGGAGAAGCATTTGACTTCATTAATCTCCAGAAAAAATTAATTGGATTTATTGAAGATTTATTACGATATTTTGTACAAATTTTTATTTGATATGTTTCTCCTTGTCTTATTTTTTTTGAAAAAATATCAAATATTTTTTTGTATTTTTGATATTTAATATTTAACTTAAAAGGTGATAAAATTTTAGTTGGTTTAAAATAATTATTAAATTCGTGCTTTTTTTTATTTGAAAATATTGAAATATTATCTCTTATTTTAATGATTGTTTCTGGTTTGTAAAAAACTCCTTTATAAAAATCATTTTTAGACTGTTTGCTAATTTTAATACCAAGTAAATAATTTAAAATTTCATATCCAAAAAAACCAACATATTGATCAGTTTCTTTTTTATATTTCGTTCTTTCAAAAGAGTTTAAAAATTTATGTATATTTTTTTTTGTTAAATTTATTTTTTTAGAAAAATCTGTATAAATGTCATAACCATTATCAACTTTGTAGATTATCAGTGGCTTATCCGACTGATAAAGTTTTTCTAAATACGGGTTAAATTTAAGTTTATGCGATTTGCGGTCTTTCAATTGGCTTCTCTTTTATAGGTAAATGTATCAAACCAGCAAAAATAGATAATGCGATAGATATGTACCAAGCATAATCAAAATTGCCGTTAAGTTCGTAGAAAACTCCACTCAAATAAGCTCCTAAAAAAGATCCAATTTGATGACTTACAAAAACAATTCCATATAATAATCCGATATACTTAGTTCCAAATACCTTGCCTATTATTCCATTTGTTGGTGGAACTGTTGATAGCCACAACATTCCAAATGTTATTCCAAAGATTACTGAATTAAAAACACTTGGTGGTAGGAATATGAAATAAATAATTGATACTCCTCTTAATAGATAAATTGCACTTAATAAAATTTTTTGACTGTATCTAGTTGCAAGATATCCACTTGTAATTGTTCCAACCATATTAAAAAGTCCAATTAACGCCAAAACCATTGCTGCACACCAATCTGGTAATCCTTTATCAATCATGTAAGTGGGTATATGAGTTGCTACTAAAGCAATGTGCCAACCGCATACAAAGAAACCTAAAGTAAGATAGATGTAACTTTTATTTGAAAAAGCCTCTTTTAAAGCTTCTCTAGCTGTTTGATTGTTATTTTGATTTGTACCGACAGGTATTTTTGGTGTTGAAACAAATAATGCTACTATTAATCCTAGACCTAAAAAGAAACAGAAAAAGAGCATTGTATTTTCCCACCCATGTTCAACAAGTGAATATCTAGTGATTAATGGTGATATAAAATATCCAAAAGATCCTGCTGAGGTTACTATTCCTGTTGCTATTGTTCTGCTTGATACTGGAAAATGTTTTGCAACAACTGAAACAGGTATACTGATAGCTGTAGAACCCAGTCCAACACCAACTAATATTCCAATTGTTATAGTAAAATAATAACCAGTATTAAAACCTGAATAAAACAATAAAATTGCTAACAAATAAAAAACAAAACCAATAAAGATTGCAATATTACCACCATACTTATCCGTAATAATTCCAAACATAGGGCTGAAAACACCCCACAATAAGAGCTGTAATCCCATTGTAAAGCCGAACTGTGTTATGGTGATATCTAAATCAGTTGCAAAATCAAAATAAAACATTCCAAAAGTTTGTCTTATTCCTAATGCAATAATAACAACAACAGATGCAGCTATTACAGTAACTAATGCTTTATTTGTTGGAAAAAATTTGGTGTCATTCATCTTACAGATTTAATAGCCTGTTTAATGTCATCAATCAAATCATTTGGATCTTCTAAACCAATATGTAATCTTATAATATGTTCGTTATTACTCAACTTTGTGTAGCTCCTGTTGCCCAGTGCCAATTTGTCTTGATATAAAGCAAGACTTTCAAATCCTCCCCAACTGTAACCATGGGCAAATAATTTTAATTTATTCAAAAATTTTATTACAGAGTTTTTATTTTTAGAAATAATTTTTACACCCATTAACCCAGATGATCCTGAATAATACTTTTTCCACATTTTGTATTGTTTTAAGTTTTTTTTAATTGGGTAAAAAACCTCTTTAACTTTTTTTTGTTTGCTCAAAAAATTAGCTACCTTGATGGTATTTTCTTGATGTTTGTCTAACCTAATATCCAACGTTCTTAATCCTCTCATAATTAAGTAGGCATCATCAGGGCTTAATCTTAAACCAACTGCTTTTTGACTTAATTCCACCTCTTTAAAAAGTCTTTTTTTAATAGCTAAACTGCCACCCATAACATCTGAATGACCAGAGTAATATTTTGTCGCTGAAACTATAGACATATCAAAACCTAAGTCTAAAGGCTTGATTAAATAAGGTGTTCCCCAAGTGTTATCTATAGCTGTATAAATATTCTTATTCTTAGCAAAAGATAATATTTTTTTTAAATCTTGAAATTCAAATGTGTTACTTCCTGGGTTTTCAACAAAAATAAGTTTAGTCTTATTTGTAATTTTTTTTTTTAAGTCATCTAAGTTTTTTGGATCATAAAAAACTGCTTTAATATTGAATTTTTTTAAATAGTCTTCGGTTAAAAATCTTGTGGGAGAGTAGACTGAGTCCGTTATAATTATTTCATCACCAGGTCTTACAACACTAATCACTCCAAGAAAAACTGCACCAAATCCTGTTGGTGTTAAATAAACTTGATAAGCATTTTCAATTTTTCTTAATAGTTCTTGTAGTGCAAAAGTTGTTGATGTTCCTTTTCTACCATAATCAAAATTTTTGCTTAAGGGATTTTTTTTATAATTACTTTGTGTTTTCTTTATATCTTGAAGAGTTTTAAATATTATTGTTGAAGCTCTTACTACTGGCGGATTAACTGACTGATTTTGATAATCTTTTCCTACTTGTTTCAAAAAAGTTTTAACTGAATTAACCATAAAAAAATTGATTAGTTATATTGACAATGCTATATCCCTCAAATAAGTCAATAAAATTGTAAAACTAAGGAGATTATGGGATACCCTAAAAAGCATAGAGGCCGAAGAAAAATGGGCTCTAAAAAAAGAAGAGCAAGAAAAAAGAATAAGAAAAAGTAAAATTAATTATTCTTTAATCCAACCACCACCAAGAACTTTGTGACCATATTGGTCTTTTTTATAAAAGACACATGCTTGTCCAGGTGAAATACCATCTTCAGAATTATCTAAATTTACCTCAGCATCATTCTCGTTTATAAAATTTACATTGGCGCTTAATAACTTTCCTGTAGACCTAACTTTGACTAATATATTTTCATTTAATTCGTTTTTATCGGATAATAGATTAATATTTTTTAAATTAATTTTCTTTTTTCCTAGATGTTCTCTACTTCCAACAATTATCTCATTATTTTCTGCATCAATTTTAATTACATATAATGCCTCTTTGTCAGATACTTTAATTCCTTTTCTTTGACCAATAGTAAAATTTATAATTCCATCATGAACGCCTATTACTTCACCATTTAGATTTTTAATATTACCTTTTTTTAATGAATCTGGCTTAAACTTTTTTATTACTGATGAATAGTCTCCGTTAGGAACAAAACATATATCTTGACTATCTGGCTTATCTGCAACATTTAAATTTAGTTTTTTAGCAATTTCTCTAGTTTCATTTTTTAACATTCCACCTAATGGAAATCGTAAATAATTTAATTGCTCTCTTGTAGTATTAAATAGAAAATAACTTTGATCTCTATTTTCATCTACTGCTCTATACATATTATTTTTTTCATTTATTGTTATATTTTTTACATAATGACCTGTGATCAAAGCATCAGCATTTAAATCTTTAGCAACTTCATACAAATCTTTAAATTTGACAGTTTGATTACACTGTACGCATGGTATTGGAGTTTCTCCTTTTAAGTAACTTTCTACAAAATTATCAATAACACCTTGCTTAAATTTATCTTGGTAATAAAGAATTTTATGATCAATATCTAATTTATGAGCAACTCTTTTTGCATCTATAACATCTTGGCCTGAGCAACATACTTTTGATTTAACAACTTCTTTACTATCGTTGTATAGTTTTAATGTTATGCCGGTAACATTATATCCTTGCATTTTCATCAAACCTGCAACTGTAGATGAATCTACACCACCAGACATAGCTACAATTACTTTTGTATCAGACGGTTTCTTATTTAATCCAATTGAGTTTAACTCTAAATTCATGTGGTGGTATTTATACTCATTTCTATTATAAGTAAAATCAAATGATTTTAGATTTTGAACCAGGTGATAAAGTTATAAATCCTAATAATAAAGATTGGGGAATAGGACAAGTACAGTCAATTATTAAAGAAAAAGTAACTGTGAATTTCGAAAATGTAGGAAAAAAAGTTATCAATGCTAAAAATATCGAATTAGAAAAGTTAGAATAAATGAAACAAATCGAAATAAAGGCAGCAATAGAAAATCTAATTGACACTTTTTTATATGCAGGAAAAGTTTCAATAGAATTAAGAAAAAAAGGCTTAATAAAAGAAATTAAGGAAGATAACACACCTGTTAGCAATGGCGATCTTGAAGTTAATAGAATTTTAACTGAAAAAATAAATAACTTAACTCCTCAAATACCGATTGTATCAGAAGAAACTAGTCATAATAAATCCAAGAAAGATTTAAAAAATTTTTGGCTAATAGATCCAATTGATGGCACTTATGATTATATTAATGATCTTGACGAATTTACTCTAAATGCTGGTTTAATAATTAATAATCGAGCAGTAGCAGGTATAATATATGCACCCGCTAAAAATAGATTATTTTATTCTTATGAGAAAGGTTGTTCATTTGAAATAATTAATAGTCAACATATAAAATTAGACTGTTCAAAAATTTCAAATAATAAACTTAAATTTGTATCATATTCAAATAAACTAAAACCTGAAATTAATAAAATTTATCAAACAATGAATGTTAGCGAATTTAAAAGGATGAAAAGTTCTTTAAAATTTTGTGTAATAGCTTCAAATGAATACGACGGCTATGTTGCAGAGCCTAGAGCATGTGAATGGGATATAGCAGCTGGGCATGCTATTCTTGAAAATGCAGGGGGTATAGTTACAGATTTTGAGGGAAATGAAATACTTTACGGAAAAGAAAATTTTAAAAATCCTAGTATAATTTTGAAAAGAAATAAAAATATATAATGAGTGAACAATTAAGAATAATATTAATTATAATAGTTTCTGTATCAATTTTTGGATTAATGGTATTTGTGATGGTAAAAAACTATATCAAAAGCAAAATTCAGTATTATTTAGAAGAAAAGAACAAAAAGTCTAAAGAAGATTTATAATTTTCAAATATTCCTCTTTATCTAGTTCCATTACTCTTCTGGAAACCTCAAAATCAAATCCAGATCTTGCTAATATACCAATATCTTTTTTATAGAATAAAGGTCTATTATCTTCAGTTCTTGAAGGACCAATTCTTTTTTTTTTACAAACTTTTATGGCTGAAAAAAAATCTTGATCTTCATTATTTTCATTAATTTGTTCAATTGTATTTTTTATGTATTTTTCTCCAACTCCTTTGCTTATTAAATAATTTCTAATCTTATTTATTGATGAACCTCTTTGGATTAGACTTTTCGCTTTTGTTTCTGAATAAAATTTATCATTTATAAATTTAGACTTTTCTAAATCTTCAGCTACAATCTCGATTAGATCTGAAATATTGCTTCTTTTAACGTTATCAACTTTAGATCTTAAATATTTCTTCAAAAGATATGTTTTTAGCTGTTGTTTTGATGGTGCAAATTTTTCTACATAATTAAGTGCAAAGTTGCGCATTTCATCAATTGTCGCTTCTAAGTTTTTTTTTTTATTTTTTATAGGAATCATTATTGCATTTAATATAATATAACCCTGATGATTGAACAAATATCTGCATTTTTTACAGTAGAAATGATCTATATGTGGTTGAATATAGGTGTAATACCTTTTTGGTTAATGCTTATTATTTTTCCACAAACTAAAGTTTGTGGTTTATTTGTTACATCAATAATTCCAACATTTATTTTGGCAAGTGTTTATGTTTATCTATTATATATATTCTTTTTTGCCGGATATGATTTTGATAAAAACTTTATTTTATATTTAAGTTTTTATGATCTTGCTGAGCTTTTTGAGAATAATGAGTTTTTAATTTTATTTTGGACGCACTTCTTGGCTATAAATTTGTTTTGTGGATCTTGGATTGTTAGAGATAGCCAGAGGTTTTATATGTCAAAAATTCTAGTCTTTTTTCCTTTAATAGTCACATATTTTATTGGTCCTTTAGGATTATTTATATACTGGGTAATCAGAATTTTTTTCGCAAAGAGAATAAGTTTATTTGATTAATTTTTATTTCTCTACTTTAAAGCCACTGCTCTTCATTTGAGAAAAGCCTCCGTCTATATGTGAAATTTTTTCAAACCCCATGTCTTTCAATGATTTTGTAGCTAGTGCAGATCTTAATCCACCTGCACAAAATAAAACCATTTCTTTGTTCATATTTATCTTGCCTTCTTTAAAGTAAGGACTATCTGGATCCATCCAAAACTCCAACATTCCTCTAGGAATGTGATGAGAATTTTCTATTCTTCCCATTTTCTCAAGTTCTCGAATATCTCTTATATCAATTAAATTGCATTTATCACTGTTTACCATCTCTAATGCTTCCGCTGGGGAAAGTGTCTTGATTTCTGTCAAAGCTTCTGCGACCAATGTTTGTGCTGATTTAATGCTCATAAAGGTTTAATACATCATTATAAATTTTAATCTACGAAAAAATATGCCAAATAAAGCTCCTAATTTCAAAATCCCATCAACCAATTCAAAACTTTTAGAGCTAAAGAAAATCAAAAGTAAATATAAAGTTTTATATTTCTATCCAAAAGATAATACACCAGGTTGCACAGTTGAGACAAAAGACTTCAATTCTCTACTTTCACAATTTAAAAAATTAGACTGTGAAGTTATTGGTATTTCTAAAGATAGTATGGAAAGTCATGAAAAATTTAGAGATAAATTTAAAATTAAGTTTGATTTGGTAGCAGACGTAAAAAAAGAAGCGATTAAAGCATACAAAGTTTGGGGTAAAAAAAAATTCATGGGTAGAGAATTTATGGGATTAATAAGAAGTACATTTTTATTAAAAGATGACAAAATTATTAAAGAGTGGCGTTCAGTGAAAGTTAAAGACCACGCAAAAGAAGTGTTAGAATTTTTAAAAACAGTTTAATAAAAAAAGGCCCCATTTACGGGGCCTTTTTAGTTTAACTTAAGGGAGGGAGTTAAATTTAGTCTCTTATAGCGTAAGCTATTACACCAGTTTCAGTTACGTCTGTACCTTTCAGTTCAGCCTCTTTACTTAATCTGATACCCATAGTGTTTTTCATAATTGCCCATACAATGTATGATACTACAAAAACAAATGCGTTGATCGAGATTACACCGATTAACTGTGCACTAAAGTTTGCATCAGAGTTTGTTAGTGGAACAGCTAATGTTCCCCAAACTCCAGCAAATAAGTGAGCTGGTATTGCACCAACAACATCATCAATCTTAAATGAGAATAATAGTTTTGTTCCAAACACTACTATCAATCCACCGATTGCACCGATGAATATTGCTGCTATAGGTGCTGGCGCTAATGGTTCAGCTGTTATTGCAACTAATCCACCAATCGCACCGTTAAGCATTTGAACTACATCAGTTTTACCATACATTAATCTAGTAATTACTGCTGCTGCTAAAACACCACCACACGCTGCTAAGTTTGTATTAATAAATATATTAGATACTGCTACTGCATCATCGAAAGTTCCCATAGCAAGCTGTGAACCACCGTTGAAACCGAACCAACCTAACCATAAAATAAATACTCCAACTGTTACCAAAGGTATAGAAGAAGCTGCAAATGGTCTCATTGGTTTTGCTTCACCTGATTTAGCAAATCTTCCTGTTCTCGCACCTAACAACATAGCTCCTGCTAATGCTGCAGCACCACCAGTTGAGTGTACAAGAGTTGAACCAGCAAAATCAGAGAAACCTAAAGTGGCTAACCAGCCACCACCCCACTGCCATCCCATGACAATTGGATAAATGATTCCTGATAAAATTGCTGCAAATAAGAAGAAAGGCCATAATTTAATTCTTTCTGCTAACGTACCAGATACAATTGATACTGTTGTTGCACAGAATACCATTTGGAAATACCAATCCGAACCATCTGCATATCCTGTATCAACAGCACTTGAATCAGACCACGGAGTGAATGTTCCTATATAGCCACCTTCTGGAATTCCATATGCTAGATTATAACCAACCATCCAGAACATAATTCCAGCGATAGAAAATAATCCTATATTTTTTGCACAAATTACAGATACACTTTTTGAAGTTACCATTCCTGATTCTAGCATCGCAAATCCGCAAGCCATAAACATGACAAGAAAACCACAAACTAAAAATAGAAATGTATTAAAAATAAATCCAACTTCTGCAGAGACTGTAGATTCGGCATAACCTACACTTGTCATATTCAGTAAGAAAAACAAACTTACTAAAGGACCGACAAGTTTTTTTAAATGTTTAGTCATTTAACCTCCATTGTTAAAAAGAGGTTCTTATAATTTTAAAATAAATAAAAACTAATGATTGTTGTTAAAAATAGATATGCAGTTTTTGCATGTAGAAACAGCCTTTATTAAGAATTTTAGCATTCCTAATAAAGGCTGTTAAATGAGATTTACTTGTTAAATACTTCTTTAAGTGCTTTAGCAGGTAAAAACTTTACCTTTTGAGAAGCAGCGATTTGGATTTGCTCTCCAGTTCTTGGATTACGTCCAATTCGGGCTTTTCTTTTAGCCACTTTATATGTACCAAAACCTGCAATCTTTACAGAATCGTCGTTTTTCAACGCATCTAGTATAGTATTCGTAATAGTATCAAAAGTACGCTCTGCATCAGCTTTACTTTGATTTAACGAACCAGCTAGCTTTGCTACTAATTGTTTTTTGTTCATTTTAGCTCCGGTTTTAAAGGTTTATGAAACTATACTTAACAAAATCATTGATAATTCAAGCTTTTTTTTAGTATATATTTTTTTTTGAACAACAATATATAGTGGTAAAAAAAGTCAATAAATACAATGTTTTTTTAGCTATTAAAAAAGCCTTAAAATAAGCCTAAATCTTTAAGGTCGTTAAATGTTGCGAAAAACATCAAAGATAACAACAAAAACATTCCGATTCGAAAAAAACCTTCCTGTGTTTTTTGACTTAAAGGACGACCTAATACTTTTTCAAATGCATAAAACATCAGATGTCCTCCATCTAATAAAGGTATAGGAAATAAGTTAATTAGTCCCAAACTTATAGAAATATATGCCATCATACTGACAAAAGGTATAATTCCAAATTCTGCAACTTGGCCAGAAATTTTAGCAATTCTAATTGGACCACCCAATTGAGAACTGTCCCCTGCTCCTGTAAACATTGATCCAAGATATTTAAGTGATGAAGTTGTTACAAAGTAAACTTCATTAAATGATTGAAGTAAAGCTTGTGCAGGTCCAAGTTTTTTGTGTGTTATTTGATTGTTATAAGGACTAAGTTTAATACCTACCATCCTTTTCTTTAATTTGTTTCCTAATTCATCAACGCTATCAACAAAATTTGGTTTAACTTTTAAAATAATCTCCTGGTTATATCTTGAAACTTTAAAATCGATAAATTCTGATGTTGACATTGCTATTAATTTAGAAACATCGAGAATACTCTCAACTTTTGTATTATCTATTTCAATAATAACATCATTTTTTTGCATACCAGCAACTTCTGCTGGACTATCTTTTAATACTTCATCAATTACAGCTGGTGTAAAATCTTTACCAGCAAACATGTATATGAAAGTAAAAATGACTAATGCTAAAATAAAATTAGCCAATGGTCCTCCAGCAACAATTAAGGCTCTTTGGTAAAGAGGTTTTGTTACAAACAATTTGTGTTGGTCTTCTTTGCTATATTTTTTTAGTAGTTCTTCTTGATCTGCTTGTGAAAATACATTCCTATCTCCGAAAAATTTTACATAACCGCCTAGTGGTATCCAACAAACTTTCCATCTTGTCCCTGATTTATCGTTCCATCCAAATAATTCTCGACCAAAACCTATCGAAAAGTCTGTTACACCAACACCATATCTTTTTGCAAAATAATAATGTCCATATTCATGAATGAAAACAACAACAACAATTAATACAATAAATGGTAATATAAAATTGAGCATTAATTAAATTATACAATAATTAGGTTTTTAATAAACATCAATTATTTCAATTTCCATGCAATTATTGGTGATAAAGTTGCCGCAATAAATGAACAAAATAAAAGAGATTGAGAAATATACGATGGTGCTAAATCCATTGGCAAAATTATGCCAAATAGTATTGATTTAGAAAAATCAGGGCTTGGAAAAAATAATAGTCCTGCAATTAATCCTATTAATATAGAAACATAAGCATTTTTTTCATCATAAGATTTTGAATAAAAAGTATAAAAAACACTTAGAACAGCCGCACAACAAAATAAATCTGCTATTAAGAATAAATAAAGAATACTAAATCCTTTTGATGCAACAAAAAAAGCTATGACCGAAAGAAAAATAACAAATTGTTTTGAGATATTTAAATGATTATTTTTTAAATTTAATACTTTATCTACATCGACTATTACCAAACTTGAAATAGCATTTATTAAAGTATCAATACTACTTATTGTTAAAGAAATAGCTAAAATTATTACAATGACTGAAAATATTATTAAATTTTCTTTTAATAAAATTGAGAAAAATGCAAGATCAGGTATTACATTAGTATCTTGAGAGACAGCCACTAAACCACTAAATCCCATAAAAAAGACTATTGGTAATATTATTAAAAATGAAAATATTAAACTTTTTTTTAAAACTTCGTAATTTTTTGCAGCATAAACTCTCTGCCAATTACCTTGATGAAAAAGATTAGTTGCAGCAACAGCTATAAAGAAAGTTAAACCGGCAGTATAATTTGGGAGATAACTAAAACTTAACAAATGCGGATTATTATTTTTAATAATTTCAAAGTTAAAATCGTTTGTTTCAATTGAGGTAATAAAAATTAAACTAATTATTAAAAGTGCTGTAAATACAAAAAATTGAATATTATCTGTAATTAAGGATGCTCTTAAACCTCCATATAATGTGTAAAGTAACGAACATGATATTACTATTAAAGAGGTAATCCACAACTCAGTACCAGATATGTAATTAATTAAAAAAGCTACAGCAGTAACTTCAGCAATTAAAAAGATTGTCATATAAAAAATGGAAAAAACTAAAATAAGTTTATAAAGATTTGGTCCAAATCTTAATCTTATTATTTCAATAATACTTTTGCCTTGCGGATAACTAGTTCTAAATTTTTTACCAAGATAAATTAAAATAAAGAGTGGAAATGCAGTTCCTAGTGAATAACCAATCACTGCACCAATTCCTCCCCATGTTGCTGCTGATGCCGGTCCAAATAAAATCCAAGCACCAAGTGCTGAAGCAACAAGACTTGTTGTTAAGGATAAAGTTCCAATCGAACGGTTTGCAACTAAATAATTATTAAGTCCTTTAAATTTTTTTGAAAAATAAATTCCAACAAAAACAAATATTAAAGAAATTGAAATAATTAATATTATTGCTGATGATTGATTGATTATATTTAAATTATTCATTTTCCCTTTCTGAATTACCGGACAGGTTCTAAGGGTATTTCTCAGCCTTCTGGCACCCCATTTACAACTTATTTCAAAGATTAAATGAAATCAATTATTAACTTAGCGCTACTAACAAGAATTAAAGCGTAAATGATATTATAAAATAAATTTTCCTCAATTATTTTAAGTAATTTGTAACCTATAAAAATTCCAATAAGTGCTAGGGGAAAGAGAGTAACTGATTGATATAAAGTATCAAAATTCATCATAGATAAATAAACATACAGAGGAAGCTTAATTAGATTAACACAACTAAAAAAAATAATTCTTGTGCCAACATAAATTTCTTTTTTCATTCTTAGTGGAAGCAAATAAAGACTTGTTGGGGTTCCTCCCGCATGAACACAAAAACTTGAAAAACCAGCAATGGATGAACAAATAGCCCCTTTAAAAAAGTTTTTTTTTGCCGGTATAGTTTTTTCTTTTTTAAATAAAAAATAATGACCAGAAAATAAAAAACCCATTATTCCAACAATTAACTTAAGCAAATCCTCAGAAAAATAAGTAAATGTAAATGAGCCAATTATTATTCCAATAGCTGCAAATGGAACTATTAATTTAAGTGTTCCAAAATCAAACTCTCTTCTAAATCTATAAACTGCAATAATGTCTGAAAAAATTAATATTGGTAAAATAATTGCAAGTGCTTGATTTAATGGCATTACTACTGTCATTAATGGAACTGAAATTAATGATATTGATCCACCTAAACCTGATTTAGCAATTCCATATAATACGATAGCTGGAACAACGCTAACAAAGAATAATAAATTTATCTCCATTATAAATTAGAAATATAGTAATAAAGATAAAACCACTAATATTAAAACTAATATGATGACAGCTATGTAATTAAGTTTAATTTTAAATTTGCTTAATAAAAATTCATTAATTTTTTCCCAGAAAATAATAATTAAAATTAATAGTACTGCTGGAAGAATAAATTTAATCATAAATCTATTTACATCAAAAAATACATCAATCCAAATATAACAAGTATAATTATTATCCAAATTGAAAAATTAGATATCAATTGTTTAATATTTGAGTTTGATCTGAGAAAATTAGGTAGAAGTAATATTAAGACTAATATTAAAAATATTGCAGGAATTATCTGGTCAACAGTCAAATTAATTTTTTATATTATAACCTTTTTTAAGTATAATTGAGACAAGAGTTACACATACAATTAAAAATATAAACATTGTTGAAATACTTATCCAAATATCAAAATCAGAAACTCCATAAAATGCAAACCTCAGCCCATTAATTAAATATACAACAGGATTAAAATAAGTGACTGTTTGCCAGAAACTTGGGAGCATATCTAGCGAATACAAACTTCCACCTAAGAATACCATTGGTGTTATGACAATTGTTGGTATTATAGACATTTGCTCGAAATTTTTACTAAGAAGTCCAATTAAAAACCCAAACAAAGCAAAAGTAAAAGCAACTAGAATTAATAAGAAAATCATTAGTAAAGGAAACTTTACATTTACTTCTGCAAAAAAAAGTGAAGTGCAGAAAATTACTGCAGCAACAATTAAGGTTTTAGTTGCACCTGCACCAACATAAGCAATTACAATTTCTACAGTAGAAATTGGAGCTGCCAAAATTTCATAAATTGTTCCATTAAATTTAGGAAAAAAAATTCCAAAAGAAGTGTTACTGATAGATTGCGTTAATAATGTTAACATCAATAATCCTGGAACTATATAAGAGCCATAACTAATGCCATCAATTTTTTGTACATAATCCCCGATTACCGAGCCGAATACTATAAAGTATAATGAAGTAGATAAAACTGGAGAGAGAAGAGATTGTATTAATGTTCTTCTAAATCGATCCATTTCATGAAAATAAATTGCTCTTAATGCGTAAAAATTAATCCTCATTATTTTCCTTTACCAATGTCACAAAAATCTTTTCAAGATTATTTTGCTCTGTTTTTAAATCTCTCATCTTCAAACCTGCATTTTTTAAATCTTGAAGCATCTTTGTAATACCTGTTCTTTCAGCATGTAAGTTATAGTTATAAATTAATGAATAATTATCATTAGATATTGATAAATTATATTCATTAAGTTCTGCTGGAATTTTTTCGACTTTATCTTGTAATTCAATGGTTAATTTTTTATGACCCATCTTTTTTAATAAATCTATTTTATTATCAACAACAATGATTTCTCCTTGATTAATTACAGCAACTCGGTCTGCGATTGCCTCTGCTTCTTCAATATAGTGTGTTGTTAATATTATAGTTACTCCTGTTTTCCTTAATCCCTCTACAACTTTCCACATATCTTTTCTCAACTCTACATCAACGCCTGCTGTTGGTTCATCAAGAAATAATATCGAAGGTTCATGAGATAATGCTTTTGCTATCATTACACGTCTTTTCATTCCTCCTGAAAGCTGATTTAACCTTAAATCTTTTTTATCCCATAAACTAAAATCTTTTAGAACTTTTTCTATATGTTGGGGGTTTGGCTTTTTTCCATATAAGCCTCTTGAATATGAAACATTGTTAAACACTGTTTCAAATTGTTCTAGTGAAATTTCTTGGGGGACCAGTCCTATTCTTGATCTTGTTTCTCTATAATCTTTTATAATATCAAAACCATCTACTGTAATTACTCCAGAAGTTGGTTTAACTATACCACATACAATACTTATCAGTGTAGTTTTGCCAGCTCCATTTGGTCCAAGCATAGCAATAATTTCACCTTGCTTTATATTTAAATTAACAGTTTTTAAAGCGTTAAATCCATTGTCGTATACCTTTGAAAGGCTATCAATTGTTATTAAATCTTTAGTCATTATCTGAGGTCTTAAATTGATATAGAGATGTTTTTAGTGACAAGCAATATTATATTTTTTTAATCTCCAATAATTGTATGGCCATGGAGTTAAAAATCCAACTAGAAGCATTATTGGTACTACCCACCAATTTAAAATAGCTCCACCTGTTAAAATTACATCTGTAAGGTTCATGGCTATTTCCATACTGACCATTGATATAAAGCTCATACCGAGCGCAGTCTTTAATGCTTTGGAAAAATCAAGTTTTTGTCTTAGTAAAATTATAGTTTCTAAAATAATACTTGTAATCAAACCATTTATAATTGCTAATGTCATGATGGCTAAAACAGGCCAGGGAATTCCTGTTATCTGAAAATACAATATAGTTCCAAAGTCACCAATTGCACAGCCTAGTAAACACCAAGCGGTATTTTTTGCGCTTCTTTTCCAAGTATGTTTGCATGACCAATTAAAATTAATTGCTTCTGAACTCATTGTTTGCTCATTTCTAAATGATATTCATAAATATCATCTTTCCAATAAGATTTAATGTACGAAAGAATGTTATCAATACCCTCATCACTTATTTTATCACCAAAACCCATCATCTTGCCTTCATAATTTTTTATCAATTTAGCAAATCCATACTTTATCATTCTATGTAGTAACTCATCTGTATGATGCCAAGTATGACCAGTTCCATTTAAAGGCGGTGCTTTTCTATGCCCATCTTCATCTAAACCTTGCCAATTTGTAGCTCCAGCTAAATTTGCTTGGTGACAAGAAACACAATATTGATTGTATAATATCTTGCCATTTTTAATTGCTTCTAATGAATCTCTAGTTATGGGGTAGTGCGAATGAGAGAAAGCAGTATCTGCATAAAATAAAACAATAAAAATAAAAAAATACTTTTTCATTAGTGTGGAGCCCTATATCTGCTATGACAAGCTTTACAGCTCGACCACATATATTGTTTCAAAGCTGCTCTAAAATCATCTTGGTCTTCGATAATTGAAGCTAGCTTTATCATTTGATCTGATGATTTTTTCATTAGAGCATTAAATTCATCTTTTTCTTCCCAAATAATTGGTAAAGCCTCTGTTCCATGTCCCTCTTTTGTATTTTCTGGAAATAAATTTAGTAATTCTAAATAATTATCACTCATTCTAATCATCAGTTTTTTTGAGTCCTCAATTTCAACTTCGTTAAGTAAAATACTAATTCTTTTTGCTAGTTTATAATTTTGACTGAATAAAGACTTTCTTTTCTTTATAATGTCTTTTGCGCTTTCTTCTGATAAAACATTAGAATTAAATGAAAAAGAAAGTGCTACAATAAACATTATTTTGAAAATATTATTTATTTTTATAAAATAGCTCATGTCTGACAGTATAACATTACAATATAGTTGGTTAGCTAAATTTTTTCATTGGTTCACTTTGCTCCTTCTAATTGCTCAGATACCAATGGGGTTTATTTTGGTCAGATTAGATTTTTCGGATTTAAGAATAACTATTGAAAATGTACATGTAATTGTAGGAATATCCATATTTTACATAACCTTATTTAGGTTAATTTATAAATTTTTTAGCAAGTCCCCAAAACTAATGCCTAAGGCATTCTTTGGACAAAACTTGATTGCGAAATTGAATCATTTCGCTCTTTATGTCGCACTTTTAACAATAACAATATCAGGAATTTTAAAAAAGCTATTTAATGGTGAAAAACTAAATTTTTTTATTTTTAAATTAAGGATTGAAGATAACTTTGATTTAGCAGATCAATTTTACAATGTTCATGTTATTTCAAATTATACATTAATAGTTTTAATCTCATTGCATATTTTAGCAGTTTTGTTTCATCAAATATTTTTGAAAGAAAACATCTTGAAAAGAATGACCAGATAATTAAATAAAGCTCATGAAAAAATATTTTGTCTTTCTAATTTTATTCTTAATACCAAATATCTCATTTGGTTTTGAAAAAACTACAAATTTTGATCTGAAAAGATTATTAGAAATTCAAAAATCTGGCAAAACAATTGTTATTAATTCTTGGAACGAATATTGTTCAACATGTGCAGCACAAACAAAAGTTTTTGATCAAGCAATGAAAGACTTTAAAGATGTTGAGTTTTTATTCTATGAGCAAACAGAACATGAAGATATTGCTAAAGCTTTAGGTGTTAATTATTGGACCACAATAGTAGTTTTTAAAGGTGAAAGTGAAGTAGCAAGAGAAATTGGTTTAACTGACAAAGACCAAATATATAATTTAATAAACAAAGGGATATAATTCCTTTTTACCTCCCCTTTCGAGGAGGTGAATTCAACAAAAAAGAGAGAAATAAATGAATGTTAAATTCAGGAATAATTTTTTAAATTATGATTGCTATATAGAATTAATTTTTTTTTTGTCAATTTATGAAAAAGCAAGAAAAATTAGGGATTTTAGTTAAGCAATGCTTTTTGAGCTGGCAAATAATCATGACCAAATACATCAGCTACAGCTTTATGAGTAACACCTCCTTTAAATACATTTAATCCTGCTTGAAAATTTTGATCATCATTTAAAGCTTTTAAGTACCCATCTTTTGCTAATTTAGATAAAAAAGGAAGCGTTGCTTTATTCAATGCAATTGTTGATGTTCTTGGAACGCCACCGGGCATATTTGCAACGCAATAATGAATTATATCATCTATTATAAAAGTTGGTTCTGCAAAAGTAGTCGGTTTGCTGGTTTCAACACATCCTCCTTGATCAATTGCAACATCTACAATTACTGATCCCCTTTTCATTTTTTTTAACATATTCTTTGTAACTAATTTTGGTGCCTCAGCACCTGGTATCAAAACTCCACCTACTAACAAATCACATTCAGAAATTAATTTTTCTAAATCAGTTTTATCACTTAAGTTGGGAATTATTTTGTCTCCAAATATTTTGGAAAGTTCGTTTAATCTTTTTTCAGATTTATCTACAATATTAACCTTGGCTTTCATGCCTGTTGCAATTATCGCAGCATTTTCACCTACTACTCCACCTCCAAGTATAACAACATTTCCAGGCTCTACGCCAGGTGCTCCTCCTAACAAAAGACCACGACCTTTTTGATTTTTTTCTAAACAATGTGCACCTGCTTGAACTGACATTCTTCCAGCTACTGCACTCATTGGTGCTAGCAAAGGAAGTCTTCCGTTGTTATCTGTGACTGTTTCATAAGCGATGCATATTGATTTGCTGTCTATTAAGCCTTGTGTCAGTTCCTTGGCTGCAGCAAGATGAAGATATGTAAAGACAACTTGATTTTCTCTTATCATTTTTACTTCACTAGATTGTGGCTCTTTAACTTTAACAATGATGTCAGAGTCATTAAATATATCTTCAGCTGAATTAACTATTTTTGCTCCACTTGATACGTAATGATCGTTTTCAAATCCTGCTTCAAAACCTCCATTATTTTCAATTAAAACTTCGTGGCCACTAGAAGTTAATGTCTTTACACTTTCAGGAGTGAGTCCAATTCTATTTTCTTGAGGCTTTATTTCTTTTGGAACCCCGATTTTCATAGAATTAAATTAATTTTTTTTGCTTTTTGAATAGTTGGTAATACCAGTTCTTAGTTTCTCGATTATTTCATCAATATGTTTTTTTTCACAGATAAACATTGGAGCAATAATTAAACAATCTCCAGTCGCTTTAAAGTTAACACCTGCATCATAACAGTGTTTGAAACATGTAAATCCTGCTGCGCCAGGTTTTTTATGCATTTTAATATCAATACCACCCATCATTCCATAACCTCTTATGTTATCAACAACATCAATATCTTTTAAAGACATTAAACCTTCTTGGAAATATGGAGATAAATTTTTTGCTCTATTAAAGATATCATCTTTTTCAAAAATATCTTGAACCGCTAAGCCTGCAGCTACTGATACTGGAATTCCTGAATAAGTATAACCATGAAACAGTTCTATTGTTCCTTTTGGAGATCCATCCATAACAGTATCGTAAATTTCTTCTTTACACGCTACTGCACCTAAAGGACTAATTCCATTTGTTGTAGCTTTAGCCATTGTAATAATATCTGGAGTAACACCGTATTCTTGCGATGCAAATGGCGAACCTGTTCTTCCCCATCCAGTAATAACTTCATCAAAAATTAATAAAATTCCATGCTTATCGCAAATTTCTCTTAGTCTTTGCAAATATCCTTTTGGTGGAACTAAAGTTCCTGTTGATCCAGCAATTGGTTCAACAATGCAAGCTGCTATGTTCTCTGAACCAAAATTTGTACAAATTCTCTCAAGGTCTTCTGCCATTTCCGCACCAGTTTCGGGTTGACCTGAAACAAATTTATGCTCTGGTAAATGTGTATGTCTCATGTGAAGAACGCCTGGCATCAAAACATTGGCAAATGTTTTCACATTGTTAATCATTCCACCAACAGAAGTAGCTCCGATATTCATTCCATGATAGCCTCTTTCTCTTCCAACAAACCTAAATCTATGTCCTTCACCTCTTGCTTTATGATATGCAACTGCAATTTTTATTGCAGTCTCAACAGCAGTAGATCCACAAATTGTATAAAAAATTCTATTTAAATTTCCTGGCGTATGTTTTGAAATTTTTGTTGCAAGTTCAAATGAACCTCCAAAACCTTGTTGAAATGGTTGAGCATAGTCTAATTTTTTTAATTGATTTGTAATTGCATTAATAATTTCCTCTCTTCCATGACCTAAAGGATTACAAAATAATCCCGAGCTTGCATCTATCTGGGTTTGACCTTGATGATTTTTTAAATAAACACCTTTTGCCTCTACAATTAATCTTGGGGATTCTTTAAAATCTCTATTTGATGTAAATGGCATCCAATGTTCATTTAAAGAATTCGGTATTTGAGGTTTTTCTGAACTCATAATTATGTTTCGATTCATAGACTAAATATATAAATTAACCAGTAAATTTTAGTCATACTTGCTATGTTAAAAGACCGCAACTATAGGTTGTAACTTATAACTTTTGAAGCCTGTGTAATTTATTCATCATTTACTTAAAAGAAAATTTAAACTTAAATATCAATAATTAAATTTAATTAACAGGAGATGAAATGAAAAAAATAATTAGTTTCATTTTAGGAAGTTTATTTGCTCTAAACTTAACAATCACAGCAGCAAACTCTGCTGCTAACGAAGTTAGAGTTGCATACTTTCTAGAGTGGCCAAGTCCAAATTTAGAGGACATGCAAAAAAAGAATTTTGCTAAAGCTTTAGGAGTTCCAGTAAAATGGACAAACTTCACTAATGGTGGAGCAATGACAGATGCAATGTTAGCAGGAGATATTGATATTTCTTACTCACAAGGTTTAGTACCATTTATTAATGCTGTAAAATCAAATGCACCTATCAAATTAGTTGATATTGCAATGGAATACGGAATGGGTGGAACAACTTGTGTAACATCTAATGCATCAGGAATAACAAAAGCAAATGCAACTGAATTAGAAGGTAAAAAAGTTGCTGTTCCGTTAGGTACTATGGCTGAGTACGTTTTCGACGAAAGTATGAAAGTTGTCGGAGCTGATAGAAGCAAAATGGATATTATTCAAATGGACCCTGAAGAAGGTGCGGCTGCATTAGTAAGTGGAGATGTAGTAATGGCATGTCTATTTGGTGGTAATTCTATCAAAGCTGCAGTTGCTGTAGGATCAAGACTTTTAACAGTTCAAGAAGCAAGAGATGCAGGTATTTTAGGAATAGATATTACTTCTGTAACAGACAAGTTTATGAAGGAAAATCCTGGAATGTTGAGAACTTTTATTGAAGTAACTCATGAAGCAAATGAAAGATATAGAAATGGAAAAAGTGATATGAATTCTATGTCAAAAGCTTCAGAGATGAAAATTGCTGATATGAAAGATACTTTAAGTGGTTTCAAATTCTTAACTCCAGAAGAAACTAAAAAATCTATGGAAAGCGGAAACTTAGATGCATTCTTAAAAGGAATGGGAACTCCAGGTGGAGCAGTAGACACTAGTTTCTTACCTTTATAATTTAAAGATTAGAATAATTAAATAGGCGCCAATTTTATTGGTGCCTATTTTTTTAAGTAAATATTTTATATAAAGTCAGCTAATGAGTGATTTAATATCTCAAAATCTAAACATGATTTTCAAAACTCCAAAAGGAGAGACCGTTCATGCTCTAAAAGATTTAAATTTCAAATTAAAAAAAGGAGAACTTCTAACAGTTCTTGGACCTTCTGGTTGTGGAAAAACAACTTTGTTAAATATTGCAGCTGGTTTCTTAAGACCAACATCTGGAAATATAACTTTGAACGGTAAAGAAATTGACGGACCTGGAGTTGAAAGAGGTATGGTTTTTCAACAAGGTGCATTATTTGAATGGTTGACTGTTGCAGAGAACGTCAACTTTGGTCTTAGAATGAAAAAAAAAGATCCTATAGAAACTTCAAAAAAAGTTGATGAGTGGTTGGAAATTGTTGGCTTAAAAGGATTTGGAAATACCCCAACATATCAATTATCTGGAGGAATGCAGCAAAGAGTAGCTCTTGCAAGGTGTTTAATCAATGATCCTGATTTGATTTTAATGGATGAGCCTTTAGGTGCTCTTGATGCTCTAACAAGAGAAAAAATGCAATCTTTAGTTTTGAAAATTTGGAAAGAAACTGGAAAAACAATTATTTTAATTACGCACTCAGTTGAGGAAGCACTACTGCTTGGTGAAAGATTGTACGTAATGGCACCAAGACCAGGTAGGATACATAAAGAATATAATCTTCCATTTGCAGAGATGGGATTAAAAGAAGATTTAAGAGAAATAAAAAAAAATAAAGATTTTTCATCAAAAAGAGAAGAAATTTTATCCATGATTTGGAACATGGAGGAAGAAATTATGGGAAAAGAAAATTAAATGTTTACTCAAATAATAACAATATTAATTCTCGTATCAATTATCGGGTGCATACTTTATGGAAGACGTTTAATAAAAACTGAAAAAGTTGATGCAGTTTTTGGAAATCCAGAAAGAGCAAAAGGTGGAACTCATTGGATAATTGTCGGAAGCAGTGCAATATTGTTAGTTTGGCTTTATTATTCCTGGGATATTGCAAAAGGATTTTATCCAAAATCAGCAAATGAATTATGTCAGGTCGCAAAAATAAATGAGTCTTTACTAGGATTAAAATATCAATTTCCAATTGAAGAAAGAGAATTCAAAAGTACTTCAATAATAAAAATAGAAAATAAAAATCTTAAAAAAATAAGTTTAGAAATTCAAAATTCGCCAGATTTAAGCAACATACAGAAAACTGCATTAGTTGGTTTTATTAATAAAACAAACAAATTAATTCCATTGCTTACTAACGATAATCTAATGGAGATTAATACAAAAATAAAAATAGATGAGATGACTGATGAAATTAGATTGTTAAGCACTAATTTTCAAAAGAAAGATTATCCATTTGAAACACCAGAGCAAAAAAATGAAAGACAAAAGGCAATTGCTGAGCAAGGAAGCTGGGGTATAGTAACTGTAAGTGCCGGCACAGGATCAATAGAAAACACTATTGAAGTACCTTTAGTGCCTGAAACTGATAGAGGGTTAAAATTTCACGCTGCAGCTGAACAATTAAAAAAAATTAATGATAAATTTTTTAAATTAAGAAACCATAATCCTCAATTCAAAAATGCAATAAAAGAACTTAAATCAGAGATAAAATTATATAGAAAAAATTTAGATGACACTGAAGAAGTGGCATCTACTTACGCAAAAAATATTGTAAAAATTGCGAGAAGAATTGAATTTGCAAGTATTTATCCTCCAAATGCTCTTAATGAAATGCAAAATGCAATTATTGAATTTGATAATCTTCAAAAAACTGAGCAAGGGGGTTTAAGATTAATTGATATTCTTTTATTCCCTGCAGGAACTATCGTTGCAAGTGGTCCTAGTTGTTCTGAGCAAGGTTCGGGTAGATGGTTACCAAAACCCTCGGATACACTTAATAAATTTATTTTAATGTCTAAGCCAAGTGTAGGTTACAAAAATATCCCACTTCTTTGGATTGATATGATGGATGTAAGCCAGATAATTGGCTTTATATTGCCTGATTGGATAGCTGATGTTTTGCCTGGAGAATATCCGGTTCACACTAAAGACGGTGTGGTTAAGCAAAATTTTAAAGGTAAAGTTTTAAAAATTGTTACAGGTGATTTTAAATTATTTAAAATTCCTGTTCCTTATGGTCATATTTGGGATTCATTTTTAAGAGTTTTTCTTGGATTAGTTTTTGGAATATTGATCGGTGTACCATTAGGACTTTTCATGGGCTTAAATAGATTTGCTAAAGGTTTCTTTGATCCATTAATTGAACTTTATAGACCGGTACCTCCTCTTGCATGGGCTCCTTTAATAATCTCAGTTTTAGGGATTGATAATACTGGAAAAGTATTTTTATTATTTATGGTTTCATTATCTATAATGATTATTTCAGCCAGAGCTGGA
>LHBX01000073.1 GCA_001704065.1 Pelagibacteraceae bacterium GOM-A1 | reverse complement strand
AAAGATAAATCTTTCTAGATCGTTTATTGCATCTTTATAATAACCTTGAGAAAAATAACCATAAGCGGACATTAATACTGCTCTCGGAGCCCATATTGATTGCGGATATAATAATTCAGCTTCGCTAAATTTTTTTCCAGCGTAAATTACATCTCCTCTTTCAAATTCTACCATTGCTTCATTATAAACTTCGATCATTTGAGTTTCTAAATTTTTTTCTTTTAAAACACTAACTTTTTCGTCCTTACCAGAACATGAAATAATTAAAAAAAAAATAATTAAAAATGATAAATTAAATTTATTATTCATCTAATAATTTTATCAGATAAATTTTAAATTTCTAACTTTTAAGCTATAGATTTAAGATTTTGATAATTGGTGAAAGTGTGAGGTAATTGCTTACCTTTAATTTCAATCAATGAGTAATTATTTTTGTTTTGGAATACTTTTCTTAACAATTGATTTGTCAAATGATGTCCACCCTGTGAACATTTAAGTGATCCTATAATTTTATATCCAGATAGAAATAAGTCACCCATACAATCTAATATTTTGTGATTAACAAATTCAAGATTATTTCTTAAACCTTCAATATTTAATATCTTATTGTTTTTGACTACAATTGCATTCTCCAAACTTCCACCTTTGCCAAGATTTAATTTTTTTAATTTTTCTATGTCTTCATAAAGACAAAAAGTTCTTGAATTAAAAATATCATCTAAGTTATCTTCAAAAATATTAATTTTATTTCTTTGAGTATCAATTATTTTATTTTTATATTTAATTTCAAATTCTATTTCACTCGTAACATTAGAAGTATCTAGGGAAATAGATTTTTCACCTTCATTTATATTTATATTTTTATTTATTTTAATAATTTTGATTGGTTGGTCGCTAAATGTTATTCCAGCATTGTTAATACCGTCTACAAAATCTTTTGCTGAACCGTCTAGTATTGGTACTTCCTCTGAATTTAGTTCAACTTCAACATTATCAATACCTATACCGTAAAAAGCCCCCATTAAATGTTCAATTGTTGAAACCTTTACACCATGTTCGTTAGATATGGTTGTGCAAAGTTTTGTGTCTGATACGTTATTATAAAGCGGATATATTAAATTATTTTTTTTTAAATCCACTCTTTTAAATAAAATTCCTGTATTTGGAGCAGCAGGTAAAATATCTAATTTTACATTTTTGCCAGAGTGAACACCAATTCCACTGAAAGATATTTTTTTTGAGATTGTTTTTTGAGTAAGTATTGACATAGAAAATTTATATAAAATGTTCCGTAAATTAAATACTCAAGAAATATTACAAGAAAATACCATCATTTATCGAAAAAGTTGAAAAATTTTTCAAAAATTCCTTGTTTTTTATTATTAATTTTTGGTAGTTCATAATTTATTTTATGATTTTCAAGGCCACATTTGCAGATTTGAACATCTGACTCGCTATAGTAATTAATTGATTTGAAGCCAAATTTATCATCCAAATAAAATGAATTATTATTAAATAGTTTTGATCCTTCTCCAATCAAGAATAGATCTGAGTTCTCTAAGACATTTTTAGAATTATTAATATTTGATTTTTTAAATATTAAATCCATTATTTCCTGAACTCTATACAAAATCACTTTTTTTAATAAATCTATTGAAATATTTTTATTTATAATTTCATGAATTATCATCGTATCTTCTGATGTTTTATTTTTGTATGAAAACTCTGTATCGGTTTTATTAAATGATTTTTTTAATTTTTCTGCATCAACTTCTGAAATATTAAAAATTTTTGATATATCCATCGTGATATGATGTCCTCCTATTGGGATCGTTTCAATTAATTTAAGTTTTTTATTTTCGAAAAAAAAAATTGAAGATCTTCTCGACCCAATATCTAAAAAGGAAATTTTGTTTTGACTTAATTTTTTTATATATGATTGAGATTTTATATAAGAAGAACAAAATATGTTAATTATATTTAAATTAAACTTAATAAAATCATCTCTTATTTTCTTAATAAACAATTTGGGAAAACATATTAATTTAAAGTCAACTTTTAAATTATTATCTACAGTTTTATCTTTAGAAAGTTCTTCAAAAATTTTTTCGTCATCTATTATACATTTATCAATTATTATCTGAGATAAATAATATTTATCATAATGTGACTTAATTATTTGATTTAATTCTAATATTAAAGGCTCATATAATTTATTTATTTTTGTACTTCTGTCTAAATTCTTTGTTAATGATATATCTATTGTAAATAATTCAGCAGAGTCTAGAATTAAAACAATATCTTCAATGTGATCAGAAAATTTTTTTTCTGCTTTTTTTATAATTTTATTTATTGCCTCAAAATGACTTTGTAAATTCTCGTTTGTATATATTTTTATCGACTCTGAAAATTTCTCATCGAGGTTGTTATCAAAAGATGCAAATCGTATTTTAGATGATCCAAAATCGATTACATTGAAATACCTGTTTTTACCCATTTCTTAAAATTAATCTATTTTTAATTCTTAAATCAATAATTGTATTTGAATTTATATTATTTTTTAAAGTAAATTTTTTGAAAAGATTTATTGCTTCAGAAATATTTTTATTAGGTAATTGGATTATAATATTATTTGCAAAATATAAGTCCCATCTTTTATTTTTATGAAAATAGTATCTAGTTATTTCATTTAAGTCAATTTTTTGTCTTAAAAGTTCTCTTTGAAGAAAAATGTAATCATCTGGTTCAAATTTTCCAAAAATAGTTGGTAACTTTTTTTTATTTGAAATTTGTTTTGCTATTATAAAATTTCCATTTTGTCCTACAAAATATTTTTTTTGGTTAAAGTATGTAATTGCTATTAAATCAGTTTCTTTAGCTTGAATATTAATGATTGAGGGATATTTTTTTTTGATATTTATGTTTTCAATAAAGTTGAGTTTATCTAGTCTTTCTATAAGAAAATTTTTGTTTACAAAAAAAATATTTTCACCTTTTAAAAAACTAGTATTTAATAAAATATTTTCACTAATTTCTTTTTTAACATTTTCAACTTCTACTTCTTTAATCTTAAAAACATTTTTCAAATTACTTATTAAATTATTATTGAAGATTGTTGATATAAATAAAAATGAAACCAAATAAAAATATATTTTTTTTTTATTTATTGATTGAAGCATCTTTCAAAATTTTTTTTATCAAATTTTTGAAAGTAATGTTATTAAAATTTGCTATTTCAGGCACTAGTGAGAGTGAAGTCATTCCTGGTTGTGTATTAGTTTCTAGTAAATAAAAGGAGTTTTTATAATACCTAAAATCTGATCGTGTAACCCCTCTACAATTTAAAATTTTATGTGCTTTTAAAGCAATTTTTGTTAATTCCTGATATTTTCTTTTTGAAATTTCCACAGGAATTATATGCTCTGTTCTTGCTTTTGGGTTATATTTTGCTTGATAATCATAAAATTTTCTAGTTGGTCTAAGCTCAATGGCTCCAAGCACTTTATTTTCTAAAATTGCAACTTGTATTTCTCTCCCAGGTATATATTTTTCCAATAAAACCTCTCCATATTCATTTAGTTTTGTAAGAGTTTTCAAAATATTATTTTTGTTACATATAAAAACATTTACACTAGAGCCTTCATTAAGAGGTTTTACAACTAGAGGAAAGCCAATTTTTTTTTGCAAATAATTAATTAATTTTAACTTGTTTATATTATTTCTATAAGAGAATTTAAGATACTTAGGCGTCAAAATTTTATGTTTAATAAAAATTTTTTTTGACAGCTCCTTATCTATTGCTAAAGAAGACGATAATACACCTGAATGAGTATATTTTACTTTTTCGGATTCTAAAATTGCTTGAATATAGCCATCTTCTCCATATCTACCATGCAATAAATTTAATACTATATTTGGATTAAAGTTTCTTAATACTTGAACAAATTTACCATCAGGATTTACTACCTTAATTTTATATTTTCTATCTTTATTTAATTCTGAATAAACGCTTTTTGCAGTTTTTATACTTACTTCTTTTTCTTTTGAATATCCACCCGCCAAAATTAGAATTTTTTTCATTATTCTATAATTTTGATTTCTAAATTAATATTAATCCCAGTTTTATCTTTAACATTTTTTTTTACAAAATTTATTAAAGATTTCATTTCTTCAAATGACGCATTTTTTTTATTAATAAAAAAATTTGAGTGTTTTTTTGATATACTGGCATCTCCAAAATTTATATTTTCTGGAACTGATTCTTTTATTAGTTCCCAAGCCTTTTTTGTTGTTTGATCAATTGGGTTTTTAAAAGTACTACCCCCAGTCTTAATTTTTGAGGGTTGAGAATTATTTTTTTTTATCGCGAATTCTTCCATCAAATTTTTTATTTTATTTTTACTTAATAAATCACCTTTAAAAGTAGCACTTAAAAAAATTAAATTTTCGTTTAATTCTATTTTTCTATAATGAAATTTAATTTTGTTAGATGGGATAACTTTTATATTTCCCTTTGTATCAATACATTGTAGAGAGATTAATTTATCTTTAAACTCTGTCCCAAAACATCCAGAATTCATTTGAAGACCCCCTCCAACCGAACCAGGAATACAGTACATAAATTCAAAACCACTTATTCCATTCTCTAGTGCAAATTCTGAAAGTTTTTTTTGTGAGCAAGCTGAGCCTGCTATTATTGTGTCTGGTTTTAATTTTGATAATGTACTAAAATTGTGGCTAAGTTTGATTATTACCCCTTCATAAGTATTATCTTTAAATAACACATTTGAACCCATTCCTAATATAAACATTTTTCCTCTATTATTATATAGTTTTAGGAATTCTTTTAATTCTATTAAATTTTTTGGTTTAAAAAATATTTTTGATTTGCCTCCTATATTAAACCAATTGAATTTTTTGATATCAGTATTAAAAAACAGATCTGCGTTATATTTATTTTTAAAATCTTCAATATCTTTTAATTCCATATCAATTAAGATTTCTTACCCAATTTGTTATAGATCCTGCGCCCATAGCAATAAAAATTTTATTTCCAAAGGCAATGTTTTTAGTAATTTTTTTTAAATCTATTTCATTTTTAAGCATTATCAAATTAACTTTAGAATTTTTTGCAATTAATTTTGCAAACGAAGTATATGAGAATCCTAACTTTATAGTTTCACTAGCCTTATAAATTGGACAAAGTAAAACTGTGTTTGCATTTTTAAAACATTTAGAAAATTCAATTTTTAAATTTTTTACTCTTGAAATTCTATGTGGTTGAAAAATACAAACTATTTCCTCTTTATTATATACTTTACTGACACCATCTAATACTGATGAAATTTCAGTTGGATGATGAGCGTAGTCATCGAAAAATGGCACTTTATTAATTTCAAATAAGAAATTAAATCTTCTCTGGACTCCATTAAAGTTTTTGAGACCTAATTTAATTACTTTATTTGATACACCAATTGAAAAAGCTACTGCCAATGCAGATGTTGCATTTTTTATATTATGCAAACCTAACAAAGGTATTGAAATATTTTTTATAATTTTTGTTTTGCCCGGTATTTTTATTTTAATATTAAATTTTGAATAATCTTTATTCTGAATTATATTGAAAATATGAAAATTTGATTTCTTATTTAAACCAAATGTATAGTAATTGTTATTTTTAATTTTTGGTAAAATATTTTTTACATTTTTGTCATCTAAACACAGAAAAGCCTTTCCGAAAGAAGGTGTTTTATCAATAAATTCTATGAATTTATTTTTTAAATTTTTCATAGTTCTGTAATAATCCAAGTGTTCATTGTCAATGTTAGTTATTATTGAATAATTAAAAGGTATTTGAAGAAAACTTCCATCTGATTCATCTGATTCAACTAAACTCCAGTCGCTTTTTCCTAATTTTGCCGAACTTCCTATTGAATTCAAAACACCTCCGTTGATTATTGTGGGATCTAATTTTGCGTAGTTCATAATGTTTGACAAAATTGATGTTGTAGTTGTTTTGCCGTGTGATCCTGTCACAACAATATTTTTCATTAAAGAAACTATATGACCTAACAATTCTCCTCTCTTATATATCGGTAAGTTTAATTTTTTAGCATGCCTATATTCTGGATTTGATTTTTTTATAGCTGACGAAACTACTAATACGGTGCAATTTTTTATATTTTGCTTATTATGATTTAAATGAATTTGAATTTTTCTTTTTCTTAGTAAATTAAGATTTTTATTATCCGATTTGTCACTTCCTTGTATTTTAAACCCTAAACTATCCATTATTAATGCTAAACCACTCATACCAATGCCACCAATTCCAACAAAATGAATTAGTTCAGTTTTTCCAATATTAATTTTCATCTATAATTTCTATAATCTTATTATTTATATTATTCCAAGTATTTTTTTTAGTAATTTCCGCAAGATTTTTAAATTTTTCGTTGTAATTTTGATAATCATTAAATATTTCAAATATCATTTCTGAAAATTTTTTAAATTCAAATTCCTTTTGATTTATTAACCAACAACAATTTTTTTTATAGTAAAATTTTGAATTATAAAATTGGTGATTGTCTCTTGCAGACGGGAGAGGTATTGAAATAAACGGTATATTTAAGAATGAAAGTTCGCTTAATGTACTTGCGCCACCTCTAGTAATTGCTAGATCTATACCATTGTAGAGTTCATGACTATCATTGGTAAATTCAATAAATTTGTAGTTTATATTTGATTTGTCATATTTATTTTTTATGGAAGATAAATTATTATTATTTGATATTTGTTGTATAACTTCGAAATTTCGTTTTTTTGAGATTTCGATAATTAATTCAGTAATATTTTCATCAAAAAACGATGCACCCTGGCTGCCACCGATAATAAGAATTTTTTTTATTTCCTTTTTTAAATTAATTGTATTTTTTTCTAAGTTATATATTTCTTTTTTTAAAATAGGTTTGACTATAACTTTTTTAGAATTGTATTTTATTGGGTAGTTTCTTAAATTTTCATCGTAACAAATTATTTTTGTTGAAAATTTCAAAGCAAAGCGGTTAGATCTACCTAAAACACTATTTGGCTCAAACAAGAAAACTTTTTTTTGTAATATAAATGCAGCTAAACAAAATGGAAATGTCATGTACCCACCAGTACTAATCACGATATTTGTCTTATTATTTTTTAAAAATCTAATAGATTGAAAAACGTTTAGAAAATATTTAAAAATATTTATTGGAAGTAAATAAGGTTTTAAAAATAAATTAGGTACATCTATTAATTCATATTTAAATTTTTCAGTATTTATATATTTACTTCCTCTCACATCAGATACCATTTTTACAGAAAATTTATTTTTCAAATGTTCAAACAAAGAAGTAGATGGTATTACGTGGCCACCAGAACCTCCTGTTACTATAAGTATATTTTTCATACTAATTTAATTTTCTCTTAGTCAAATTTAATATTATTCCAGTTAAGATTGATGTTCCAACTATTGAAGAACCACCATAACTAATAAATGGCATAGTCATGCCTGTAGTAGGAAGCATTCTTATATTTACACCAATATGAATGAAAGTTTGTAATAGTATTATTGAAATACTTCCAACTAATATAAGTTTAAAATTATTATTTTTTGTAAAATTTATTTTTTTTAAAACTCTATAAGATAAGACTAAATAAAGTAATATTATACCTAATAAAATAATTACTCCAAATTCTTCTGCAATTACAGAAATTATATAATCTGTATGTGCTTCTGGTATTCTTGAATTTAAAGTTCCTTCACCTATTCCTTTTCCAAAAAAACTTCCACTGGATATTGCATCGCTTGCTTTATCAGCCTGGTAATTATTGCCGCTAGAATTGTCTAAAAATGACATTAATCTTATTCTTATGTATTCAAATTTTGGTACCAAAAAAACTAAAAATAGTGTTAATGAACTCACAGCTAATAATGAGATTGCAAAAAGTAATAAATTTATTCCTGAGACAAAAATAATAGCAAGCCAAACAGAGATTATTAATAATGTTTGTCCTAAGTCTGGTTGAGATAAAAGTAAAATTATAATTGGCACTAAAATGACTGAACTCAAGAGATATTTTATATAAAGGTTTTTTTTTTCTAATGAGATTATTAGTGAAATAACAATAACAAAAAAAGGTTTTAAAGTTTCAATAGGTTGAAACCTAGGTAATGAGCCAATATCTAACCATCTCTTTGACCCTTTGACCTCTACTCCTATTAAGGGAACTAAGAATAAACTTATAAATGTGATAACAAATAATACGACTGATAACCTAATTAAAACTTTTTGATCTAGAAGAGATAAAAATAAAATTAAAAATATTCCTATTAAAACAAAAATTAAATGTTTTAAAAAAAAATAGTAAGAATTTGTGTTTAATTTATCTGATGCAATTATTGAAGTTGAAACTAAAGAAAAGAACAATCCTAGTGAAAATAATAGAGTTATTATCAAAAAAATTGTTTTATCGATGTTTTTCCACCAATCATAAAATGTATCAAAATATTTATTCATTCAATTGGTAAATATCTTTTAATTAACATATTGAATTGTCTACCTCTTTCTTCAAAATTTTTGTATTGATCAAATGATGCGGCCGATGGGCTAAATAAAACTGTAACTTTTGTTTTTGTATCCTTAAGGTTTGGAATTAATTTAAGAGTATTTCTCAGATCTTTTGATAGATTAACTTTAATTTTATTTTTAAATAGTTTGAAGAAAACTTGTCTATCTTTTCCGTAAATATATGCTTCTAAATTTTTAAAATACTTTTTATTTAAATTAAATTTATCACCCTTTTTAAATAATCCTCCCAAGATCCATAAAATTTTTTCATTAGATTCTAAAAATGGAACAGTAGAAGATAATGTTGTTGACTTAGAGTCGTTTATTATTTTTAAATATTTTGATTGATGGATCACTTCCTGTCTAAATTTCAAAGGTTTAAATTTATTGATAGTTTTTATTACAGTTTTTAAATTAAGTTTCATATGTTTCGATAGCTCAAATAAAAAATTTAAATTTTGAAAATTTGTTGAATTTTTAAAATTATCATTACTTAATTTATTTTTTAAATATGCATACTTATTTTTTCTTACATATATTATTTTAGATTTTAATTTTTGTTTTAATAAGTCTTTCAATAAATTAGTGTTTGTTATTATTGCTACATCATTTTCGTTTTGTCTTATTACACATTTTAATTTTGATAATACATAATTTTTCATTGTATTATGCCTTTCTAAATGATCTGGGGAAATATTAATGATTATAGAAAATTTTGATTTGAAATATTTACTATAAGCCAGCTGATAAGAAGAAGCCTCAATAACAAAGATAGTATTTTTGGTAACTCTTTTTTCCTCTAAAATAGGATTTCCAATATTTCCGGTTAGCCTGGTATCATAATGGTGTTTCTTTAAAATATCATAAAGCAACTTACTTGTAGTTGACTTTCCGTTCGTGCCAGTAATCGTAATTGTTAAAACTTCAGGGTTAAATTTATAAAAAATATCAAAATCCGTAATAACTTTTTTTTGGTTCTTTTTTAAATAATTTGATAACTGGCATCTATTTATATTAATACCGGGACTTATAACTATATAATCAAAATTATTAGTTAGTAATTTTGATTTAGAAATAAAAAATTTTTTATATTTATTTTTAATTTTTTTCTTATCATCATCGAAAATAAAACACCTATTTTTCTTTTTTAGATATTTTAATGATGAAATTCCAGATTTTCCAAAACCATAAATTAAAAAATTTTTACTTAACGTTTCATTTTTTAATTTCATTATCTAAGTTTCAAAGTTGCTAATCCAATCATCGCTAGAATAATAGAAATTATCCAAAATCTAATTACAACAGTTGACTCTGGCCATCCTTTTTTTTCAAAATGATGGTGTATTGGAGCCATTTTAAATATTCTTTTACCTGTTAATTTATAGGAAATAACTTGAACTATTACAGAAACAGCTTCTAAAACAAACAATCCGCCTGTTATTGCTAACACAATTTCGTGCTTAGTTATTATACCAACCGCTCCCAGCGAGCCACCTAATGATAAAGATCCAGTGTCTCCCATAAAAATTTTTGCCGGTGGTGCATTAAACCATAAAAAACCTAAACAAGCCCCAATTATTGATCCACAAAAAATAGAAGCTTCTCCTACACCCTCTATATATGCGATCTGAAGATAATCAGAAAAAATTATGTTACCAGAGACGTAACTAATAAATGCAAAACAAGCGGCAACTAACATAACAGGAACTGTTGCTAATCCGTCTAAACCATCTGTTAAATTAACTGCATTTGAAGCTCCAACTAATATGAACATATAAAAAGGTATAAAAAACCAGCCAAGATTGATTACTAAGTTTTTGAAAAAAGGAAAATATAGATTGTTTATTTGATCAGAATTACTTGTGATAGAAAGTATTAATATACCAATCAAAGCTAAAATAATTTGTAGAGAGAACTTTAGTTTAGAAGAAATTCCATTCGAACTTTTTAACTTTATTTTTTTATAATCATCATAAGCTCCCAATAATCCAAAAGAAGCTGCAATAAATATTAAAAACCAATTGTATGGATTTGATAAGTCACCCCATAGCAATACTCCTGAAAAAACACCTAGTAATATTATTAGTCCTCCCATTGTAGGCGTTCCAATTTTTCTAATTATATGATCGCTAGGTCCATCTTCTCTAATTGGATTATGAATCTGTTTTGAAGAAAAAAAATTAATTAATGGGTTTCCAACTAAAAAAACAACAAACATAGCTGTAAACATAGAAAGACCAGTTCTTACTGTTAAATATTTAAAAACATTCAAAAAACTAAATTGATCTACTAGAAATGAAAAAAGTTCAAACAACATTATGATTTTGATCCAATTTGTTTGGTTACTTGATTAAGTCCTGTAGAATTTGAGCCCTTTATCATTAAAAAATCACCATTATTTAAATCATTTTTTATTATATTAAGAATTTCACTAGTTGATTTAAGTATTTTTCCTCTTTTTTGTGTTCTAATTTTGTTAAATGTTTCTGTGATATAATTCCCATAAACAAACAACTTTTTGAACTTTGCCTTATTGATATCTTTTGCTGCTTTAATATGAAGTTTTTTTGAAAATTTTCCTAATTCTAACATGTCACCTAGTAGCATAAATTTTTTATTTGGATTTACTTTTAAATTATCAAATTTCTTAATCGAAAAACTCAGAGATAATGGATTTGAATTATAACTTTCATCTATTATGTTAACTTTTTTAGAGCCTACAGTTAATTTTTTTATATTTCCTCTACCACTTGGTATTTTATAATTAGAAAAAAAGTTACTTTTTATTTCACTAGTAATATCTAAACTTTTACAAACTGCTACGGAAGCCAAAATATTAGCTAAATAAGGTAATAAATTGTTATTAATTTTAAAATTATAAATTTTAGAAGATATATTGATATAAATAATAGAAGAATTCTTAGATTTTTTTAATTTATATAATCTAATATTAGAATTTTTATGTTTACCGAAAGAAATGATATTTAAATTATTTTTATTTGCTAAACTTGAAAAAAAATCAAAAAATTTATCATCTTTATTCAATACAATTGTTCCATTTTTTCTTATATTGAAAATAATCTCTGATTTGGCTTTAGCTATATCCAATAAAGATTTAAAATTTTTGGCGTGAGCATAACTAATATTTGTAATAACTCCAATGTCTGGTTTAATTATTTTTGATAAATAGTCTATTTCTCCCTTTTTATCCATTCCAATTTCAAATATTCCATAAGTCGTATCCTTATTTAAATTTGTTAATGAAATTGGTAAACCGAATTTATTATTGAATGAATTTTTTGAAAATGTTGTGGAATAATTTTTTTTAAGACATTGTCCTAACAATTCTTTAAGCGAAGTTTTACCTGAAGATCCTGTAATTGCAACTTGAGATGCATTAGAAGAAATTCTTATTTTTTGTGAAAATTTAATTAATAATTCTAGAGTACTTTTAACATTAATCTTTTTTTTACTATCATTTTTGTTATTTTGAAGTATTGCTAATTTTGCTCCATTTTTTAGAGCTTCGTCTGCAAAATCATTTCCGTTCAGAGACTCCCCTTTAATTCCAAGGAAAATTTTACCTTTATTCTTTTCTTTCGAATTAGTGCTAATTTTTAAATTTTTTATTCTATCTAATTTTTTGTTATTTATAATTTCTTTAAGTATATTTAATTTCCAATCATTCAATAAAAATCTATTTTTTAAAATTATTGATTTTCTTATATTGTCTTCGTCAGAAAATTTATTTTTCCTAGTATATTCTTGGGTGTTTTCATGCCCTTTTCCTGCAATAATTAAAACCTCATCAGACTTACTATTTAGAATTGCTTTTTTTATAGCTAATTTTCTTGATGGTATTTCAATCATTTTAGATGGTGAAATTGATTTCTTAATACTTGCTCTGATATTTTTTGGATTTTCATTTCTAGGATTATCGTCTGTAAGATAAATATAATTACATAGTTTGTTAGCAATTTTGCCCATTATTGGTCTTTTTTCTTTATCTCTTTCACCACCACATCCAAATACAATATTAATTTTTCTTAAACCAAATTGTTCTTTAATATTTTCAATACTTGTTTTAAGAGCCTCTGGAGTATGAGCATAGTCTAAAATAAAAATTGAATTATCTTTAGTTGTTCCGATTATCTCGAGTCTTCCTTTTGCGGGCTTAATATACTTAAGTTTTTTAACAATATCATCAATTTTTAGATTACTTTTAATTGCTGCTGCAATAGCCATCATCAAATTCTTAATTTGTATTTTTCCAATTAGGCTTGTTTTAAATTGATATTCCTTATTTTGAAAAGTAAACTTTATATGTTGGTAGTTATTTAAAATTTTAATTTCATTAGTTTTTAAATCACTGTCTGATGTACCAATATTTAATAAATTTAATTTTTTTTTCTTGGCTATTTTTTTAAAGATTTGTGAATATTTTAAATCATTATCAAATATCAAATTTCCATTTTTATTTGTCAACTCATTAAATAAGATTAATTTTGAATTAAAATAATTTTTATAATTTTTGTGATAATCTAAATGATCTCTGCTTAAATTAGTGAATATAGATGTGCTAAATTTAATACCATGTAATCTTTTTTGATGAAGGCCATGACTTGATGCTTCTAAAATTACATTTTCAATTTTTTTTTTCTTTAAATTTGCAAGTAATTTATTAATTGTAATAGCATCAACAGTTGTATTATTAAGTTTTAAACTAACATTATTCGATTTGACGCCTAAAGTTCCAATTGAGGCTACTCTTTTTTTATTAAGTTTTAATATCTGATAATAAAAATTGACTATTGATGATTTACCATTTGTGCCAGTTACAGCAATAATATTATTTGGTTTTTTATTATAATATTTATTTGCAAAATTTGATAAGGCTAATCTAGGATCGCTTACCTTTATATATAATACACCTTTATTGATTCCAGTTTTAAATTTATTTGATACAACTATTCGAGCTCCTCTTTTAATGGCATCATTTACGAAATTATTTCCATTAAATTTACTACCCTGTATCGCAAAAAATATATAATTTTTTTTTATTTTTTTTGAATTAAATTCAAATCCATTAAAACTTTTATTATTAAAATCTTTTTTAAGATTTTTAAAAAAGCTTTTTAATATCATTATGAAATTTCTTAATATTTTATGGCTAAAATAGGCCCGATTTTTTCAATTATATTTTTGGCAACCTCAACAGAAGTCCAGCCAGCAGTATTAAAAGGTGTGCCTATTATCTTCCTTTTTTTACCATCATTATATTCATAAATATAAGTTTCACTCAATTTTGGTTCATCTAACAAAACAATTAAAACATATTTTGGAGAAGATATTGGAAAAATTGAAGCAAAAGTATTTATTTTTTTTTTAGAATATTTACCTTTTATAGATTTTTGCGCTGTTCCAGTTTTTCCAGCAATTTCATAACCAACAATATTTGCTAAATTAGCTGTACCCTGTTCGGATGTTACAATTTTTCTCAATATTTTGTTAATTTTACTGGAATTTTCTTGTGTTATTATTTGCTCACCTTTTTTTAAATTTTTACTTTTTTTAATTAAAGTTGGTTCTATTTTATATCCACCATTTGCAATTATTGCATAGGCTTTTGCAAGTTGAAGTGGTGTAATTGTTATACCATGACCATATGCTGATGTTGCTAATTTACATTTTCCCCATTTAAATGGAATTGGATTTCCAACTTCCTCTATATCAAATTGTATTTTATTCAATAAATCTAAATTTTCTAGAAAATCTTTAAAATTTTCTAAACCAACTTTCTGAGCAATTTTGATTGAACCAATATTTCCAGATCTAATTAATATTTCTTCAGCTGTAAGACTAGATGGAATATCCATATCATATTCAGAGATTGACCTTCCCGCACATTTTATTTTTTTTGGTAAATTTTTAAAAAGGGTATCTTCTTGGATAACATTTTGTTGAAGCCCAGCGGCGAATGTAAATGTTTTAAAAACTGATCCAAGTTCATAGACACCTTTTGTAGATCTGTTTATAAATTTTTTATCAGAAATGTCTTCTCTTTTATTTAAATCAAAATCTGGTAGGGAAACCATTGAAAGAATCTCACCATTGTTAACATTCATTAAAATAGCTGTACTTCCATAACTATTAAAAATTTCTTGAAATTTTACTAATTCCTCTCTTATCAAATATTGTATTTCAGTATCTAAAGAAAGCTTTAACGGCTTGTTTGAAGTTGTTAATTCATAGTCAAAAGATTTTTCTATACCAGACACACCATTGTTATCTGTATCAATCTGTCCCAATATATGACTGAAAAGATTACCGTTAGGATAAACTCGAGCAATGTTTTCTTCCTCTTTAAACGATTTTTCTCCCAGTAATTTTATTTTTTCAAGTTTTGATGGAGATATTTTCTTTTTGACATAAAAAAACTTTTTTCCTTTGATTTCCTTTTCAAAATTCTTGTCTGGAAATATTAATTTTAAAGAAATTAATAATTTTTCTTTATTAATTAGTTGATTTGGATTTATGCCTAAATTAGTCACACGTACTGTTTTAGCAATAATATTTCCATTTCTATCCATGATAGACGCTCTATATTTCTCTTTTTCTTTTACAGTTTGAGTTTGGTTTGTTTTTTTAAATCCTAGATAGATAGTTTTAGACGTAAAAATTATTGTAATAATAAAAAAGATAAAGAAAATAAATGATATACGTTCAAAGGATATTTTTAAATTTGATCTATTTGCTTCATATTTAAAATTCTCGTCAATATTATTCATTATTAAATTTAAAAATTTTTAAATCTGTAATTTTTTTTTTTTTTAGTTCTTTATCAAAATATATTTTGGAATATTCCATTAATTTATTTGGTGATGTAAGATAGTTGTAATCAAATAAAACTAACTCATAAATATCATTTAGAGCTCTGATATCTTCTTGAATTTCAAAAATTTGTTTATCAAGTTTTTTTGTCGAATTTTTTGTAAAAGCAGTTGAAATTATAAGAATAATAATTGGGATTAATAAAAGAATTTTTTTATGCATCAAAGTTCAAATTTTCTATATCTTTTAAATAATTAAAATTACTAAGAAATTTTTCAAAATTACATCCATTCTCTAATTTGTATGCAAATCTAAGTTTTGCTGACCTTGAGGGAGGATTAATATTAATCTCAGTGGATGATGGGGTTATTGGTTTTTTTTTGGTTAAATTAAAATACTTTTTAGTTGAAACACTTTTGGGTAGATACCTAGAGGAATTTTTTACTTCTGAGTATTCTTTAAAAAAAAACTTTACTATTTTATCCTCAATAGAATGAAACGTAACAACTGCTATTACTCCACCAACTGGCAAAATATTATAGGCTTTTATTAAACCATATATCAGCTCAGTTATCTCTTTATTTACAAAAATTCTAAGAGCTTGAAAAACTTTTGTGGATTTATTTTTTCCACTTTTCTTTTTTTTTACACTATCAATAATTTCTACTAAATTTTCAGTTTTAATTTTTTTATTTTTTCTTAATTGTACTATTTTTTTTGATATTGGTTTTGCATATTTTTCATCACCAAAATACTTGAAAATTTTAAAAAGTCTTTGTTGGCTCATTTTTAAAATTACATCATCACAAGAAAAATCATTTAATCCCATTCTCATGTCTAGTTTGCCTTTGCTATTAAAAGATATGCCTCTATTTAGATCAGAAATCTGATTTAATGAATATCCCAGATCAAATATAATTGCTTTAATATTATCTTCCTTTATTTGATCAATATCCGAAAATTTTTTGTTATAAAATTTAAATCTTTTTTTATACTTTGTGTGGAATTGATTAGCTATACTATTGACAGAATTATCTCTATCTAGTGCTATTATATTATTTAAATTATTCTCTAATATCTTTTTTGAATAACCACCTCCACCAAACGTGCAATCGATAAATGTGCCACCATAAAGAGGGGAAATAATACTAACTAATTCGTTTAGTAATACTGGAAAATGTTTTTCCAGATTTATGGTGGCATTCATTTATTTTTTTGAAGACCATTAATTCTTTTGTCTTCTCAAAAATGCTGGGATTTCTAAATCTTCTTCTTCCTCAGAGTTTATCTCTTGTGGTAAAGTTGATAACTCCTCGTTAGCATCTGAATTAAATAGCTCAGGAGCATCATCATCACTCAACTCAAAATTTTCCAAACCATTATTTTCAGATGCTTGATCATCTAAATTACTTTCAGACTCAGAGTTTACTAAGCTAACTTCAGGTACTTCGGTTTCCTCTAAATCCTCGCCATTTTTAGTGCTTGATGACTCATTTGCATAATTAGTATCTATGCTTTTAGAACTCAATTCTTCATTTTTCTCTTCATCCTCTATTTTAAGAGCGTTAGCTCCATTAGTAATTATTGAGTTGTTATTTGTAAATTGGAAAGATTGAGTTGATGCAGAATTTGAAAACTCGGAATAACCTGGATTTCTATTTTGAATTCTATGAACCATGTTAATTACTGATTTAGGCTCTGGTTGTTGTCCATCTAATGCAGTAGCAACAATTGAGACTCTCATTAATCCATCCAAACTATCGTCGGTTATAGCTCCTATAATTAATTCTGCCTCTGGATCGACTTCGGCTCTTACTTTATTCACAGCTTCGTCTACTTCAAATAATTTTAAATCTTTGCCTCCAGTGATATTAACCAAAAGTCCTTTTGCCCCTTTTAAAGAATAATCATCAATCAATGGATTATTAATTGCTGCCTCAGCAGCTTTGATTGCTCTTCCTTCTCCTTCAGCTTGACCTGTGCCCATCATAGCTTTGCCCATTGAACTCATAACAGTTTCAACATCAGCAAAATCTAAGTTAATAAGCCCCGGTCTTACCATTAAATCAGTTATACTTTGAACACCATGAAGCAAAACATCATTTGATAAAGCAAAAGATTCTTCAAAAGTTGTTTGTTCACTTGCAATCTTGAATAAATTTTGATTTGGAACAACTATTATAGTATCAACATGTTTTCGAAGTTCTTCTAAGCCTTGTTGAGCTTTTCTCATTCTTGAAGGACCCTCATATAAGAAAGGTAGAGTTATAACTCCGACCGTTAAGATATTAAGTTCTTTTGCGGCTCTAGCAATCACATGAGCAGATCCAGTTCCAGTCCCACCACCCATTCCGGCTGTAATAAAAACCATATTGGCACCCTGCAATATATTTACAATTTCATTTAAAGACTCGTCTGCAGCAGCTTGACCTATATCTAGTTTTGCACCTGCTCCTAGCCCTTTAGTTAAATTTAATCCCATTTGTATTTTTGTTTGTGCCTTACTTAATCTTAAATCTTGAGCATCTGTATTTACTGCAATAAACTCAACTCCCTGGAGGCCGGCCTCAATCATTCCATTGATTGCATTTCCACCCGCTCCTCCTACTCCTAATACTAGAATTCTAGGCTTCAGTTCTTTTATATCTGGTGTTTTAAAGTTTATTGTCATATTTTTCCCCTTTTAGTTATTAAATTGCTTTTCCCATTTAAGACTTGCTCGATTAATATTAGATTTTTTCCTAGCGTTTGCCCTAAATTTTTCAAAATGTGTTGGTTCCCAAATTTGAAATGTTTTGCCTTGACCAACAAATAACATGCTATTTTTAATTCTTGCATGTTTTAGTAATTTTGAAGTTAATTGAACTCTTCCCTCACTATCAAATTGTAAATTTATACTTTCCGATAATATAGATGTTGCAAAATAATCTTTTTTTTCTTCAAATGGATTTAATGAATCTATTGCATTGGATATTTTTTCAATTCGATCTTGTGGCCATGCCTCAATACATAGATTATTAAAAGATGGATAACAAATTATTCCATTATAACCTATGTTTGATAAATATGATCTATATGTTGCAGGCACTGAAACCCTTCCTTTTTTGTCCAATTTGTTTTCGTATGTTGATAAAAACATAAACCATATTATCCTAAATTTGGGTTTTTATGGGATATTATGGGTTTTATTAATAAGCGTCAATAGCTAATATTTTGAAACATTAATGTAAAAATTTAATAATTATATGGATTTATTTTAATGAAATGCCAGATAAACTATAAGCCGGGTTCTGTCATTTAAACTTATCATTTATCTAGGCTTTAAATCACTTTAAAGCTCAAGCAACTAACCCTGATGACTAGCCAAAGACTGCTTTTAGTTATTTCTAACAATGTCATCTCTACTCAGTCTTGCTCCCAGTGGGGTTTTCCATGCGCTAGCTGTTACCAACTTAGCCGGTGTGCTCTTACCACACCTTTTCACCCTTGCCTTGATAAGGCGGTTTATTTTCTGTGGCACTATCCCTAGGGTTTCCCCCGCCAGCTGTTAACTGGCACTGTGTCTTTGTAGAGCCCGGACTTTCCTCTTTAATAAATTAAAGCGATAAGTCGTTTATCTGGCATGTAGAGAAGTATTCTTTTTTTATTAAATATCAACTAATTTTAAATCAATTAAATCAATGATTTTATAATCGCGTAAGTCTCTTGATCGACTATACTACTAATAATTTGAGGTCTAAATCTTCTTTGAAAGTTTTTATAAATCTTTATTTTTTCATAAGTTTTATTTGATGATTTATAACCAAATTTAAATAGTAATTTATAAAAATTTTTGCTGTCATTAATTTTAATTTTTCTTAATTTCTTGCAATGTTTTTCACTTAAATTATGCCACAAGCATATTTTATTTTGATACAATAATTTCCAAGGAAACTTTTCTCCCGGATCTTTTTTTCTTAAAGGTGCAATATCTGAATGTCCCAAGATATTTTCTTTTTTTATTTTATATTTTTTTTTTAATTTTTTAGACAAACTGATAATCGATTTAATTTGACTAATACTAAAATTTTTATAACCATGTTCATGCCCAGGATTAGATACTTCTATTCCAATTGAATTTGAATTTAGAAACTTATCTTTTTTCCATGATGAAATTCCAGCATGCCAAGCGATGTATAAATCAGGAACAATTTGAATTACTTTGCCATTTGTTTTGATAAAATAATGACAGCTTACTCCAGAATTATTATTTGTAAGCCTTTTTATTGCTTCATTTTCAGATTTCATTCCGGTATAATGAAATATTAGGTACTTTACTTTTGAAATACTTCTTTTTCTTAAATTAAAATTTGGGGAGTAATTAATCGACATTTTTTCAACATTTTTCTGCATAAATTAAAACAATTTAACTTTATATTAATATTAATTATATTATAAGTATTCTATGAACAAGACCCTTTCAGTTTTTTTAATTCTCATAATTTCATCTTTAGGCAATCTAGCATTTGCAGGTGATGATGGAAAAATTAAGTTAAATGAAAATAAGGATAATGGGTACTTAGAAGTTAAAGATTGTTTTGAAAAAGTTAACAGAGGAATTTTTGCATTCAATCAAGCTTTAGATAAAGTAATTTTTAAACCATTGGCAAGGGGGTATAGGGTTTTTCCCCAACCTATTAGGTCAGGTACTAGCAATGCATTAAGCAATCTTAGTAATGTTGTAACTATTCCTAACAATGTTCTTCAAGGTCAATTGAAAGATGCGGGAGTAAACTCAGCAAGATTTGTTATTAATTCAACTCTCGGAATTGCTGGAATATTTGATGTAGCTTCTTATTATGGTTTAAAAAAAAGGGAAAAAGAAGACTATGGTCAAACACTAGGTGTTTGGGGTGCTGGACCTGGTTGCTACTTTGTCTTGCCAGTTTTAGGTCCAACCACTGTAAGAGATTCAATTGGATCAGTAGTAAATATTATAGGTGGAGATGCGTGGTATAATGTTACTGTTGTTAATGACACTCAATATTTTTCTGAAGCAGATTATTATGTATCAAGATTATTAGATGGAGTTGATTTTAGAGCGAAAAATCTCGAATCATTTGATAGTCTTGAAAATAATTCTGTTGATCTTTATGCATCAGTAAGAAGTCTTTATATACAAGATAGATATAGAAAAGTTAAAAATATCGATAAAACTACCGATACACTTAGCGACGATGACTGGGAAGAATTAGATACACAATAATTTTTCATTAAATGAAGTTACTTAAATATTTATTTATATTTTTATTCTTTACGAATTTTTCGAATGAATCTTTTGCAAAAGATCCTAGCGCTTTAATTAATGAGATAGTTGATGAGGCTGCCTCAGTATTATCTAGTGAAGATCCAGTTGAGTCCAAAATAATTAAATTAAATGCAATTGCAGAAAGAAGTGTAGATATAAATGGAATAGGTATGTATACTTTAGGGAAATATAGAAAATCTATCAGTGAAGAACAAAAATCTAAATATCAAAAATTATTTAGGAGTTATTTTTTAAAAAGCTTTTCAAGTAGATTGGTAGATTACACAAATCCAAGAATTAGCGTAGTCTCACAAAAAAAAATTAACGAAAAATATACTATAGTTAACAGTATATTGGAGGCGACATCAAAAAGACCTCAAGTAAAAATAGATTGGAGAATTTATACAAAAAATCCAGATAGACCTTTAATAAGAGATTTAATTGTAGAGGGGTTAAGTTTGGCCAGAACGCAAAAAGAGGAATTTAATTCAATTATTCAAAATAATGATGGTAATATAAATTCTTTATTTAAAACACTTGAAGAATTTCTAATTAAATAATTCAATAAAATCCAATTTCACTTAAACAAATATCTGATTTAAAATCGTCAAAACCTGCGACTAAACCAATTGATTTAATATTTTGTCCTAAAATACTTTTTGGTTGATAGAAGTTAGATTTTTTAAATTTTTTAAATGGTGCTTTAATTTCAATCCAATTTTTTGTTGAAGTGAAAGTATAGCTATAATACTGCCATGGGGCCAATGTTAAACCAGTTCTTAAATGAAGGTTATAATTTTTTTCATTACCATAAACTTTTATGTATACCCCATCATAATCTTCACTGTTAATTTCTGGATTTAATTTTGTTCTGATTTGTATAAATCCTCCATTATTTTTTGTGGATACATCCCCGGTCATTCTATAACACTTGACTTCATTAACTTTATCAATTTTGAATTTTCCTGTTGATTTACCGCCCATTACTTGATCAGTAATAAAATTCCATTGTTGAGATTGATTTGTTAATTTGGGGTTTTTTAATTGATCTAAAATCATATTTGTAGATGAAACCTTACTATTGCATAATAAAAATAAGATTAAAAATATTACTTTTTTCAAAACAAGATTATTTTTTTTTTGCAAGTTGTTGAAGAAGATAAATTTCTTTTTCTGTAAGAGTATTTTTTTCCTCTTTAATTTGGTCCTCTAAGCTGAATAATGTAATTAATGAAAAAAATGATACTAGTCCAGTTAATGTAATGAAATAAATTGAGCTCAAATTAACAATCATCAATATTACAAATACACTTGTCCATCCAATAAATACACCTCTTATAATTGTACGGTGACTTTTTAAGTCAGGTATTTTTATAAACTGAATAAATAAAAGTATTAAAAGCAGCATTATTCCTGAAATAGAAGCACGCAATAAGACTAATGTATCTAATCCTCCTCCGTATAATTCTCGGTGAATTAAATATGCAAAAATTGCTTTATAAGCAAAATAAAAAAGAATTACAGAAGAGACTAATATTGAAACATAGTATGATATTTTAGGTTTGATTTTTATTTTAAACTTCATTTTATTTATTATAATAATACAGTTTTTACTTAGATTATAAAAAACTATAATTTATTAACATTGATTTTACTTGATTTGGTGGGCCCGCCAGGACTCGAACCTGGGACCAATACATTATGAGTGTACTGCTCTAACCAACTGAGCTACAGGCCCTAAAATGAACTCTTAAATATACTATTTTTTTTATCTTAGCAATTGAAGATAATTTATTAATGGTGGGCCGTGTTGGTTACGCTCCAACTACCCCTGCAATGTCAATGCAGTACTCTACTATTGAGCTAACGGCCCTAACTATCCAAGAAACTTTTAAGTTGCTTAGATCTACTTGGATGTTTTAATTTTCTAAGAGCTTTTGCTTCAATCTGACGAATTCGTTCTCTGGTTACTGAAAACTGAAGTCCAACTTCCTCTAAGGTGTGATCTGTATTCATTCCAACACCAAAACGCATTCTCAAAACTCTTTCTTCCCTGGGTGTCAAAGTTGATAAAATTTTTGTCGTTGCCTCACTTAAGTTTGATTTTATTGCTTGCTCTAATGGAGCCAATGCTTTTGTGTCTTCAATAAAATCTCCTAAACTACTATCTTCTTCATCTCCCACAGGTTTTTCAAGTGAAACAGGCTCTTTAGAAATTTTTAATACTTTTCTAACTTTCTCTAGAGGCATTCTTAATTTTTTTGCTAATTCCTCAGGTGTTGCTTCTCGTCCAAACTCGCTTAATATCAGTCTTTGTGTTCTAACAATTTTATTTATAGTTTCAATCATGTGCACAGGTATTCTTATAGTTCTTGCCTGATCTGCTATAGATCTTGTAATAGCCTGTCTAATCCACCATGTTGCGTAGGTTGAAAATTTATAACCTCTTCTATACTCAAACTTATCTACTGCCTTCATTAATCCAATATTTCCTTCTTGGATTAAGTCTAAAAACTGAAGACCTCTATTTGTATATTTTTTTGCTATCGATATTACTAATCTTAAATTGGCTTCAACCATTTCTTTTTTAGCTATCCTTGACTCTTTTTCTCCTTTTTGGATTCTGCTTACCATTTTTTTAAACTCGGTAACCGAAATACCCAATTTATGACTTATCTCAACTAGTCTGTCTCGAATATTTTTAAATTCATTTTTATTTTTTTGAAAAAATTTTTTCCAAGTTTCATTTGTATCTAAAAATTGCTTTAAACTAGGATTAATCTCATTTCCAATATAAAACTTTATAAACTCATCTCTTGATATTTTAGCATCTAAAGCAAGTCTTAGTAAATTTCCCTCTAGAGAAACTATTTTTTTATTCTCTAAATAATGTTTTTGAACTAATTCCTCTAATACTGAAGGTGATAATTGAAGAGATTTGATATGTTCGAGTATATCATCTACAATTTTTTTATAGTTTTTTTCTTTAGAAGGAGAAAATTTATTTGAATTTAAAACACAATCAAGCTTTTCTTTTTGGTATTTGATTAACTTATTATATTCTTTATTTAATGTATGAACTGTTTGTAAAACTTTAGGCTTAATTTCTGTTTCCATCGCAGCAAGCGTTGGATTAAATTCATCCTCGTCTCCATTATTGCTATCTTCTTGATTTTGATCTTCATCTTGTTTTTTTTGTTTTGAACCATTTGAATTATCTTCGTCATCCATGTAATTTGTATCAATATCAATAATTTCTCTTACTAAAATCTCATCGTTTTGAAGTTTAGTATCCCATTCAAAAAACTGTTGTGCTGTGATTGGACTTTGAGATAATGCATTTAACATAACATCTTTACCTGCTTCAATTCTTTTTGCGATTGCTATTTCACCTTCTCTAGATAATAACTCAACTCCACCCATCTCCCTTAAATACATTCTAATTGGATCATCGCTTTTCTCTAATGTCTTGCCTTCTTCTTTGGAGGATGAATCTTTTTTCCTTAAAACTTTGTAATCAGATTTTTTTTCGACTAGAAGAATATTTTCATCAAGTATATGAATAAATGCCTGCGCAAGATTTTCACTTGATAAATTTCGTTTACCTAAAGATTTGTTTAACTCTTCATGAGTTATAAATCCACGATGGATACCTCGACCCATTAATCTTGCAAATGATTTTGTTATTATTCGTTCCACAATTTAAAATGTTTGAAGGACTTATATAATGTCTAATACAAAAAAATCTATGTGATTTTTTTTATTTTTAGTTCATTTTTTGTTGTTTTTTTAACTCTTTTATCTCATTAAATGTGGTTTCATTCATATCTTCTGAAAACTTTGATTCTAATTCAGATATTCTTTGCTCTAATTCATAGTTTTTAAGATCTTGTATAATCTCTATAAAAATTTCTAAAATTTTTTCATCATCATTTAAGTTTTTTGAAATTATATGTTTAACAGAAGCGTAATTCATAACTCTATTAATAAGATTTTTATCCACATTTAATTTTTGCAAGTCTAAGTTTAATAAATTTTCTGATTGATTTAAAATCTCAGCGAATAATTGCTTATTTTCTTCGCTATATAATTTGACATTATCTATTAGATGAAAGTTTTCACTGATTAATTTAGGTTTAGCAAATAATACATATAAAAATGAAAATTCTTTAATCTCAAAAGATTTTAATGATTTCGTCTCGTTATAGTAACTTTTAGTTTTAGCAAGAGATTTTGCAAATTTTTTATAATTTTTGTTAAATTTAGAATTAATATTTGGTGTTAACTCTGAAACTTTTTCAAGAAAGTACTCTAGCGTGTATTTTTTTACAAAACTGTCTTTAATATTTGAGGCAATCTCTCGTAGTTTTTTTTCAAAAATTGCTCTTGAACTAGGACTTTCAGTTGTTTGAGTCATATAATGTTCAAAAATAAATTTATGTATAGGTATAATTTTCTGATTTGAAATTTCTAAAAATTTTTCTTTACCATATTTATTAACATAATTGTCTGGATCTAAATTATCTTCTAAAAGTAGAAAAGAAATTTTTTTATCAGGTTTTATTTCACCTATAATATTCTCTGCAGCTCTTAATGCAGCTTTATAACCACTTTGATCACCATCAAAACAGATGATGATATGATTATAGAATTGATTTAAAATTTGTATCTGTTTACTTGTTAAAGCAGTTCCAAGATTTGCAACAGTATTTTCTATTCCATTTTTTGATAAACCAATAACATCCATATAACCCTCAACCAAATAAACATCTTCTAATTTATTCGATAATTTTCTTGCTTTATCAAGATTATATAAGTTTGATCCTTTCTTGAAAAAAGGTGTCTCTGGAGAATTAATGTATTTGGCTAAATTTTTATTATCTTCTACAATTCTTCCGCCAAAACCTATTACATTTCCAGATATATTATTTATGGGAAAAATTATTCTGTTTCTAAATCTTGAAATATATTTTTTTTTCTTCTCATCAAAGTAAAATAGACCTGTATCTTTAATAATTTCTTCATCAAAATCCTTTTTAAGGATTTCATAATAATCTAAATTCTCTGTTACAAAACCAAGATTAAATTTTTTAACATCAACTCCAGTCAGCCCTCTTGCTTTAAGGTAATTTTTTGCCTTAATTGAATTCTCATTTTTGAATAATTCATTTTTATAAAATTCAGAAAAATTACTACATATAGATTTATATAATTTCCATTTGTTCTCTCTTTCCTCATCTTGCTTAGAAAATGTATAAGGTTGCATCCCCGCGAGATTTGAAAGTATTTTAACCGCTTCACCAAATCTAAGGTTTTGAGTTTTCATTACAAAATCAAAAATATTTCCATGCTCACTTGTGCTAAAACAATGGTAAAATTCTTTTTCATCATTAACTGTAAATGATGGAGTTTTCTCTGTTTTAAAAGGTGATAAACCAACGAACTCCTTACCTCTTTTTTTAAGTTTAACAGTTTTAGAAACAACTGTTGAAACTTTTAATCTAGTTTTAATTTCGTCTAAATATTCTTTTGGATATTTCATTAGCTATTAAGTAAATTTTTAATAATCTGACCTGCCTTCGAAAAATCAATTGTATCAGCATGGTTTTTTTTCAATTCACCCATAACTTTACCCATATCCTTAATTGAAGAGGCTCCAGAACTTTTTATAATTTCTTCACATATCTTTTTTGTATCTGCCTCAGATAATTGCTTGGGTAAATATTCGGATAAAACATCAAGCTCACCTTGTTCAATTTCTAATAAATCTGACCTGTTATTTTTTTTATATATTTCAATTGATTCGGATCTTTGTTTGATCATTTTTTTTAAGAGTTTTTTTATATCCTCATCGTCTGTCTCCTTTTTATTTGGGCCAGATCTGTTGTTAATATCTAAGTCCTTAACTCCAGATAAAATTAACCTATAAGTTGATATCTTATTTTTATCTTTTGATTTTAAAGCATTTTTGTAATCGTTATCTATTTTGTCTCTCATGGTCATAATCAGAATGTACTTCATAGACAAAATTGTTCAAAAGAAAAAATTGTATTTTTAAAAAATTATTATAGATCTGTTGCGGATAAATACGTTTTATTGTATTAACCTTTAACTTATGAGTTGTAATTGACTTTAAAACGAAAAAACAAAACTTCACATCTCTCCAATTTTAACACAGCTATTTTAGTTCTTGAAAATAAATCAGTCTTTAAAGGGATTGGGCTAGGACATACAGGAGAGGCAACTGGAGAGGTATGCTTTAATACATCATTAACTGGTTACCAAGAAATAATATCTGATCCATCGTATGCAGGACAGATAATAAATTTTACATTTCCACACATTGGGAACGTTGGGGCTAACAAAGAAGACATAGAGTCTGATAAAATATGGACAAGAGGAGTTATTTTTAATTCAGAGATAACAAGTCCTTCAAATTATAGGTCTCTGCAAAATTTAGATAAGTGGCTTAAAAAAAATAAAATAGTAGGCATAACTGGTCTTGATACTAGAAGTTTAACAAATTTTATCAGAGATAAAGGGGCTCCAAAAGGAACAATATCAAACAGTAAAAATGGTAAATTTAATATTAATAAACTAATAAATAAATCAATTAAATGGCCTGGTTTAAACGGAATGGATCTTGCTCAAGAGGTCTCAACTAATAAAACTTATATTTGGAAAGGGTATAAAACCTGGAAAAAAAATAGGGGTTATGAAAAAAATAATAAGAAAAAATTTAGAGTTGTTGCAATAGATTATGGGATTAAAAAAAATATACTTAGGTATTTTTCAGATTTCGATTGTGAAGTAAAAGTTGTTTCCTGTAAAGAAAACTCAAATAATATACTAAATCTAAAGCCTCATGGAATTTTTTTATCGAACGGCCCAGGCGATCCTGCTGCAACAGGAAAGTATGCAATTAAAATTGTAAAAAATTTAATAAAAAAAAACATTCCATTATTTGGAATATGTTTGGGTCATCAAATATTAGCTTTAGCTTTAGATGCAAAAACCAAAAAGATGAAATTAGGACATAGGGGCGCAAATCATCCAGTAAAAAATTTAATTACTAAGAAAGTAGAAATTACCAGTCAAAATCATGGATTTGAAGTTGTTAAGCAAAGCTTAAAAAAAAATACGGAAATAACACATCTGTCATTATTTGATAATTCTATTGAAGGAATAAGATTAAAAAATAAACCAGTTTTCTCAGTTCAATATCATCCTGAAGCTAATCCTGGACCACAAGATAGTAAATATTTATTTAGTAATTTTGTTAAAGACATAAAAAAATATGCCAAAAAGAAAAGATATTAAAAAAATTTTAGTCATTGGAGCTGGACCAATTATTATTGGTCAAGCTTGTGAATTTGATTATTCAGGAACACAAGCATGTAAAGCATTAAAAGATGAAGGTTATAAAGTAATATTAATAAACTCAAATCCAGCAACTATAATGACTGACCCTGGTGTTGCTGATAAAACCTATATTGAACCAATATCTTTAGAAGTACTAGAAGAGGTCATTAAAAAAGAAAGGCCTGATGCTATTCTACCTACAATGGGTGGTCAAACAGCATTAAATCTTGCAATTAATGCAGAGAAAATTGGTTTACTTAAAAAGTACAAAATTGAACTTATTGGAGCAAACTCCAAAGCTATAGCAAATGCTGAAGATAGAAAAAAATTTAGAAAGAATATGTCTGATATTGGTATTGATTTACCAAAATCAGAGGTTTTGAATAAATTTTCAAACGCTAAAAAATGTTTAAACAAAATTGGTCTTCCTGCAATTATTAGACCTTCATTTACTTTGGGTGGATTAGGTGGAGGAATTGCTAGAACACAAAAAGATTTTTTTAAAATTGTTAAAGAAGGAATGAATGAGTCTCCTCAAAATCAGGTTTTGGTTGAAGAATGTTTAGATGGCTGGAAAGAATTTGAGATGGAGGTTGTTAGGGATCGAAATGATAATTGTATAATTATCTGTTCAATAGAAAATGTTGATCCAATGGGAACTCACACCGGCGATTCTGTTACAATAGCTCCAGCATTAACACTTACAGATAAAGAGTATCAAATAATGAGAAATGCATCTATTGCTTGCTTAAGAAAAATAGGTGTTGAAACAGGAGGTTCAAATGTTCAATTTGCCATAAATCCAAAAAATGGAAGAATGGTAATTATTGAAATGAACCCGAGAGTTTCAAGATCATCTGCATTAGCTTCAAAAGCAACGGGCTTTCCAATAGCAAAAGTAGCAGCAAAATTAGCAGTTGGTTATACTCTTGATGAACTACAAAATGAAATAACTAAAGTAACACCAGCTTCTTTTGAACCAACAATTGATTATGTTGTTACAAAAATTCCAAGGTTTACGTTTGAAAAATTTTCTGACACAGAGGCAATTTTAGGCACATCCATGAGATCAGTTGGTGAAGCAATGGCAATTGGGAGAAACTTCAAAGAATCTTTTCAAAAAGCCCTGGTTTCACTTGAAACTGGTTTATCAGGATTAGATAATATTTTTAACTATTCAAAAAAAGAAATCCTTAAAAATTTAAAAATCAATGTTCCAAACAAATTACTTTTGATTGCTGAGGCTTTTAGAAAAAAAATTTCTTTAGATATTATATATAAATTATCAAAGGTAGATCCTTGGTTTTTAAATCAAATTAAGGAAATAGTTGATGAAGAAAAAATATTAATCTCAAAAGGACTGCCCAAAACTTTTGGGGAATTTAATAGAATCAAATCAACAGGCTTTTCTGACAAAAAGATCTCACAATTAACTGATCAAAAAGAAACAGTCGTCAAATCAAGAAGAAAAGCACTAAAAGTTATGCCTGTTTTTAAAAAAGTTGATACCTGTGCTGCAGAATTTAAATCTTTTACACCTTATATGTATTCTACGTATCAAAGAAATTTTTCTATTAAAACTGAATGCGAAGCTGAGCCAAGCAATAAAAAGAAAATAATAATTCTAGGTGGAGGACCAAATAGAATTGGCCAAGGTATAGAATTTGATTATTGCTGTTGTCAGGCCAGCTTTTCTTTAAAAGAAGCAGGTTTTGAAACAATAATGATAAATTGTAACCCGGAAACTGTTTCTACAGATTATGATACAAGTGATAGATTATACTTTGAACCTTTAATTGAAGAGTATGTTGAGAATATAATTTTAAAAGAAAAATCAAAAGGAAATCTAATTGGGATTATTGCACAATTTGGAGGACAAACCCCTATCAAATTAGCTAAATTTTTAGATGAAAATAAATTACCTATTTTAGGGACACAATATAAATCGATTGATCTTGCAGAAGATAGAGACAGATTTAGAGAGTTACTTATAAAACTTAAATTAAAACAAGCTGAAAGCGGAATAGCCTACAAATTCGATCAAGCTATTAATGTTGCTGAAAAAATTGGATTACCTGTAGTTGTTAGACCTTCTTATGTTTTGGGTGGAAGAGCTATGGAGATTGTTCATGATAAAAGTCAATTGAAACAATTTATCAATGAGGCCTTCAAAGCATCAGAGCAAAATCCAATCTTAATTGATAAATTTATAGACAATGCGATGGAAGTAGATGTAGATGCAATTTCAGATGGGAAAGATGTTTATGTTGCTGGAATAATGCAACACATTGAAGAAGCCGGAATTCATTCTGGAGACTCTGCTTGCTGCTTGCCACCGGTATCAATAAAGGCAAATCTTTTAAGAGAACTTAAAATACAAACAAAAAAATTAGCTCTGGCTTTAAAAGTTAAAGGATTTTTAAATATTCAATTTGCAATTAAAAATGATGAAATTTTTGTCATTGAAGTTAATCCTAGAGCAAGCAGAACCGTCCCCTTTGTTTCAAAAGCAAACGGCATTCCGCTTGCAAAAATTGCATCAAGAATAATGTCTGGGGAAAAGTTAAGTAAATATAAATTAAAATATAAAACCAACAAAAAATTTGCCGTTAAGGAAGCAGTATTTCCATTCAATAAATTTCCAGATAGTGATTTATTACTTGGCCCTGAGATGAAGTCTACTGGTGAAGTAATGGGTTTCGATGATGATTTTGGAATGGCTGTTGCAAAAAGTCAAATTGCTGCTTCTAATTCGTTGCCAACTAAAGGAATGGCATTCTTATCAGTAAAAGACTCTCACAAGCAAGAAATAATAGGTGTTGCACAAAGATTAATAAAACTTGGATTCACACTTTCTGCAACCAAAGGAACTTCGGAGATTTTAAAACAAAACGGAATGAAATGTAAAAAAATTAATAAAGTGAGTAGTGGTAGACCACATATAGTAGATGTTTTAAATTCAAAAAAAATATCTTTGGTAATAAATACTGGAGGTGGAAATTCTGAACACAGAATTAGCGATGCAAGAGCATTAAGAAGAGGAACTCTTGCAAACAAAATTCCTTATTGCACGAATATGTCTACAGCCTATTCATTCTTAGAAGCAATAAAATCTTTAAAAACTACAAAACTAAGAGTTAAATCTTTGCAAGATAATTAATTTTAATTGACTTTCCAATCTGTCTCAAATGTAACATAATTAACTTGAAGACATCTCCTTTCTTTTACTATTTCTTTTTTTTCCATACCATGCCATGTGTTAGGACCACTTGAAAAGAAATAACCATAATTATCTTTGTAAGGAACAGTTTTTGCTAATTTTAAATTTTCATCATAAAAATCTGTACCTAAATCTTCTTTTTCATTATGTTTGTTTACGAATAATAAACATGACATCAGTTTTTCTTTAATATCGCAATGTGGTTTTAACCAGAATCCTTTTCTGTCACAGATAACTTCAACTCTTACATATGATTTAGAAAGATCTTTATTTATCATTTCAGAAATTTTTTTGTAAGTCGATGGATTTTGAAGTTCTTTAATAAATTCAACAAGATTAGGAAATTGATTTGAATTTTCTTTTGTAACAAAACATCTAAATTTTAATGCTTTGCCTCCGTCTGATATGCCTTCTCTAAACTTGCCTTCACCTCCATCAATTGCTCTTGTACCATCATAGTTTAAATTATGTTCTATCGGATTAGCTATATCAGCGTTTACAATTTCATGAACTTGGCCGTCTGTTAGTGGTTGATTTAATTCCCAATGTTCAAAAGGAGTTTTGTGATTTGACGAATTTTTTAATATTGAATTTAAAAATGCCATTATAATTGAATTTTATCTTTAATGATATTTGCTACTCTATTCGTTTCATCTAATTTTTCATAGTTCCAATTTTCTAATTTTTCTCCTAATTCTCTAACAATTTTCATTTCTTGAAATAATTTTCTAAAATTTTTAAATCTTTTATCGCTTTTTTTAGGTGGAATAGTGGCAATATAAATTGGCTTACCTGTTAAAGCTGCCTCTGAAATCATAGAGCTTGAATCGCAAGTGATAACCAAATGTTTTGATTGTGAAAGAGCACTTAAATAGGCTTTTTTATCAACACCATCTAATACTAAATGATCATTTCCAAAATATATTTTTGCATGTTCTATAGTTCCCTTTGGCGTTCTCATAGAAGGGATGACTACTAAATTAAGATTATTTTCTTTAACTAAATAATTTACTTTTGAAAAAATTTCTTGGATATTTCTGTCTGAATAATCATAATACTGGGTAGGACCACCAATTATTAATGAAATTATATTTTTATCCCTCAATTTGCTTGAAATACTAAACAAATATTCTTTATCTTTTTCAATTTCTTCACTTGTTAAATAATGAATAGCTCCTTTTGTTTTTAATACATTGTGTCCATCAAGATTATCGTGCTCAGGCACTACGACTAGATCAAAATTATCTAGTTTTATATTTGGGTTTTGAATATGAATGTTAAATACTTTTTTCTTTGAATTTTTTTTTAAAAATAATGATGGAATAATACTTTTTCTCCCACATGAAATTATTAAATCAACATCTTCGCATTCAATTTTTTTAAAAACTGAGTCGGATATTGGAGTGAATTTTGGTGGTATAACTTTCCAGAAACCTTTTGTTTCAACTGTGTGGTGAGAATAATTTATATCTAAAGCTTTAGCCAAACCTTCTACTTGGCTAATCATCCCATGCATACCTTCTGTTAATAATATACCTTTCAATTTAGTCATTAATCATTATATAGCTTTCATATGAGTGAAAATCCAACTAAACACACAAAAGTGTTAATAATTGGGTCAGGTCCCGCTGGATATACAGCAGCAATTTATGCTGCAAGAGCAATGTTAAAACCAATATTAGTTCATGGTATGGAACCTGGTGGCCAGTTAACAACTACAACTGATGTTGAAAATTTCCCTGGATTTAAAGATGTAATACAAGGGCCGTGGCTTATGGATCAAATGAAAGGTCAGGCAGAAGTTGTTGGAACTGAAATGATACAAGATCATATTGCATCAGTAGATTTAAAATCTAAGCCATTTAAAGCTGTTGGAGATAGCGGCCAAATTTATGAAGCAGACTCAATTATTATTTCAACTGGAGCTCAAGCTAGATGGTTGAATATAGACTCTGAACAAAATTTTAGAGGTTTTGGTGTATCTGCATGTGCAACATGTGATGGATTTTTCTTTAAAGACAAAACTGTTGCTGTTGTCGGGGGAGGAAATGCTGCAGTTGAGGAAGCTATGTTTTTAACAAAATTTGCCTCAAAAGTTCAGCTTATACACAGAAGAGATAGTCTAAGAGCAGAAAAATTACTTCAAAAGAAATTAATGGAAAATAAAAAAATTGAAATAATTTGGGACTCTGTTGTTGATGAAGTTATTGGGGATAATGATCCTAAAAATGTAACTGGATTAAAAATTAAAAATGTTAAAACAAATAAAATAGACGAACTAAAAATTGATGGATTGTTTATAGCTATAGGACATGATCCAGCAACGTCATTATTTAAAGATCAACTAGAAATGGATAATGAGGGTTATTTAATAACAAAACCAGAATCCACAGAAACAAATATACCAGGAGTTTTTGCTGCTGGTGATGTAAAAGATAAAATATTTAGACAGGCCGTTACAGCAGCTGGTATGGGATGTATGGCGGCATTAGAAGCTGAAAAACATTTATCCGAATAGATGAATGAAACAGTATTGTTAACGGGTATAAGTGGATGGATCGCTAAACACACCGCAATTGAACTATTAAATTCAGGATATAAGGTTTTAGGAACTGTTAGAAACTCCAAACTAATTGATCAAACAAAAAAAACCATAAATAAATATGCGTCAATTGATAAATTATCATTTGTCGAATTAGATCTTTTGAAAGATGAAGGTTGGGATGAAGCATTAAAAGGTTGTAAATATGTAATGCACGTTGCTTCCCCTTTCCCTTTAAAAACTTCTAGAGATCGTGAAAGTCTTGTTCCAACTGCTAAAGATGGGACCATAAGAGTTTTAAAAGCTGCTGTTAATGCGGGGGTCGAACGTATAATTAAAACATCGTCAATTGTAGCAATGTTTAGAAAGCCTAATAGGACAAATCCATACACATTTGGTGAAAATGATTGGAGTGACGAAAATTGGCATGGTTGTAATGATTACTTTGTTTCAAAAATAAAAGCTGAAAGAGCTGCTTGGGAATTTATGGAAAATAAAGGTTTAAAAAATAAGTTGATATGTATATGTCCTGGAGGTGTTTTTGGTGACGCTTTAGATGCAAAAGAAAAAACTTCAATAAGCTATATAAAATTATTTCTTAAAGGTAAATATCCAGGCGCTCCTGATTTTAGTATCTTGGTATCTGACATGAAGGATGTTGTAAAAGCTCACATCAATTCTTTAACAAGACCAGATGTTGGTGGAAGACGACTGATAATTGGCTCAGAGGTCAAAAGAATGATAGATTTTTCTAATATTATGTCTGAAGCATTACCTGAATATTCAAAGAAACTTCCAAAAAGAGTTTTGCCAAACTTTTTGATAAAAATAATCAGTCATATAGATACAAGTGCAAAAATGATGGTCCCTGACCTAGGAATTCAAATGCAAACCGATGCTTCGTATGCTGAGGATTTGTTAGGATTTAAATTTCAGCCAGCAAAAGGGTGTATCGAAGAAGCAGCAAAATCAGCAGTTAGACTCGGATTAGTATAATATCAGTAATTTACAAGCTATTTCAGTATAGAATAAAAAGTTATTATAAATTATAAAAGAATGTAAATGGAAAACATTGTAAAGCAAATCCAGCTTGTAGCATTAGTAATCATTTTAGTTAGTACAGTTATTGCTTTTGGGCAAGAGATGTATCAGATGATACTGGTGCAAAGAGTTACTTTAGCAGATCTACTTTTGCTTTTTCTATATCTTGAGGTGCTTGCGATGGTTAGAGTATTTTGGGAAAGCCAATCAATTCAAATTACTTTACCTTTATTTATAGCTATAACAGCACTCGCTAGATTTATTATTTTACAAGGAAAATCTTTAAATCCAGAGATATTACTTTATGAAGCTGGTGCGATTGTTTTAATTGCTTTAGCAATTGTAATTTTAAGATTTAGAAATTCTTCACTAATTGGATTAAATAAAAAAAAATAGTTTTATCCTAAATCCTCACAAAACTTTTTAATTCTAGACATTGCTATTTTAAGTTTTGCCATTGAAGTCGCATATGAAATTCTAAAATATCCATCTAAACCAAATGCTGAGCCCTGAACAGCTGCAACATTTTGTTTTTCTAAAAGCTTTTGGACAAAATCAGTATCTTTTTTAAGTTTAGTTCTTTTATTTAAAAGTTTTTTACAATTCGGAAATACGTAAAATGCACCATTAGGTTTTAAACAGCTAATACCATCAATATTATTTAAACTTTTTACAACAAAATCTCTTCTTTCTTTAAATGACTTTGCTCTTTTCTTAATAAAGTCTTGTTTTCCATTCAGAGCTTCAACAGCTGCTGCTTGACTAATTGACGAGGGATTCGAAGTTGACTGAGATTGAATTTTTCTAATTGCAGAAATTATTTCTTTTGGTCCAGCTGCATAACCAATTCTCCAACCAGTCATTGCATATGACTTGCTCACCCCATTCATTGTTAATGTTCGAGATTTTAATTTTGAAATTTGTGCAATAGTAAAGAATTTAAAATTATCATATTTAACATGCTCATAAATATCATCGCTCAAAATGTGAACTTTTTTGTTTTTGATTAAAACCTTGGCTAATTTTTGAATTTCTGATTTGCTGTATCCAGTTCCAGTTGGATTAGATGGTGAGTTAAGGATTATCCATTTCGTTCTTTTTGTAATTGCAGCTTTTAATTTTGCAGGTGTAATTTTAAATCCATCTTTTTCATCGCATTTTACTATTTTTGGTTTTCCTCCTGCTAAGAGAACCATATCCGGATATGAAACCCAGAATGGAGCAGGAATAATAACTTCATCTCCTTTATTTAAAGTTGCCATAAAAGTGTTATAGAGAACTTGTTTCCCTCCAGTTCCAACTGTGATTTCATCTAGTTTATAATTTAGTTTATTTTCTCTTTTAAATTTTTTTAAAATTGCATTTTTTAATGCTGGAGTTCCATCAACTGCTGTATACTTTGTATCTCCGTCTCTTATAGCTTTAATAGCTGCATTTTTAACATTGATAGGAGTATCAAAATCTGGTTCCCCTGCCCCAAGTCCAACTACATCTTTTCCTGCAGCTCTTAATTCTCTTGCCTTTTGAGTAACTGCAATAGTTGGGGATGGTTTAATTCTTTTTAAATTATTAGATATTATGCTCATTGAATTATGAAATTATTCAATTACGTTGTTTAATATATGGAGAATACATATCAAGACCTAATTACAGACATTCAGAGTAAAAACCCAAAAATCGGTGGAAAACTCGAAGGTGGAAAAAAATTCAAAATAAAGTCAGATTTTACCCCGGCTGGTGACCAGCCAGATGCAATTAAAAGGCTTGTCCAAGGAGCTAAAAAAAATGAGTTTAATCAAGTATTATTAGGAGTAACTGGATCTGGAAAAACTTTTACAATGGCAAAAGTTATAGAAGCTACGAATAGACCAGCGTTAATATTGGCACCAAATAAAACTTTGGCAGCTCAACTTTACGGTGAGATGAAAACTTTTTTTCCAGATAATGCTGTTGAGTATTTTGTATCTTACTATGATTATTACACTCCAGAAGCTTACGTACCAAGATCAGATACGTACATAGAGAAAGAGGCATCTATAAACGAGCAGATTGATAGAATGAGACACTCGGCAACAAGATCTCTTCTTGAAAGAGACGATGTTTTAATAGTTGCAAGTGTTTCTTGTATTTATGGTTTGGGATCAGTTGAAGCTTACAGCAAAATGACTTTAACTCTTCAGAAAAACTATGAATATAATAGAGAACAAATAATAAAATCTCTTGTTGCTCTTCAGTATAAGAGAAATGATCAAAATTTTTTTAGAGGAACATTTAGGGCAAGGGGAGAATATTTAGAAATATTTCCATCTCATCTAGAGGATAGAGCATGGAGACTAAGTTTATTTGGTGATAAACTTGAGAAGATTGAGGAATTTGATCCTTTGACAGGAGATCAGGTTAGAGATCTTAGTCTAGTAAAAGTTTATGCTAATTCTCATTACATCACTCCTAAACCAACTGTAGAACAAGCAATTATAAAAATAAGAAAAGAATTAGAGGAAACTTTAAAAAAACACAAAGCTGAAAACAAGTTATTAGAGGCGCAACGATTAGAGGAGAGAACTAAATTTGATTTAGAAATGATTGAAGCAACTGGATCTTGTGCAGGAATTGAAAATTATTCAAGATTTTTATCTGGTAGAAAACCAGGAGAGCCACCACCTACTCTTTTTGAATATTTTCCTGATAACACACTAGTTTTTGTAGATGAGTCTCATGTTACAGTTCCCCAACTTAATGGGATGTTTAAGGGAGATAGATCTCGAAAAAGCACATTGGCTGAGTACGGTTTTAGATTGCCATCTTGCATGGATAACAGACCTTTAAAATTTGAAGAGTGGGATTTAATGAGAACACAAACTGTATTTGTTTCAGCAACTCCTGGACCGTGGGAGTTAGAACAAACTAAAGGCAAGTTTATTGATCAGGTAATAAGACCTACTGGATTAATAGATCCACCAGTTGAGATTAGACCAGCAAAAAATCAAGTAGATGACCTTATGCATGAATGTAAAAAAGTAGTTGAAAATAATTATAGAGTTTTGGTTACAACACTTACAAAAAAAATGGCAGAGGACTTGACCGAGTATCTTCATGAAAATGGGATAAAAGTAAGATACCTTCATTCTGATATAGATACACTTGAGAGAATAGAGATTATGAGAGATCTTAGAATGGGTGTATTTGATGTTTTAGTTGGAATAAATTTATTAAGAGAAGGTTTAGATATTCCAGAATGTGCATTAGTTGGAATACTAGATGCTGATAAGGAAGGATTTTTGCGATCAGAAACTTCACTAATTCAAACAATAGGAAGAGCCGCAAGAAACGTAGATGGAAAAGTTATTCTTTATGCCGATAAGGAAACAAAAAGTATAAAGAAAGCAATTAAAGAAACTGAGAGAAGAAGAAAGATTCAATTAGAGTACAATAAAAAAAATAAAATCGACGCTAAATCTGTAAAGAAAGAAATAAGTGATATTTTAGAAAGTGTTTACGAGAAGGATTACGTCAAAATTAGTGAAGGTTCCAATATTGGTGGCAACCTTAAAAAACATTTAAAAGGATTGGATAAAAAAATGAAAGAAGCTGCATCTAATCTGGAATTTGAGGAAGCGGCTAAAATTAGAGATGAGATGAGAAAACTTCAAAGTACTGAATTAGAAATTACTTTAAACCCTAAAATTAGACAGTACGATGTTAAAAATAAAATTTATCCTAAAGGTAGATCAACACTAGGTATGCCTGGTACAAGAGTTACAAAAAAAAGAGATAAAAAATGGAAGCACGGAAGATAATAATTACTGGAGCAGCAACTCGAATGGGGGCTGCAATAGCTAAAAAATTATCTGGACCTAATATTGAAATTGTTATCCATTATAATAAATCTAAATCCAAGGCAGAGAGTCTTAAAAAAGATTTAAATAAAAGTGGTACAAAAATTTATCTGGTAAAAGCAGATTTAACTAAAGAGAACGAGATTCAGAAAATGTTAAAGTTTTCAAAAACAAAATTGAAGTATTTTGATTGTTTAATTAATAATGCATCATTATTTGAAAACGACAAGCTTGAGAATTTTACAACAAAAAGTTGGGAAAGCCATTTAAAAGCTAATTTAAAAGCTCCAGCTTTATTATCAAAGGGTTTTGTTAAAAATGCTAGAGGCAAAAACAATAATATTATTAATATAATTGATCAAAGAGTATTCAAGTTAACTCCATATTTTTTTTCATATACATTAAGTAAAACTGGTCTTTATACTTTAACCAAAACTAGCGCCATGAGTCTTGCCCCAAATATTAGAGTGAATGGAATTGCTCCAGGTCCAACTATTAAAAATAAAAGACAGTCTGACAAGCATTTTAAAAAACAATACTTGGCAACACCTCTTAAAAGACAGACAAATGTAGAAGAAATCTGCAATGCTGTTGACTTTTTTATTAAAAATAGATCTATTACCGGTCAAGTTTTAGCAATTGATAGTGGCCAAAACTTAAACTGGCAAACTCCAGACATAATGGGTGGTAAGGAATGAAAAAATTAATACTTACAATTTCAATATTTTTTACATTAATTTCTTTAGCAGAAGCTAGAGAATGTAAATCTGGAGATATAAAGGGAGATGCATTTATTTATAGTGATGGAAAAAAAGTAACTGTAATAAAAGGAACTGATATTCCAAATCCAGAAAATAAAATCATAATGATCTATAATACAGGAGGATGGACAGTCAAAAAGAAATGGGGAGAATGTAAAGATTTTCTTCCAAAGTATTTAGGTCAAATATCAGGAACTAAAATTAAAGGTAAAGAACTGGTTTTAATGCTTAATAGAAGGTTACATAAAGCAGGTGGAGATGATGGATATGGTTGTGCATGGAAATTCAAAGGTGCATTTCACAAACCTTGGTATGATTGTATTTTAGAAAATTGGGGAATAAGTAAAAGAGTCGATGTAAATAAAGAAATAATTGATGAATTAGTTTCAAAAGGAACTCCAAGAAATCAAATATTTATGTCTGGATTGTCTTGCGGAGGTATTGATACACTTAGACACAAAGGTCTTTATCCAGAGGACTTTAATGCAACTATTTCCTTCATGCCTAATTGTTGGGATAGAAATCCAAACACTCCAATTAGAAAAATGCAAATTGACGAACTGAAAAGTTTTAAAAGAATAGATGCTCTAGTTTTTCATAGCCCCGTAGATGGTGAGGGAGATTGGCGTAGCAATAGTGTCTGGATGAAAAAAGATTTAGGAAATATCCCGGGTATAAAATGGATTGATACACCTGGTCACACAAATAGAAAAATTTTTGTCAATGGAAAAGATTGTAAAGTTAGAGAGAAAATGAAAGGAGGATGGGAAGAAGCTTGGCCAGAAGGTAAAGAAAAACTAACAAGTGAAAAAAAATTTGTAGTTCTTGATAAGAAATTAAAGAAAGAAATGAAAAAGAGTGCTGCAGGCCATCAACTTGTTAAATATAGCTGTTTTAGTTATTACCATCCAGAAATTATTAAATTTATAGAATCTAGAATGTAAATATGAAAAAAAATAATCTCAAAGTTGTAAAAATAGATAAAAATAAAAGTTTATTTAACTATGAAAAGAAGGTCTTAATAAAAGAATTAGTGTTAGATTTAAAACTTGGTTATTTTGATTTTGAAAAAGAAAAGCCTCAAAAAGTAAAATTTAATTTAGAAGTAAATTATCAAGATAAACAGCCATCGAATGATAAAGATATTAAATCGATAGTTAACTATGCTAAAATAGTAAGATTAATAAAAAAACTAGTAAAAAACAAACATTACAATTTTCTTGAAACATTGGCAGAAGATGTTTTTGATGAGCTATTCAAAGATAAAAGAATAGATAAAATTACTCTTCAAATCGAAAAATTAGAAATAATGAAGGATTGCAGCTCAGTTGGGATCCAAATTTCTAAAAAAAGAAGCCATGATCAGCTCTGATATAGGTAAAGAAGTAATTAAAAAAGAATTGCCCTTGGTTCCTAAGTTGCCAGGTGTTTATAGGATGCTAAATTCAAAAGGAGAAATTCTTTATGTGGGTAAAGCAAAAAACCTTCCAAACAGACTTAAAAGTTATGTATCAGAGAAAAGTCATATCATTAGGACTGAGAGAATGCTCTCTCAAACAAAAAGACTCGAAATTACTACTACTTCAAATGAAAGTGAGGCTTTACTTTTAGAGGCAAATTTAATTAAAAAGTTTAAACCAAAATTTAATATTTTACTAAGAGATGACAAATCCTTTCCTTTTATTTTTATAGGCGACAAAGATAAGTGGCCACAAATCAAAAGGCACAGAGGGAAAAAAGGCAAAGAGGGATTTTATTTTGGACCATTTGCATCAGCTGGATCTGCAAATTGGACTATAAAAATGATCCAAAAAATATTTCATCTTAGAATTTGTGATGACACTGTTTTCAAAAATAGAGAAAGACCCTGCATACTTTATCAAATTAAAAGGTGCTCAGGACCTTGCGTTGGTTACGTAACTGAGAGTGATTATAAACAAACTGTTGATGATGCAATTGAGTTTGTGTCAGGCAAATCTAGAAAAATTCAGAAAAGCTTATCTAATCAAATGGAAAAGGCTAGTGAGGATTTAGACTTTGAAAAAGCAGCAATACTAAGAGATCGAATTAAATCATTAAATATTATCCAATCTTCTCAAAGAATTAATGAAGCAAATTTAGTCGAAGCAGATGTTATCGCGGGATATAAAGAGTCTGGAAAAACTTGTATTCAAGTTTTTTTTTATAGGTCAAAACAAAATTGGGGCAATCAAGCTTTTTTTCCAAAGCATGATCCAGAAGAAAATCTAAATGATATCATTAATTCTTTTGTCTCTCAATTTTACGAAAATAAAAGTGTGCCATCTTCAATAATTTTATCAAATGAAATTAAAGAGAAAGAATTAATTGAAAAAACACTTACACAAAAAGAAGGTAAACAAATCACAATTACTGTTGCAAAAAAAGGGACAAAACTAAAAGTTATTAATCAAGCAATAAATAATGCAAAAGATAGTTTGAATAGAAAACTTTATGAGAGTCAGAATAATAGAGATCTTTTTGATGCGGTATCAAAAAAATTCAATCTTGAAACTAATATTAATTTAGTCGAGGTTTACGATAATAGCCATATTCAAGGTACAAATAGTGTGGGCGCTTTAATTACTTATGGCGATGAAGGGTTTGTTAAAAAAAGGTATAGAAAATTCAATATAAAAATTCAAAAAAATGCTCAAGATGATTATGGAATGATGAAAGAAGTTCTTAACAGAAGATTTAAAAGAGCAGTTCAAGAGAAAGATAACTATTTAACTTTCCCTGATTTAGTTTTAATTGATGGAGGGAAAGGTCAATATTCTGTAGCTAGAGAAGCGATGAATGAACTCGGTCTACATGAAATACCTATTGTGGCAATAGCAAAGGGCAAAATGAGAAATAGTGGAAATGAAACATTTTTTCATAATGGAAGAGAGTTCAAATTCGAGAAAAATGATCCAACATTATTCTTTTTACAAAGACTAAGAGATGAATCCCATCGATTTGCAATAAGTGCTCACAGAGCAAAGAGAAAAAAAGGTATAAGCAAATCATTATTAGATCAGATTGATGGTATTGGATCTATCAGAAAAAGGGCATTATTAAATCATTTTGGTTCGGCCAGAGCTGTGGAATCAGCTAGTTTAGATGAAATAAAATCAGTTGATGGAGTTGAGGAAAAAGTTGCAAAAAAAATATATAACTTCTTTCACGAATGAAATTTAAAATACCTAATTATTTAACAATTGGAAGAATAATAATTGTTCCAATATTTGTTTTTACATTCTACCTTCCTGGATTTTATGGAGACGTTATACCATTTGCTCTTTTTTTAATTGCCTCATTTACAGATTTTTTAGATGGCCTTTTAGCGAGGATGTTTAAAGAAGAGTCTAAACTTGGTGAACTTTTAGATCCTATTGCAGATAAAATTATTGTTGCAACTGCATTAATTTTATTAGTTATGGACCAAACAATAAAAAATTACGAAGTTATTGCAGCTATTATAATTCTTACAAGGGAAATACTAATTTCAGGTTTAAGAGAATTTCTAGCAAAAGGAAAAATAAAGCTTCCAGTTTCTAATTTAGCAAAACTTAAAACATTCTTGCAGATGTTTTCGATTGCAATACTTCTGACTGGGGAAACAGGAAATAAATTAATAAATTTTCAAGATTATAATGCTCAAACAATTGGCATTATTATTTTATGGCTATCTGCGTTTTTAACACTTTATACTGGATATGATTATCTTAGAAAAGGAATAGACCATGCAATATCTGAAGATAATAAAGATTAGGCAGCTTTTTTTTGTCTAACTAACTGATCAAAGCTTTTTGATAATCCTAGTATAACATCACAAATTTTGTATTTATGATCTGCTATGCTTGCAACAGGTGTTATTTCAGCTGCAGTACCAGTTAAGAAACATCCATCAAAATTACCTAGTTCATCTGGAGAAATTTTTCTTTCATGAACTTTAATATTTTTTGATTTGGCTAATTCAATTACAGCTTGTCTTGTAATACCGTTTAAAAAAGAATCTGGTGTTGGTGTATGTAATTCATTATTTTTATCTTTAAAAAAAATGTTTGCACTTGTTCCTTCTGCAACATTACCTTCAAAATCTAACATCAAAGATTCAGAATACCCTTGTTGTTCAGCTTCGTGTTTTGAAAGAGTACAAATCATATATAATCCAGCTGCTTTTGCATCCCAAGGAATAGTATTTGGAGCCGGTCTGCGCCATTTAGAAATATTTAATCTTATTCCTTCAGCTTTTAATTTTGGATCAAAATACGCTGGCCATTCCCACGTAGCTATTGCTACATTAATTGTATTTTTCTGTGCAGATACACCCATCATCTCACTTCCTCTCCACGCAAATGGTCTTACATATCCATTTTGAATATTTTGAACCGCCACTATTTTTTTAGAAGCTTCATTTATTTCGTCTTTTGTATAAGGAATATTAATGTCTAATCTTTTTGCAGAATAAAATAATCTATCTGTGTGCTCTTCTAGCTTAAATATTTCTCCTTCGTATACTCTTTCACCTTCAAAAACTAAACTTGCATAATGAAGTCCGTGACTGATTACATGGCATTTTGCATCTTGCCATTCAACAAGCTCATTATTGTACCAAATTTTTCCTGATCGTTTGTCGAAAGGTATCATTATTTAAATTTATAAAAAAATATATTTGTATATATAATATGTCAATATAACTTACCAATATGAAAAAACTTTTATATTTAAAAGATGAGGATCTGAAACAATATATTGAAAAAATATTTCTTGGCTACAGAGAGACAGTCTCAGATGCTAGAAATGTGTTGAATAAATACTCCATAGGTGTCGCACATAACAAGGTTATTCATCTAATTTCATTATATGAGGGTATCACAATATCAGAACTTTTAAGAAAATTGAAAGTTACAAAGCAAAGTTTGAATAGAGTTTTGAAAGATTTAATAAATTTAAAAGCTATAAAATATGAAAAAGATCAAATAGATACGAGAATAAAACATGTGTTCTTAACAGAGGAAGGAGAGAAATTATTTAACGAAATTTTCTCAGCTCAAAAGAAAAGAATTTACCAAGCATTCTCTGCATCAAAAGCAAATGAGGTTGTTAGTTTTGATAATGTTTTAAAAAAAATAATTAATGGAAAAATTTAAAGCACATATTTTAGTTGTAGATGACGATGATGGCATAAGAGAATTAGTTAAAGAATACCTTTCCCAAAATGAATATCTTGTAACTAGTTCGAACAGTGCCGAAGATGCTCTTGAGAAAGTTAAAATTATAAAATTTGACTTAATAGTGCTTGATATAATGATGCCAGGAAAGAGTGGTTTAGAATTTACAAAAGAAAATAAAGATAAAATTTCGACCCCTATAATTCTTTTAACTGCGAAGGGTGAAGCTTCAGAGAGAATAGAGGGTTTGGATATTGGTGCAGACGATTACCTTCCAAAACCTTTTGAGCCTAAAGAATTAATACTTAGAATTAATAATATCTTAAATAAAACAAAATATAAAAATACAAAGAGAAAATTTAAATTTGGTAAAATTGAAATAGATCTTAATAAGCAGTTTATTTTGAAAAATGATAAATCAATAAAAATCAATAATACAGAAAAAATAATTTTAGATAAAATGGTTAATTCCCCTGGAAAAATTTTTAAAAGAGAAGAGATTGGAAATCTTATAAAAATTGATAAAGAAAGATCAGTTGACGTAATCATTACAAGACTTAGGAAGAAAATTGAAGAAAACCCCAAAAGCCCAAATTATTTACAAACAATAAGAGGTGAAGGTTATGTTTTATGGATTGAATAAATATATAAAAAATATCTTGCCGAAAAGACTTTTTTATAGAGGTTTACTGATAGTCGCTGTTCCAATAGTAGTTATGCAAATAACTATCTCTTTAGTTTTTTTTGATAGTCTTTGGATCAAAACTAATTCTGGAATGACAAGAGCATTGGTCTCTGAAGTCAAAACTTTTGTAGATGCTTATGATAACGACGAAACTAACAAAGATTTTATAATAATTTTATTCAAAGAACACTTGGGTTTTAATATCAAATATGAAAAAGATAAAATCTTACCAGATAAAATACCAGAAAGATGGTTCAGTCCAGTGGATCGATCACTAAGAAGAGAATTAAAGAAAAAAAATTTAACTTATTGGTTTGATACAACAAACTTCAAAGAAGTTGTTGACTTGAAAATAGGATATTCAAAAGGATATTTTCAATTTTATATTCCAAGGGACAGACTAACTACAAGTTCGGCTAGATTATTTGGTCTTTGGATAACATTGCCAGCATTGTTAATGATTGCAGTAGCAATAATTTTTTTAAAAAATCAAACTAGACCCATAACTAAACTTGCAGAGGCATCTGAAAGATTTGGTCGAGGAGAAGATATTGACGAATTTAGACCTTCAGGAGCGCTCGAAATCCGAAAAGCTGGTTTAGAGTTTGACAAAATGAGAAAAAGAATAATTAGACATCTTAATCAAAGATCTGAGATGCTATCAGGTATCAGCCACGATTTAAGAACACCTTTGACAAGGATAAAACTTCAAATAGCGATGATAAAAGACAAAAGTGTTGTTGAAAAATTATCAAGAGATGTTGATGAAATGGAAAAAATGTTAAATGAATATCTTCAATTCGCAAGATCTGGAGCAAAAGATAAAACTGAAACGTTTGATATATCTGTCCTCCTTAAAGATATATGCAAAAAATATGAGAAACCAAATATAAAATATTTTTTAAAAGAAAAGGTTTATTTTGATGGAAGAAAAAATTTAATCAGTAGATGTATCAATAACCTTATAGAAAATTCTTTAAAATTTGCTGATAATGTTGAATTGTATCTAAAAAAAGGAAGATCAACTATTAATATTTCAATAGAAGATGATGGTCCAGGCATACCGCAAAAAGAACATCAAAATGTTTTGAAGCCATTTTATAAAATTGACAAAAGTAGATCAGAAGCAAAGTCAAGTGTTGGCCTTGGCTTAGCTATATCATCTGATGTAGTAAAATCACATGGTGGAGATCTTAAATTTGATAAGTCTAGTTTAGGTGGATTAAAAGTTATTATTTCTTTGCCCGTTTAGTTTTTTTTTTTATTTTTTTTTCAGCAATTTTTTTTTCCAATTTTTCAATTCTTTTATTTAATATATCAATTTCATCTTTACTTACTAAATTCATTTTAAGGATAATTTCTTCTTTTTTTGAGCGTAAAATATTTACGACTTCATCACTAAAATCTTTGTAGTTGACCAGTCCTTCTTCCAAAAATTTTGCAAATTTATCAAATACGAATCTTGATTTTGACATAATAATTTCTTATCAAAGTTTAAGTAATATTTATAATATTACAATTAAATGTTTATTAATAATTTTGACCCAGTCGCTTTTGAGATCTTTTCATTAGAAATTAGATGGTATTCCTTGTCTTATATATTTGGGTTGGTATTTGGTTGGTATTTTGCAAAGAACAAACTAATCAAAGATAGTACCCAAAAAGAATTTTTCGACGATTATATAACTTATTTGATCATAAGTATCATCCTTGGTGGAAGACTTGGATATGTGATTATTTATGACCCAATTTATTTTATAAGTAACCCAGTTGAGATTATAAAAATTTGGCAAGGAGGTATGTCTTTTCACGGTGCACTAATTGGAATTATTATAGGAACTCATTTCTTCTGCAAAAATAAAAATCAAAATATTTTTAGTTATTTAGATGTGGTTGCTGTTTGTTCTCCTATAGGAATTTTTTTAGGAAGAATATCAAATTTTATAAACTCAGAACTTTATGGCATAGAAACAAATGTACCATGGTCAGTAAAGTTTATAAAAATTGATGATTTAAATCGACATCCTTCACAAATTTATGAGGCAATATTTGAGGGGGTTGTTCTATTTATTATTTTAAGTATGTTGTTTAATAGATTAAGGAATACACCTGGTATTATTTCAGGTTATTTTTTAATTTTATACTCATTTTTTCGATTTGTTATCGAGTTCTTCAGAGAACCTGATCAACAACTAGGTTATTTATTTTTCAATTTAAGTATGGGGCAAATAATAAGTTGTATAGCACTAACCTGCGGATTAATTATCATCTCTTATAAAAATGCTAATAGGACACAATAAAAAAATTTCATTGGATAGATTTATTTACAAATCTTTGTATGACAAAGATAATGGTTATTATATTAAAAAAAATCCTTTCGGAAAAAAAGGTGACTTCATAACATCTCCTAATATTTCTGTTCTTTTTTCAGAAATGATATCTATTTGGTTAATTTCATTTTGGGAGAATTTAAAAAAACCGAAAAAAATAAATATTGTAGAGCTGGGAGCAGGTAATGGTGAGATGATGTCACAAATTATAAAAACTTTAAATAATTTTAGTGAAATTAGTTTATCTGCTAATTTCTTAATTTTAGAAAAAAGTCCATTACTGATAAAAATTCAGAAGAGTAAAATAGATAAGAAAAAAGCAAGTTGGATAAGAAATTTAAAAGAAATTCCAAAGGCTCCAACTATATTCTTGGCTAATGAATTTTTTGATGCTTTTCCTATCAAACAGTTTTTTAAAAAAAGTGATAATTGGTATGAAAAATATGTAGCAAACAAAAGAAATAAGTTTGAAGTTTGTGATCAAAAAGTGTCGTCAAAAATAATTGAGAAATATTTAGGTAAAAATATAGAAAAAGAAAAATTTGTTGAATATTCACCTTCAGCAATGAAATTTGTTAACGAAATAGCGAATTTTATTTTTAAAAATAATGGTGGTTTATTAATGATAGACTATGGCTTTACAAGTGGAAAAATGAAAAATACTTTGCAAAGTGTTGAGAAGCACAGAAAAATTAGTTTTTTAGAAAATCCCTATAACTCGGATATTACGCATTTGATAAATTTTAAAATGTACAAGAAAGAGTTTGCAAATTCTAATTTGAAATCTTTAATAACTACCCAAGGTAATTTCTTAACTAAATTAGGAATATTAAAAAGAGCTGAGATAATAAGTAAAAATTTACAATTTAGTAAGAAAGCGGACATATTTTATAGAATAAAAAGATTAATTGATGAAAAATATATGGGCTCTTTGTTTAAAGTTTTATTTGTAAGCAAATCTAAAAATAATTTTAATTTGGGTTTTAAGTGATTAAGTCAAAAATTTTTAGAGATCAAAAATCCATTTCACATTATTTTTTCAATAGATTAGGAGGTACCTCAAAAGGAATCTACAAAAGTTTAAATTGTGGAAAAGGTTCAAAAGATAAAATTGCTAATATAGGTAAAAATTTAAAGATAGTTTCAAAAAAAATAGGCTGCACAAGTAGGAATCTAATTTCTCTTAATCAAATTCACAGCAATAAAGTTCTTAAAATTAATGATGTTCCAAAAAAAAAATTGACTGGAGACGCCATGATTACAAATAAGCAAAATATTGCGATTAGTATACTCACTGCAGATTGTGCACCAATTTTAATTATAGAAAAAAAGCAAAAATTTGTTGGTGCAATACATGCTGGGTGGAAAGGTGCTTTTAAGGGAATAGTAAAAAAAACAATTCAGCTTTTAAAAAAAAATGGATGCTCAGAGAAAGATATGATTGCTTGCATTGGGCCATGTATAAAAAAAAATAGTTATGAAGTAAAAAATGATTTTTTTAAATTGTTTAAGGACAAAAATAAAAAAAATGTGAATTTCTTCACATTTAAAAGGAAAAAAATTTATTTTGATTTAAGCGAATATATAAAATCTCAATTTTACGAAAATGGAGTTAAAAAAATAGATATAATAAGAAAAGATACTTACACTCTAGAAAATAACTTTTTTAGTTCTAGGAGATCAAAAAAAAATAAGCATAACGATTATGGTAGAAATATTTCTGCAATTATGATTAAATAGGACATCTCGGATGAAAATTCTCACAGGAAACAGTAATAAACATCTTAGTCAAAAAATATCTAAATTTTTAAAAAATAGACTAGTTAATTCAAACATAAGAAAATTTGCAGACGGAGAAATCTATATAGAAATTAATGAAAATATTAGAGGCAATAGTATTTTTTTAATTCAATCCGTTTCATCTCCTGCAAATGACAATTTAATGGAATTACTACTATCGATTGATGCTTTAAAAAGATCATCGGCCAAAAACATAACTGCTGTGATCCCATATTTTGGATATGCAAGACAAGATAGAAAGGTGGTTCCTAGAACATCTATATCTGCAAAACTTGTATCTAACCTTATTGCAAAAGCAGGAGCAGATAGGGTCGTTACAGTTGATTTACACTCTGGACAAATTCAAGGATTTTTTGATATTCCAGTAGATAACTTATTTGCAACTCCAATATTTGCTAGACATATAAAAAAGAAATTAAAAAAAAATAATATAATCTGTGTTGCTCCAGATGTCGGTGGTACAGCAAGAGCAAGGGCTTTAGGAAAATTGTTAAATGTAGATTTAGCAATAGTAGACAAAAGAAGACCTGCTCCTGGAAAATCAGAAGTGATGAATGTAATTGGAAATGTGAAAAATAAAACTTGTATATTAGTTGATGATATAATCGACTCTGGTGGAACAATTGTAAATGCAGCTTCTGAATTAAAAAAAAGAGGAGCTAAAGATGTTCATGTGTATGTAACACATGGTGTATTAAGTGGTAATGCTGTTGAAAAAATTAAGAAATCTTCGATAAAAAATTTAGTTGTAACTGATACAATAGATAATTCAATGAAAGTTAAAAAAGCTAAGAATATTGAGGTATTAACAATCTCTAATTTGGTTGGAGAAGCTATTAAAAGGATATCAAATTCTACCTCAGTATCAGATCTATTTAAATAATTTACTTGTAAAATTTAGTTTCATAAGTTAAAAACCCGACACTTTATGAGTTTATTAGCAGCCACAATTAGAGAGACAAAAACTAAGGGTG
>LHBX01000072.1 GCA_001704065.1 Pelagibacteraceae bacterium GOM-A1 | reverse complement strand
CGCTAATATAAACATTGAAGTTACATACAAATTTAATGCAACAAAAAAATTTATTATTAAGGCTATTGATGAAATAATTATTATTCCAAAAATTAAACTTTTTGAGTAATTATAGAAATCTGTGTTATCATTTTTAATAATAATAAGCGAAAATGGAACTACAAGAATTACGATTAAAATTGAGTAAATAAAAACTATTAACATATGATATCTTTAACAATAATAATTCCTGTATTCAATGAATCAAAAACAATTTTTAAAATTATAAATAAAATACTTAAAGTCAAAATTAAAAAACAAATTATAATTGTCGATGATTGCTCTACAGATGATACAAAAAAAAAAGTTTTAAAATATAAACACAAAATTGATAAAATTATTTTCCACAAAAATAATCTTGGAAAAGGTTCGGCAATTAAATCTGCACAAAAGTATATCAAAGGTGAGTATGTGATTATTCAAGATGCTGATTTAGAATATGACCCTAAAGAATACAAAAAATTATTGAAACCATTTTCTAGGTATAAGAAACAAGTAATCTATGGTTCTAGAGTATTAGGAAAGCAAAGATATAAGCTCAAAAGCTTTACGTCATTAACAAGAATTTTTTTTAATCATTTACTTACAATTCTTTCAAACTTAATTAATAATCAAAACTTAACAGATGCACACACATGCTATAAAGTATTCCCAAGTAGCATATTTAAAAAAATAAAACTTCAGGAAAAAAGATTTGCTTTTTGCCCCGAAGTAACTACTAAAATTTCTAATATGGGAATAAAAATAAAGGAGTTACCAATATCTTACAAAGGAAGATCATATGAAGATGGAAAAAAAATATCTTACATAGATGGTATTGACGCTATAGTTGCTTTATTTAAATATAAATATTTAAAAAAAAAAAATGTCAAATAAAATTAAAAAGAATTCATTGATATTTGTTGCGGGTCATAATGGACTTGTAGGTTCATCAGTAATTAGGAGATTAAAATTCCATGGATATAAAAATATTTTAACAATTTCTAGAAATAGACTTGATTTAAGAAATCAAAATAAAGTTAACACATTTTTTAGTAGAAATAAAATAGAAGCTGTAATAAATGCTGCAGCAATAGTGGGAGGGATTTATGCAAACAATAAATACAAAGCCGACTTTATTTACGATAATATATTAATTCAGAGCAATATAATAAATTCTTGCTTTAATCATAATATTAAACAAATGATATTCCTTGGTTCTAGTTGCGTATATCCAAGAAATTGTAAGCAACCAATTAAAGAGGAATATCTACTTAAAGGTGAACTAGAGAAAACAAATGAACCATATGCTGTCGCAAAAATTTCTGGAATTAAAATGTGTGAGAGTTTTAACTATCAGTATAAAACAAATTATAAGTGCTTAATGCCATGCAACACATACGGTCCAAATGATAATTATGACACTCTTACTTCACATTTTTTTCCTGCATTAATCAAAAAAATTCATGAGGCAAAAATTAAAAAAAAAAAAAGTATTGTTTTATGGGGCAATGGAAAAGCTAAGAGAGAAATAATGTATGTGGATGATTTGGCAGACGCATGCATTCATTTTATGAATGTCAATACAAAAGAAAGCCTAATAAATGTTGGAAGTAATTATGAAAAAACAATTTTAGAATATGCAAATTTTATTATAAAAAAATTAGGTTTAAAAATCAAAATTAGGTTTGATAAATCAAAACCGAATGGTACCCCAAGAAAAATATTGAATTCAAAACTCGCAAAAAATTATGGTTGGAAGGCCAAGGTTAGTTTGAATAATGGATTTGAAAAAGTTTATTCTTCATTTTTAAAAAAGTGATTTATTAAAAATGAATAAAACTTTTTTTATAATATGGGCAGATCCAAAATTTTATCAAACTCTAATTTTTTTATCAAAGAAAATTAATACAAAAAGTAACAAAGTAATTATAATTTCTAGAAATACTAAAAATACTGAGGATATTATAAAAAAAGTTAATTTCGGAAGAAATGTGGAAATTTTAAATAATCCGTTATTAATAAATAATTCTTTAAATTTAATAAATTACATTTGCTTTATGCTTTATGTATTTTTTAATTTTATAAAGCACAACCCTAGCTCAGTAATTTTCTTTAATAAAAAAGCCTTATTCACTGCCTATTTAATTAAATTTATTAAGAGAAATACCATATTTATTTATCATAACTTTGATTATGATTTAAAAAAAAATATTAAAAATATAAAGGTTAAAACTTTAATTTTTTTGGAAAAGTATATATCTAAATTTTGTGATATTTTAGTATTTCCATCCTTTGAGAGGGGTAAAATATTTAGAAATGAAACGCAAAATTTTAGCAGTAAAATCTATACATTTATGAATTGTTTTCCAAAAAATTTCAAAGTAAAAAAAAGACGTAATTTTAAAAAATTTCTGAAAATAAAAAATTTAAATAATAAAAAAATTATATGTCATCTTGGTTCAATTGGACCTCATCATCACATAGAAAATATTATTGAAAGTTTTAAATATGTGAAAAAGAATATAATTCTTATCATTGCTGGAAAATCAAATGGTAATTTTTCAAAATATTTACAGAAAAAAATTATTAGAAATAAAGCTGAAAATAATATTTTTATATTAGAAGACGTCAGTAATAATTATTGGTTTGATATTCTTCATAATTCAAATTTAGGCCTGTGTTTTTATGACAATATTAATTTAAGCCATAAGTATATGGCTGGGACATCACAAAAGTTTAATAATTATCTATGTTTTAACATTCCCATGATAGTTAACGATAATTTTGATTTTAAGAAATTTAATAAAAATAGAAATATTTATGAAATGATTAATCCAAAAAATATAAAAGGGTTAGCAAATAAAATAAATTATGTTCTTAAAAATAATTCTAGAACTATGAAAATTAAAAAAAATATGAAAATGGTTTTTAATAATGAGTTAAATTTTGAAAAACAATATGATTTAAGTTATGGTAAATTTCTACCCTAATAATTGTTTTTTAATTCCTCATCAATCATAATTTTAATTAAGTTCTTAAAATTTGTTTTAGGTCGCCATCCTAATTTATTTAATGCTCTTTTATAACTCCCTTTTAAAAAATTTACTTCTGCAGGTCTAAAAAATTTTTTATTTATTTTAATTATAATTTTACTATTTTTCTTATTTATCAATTTTTCATCTAAACCTTTACCTACCCACTTAGTTTCCATGTTTAAATAATTAGTTGCATGATTAATGAATTCCTTAATACTATAAGTTTTACCAGTTGATATTACAAAATCCTCAGGTTTTTTTTGTTGAAGCATCAACCACATTGCTTCTACATATTCTTTTGCATATCCCCAATCCCTTTTTGCATATAAGTTTCCTAGTTCTAAAAACTGAATCTTATTATGCAAAATATCTATTAGACCTTTTATTATTTTTCTTGTAACAAACTCTTCTCCTCTTAAAGGTGATTCATGATTGAATAAAATACCTGATACAGCATATAAGTTATAAGAATCTCTATAATTTTTAGTTAGATAATGAGAAAATAACTTTGATACAGCATATGGGCTCTGAGGATTAAATGGTGTTTCTTCATTCTGAAATTTATTTAAAACATCGCCAAACATTTCTGAGGAAGACGCTTGATAAAACTTAATTTTAGGGTTCAATGTCCTTATTGTTTCTAAAATTCTTAGTGATCCTAAACCAGTTATATTTGCTGTATTAATTGGGCTCCTAAAGGAAGTAGCAACAAATGACTGTGCTGCTAAATTATAAACTTCATCAAATTTATATTTTTTAAAAACTCTTTGAATTTCGTATATCTCTCCAAGCTCCATTTCTTCATGGATTATTTTATTTTCTATGCCAAGGCGACTCAATCTCCAGTTAACCGATCTTGCTGAGCGTCTATCGGTTCCAATTACTTTATATTTTTTTTCCAGTAAAAGTTTAGCTAAATAAGCACCATCTTGCCCTGATATTCCTGTGATTAAAGCAGTTCTAGCCATATTTAATCAATTACATTAATTTTAAAGTTTTTAAAATAAAATTTTTGCTTAATTTAACTTTACAATTTTACAATATTATGTATTTGTTCATTGCCTGGTGATTTTTGCGAAAGGGCAATACCCGATCCCATTCCGAACTCGGAAGTCAAGCCTTTCAGCGCCGATGGTACTTAGTCTTAAGACTTGGAAGAGTAGGACGTTGCCAGGCTTATCCTAATGAAAAATTTCATCATAATTACAGGCGGTGCTGGTTTCGTTGGCACAAATTTAATAAAGCTTTTACTAAAAAAAACTAAATATAAAATTATAAGTATTGATAACTATTCTACAGGTAATAAAAAAAATCATATTAAATCAAAACGCCTAAAATATTTAAAAGGTGATACATCAAACATAAGAAATATTTTAAAAGATAAGAAAAACAGAATTCATTCAGTTTTTCATTTTGGAGAATTTTCAAGGATTTATCAAAGCTTTATAAAATTTAATGAATGTTTCAATTCAAACTCTTTGGGTTCAAGAGAAGTATTTAAATTTTGTTTAGATAATAAAATAAAATTAATTTACTCAGCAACATCTGCGGCATTTGGAAAAAAAGGAAATGATAAAAATTTATCTCCTTATGCTTTCACAAAATCTAACAATTTGGAGTTATTAGAAAATTTAAAAAAATGGTTTAATTTTAAATATGAAATTATTTATTTCTACAATGTTTATGGAGATAAACAAATAGAAGTGGGTGAAATGGCAACAGTAATTGGTATATTTCAAAATCAATATAAAAATAAAAAAACACTAACTGTCGTAAAGCCAGGCACTCAAACAAGGAGATTCACCCATATTTCAGATACAGTAAATGTATGTTATATGGCATGGAAATTAAATAAATGTTCTCATTATAGTATAAGCCATAAAAAATCTTACTCAATTTTGAGTGTGGCAAAAATGTTCGGTTCGAAAATTAGATATTTACCTCCCAGGGAAGGTGAGAGATACGCTTCTGCTTTAACTAATTTATCATTTAATAATAAGGTTATTAAACAATATGGAAAAATAAATTTGAAAGATTACATAACATCGTTTATTAAAAGCGTGAAAATATAATTATGAAAATTGCAAGCTCACTAAAATCATTAAAAAAAAGGGATCTCAACTCGAAATTAGTTAGAAGAAGAGGTAGAGTGTATATAATTAATAAAAAAAACCCTAAATTTAAAGCTAGGCAAAAATAAATAGTAATGGATAACGAAAGTCATAAAAATACCTGGAATAATTTTACCAAATTTGTACTTTGGGGATCTGTTGCTGTTGTCGTTATTTTAATTCTAATGGCAATATTTCTTTTGTAAAATGATTATAGGATCAATTTCGGAAGATTTAAGTCTTGAAAAGAGAGTTGCCATTACTCCAGATACCGTAAAAAAGTATAAAACACTAGGATTAGATGTCTGTTTAAAAAAATCTTATGCTTCTCATTTAGGTATTAGCGATGATCAATATATGAAAGAGGGTGCCAGTTTTCTTGAGACTAATGAAGAAATTATATCAAAGTCTGATGCAATTTTACAATTGAATATACTGAAGGATGAAGATTTAAATAAACTTAAACAAAATCAAATTTTAGTTGGTGTTTTAAATCCTTATGTTAATGAAAAAAAAATAAAGGAAATATCTTCAAAAAATATAAAATGTTTTTCACTTGAACTCTTACCAAGAATTACAAGAGCTCAATCAATGGATATATTATCTTCTCAAGCTAACTTAGCTGGATACAAAGCAGTTGTAGATTCATTTGCATATTATCAAAAGGCTATACCCATGATGATGACTGCTGCAGGCACAATTTCTGCTGCAAAAGTTCTTGTTGTTGGTGCCGGAGTTGCTGGATTGCAAGCAATAGCTACTGCAAAAAGGATGGGCGCAATAGTATTTGCAACCGATGTTAGACTAGCATCAAAGGAACAGGTTGAAAGTTTAGGTGGTAAGTTCTTAACAGTTGAAGGTTCCGAAAATATGGAAACGGAGGGTGGATATGCTAAAGAAGCTTCAGAAGACTTCAAAGCTAAGCAAGAAGAATTATTAAAAGAAACCCTAAAAAAAATTGATATAGTCATATGCACAGCTTTAATTCCTGGAAAAAAAGCGCCAATAATATTAAAAAAAGACATGATTGAATTAATACCAAGTGGTTCAGTTATATATGATTTGGCAGCTTCTCAAGGTGGAAACTCAGAATTAACTAAAGTAGACCAAATAGTAGATAACAACGGCGTTAAAATTATGGGTGAAGCAAATATTTTGAATAAATTGCCGGTTTCAGCTTCTAATCTATATTCTAAGAATATGTTTAACTTTATAAATAATTTATTTGATAAAGAAAAAAAAACTTTTGAAATAAATTTGGAAGATGAAATAATAGAAAAGACCAAAGTGTAATTATGGAAATAGATCCTTTTATATTTAGACTCAGCATATTTATATTATCAATTTTTGTGGGTTACTATGTCGTCTGGAGTGTTACTCCTTCACTACACACTCCTTTAATGTCAGTAACTAACGCTATATCATCCGTCATTATAGTTGGAGCAATCATTGCTGCATTAGCTGGGTCTTCAGAAAATATATTTGAGATGTCAAATATTTTTGGATTTCTTGCTATTATTTTAGCAGCAGTTAATATTTTTGGAGGATTTCTTGTAACCCAAAGAATGCTTCAAATGTATAAGAAAAAAAAGAAATAAATATGTCAGCAAATTTATCAGCTTTATTCTATTTAATATCAGGAATATTATTTATATTGGCGTTAAGAGGTTTATCTTCTCCCGAAACTTCTAGACAAGGTAACTATTTTGGAATTGCAGGTATGGCAATATCAATAATTGTGACTTTTTTATCTGTGGGGGATCTTGGACCTGGTTTTGTATATGTGTTAATTTTTCTTCTTATAGGAGGATCAATAGGTGCATTTATAGCTTTTCGAATACCAATGACAGCGATGCCAGAACTCGTTGCAGGCTTTCATAGTCTTGTTGGTCTTGCAGCAGTATTTGTTGCGATAGCTGCATTTCTTAAACCCGAGGCATTTAATTTAGGGTCTGTTGGCAACATAAAACTCGCTAGTTTAATTGAAATGTCATTAGGAGCTGCAATTGGAGCAATCACTTTCTCTGGCTCTATAATAGCTTTCCTAAAACTGAGAGGAATAATGTCAGGATCACCAATTACATTTAAAGGTCAGCATATCATAAACCTTATACTAGGTGTTTCAATACTATTTTTAATTTTTTATTTGTGTAAATCTCAATCCTCTAATTTCTTTTGGATGCTAGTAACTTTATCTTTTTTAGTTGGTGTTTTGCTAATCATTCCAATAGGTGGAGCAGATATGCCCGTGGTTATTTCAATGTTAAATTCATACTCAGGATGGGCAGCTGCTGGTATAGGATTTACATTGGAAAATACTGCTCTAATAATAACTGGCGCTTTAGTAGGATCATCAGGTGCAATTCTTTCATATATTATGTGCAAAGGAATGAATAGATCATTTTTTAACGTTATCCTAGGTGGGTGGGGTGCTACTGATCAATCTTCAAAATCTGGAGACAAAGAACAAAAGCCAGTCAAAAGTGGAAATGCAGACGATGCAGCTTTCTTAATGAAAAATGCTTCTTCAGTTATTATTGTTCCTGGTTATGGTATGGCTGTTGCACAAGCTCAACACGCATTAAGAGAAATGGTGGATGCTTTAAAAAAAAATGGAGTAAAAGTTTCATACGCCATACACCCTGTAGCAGGAAGAATGCCTGGCCATATGAATGTTTTGTTAGCGGAAGCAAATGTTCCTTATGATGAAGTTTTTGAATTAGAAGAAATAAATAATGATTTTGCAAATTGTGATGTTGCTTATGTTATTGGAGCAAATGATGTTACAAACCCTGTAGCTAAATCAGATCCTCAAAGTCCAATATATGGTATGCCAGTATTAGACGTTGAAAAAAGTAAGTCGGTATTATTTGTGAAGAGAAGTTTGTCCCCTGGTTATGCGGGAATAGATAATGATCTTTTCTATAGGGATAATACATTAATGTTATTTGCAGATGCAAAGAAAATGACTGAAGAAATAGTAAAGAGCTTATAATTGACCAAAATTTACTGCGATATTGCTGATATCAAACTCATCAAATCTTTTAACAGGAAAAAATTAGTAAAAGGTTTTACAACTAATCCAAGTTTAATGAGAAATGCAGGTGCAAAAAATTATTTATCCTATTCTAAAGAGATTCTTAATATTACAAATAAACCAGTCTCATGTGAAGTTTTTGCTGATGATGAAAAAGAAATGATAAGACAAGGACGTATAATTAATAAATTGGGTAAAAATGTTTATGTAAAGGTACCTGTTTTTAATTCAAAAGGTAAGTTTATGGGCAAAGTTATTAAAACATTAAATAAAAGTGGAATAAAATTAAATATCACAGCTGTTTATAGTTCAACTCAAACAAAAAAAATTTTACAAAATATTGACAAAAAAACAAAAGTTATAATCTCAATTTTCGCAGGAAGAATGGCTGATGCTGGGAAAGACCCAATACCTGAGATTAGAGAAAGTATAAAAATCTCAAAAAACTATCAAAATGTTGAAATACTTTGGGCAAGCACAAGAGAGGCATATAACTATCTACAAGCAAGAAATCTTGGATGTCAAATAATTACTGCACCACCTCAAATAATTGAAAAAATAGAAAATTTTGGAAAAAGTTTTCAAAAACTTACAACCGACACGGTCAATGGTTTTTTAATAGACAGCAGGAAATCTAGATTTAAAATTTAAATTGGTTGCGGGGGACGGATTTGAACCGCCGACCTCAAGGTTATGAGCCTTGCGAGCTACCAGGCTGCTCCACCCCGCGATAATTAAATCCTGTTTTTGAGTTTGTTAAGTTTTTTTACTCTTTTAATGTTTTCTTGTAATATTCTCTTTTTTTTCTCAGATGGCTTTTCGTAATTATTTTTTAACTTAATTATTTTAAAAAATCCATCTCTCTGGAGCTTTCTTTTCAAAACCCTCAGTGCTTGCTCAACATTATTATCTTTGACTTCTATTTTAATAACAACCTCCAAAAAAAAGCTTAGTTAGCATTTTAAATAATATTTGTCCATATTTTTAGAGATAAATTTATTTATTCAAATTTAATTTATCTTTATCCTTTTTTTCTTTTAATATTCTTCTTTCAGCCTTTTCAATTGCTGATAATAAATCTTTCTGTGAAAACAAACCCATAGCAACTGGATCTTTTGCATTAAGACTGTTGTAATTCCAATAGCTTTTATTCCTTATAGCAGAAACCGAATTTTTTGTGATACCTACTAGCCTAGCTATCTGAGAGTCTTTTAATAAAGAATGGTTTTTCAAAAGCCACAAAGCAGAATCAGGTTTGTCTTGACGCTTAGACAATGGTACATATTTTTTTATTTTATTTTCGGAATTTCTAACTTCTACTTCTTCATCAATAATATTTAGTGGCCTTGCATTATCTTTCGTAGATAGCTCAATCTCCTCATTTGTTAATTGACCTGAAATAATTGGATTATATCCAACAATACCTTTGGCGACTTCTCCATCGGCAATTCCTTGTATCTCTACTTCATGCAATTTACAAAATTCAGCAATTTGTTTAAATGTTAGAGATGTGTTTTCAACAAGCCATACAGCGGTTGCCATCGGCATTAAAGGAGCTTTTGACATTAATTTTTTTTCTCAGATCTAAAGTTTTGAAATTTTTTGTTAAATTTACTAATTCTTCCTTTATCCAAAATTTTTTGTTTTCCACCTGTCCAAGCAGAATGTGATTTTGGATCTATCTCAAGTTTTAATATTTCATTCTCAGAACCCCATGTGGATCTTGTCTCAAAATGTGATCCATCTGTCATCTCTACTTTAATGGTATGATATTTTGGGTGTATATTTTTTTTCATGGGCTGCCTTATAACAAAAATTTTTTTAAAAACAATTAAAAGTTGTCAATTTTTTTTAACATTTTTTCGTAAATATTAGGATTTGCGGCTCTTATATCTATATTATTATTTTTAAATTTATTAATATCATTTACTTTTCCACCAGCTTCTTCAATAATAATTTTCCCAGCAGCTATGTCCCAAATATTTATTTTATCATGAAAATATCCATCGAATCTACCACATCCAACATAAGCTAAATCGAGAGCTGCACATCCAGTATTTCTCAAATTAAGTTTTGGATAAATCAATTTTATACCTTCACAATTCGACGAAAATAAACATTCATCAATATTCGATTTATTTGATACTCTAATTCTATTGTTGTTGAAAAATGATCCGCTATCCTTTTCAGCATAAAAAACTTCATTTTTAATTGGATCAAAAATCAATCCGGATATAATTTCACCTTCTCTTTGTAATGCTATAGAAATTGCAAAATGTGGTATTCCATGTAAAAAATTTGTTGTCCCATCTATAGGATCTATTATCCAAAAAATATCTTTATTTTTGTTTAAAATTTCCCCTGTCTCCTCTGTTATAAATGAATAATTTTTTTTTGACTTAGTCAATTCATCTATTAAAATTTTTTCAACTCTTTTATCTGTCTTTGTTACAAAATCTTTTGGTCCCTTTTTTGAAACTTGTAAGTTTTCTAATTCTCCAAAGTCTCTAATAATTACTTTGGATACTTTCTCACAAGCCTTGATCATTAAATTTAAATTAGGTGATATTGAATTCATTTTATATTTTTTTTATATATTCCATTGTTCTAGTATCTAAAATTATTTTATCTCCACTTTCAATAAACGGTGGAACTTGAATATTTATACCATTGGTTAATTTTGCGGGCTTATAAGATGATGAAACTGTTTGACCTTTTATTGCAGCATCAGTTGTATCAATTTCACATGTAATTTGATTGGGAAGAGTTACACTTAATGGATTTTCATTATAGAAGTTTATGGTAACCTCTAAATTTTCCGAAAGCATTTTGCTTTTTTCTCCAATTATAATTTTATTCAAATGAGTTTGCTCAAATGTTTCTGGATTCATAAAGTAGAAATCAGTTCCATCACTATATAAAAAATTATATTTTACTTCCTCTAAGATTGCTTTTTCTACTGTTTCACTTGATCTAAATCTTTCATTTAATTTAGTACTTTTAATAAGACTTTTCATCTCTACTTGAGCAAAAGCCCCACCTTTTCCAGGTTTAACATGGTTAGTTTTAAGAACCTCCCACAAATCTTCTTTGTACTCCAAAATCATCCCAACTCTTATTTCAGTAGCATTAATTTTCATTTTAAATTTTTTATTGCTTGATGTGGTTTGTATTTTTTATTATTCCAAATGTAGCCAGAGATAGCCAAAAAATCAGCTTTATTCAATAATAGTTTTTTATAATTTTTTCCATTTATTCCACCAATAGCAACAACAGGTATTTTAATTGACTTTTTAATTTTACTTAAAGTTCTAATATCTGCTTTATGTATAACTTTCTTAGTTTTAGTTTTATAGAATGCTCCTAATGCAATATAATGTGCACCTTTTGATGATGCATATTTGGCCAATTTAATTGAATTATGACATGTAACTCCGATGATTTTATTTTTTAAAATTTTTTTTGCCTTCAAAATATCCATATCTTTTTGACCTAAATGGCAACCATCAGCATTCACTTTCATTGCAAGATAAGGATCATCATTAATAATTAATTTTACATTATTTTTCTCACAAATTTTGAGTATTTTCTTTGCAATTGTAGCTTTTTTTTTAATACTTTCCTTTTTAAGTCTTAATTGAAAAAATTTTACTTTATTCGATTTAAAAACAAGATTTAAGATGTTGTAAAATGATTTATCTATAATTTTAGTAGGAGATATTAAATAAATGAATTTCTTACTACGGTTTTTCAATATTTTCTGACCATTTTCCCTGTGCTGCCAAAGTACACATTTTTGCTCTATGATCAAATATTTCCTGAGTTCCGCTTATATTATTTATATCTTTTGACCAAAACTTAAGTGCACTTTGTTGTAGAGCTCTTCCATAAGAATAAGTCATTATAAAATCTGTATTATTTTTGATATTAATTTGATTAAGGTTTGCAGTTGCCTCTATTTCTGATTGGCCCCCAGAGAGAAAAGCTATGCCTGGGACTGATGAAGGTACATTATTTTTTAAACAATCTATAGTTAGTTCTGCTATTTCTTCACTGGAAATTTTTTCACCAGATTTTTTTCCTGGTAAAATCATGTTTGGTTTTAATATTGTTCCCTTTAAATCAACATTATTTAATTCTAACTCTTCATAACATTTTTTTATTACTTCAGATGTTTTCATCAAACAATCTTTAGCAGAATGATCACCATCCATTAAAACTTCGGGTTCAATTATTGGAACCATTCCTGCTTCTTGAACTAAAGCAGCGTATCTAGCCAACGCATGAGCATTTGCCGAAATAGATAGTTTGCTAGGATATTTATCAGAAATTAAGTAAACACCTCTCCATTTTGTAAATCTTGCTCCCAGTTCATAATAATCATTAAGTCTTTCTCTTAAACCATCTAAACCTTCTGTAATTTTTTCTTCTTTAGATCCTGCTAATATTTTGGCTCCTGTATCAACTTTAATCCCTGCTAATGAACCACTTGAGTTTATTAGTTCAGGTATAGTTTTTCCATTAGATGTTCTTTGCCTTATTGTTTCATCATATAGTATTACTCCACCTATACATTCACTCATTGATGAAGATGAAAAAAGAGTTTGTCTAAAAAGGAGTCTATTATTTTCGTCAGAATGTACTTTTACTGAGTCTAATCTTTTTGTCATTGTGGCTGTACTTTCATCAGCTGCAAGTATACCTTTGCCATTTGACAATATTTGAAGAGCTATTTTGTTTAATTCAGACATTTAATTTAATGCTTTTATACCAGGGAGAACTTTGCCTTCAAGATATTCTAAAAACGCTCCACCTGCAGTTGAAACAAAATTAAATTTATCTTTCATATTTAGTGAATTAATTACCGCAACCGTATCGCCTCCACCAACAACGGAAAATATTTTGTTCCCTCTATTTGCTATATATTTTGCAACTTCTAAACTTCCTAATGAAAAATTCTCATTTTCAAAGTAACCTAACGGTCCGTTCCATAATATTGTCGAGGAATCGTCAATAATTTTTTTTATTTCAACTAATGTTTTTGATCCTACATCAAGTATCATATCATCATCTTCAATGTCTTTAAAATCTTTTTCAAAAGATTTATCGTTCAATTTTTTTCCAATTTTAACATCTTTAGGAAAATATATTTTACATTTATTTTTTTCAGCATAGGTGAAAATTTCTTGAATTATGTTATCAATATTTTTTTCATATACAGAGCTACCAATTTTTAAACCTTTGAATTTCAGTATATTATTTGCCATAGCACCAACTATTATAATACTGTTGAATTTTGGTATTAAATTTTTTATTATATTTATTTTCGAAGATATTTTAGATCCACCAATTATACATGTTATAGGCTTTTTTATTTCAGAAGTTATCTTGTTGAGAGCATTTACCTCTGCATTAATTTGAATTCCACTGTACGATGGAATATACTTTGTTATTTTTGATACAGAAGCATGATCTCTGTGTGAACACGAAAATGCATCATTAACATATATTTCACCTAAGCTTGCTAATTTCTTTGAAAATTTATCATCGTTGGCTTCTTCTTCGGGATAAAATCTAATATTTTCAAGTAGTACCAGCTCATGATTTGAATTCTTAAAAATGTTTTCTTTATTTAAATTAAAAATGTTTTCTTTAAGTAACGATACTTCTTTTTTAATTTTACTTTTAATATACAACGATACCAATTCTAGAGAAAGTTCCTTAACTATTTTACCTTTTGGCCTTCCAACATGAGAAATTATTATAATCTTTGCTTTTTTTTTTAATAGAAATTCGAGTGTAGGCATAACTTTATCAATTCGGTTAGAGTCTGTTATTTTTCCATTTTTTATTGGAACATTTAAATCAAGTCTAAGAATTACTCTTTTATTTTCAATATTTTCTATATTTTCAATGTATTTCATTATTTGATCTTGCTTACATACTCAGCAATATCACACATTCTATTCGAGAAACCCCATTCATTATCATACCAAGCTGAAATTTTACCCATTTTATTACCAACAACATTAGTAAGTGATGAGTCTATGATGGCAGATGCACTATTATGGTTAAAATCAACTGAGACTAGCTTCTCATCTGTAACATTTAGAATTTTTTTAAGCTTCGTTTTAGAAGCTGAAAATAAAGAATTATTTAATTTTTTTACGGTAATATTTTTTTTTACATTAAATATAAATTCTATTAATGAAACATTTGGTGTTGGCACTCTCATTGCTACTCCCTCTAGCTTACCTTTCAATGAGGGTATAATCTCACCAATAGCTTTTGATGCTCCAGTAGATGTGGGTACAATTGATTGACTGGCAGATCTCGCTCTTCTTGGATCTTTGTGAGAATTATCTAATATTCTTTGATCACTTGTAAAAGCATGTATGGTTGTCATAAAACCATTAAGAATTATAAAATTTTTATTAATTACATCTGCAACAGGAGCTAAACAATTTGTTGTGCAAGAAGCTGCTGAAATAATACTATCATTCTTCTTGATCTTGTTATGATTTATGCCAAAAACTATAGTTTTATCTGCCATTTTACATGGGGCTGAAACAATAACTTTTTTTACCCCATTTTTTATATGTGGCATTAATTGATCTTTAGAATTAAAATTACCTGTGCACTCAAAAACATAATCTACACCATATTTTTTCCACTTTATGTCATTAATTGTGGAGTGTTGTGTGTAAGATATTTTTTCTTTATTTATTTTTATGTAATTTCCTCCAGATTTTACCAGAGAACTAAAATTACCATGAATTGAATCATGTTTTAATAAATTTGCACAAATTTCAGAGCTCGATCTATTATTAATATGTTTGATAATTATTTTACCTTTGTAATTTTCATAAATTGACCTCACAATCATTCTGCCAATTCTTCCCATACCGTTAATGCCAACTTTTATTGTCATTTTTTTAAATAAAATTTAATTTTTTTACTAATTTTTTCACTACTTAAACCAAAATGATCATAGATTTTTTTATAAGGAGCGCTTTTACCAAAATCTTCTATTGAAAAAGACAAGCCTTTTTCAATATATTTTTCCCAAGGCATTTTTGATCCTGCCTCAATTGAAAAAGTGTTTTTGCTTTCTTTTAAGATTTTATCTTTATAGCTCTTGTTTTGTTTGTCAAAAATTTCTTGGCAAGGCATTGATATTACTTTTGAATAAATTTTTTGTTTGGCCAATTTATGACTAGTCTCAATTGCAAGATTAACCTCTGATCCTGAGGCTAAAATAGTTAAATTTATGTTTTTTCCGGTCCTTATAATTTCGTAAGCTCCCATAGAGCATTGATTTTTTTTGCTAAAGCTATTTCTTATGGGTTTTAAGTTTTGTCTGGTTAAGGCTAATACGCTAGGTGTTTTGTTGCTATTTAAAGCAATATCCCAACATTCAATTGTTTCAGTTTGATCAGCTGGTCTTAAAACATTTAAGTTTGGAATAGATCTTAAAGCAGCAAGTTGCTCTACTGGTTGATGCGTAGGTCCATCTTCTCCTAGTCCTATCGAGTCATGTGTCATTATAAAAATTACCTTCTGTTTCATTATAGCAGACAGTCTTATTGAAGGTTTGCAATAGTCTGAAAATATTAAAAAAGTTCCTCCATAAGGAATAAAATTACTATGAAGAGCTAATCCATTCATTATTCCACTCATAGCGTGTTCCCTAACACCATAGTGAATATAATTACCATCAAAGTTACTTGAATTAATAATTTTATGTAACTTAGTTTTTGTATTGTTTGATCCCGCTAAATCAGCAGAGCCACCAATTAAAGTATTTCTCTCTTTTAATATAGCTGATAAAAACTCTTCTGAGGATTTTCTTGTAGCTATAGTCTTAGAATTTCTTATTTAAACTCAAGGACAATTCTTCCAAATGTTCCTCTTGACCATCTTCACAAGATAGTAAATATTCTTTACCATTAAATTTTATATTTACATTTGCCATTTATCTATTTCTTCCAATAAATTATCTGTTTCTTGATTTAATTCATCAATTTTTTCATTAAATTGATTTTCTTTTCTTTTTGAAG
>LHBX01000071.1 GCA_001704065.1 Pelagibacteraceae bacterium GOM-A1 | reverse complement strand
AAATACTTTGGATAATAATAAAATCTCAAAATCTTTAAGGTTCAAAACTAATTGAAAAAAAATAAAATCTCAAAAAATTGGATTAATAAGCAGAGAAGAGATATTTATGTTAGACAATCAAAAGTTGAAGGATATAGATCAAGAGCCGTTTATAAATTAAAGGAAATTAACGAAAAATTTAAATTTTTAAAAAATAATATTTCAGTAATAGATCTTGGAGCTGCTCCTGGAAGCTGGTCTCAATATATATCAAGTAATTTAAAATGTAATAAGCATTTAGCAATAGATTTAAAAGAAATAGAAGAAATAAAGAATGTAAAAATTTTAAAAGGAGATTTTACGGATACTGAGCAACAAAATAAAATTAATAATTATTTTGGTGGAAAAATTGACCTAATTATTTCAGATATGGCAGTCAATACTACGGGAAACAAAAACCTAGACTCTATGGTAACTGGAGAATTAGTTTTAGAAGCTTTGGATTTCGCTACAAAAATGATGAAGCCAAATGGCTATTTTGTCTCAAAATTATTTATGGGAATCTCATTTAATGAGATAATTGCATTTTCAAAAAAAAATTTTGTAAAATTTAATGTCTATAAGCCTCCAGCAAGTAGAAAAGACTCTAAAGAAAGTTTCTTAATCTGCAAAAATTTAAGATAGATACTTTCATTTTTTTAAGAATCGTTTATATAAGGACATGGATCCTATCAAAGAAGCGCTCACTTTCGATGATGTAACCTTAGCACCAAATTATTCTGAAATTTTACCTTCAGAAGTAAAGACAGAAGTTAAATTATCAAAACACTTAAATATTTCTATACCCCTTCTAACTTCAGCAATGGATACTGTAACAGAGTCTAACATGGCTATTTCAATCGGTAAAAAGGGTGGAATAGGTGTTATACATAGAAATTTATCAATAAATGATCAGATAAAAGAAATAAGAAAAGTAAAAGCAAAAAAAATGTTAGTTGGTGCAGCTGTTGGTGCAAGTTTAAACGAACACATAAGAGCTCAAAAGATTTTAAAAGAAAATATCGATTTAATTGTTGTTGATACAGCTCATGGCCACACAAAAAAAGTAGCTGAAATAATAAAAAAAATTAAAAAAATTAAACCAACCAAAACAGCTTTATGTGCAGGTAATATTGCTACAGCAGAAGCAGCTAAATTTCTGATTAAGCAAGGAGTAGATATTATAAAAGTTGGAATTGGACCAGGATCTATATGCACTACAAGATTAGTTGCGGGGATAGGAGTTCCACAGTTAAGTGCAATTTTAGATGTAAAAAAAGGTATGGGCAAAAGTAAAACAACATTAATAGCTGATGGAGGTATCAAATTTTCTGGGGATATTGCAAAAGCACTTGCAGCAGGAGCAGATGCGGTAATGATTGGATCATTATTTGCAGGAACAGATCAGGCTCCAGGAAGAATTATTAAAAGAGGTGGTAAATTATTTAAAAGTTTTAGAGGCATGGGATCTATTGGAGCAATGAATAAAGGATCAGCAGATAGATATTTTCAATCAAAACAAAAAGATACTTCAAAATATGTAGCAGAAGGTGTTGAAGGTTTTGTTAAATACAAAGGCACAGTTGAAAAAATAATCTATCAACTAGTAGGGGGTTTAAAATCATCAATGGGATACTTAGGTGCAAAAAGAATTAAAGATCTCAGAAAAAAACCAAAATTTGTCAAAATTACTAAAGCAGGTTTTTATGAAAGTATGGTACATAACATAGACGAAATAAAAAGATGATAAAAAAAATTACCTTAGCAATAATTTTACTTTTTACTTTAGTTTTTAATGTTAACGCAGAAAAAGTTAATTTTTTTGATGAAGCAAAAAGTCTTTATGAAAATGAAAAATATGAAGATTCAAAATTTTTATTTCAAAGAAATATTGTATACAATCCCAAAGACTCAAAGTCATATCTATATTTAGCAAAAATATTTAAAAATGAAGAAAACAAAACAGAACTGGAAAAAAATATAAATACAGTTTTACTACTCGAGCCAAACAACGAAGAGGCAATGTATCTATTAATAGATATTGAGTTAGAAAGATCTAATTTTTCTAAAGCAGAGGAACTTAGAGAAGATTTTAAGAAAATATGCTCGAACCTTTGTGATAAAATCGCATCTATAAACAAACGCCTAAAAGAGTTTGAAAAAAAAGATGCGTCTTGAAAATAATCTAGATAAAATTTTAATAATCGATTTTGGGTCTCAGTTTACACAATTAATTGCAAGAAAAGTAAGAGAATTAAATGTTTTTTGTGAAATTATAAGTCACAACAAACTTAAAAACTACAAAAATGAAAAAAATGTGAAAGGCATCATTTTATCTGGCGGTCCCTTAAATGTTTATCAAAATAAAAAAGTTAAATTCAATAGAAGTATATTAAGTTTAAATATTCCAATTTTAGGTATTTGTTTTGGCCATCAGATAATCTCTAAAGAATTAGGAGGTAAAGTAAAACGAGCAAAATCAAGAGAATTTGGGTTAGCAAAAGTTACAAAATTAAAAAAAAGCGCTTTAACCGAAAATTTCTTTTCAAAAAATTCCACCAATGTATGGATGAGCCATGGAGATGAGGTAATTAAATTACCTAAAGGTTTTAAAGTTATAGCAAAATCCTCAAATTCGAAATTATGTATGATAGAAAATGTAAAAAAAAAAATATATGGCATACAGTTTCATCCAGAAGTTTCCCATACAGTTAAAGGCAAAGTAATATTAAAAAACTTTGTAATTAAAATTTGTAAAATTAAAAAAAATTGGACATCAAAAAATCAAAAATCCAAACTTATGCAACAAATTAAAGAACAAGTTGGAAATTCTAAAGTAATTTGTGCATTATCTGGTGGTGTAGATAGCAGTGTAGTAGCAAAATTAATTAGTAATGCGATTGGAAAAAACCTAACTTGTATATTCGTTAATACTGGCCTGCTCAGAAAAAACGAAGAAAAACAAGTAGTAAATACTTTTAGAAAAAAATTTAAATTGAATTTAATTTATGTAAATGCTGAACAATTATTTAT
>LHBX01000070.1 GCA_001704065.1 Pelagibacteraceae bacterium GOM-A1 | reverse complement strand
ATTCTATTACCGCAGAAAAATAATACTAAAAAACATGTGTTTCATTTATTTGTTATTAGAGTAAAAAATAATCTTAGATCAAAAATTTATCTTATATTTAAAAAAAAAATGGAATATTTCCTGGAATTCATTACCCAATACCAAATCATAAACAAATACCATTTAGAAAATATCATAGAAATAAGCTGCCAATTACAGAAAAAATTTCAAAAGAAATTGTATCAATTCCAAATTACCCGTTGTTAAAGTCAAATGATTTTTTAAAGATTGTAAGATTAATAAACAATTTTTAAATTAATAATTTATTATTTAATCCGTTTCAAATAACCATTTGGATTATTTGTAAGTAATTGTTTATAATTTATTTGTTTGTCAATTTTAAAGTTTTTATTTTTCTTTAAAAATTCATTTACAGCATTTTGAGGATTATTTCCTTTTGCCCATTCTCGTTTTCTATGTTTTTGTTTAGGGATACTTTCTATAATTGTATCTCCTACAATAAGATAATTATTTTTCTTTATAAGTTTTGAATATAATAATATTTCTTTTAATACGTGATCTTTAGTATGGTTGCTATCCAGATGAATTAAAATACTTCTATAATTCCCACATATTTTTTTAATTTTACTAAAAGTTTTAAAAGATGTTGAGTCTGCATTTATAAGCTTAATTTTTTTTGATTTTGACTTAGAAAATAATCTCCTTTTCAAATCATCTGGTATAAATATATCAACTCCAATAATTTTTTTTGTTTTTGAAAAATTTGATAAAGAGTCATAAAGTAGCAATGTGCCCGCCCATGCCACACCTATTTCCAAAATAATTTCTGGTTTCGTTTTATGGATGATTTCTTGTAATGTTAAAACATCATCAGGTGTTTGTAACATTGGTTCTCCTAGCCAGTCATAAAGGTAGCAAAAGTTATGTTTATCTGCATTTATATAGAGTTTTTTTGATAATTTTTTTACTTTTTCATCTCTGTTTAGTTTACCTGCCCAAATTTTTCTTTTATTTTTGAAGCTGTTAAAAGTAATTATTTTTTGTTTAGTCATGTTAGGGCTATGTATTTATACTTTAAACTTAATATTAATTGTATTTTATGTAAATAGTATATAAAAATTTATTAAAACAATAAAATTATTTCATAAATTCTTAAAATGAGCAATATTCCTGTTTTGCTTCTAATTTTTAATAGACCTCAGTATTTAAAAAAAAATATTATTAATTTAAGAAAAATTAAGCCAAAAAAAATTTTTGTATTTTGTGATGGTCCAAAAACGCTTGAAGATATAGAACTTTGTAAAGATTCAATCAATCAGCTGAATAAAATTAATTGGGAATGTAAAGTAAAAAAAAAATTTTTAAAAAAAAATCTTGGATGTAAAAATGCAGTTTCAAAAGGAATTAATTGGTTTTTTAAAAACAATTCAAGAGGAATAATATTAGAGGATGATTGTATACCAAATAAATCTTTTTTTAGTTTTTGTGATAAAATGTTAAATTACTACGAAACAAATATGGACATAGGTTGTGTAACAGGTGATAATTTTTTATCTAGTAAGTTTAAATTTAACAATAAATATTATTTATCAAAATATGCTAACTGTTGGGGTTGGGCAACTTGGAAAAATCGATGGAAATTATACGATAAAAATATGAAATTTTGGCCAAAATTGAAAATTTCAAAAAACTGGAAAACTAATTTTCTCACTGAAAGTGAAAGGCAATACTGGAATACAATATTTGATGCTTGCTATTATAATAAAGTTGATAGTTGGGCCTACCCATGGACATTGTCTCTTTGGCGAAAAAGAAAACTAACAGTTACTCCCGCAAAAAATTTGGTTGAAAATATTGGCATATCTTCATCAAGAAAAAAAAATTTATTAAAAAACTCAATTTATAAAAAAAAAAATTTGAATGTTAAGAGAGTAAAATTAAATAATTATATGAAAATAGATCAAGTTGCAGATAATTATGTATTTCTTAATCATTTTAAGGGAAAAAAAAAAATAATTTTTTGGAAAATATTAAAAGTTTTTACAAGAAATATTATTTAAATTTTAATAAAATGAGAAACTTTTTAAAGTTCATATTGTTTTTTATAATATCATTATCTAAAAAAAATAGATTTGTTATATTGAACCCTAATCTTACATTTTTGCGATTTAATAAAGCTTATGTTTTTGATAAAAAATCTAGATCTGTTTCTTGTTACATAATTAGAAATCAATATGATTATATTACTTTGCAAGAATTATTTTATTACGAATGTTACAAAATAGATGACTTAAATATTTTTAACAAAGGTACAAAAAATAATTTAAAAAAAAACTTACTTATTATAGATTGTGGATCTAATATAGGTTGTAGCACGAACTATTTTTTAGATAATTTTAAAGAAGCACATGTAGTTTCAATAGAGCCAGATGAAAACAACTTTAACTTACTCTCTAAAAATGTGAACAATGACAGAGCTTTACTATTAAATAATGCCGTTTCATCAGAAAATGTAAGTTATAAAATATTAAATTCAATAGATAACAGGGCAATAAGTATTATTAAAGATAGAAAAGAAAATATTAAAAAAGCCGTAACAATTAATCAAATTTTAGAGGATCCAAAGTATAAAAATTTTGAACCTTTTTTAATAAAAATAGACATTGAAGGCCACGAAAGCACTTTATTTGAAGGAAATTTAGAGTGGTTTCAAAAATTTAAAATTGTAATAATTGAAATACATGACTGGATGTTACCTGGAAAATCAATATCAAAGAATTATTTTACGACACTAGCTAAATCAATGCAGATTGATGATAGAGATATTATTATCAGAGGAGAAAATTTAATCTGTTTTAAAAATAAATGACATATAGTTTAATAGTAAAAAAGATTTTCGAGACTCTAAGTAGAAAACATAAATTATTTTTAATACTAATTTTTTTTTCAATACTACTATCTGCATTTTTGGAAATGCTAACTATATCTTCATTGGTGCCCTTTTTGAATATAATGCTAAATCCTGAACTTGTTTATGAAAATTTTGATTATAAATACTTGGTAATTTCTGAAAAATTATTTGTTCAAAATCCTTTGGGTTATATATCTCTTATATTTATTCTTATTATTGTAGGATCTACTTTGGTCAAATTACTAGTTCTAAAATTGATATTAAGAGTAACCACCAAGATTGGCACAAAAATTTCATCTCAGGTATTTAAAAATATAATTTCACAATCATATATAGAGTTCACAAGATTCAACACTAGTGAATTAATTTCAGTTTTAGAGTCGAAAGTTGATCCCTTGGTTAATTCAATTTTTAAAATTCTACAAACGTCTTCTGCAATATTGATTACATTGGCAATAACCGTAACACTTTTGAACATTAATTTCTGGTCTACTGTTTTTTTTGCTTTAGCATTTTCGATTTCATATTTAATTCTCTTTTCTTTTTATAAAAATCAATTAAATTCTATAAGTGTAATTATAGCCTCTAATTTAAAATCAAGAGTAAAAATTTCACAAGAGTCAATGTCCATATTTCGTCAAGTGAAATTAGATAATCTATCAGAAAAATTTTATAAAAATTTCATAGATAAAGATTTTGCTATTAGAAAAGGGACAGAAATTTCAGCTTATATTGGAAATTTTCCCAGAATAGTTATCGAATGTATTGCAATTATTTTAATAGCTCTAGGAAGTTATTATTTGATATCAAACAACATTTATGACGAAGATTATACTTTCACTTTGATAACAGCAATTGTATTTGGAGCATCCAGGCTTTTGCCTCAGGTTCAAATAATATATTACAATTTTAGTCAAATTGTGTCTCAGAAAAAGATATATTTAGACGTAGTAAAGTTTTTAAATAATGAAATAAATTCAAATGAAAAATTAACAAACAAAAAAGTTATAAATTTTAATAATGAAATAAGCCTTAAAGGAGTTAGCTTCGCTTATGAAAAAAATAATACAATATTTGAAAATATTAATCTTGATATAAAAAAAAACTCAACAATTGGTATTTTGGGCAAAACAGGATCAGGAAAAACTACTTTAATAGATCTAATAGCGGGCTTACTTTATCCAAATGAAGGAAAAGTTTTAGTTGATCAAGAAAAGATTGATGAATCTCTTAATAGTTGGCAAAGCAGAATTTCATATATTGATCAAAATGTTACATTATTAGATGGTTCAATAATTGAAAACATTTCACTTCAACATCAAAACAATAATGAAATTAATGTAAAATTTTTTAATGAGATTTTAGAGATTTCTCAAGCAAAAGAGTTTATCAACAAATTACCTAATGGTTATAACACTAAAATTGGAGAAAGAGGTATCAGATTATCAGGGGGGCAAATACAAAGAATAGGGATTGCGAGAGCTTTATTTAAAAATTCTGAACTACTGATTTTAGATGAACCGACAAGTTCTTTAGATGTAGATACTGAAAATCAAGTAATTGAAGCAATTGAAAAATTAAAAACAAAAAAAACGATCATCTTAATATCTCATAGAATTAATACTTTAAAAAACTGTGATAGAGTTTTTGAGGTTAAAAATAAAAAGGTTAACGAGGTCAGAATTTGATATCAAGAAAAAATAGTTCTAATATATTAATCATTGGATCAAAAGAAAAATTTACATTAGATTATATTTATTTTAAAACGTTCAAGTATTTAGGATATGATACGGACTTTTTTAACATTGAAAAGTCTATCAATTATCGAATAATAGCAAAAATAAAAAAATTATTTTAATGAAATCAATTATAAATTATTGCGAAAAAAATTGATATCTTTTTTTAAAAAAAGAAAAAAAAAATATTCTTTAATTATTTTTTTTAAATCAATTTATTTAGATATAAAAACATTAGATAAAATAAGGACGATTAATGGTTATGGACAAATAATAAATATATTTCCTGACGACCCTTTGGATATAAATAATTCAATAATATCAAATAAAACATTTCTAAAAACAATATCAGAATTTGATCTATTTTGTATTTGGTCAGAAAAAATAAAAAAAAAATTAAATAAAAGATTTAGAACGAATATTTTATATTTGCCTTTTGGTTATGACAGTTTGAAACAATATAAGGTAAAAAAGAAAAGTTCAAAGAGAGTTAATGAAATTCTTTTCATTGGAACATATGAAAAAAAAAGATTTGATATTTTAAATAAAATAAAATTTAAAAAAAATATTTTTGGCGGGAATTGGTCGAGGTTCAGTATTAAAAAATTAAAAAACGCAAATATAGGCAATCATATTTATGACAAACAAATTGTAAATAAAATGAATAAATATGCAATTGCTTTAAATATACTAAGAGATCAAAACTTATCATCACATAATATGAAGACGTTTGAAATTCCTGCTTTTAATGGATTAATGCTAACAACAAGATCAAAAGAGCAAAATTTTTTTTTTAAAGAAAATAAATCGTGTTTCATGTATGCGTCAATTAATGAGCTAAATAAAAAAATTAATTTTATTTTTGATAATCCAAATAAAGCTGAAGCAGTAAGAAAAAGCGGAATTAAAAATGTAAAAAAACATAGTTATATTAATCGAACAAAACTTATTATAAAAAAATTAAATAAAATAAATAGATGAGGAAATTAATATTTGAAAAAAAGTTTTATTTAATTGCTTTTACTTTATTTAATTTAGCTTTACTAAATTCTCTATATATATCTAAATATTTTTTTCTCTTAGGTTTAGCAGTTTTTGTACTTAACATAGTTCCATTAGTAAATTTTTATTATAATTATAAAAAAATCAATTATATTCCATTATTTTATTTTACTCATATATTTTTCTTTTCATGTTATACGCTTGCACTCTTTATTCCAGAATTAGTAAATTCGATATTTAAAAATGAATTTTTTAGAACAGAATATTCTAATCAAGAACATGAAAATTTATTTATATTTGCAACTAAAATATATATTTTAGGTCTTTTTTTTTTCAATCTTGGTGATTATATTATTTCTAAGTCATTTAATTTTAAAAAGAAGAATTATAATTTTTTTGATATCAACGATAATGTAAATGAATTATTAATTCTTGGTTTATTAAGCTATATTTTTTGCTCTGTATTTTTTTTCAAAGATTATTTTGTAATTCTTAATAAAGTATACCAAATTAAATATCCATTAATCTATCTATCAATTTTATCTATTCAACTGTATATAATTTTAAAAAAAGACCTAAAAATAATTTTAAAATTTATACTCTACTTATTAATATTATTAATAATATATATTGAATTATTAGACGGCTCTGTTGCTAAATCTTTTTTATATTTAATAGCTCTCTACTTAATTAATTTTATAGTTAGTAAAAAAATAAATCTAAAAATAATGATTTCAATAATTTTTGTTTCAATTTTTATTCATACTTTTAAGTATGAATATAGAAATGTCATATGGGGTGAAAAAAATTTAAATTCAACTTTAAAAAATTATGAGTTTGCAAAAAAACAAAATAATAAAAAGCAAAATATTTTAGATAGATCAAATTATTTTATTAAAACATATAAGGATAGCTTAATGAATTTTGATTTTAAAATGGGTGATCCAAAACACAATAAATTGTCAAAAGGAAAAAGTTTTCTAAAACGAAATTTTACTAGATTGACTCATAGCTTTCAATCTTTATTGATCGTAACAGCACTTTCTCCTGATAAAATTACTTATTGGGAAGGTTCCTCCTATAAGATACTATTGACCAAATTTGTACCTAGAATTTTTTGGGCTAATAAACCATCAGATACTTTGGGTAATGAGTTTGGATTAAGATATAAAGTACTATCTGAAAAAGATAATCATACATCCTGGAATATGCCAGTTTTAAATGAATTTTATGTAAATTTTGGTTTACTTGGAACTATATTTGGAATGTTATTTTTAGGTGCATTGTTTAAAACTGTAACAGTATTATTGAACTTTGATTATAAAAATTATTTCTTTTTGATTTCATTTATAACTTTGTATCCTTTATTTTATCTTGAAAGTCATTTATCTCTCACATTTGGAGCAGTTTTACAAACTTTTATTTTTTTATATATATATATATTTATTTTTAAAAAAATTTTACTTATTATGAAAAGATCTTTGTAATTTTTTTCTCTCTAAATATGTTTGCCAACTTATTTCGTCTTTAACAATACTTTTAATATTCGAGTATTTTGGAAACCATCTCAATTTTCTTTTTGCTTTTAAAATTTTACATACTAATTTGTCGTTATCTCCTTTTCTATTATTTTTTATTGAAATTTTTGGTTTTTTTTTAATCATGTTTGATGCATACATTACAATTTCTTTAACAGAAATTGCTTGACCTGATCCAAGATTAAAAACTCCAAATTTTTTTTTGTTTAAATATGAAATAGATTTATTAATTCCAATAACAATATCTTTTATATGTATATAATCTCTTAAACAGGTACCGTCTGAAGTTTTAAAATTATTACCGTAGATATATATTTTTTTATTTTTATTCAACGCATGTATTACTTTTGGTATTAAATGAGTTTCTGGATTATGAAATTCCCCAATAGTTTTATCTAATGATGAGCAAACATTAAAAAAGCGCAATATACAAAATTTAACTTTTGAATTAGACAAGTGCTTGATTATAAAATTTTCATTAATTTTTTTTGTTTTTCCATAAATGTTATTTGGAAGAATTTTATCTGCTTCACTTAGTTTATTTTTATTTGCTTTGTAAACAGCAGCTGTACTTGAGAATATAAATTTTTTAATATTATATTTAATTGATAATTTGACAATATTTTCGGTCGCAAAAATATTATCTCTTAAATAATCCTTTTCTTTTGTCTCAATAAAATCTATTGTTGACTGAGCCGCTAAATGAATAATTATACTTGGTCTAATATCACGGATTTTTTTCTCAAGTTTTTCATAATTACATAAATCACACTTTACATGTTGAATGTAAGTATCTTTTAAAAATTGATTCTTCTTTTTTTTATCTAAAGTATATATATCATACTTTTTTTTAAAAAATTTTGAGAAAGATGATCCTATAAAACCACTACCGCCTGTGATTAATATTGTATTTTTATTTTTTAAATTCATATTTAATATATATATACATAAATATTTAGATAAAAAAATATATTCAATCCTATGAAAGTTTCTATTTTAGTTGGAGGTAGATTTCATGCTTTTAATTTAGCTCAACAATTACAAAAAAAGAAACTATTTAGAACAACTAGTTACTTCCTATCCAAAAATATATATTAAAAATAAGTTTGGTATTAACGAAAAATCAATCATAAGCTTACCTATAAAAGAGATATTATTTAGAACTTTAAATAAAATAAGTGTAATAGAAAAATTCATTGATATAGATTTGATTTCTGCAGGAGTATTTGAAAGAAAAGCATCTAAATTAATAAATTTTAAGAATACTGATATATTGGTTGGATGGTCTAGTTTTTCGTTAAAATCTTTCCAAAACTCAAAAAAGTACGACTGTATAAATGTTTTAGAAAGAGGTTCATCTCATATTGAGTTTCAAAGTGATTTATTAAGAGAAGAATATGAATTACTTGGAATAAACCCAAAATTCGCATCACAAAAAATTATAGATAAAGAAAAAAAGGAATATGAATTATCAGATTATATTTGTGTTCCTAGTGAATTTGCAAAACAAAGTTTTATTAATAAAGGTTTTAGTTCAAAAAAGTTAAAAAAAATAAATTACGGCGTTAGCTTAAATGAATTTAGCAACTATGGGAAAAGAAATAAAAATAAAGAATTCCATATTATATATGTTGGATCTATTTCAGTTAGAAAAGGAGTAATATATTTAATCAAAGCTTTTAATGAATTAAAATTAATAGATTCTAAATTAACACTTATAGGCGATATTGAAAAAGGTTTTAAAAAATTACTTTATAAAAATCTTAATGAAAAAATTAAAATAATAAAGCCCATGGGTCAGAACTTATTAAAATATTATTATAATCAAGCAGATGTTTTTGTTACCTGTTCAATAGAAGAGGGTTTGTCTATGGTTCAAATACAGGCAATGGCTTGTGGACTACCTGTAATCTGCACAAAAAATTCTGGTGGAGAAGATATTATCAATGAAGGAAAAGAAGGATTTATATTACCTATAAGAGATAACTATAGATTAAAAGAAAAATTATTATATTTATATGAAAATAAAGATTTGAGAGATGAAATGAGTGAAAATGCACTGTCTAAAGCTACATCCTTTTTAAAATGGGAAGATTATGGAGAAAAAATTACAAATTTTTATTCATCAATATTAAAAAAATAATATGTCAATCAATGTTTTGGTTATAGGAAAGAACAGCTTATTGGCAAATTGCTTTAAAAAATATTCAAGAATTTCTAAAGTAAAATACATCAATTATAAAAAAATAAAACAAATAAACTTTGATAAATTTTCTCATATTATTAATTTTAGCATAGAGCCAGATAATTTTAAAAAAAATTATTTACATACGAATAAAATAGATAAAAAAATATGCAAATTAATTCAAAATAGAATCTCCTTCCTCATATGATGGTAGAATAAAAACATCAGAGCTGAGTAAATAATCGATCTTTTGTTCTCTAGATTTTGGAGGTAACATTGAGACGTAGTCACCAATCTTAAATTTTGAAATCATAAGTTTTATTTTATTAATATATTTCTCATCTCCAGGTCCAGTTATCTCGATTTTGAATTTTTTAAAATATTCTTTTGGAATTTCACTGATTGCATATAATAGTATTTCGATTCCCTTCTTTTCATGAATTCGCCCAAAAAAAATAATTTTTTTTTGTTTTTTATTTGAGTTTTTTTTTTTATTGTAGGTAGCTGTATCAATACCATTGGGTATCACAAATGCATCTCCAAATTCAATTTTCTTACTAGACTCATTAAATTCACCTATGTTTGAGAAAAAAATTTTAGATCTTTTTATAATTTTGTTAAGTATGAAAAAGGAGAATAATTTTTTTTTTATAATACTATGTTTCATTGACCAGTCATCTAAATAACCGTGAGAACTAAATATAACTTTAATGCCAAGCGAGTTACAATAGCGTGCGATCATCGCAATTTTTACTGACCAAATACTATGACAATGTATTATATCAAAATTATTCAAAAATTTAAAAAGTTTCAATCTTGATTTTTTAAAAAAAATAAATTTAGAAAATTGTAAAAAAGTTATTCTGTTAATCGGCATAACAGATATTATTTTTTTATTTTTATTTAAACTTTTTTTTAAATTCCTTATAACTTCAGGTGGACCCCCTTGGTTTAAATCCATACTGTTTATTATGTTAAGAACTCTTAACACTTTGATAGCACCTCCTCATAGAATTTGACATATTTTTTAATTATTATTTCCATATCAAAATTTTCTAGTAAATAGTTTCTTCCATTTAATCCCATTTTTATTAATTCTTGTTCACTCATATTCATCATTACTCCCCTGGCTACGGTGGACCTTTTACAGTTATTTCTGAGACAGCAAATTATCTTTACAAAAACAACTTAAATTGCCGAATATATTATGGAGCAAGTCAGTATTGTAAAGCTAACTTAAACTTAGAGGAAATAGTTAAATCAAGAGACATTTTTCATATGTTTGGGATATGGAGCCCATTTCATGTCAGATTATATTATTATGTAAAAAAATTTAATAAAAAAATTATAATTTCTACATTGGGAGCCACCGAACCTTGGGCCCTAAATCAAAAAAAATTAAAAAAACAGATTGCTTGGAAAATTTACCAAAAAAAAATTTTGGATAATTGTGATTATATTCACGCAACAAGTGATCTAGAAAAAGAACATTTATTAGATCTTGGTATAAAAGCTCCGATAAAACTTATTCCACACGGTGTTATAA
>LHBX01000007.1 GCA_001704065.1 Pelagibacteraceae bacterium GOM-A1 | reverse complement strand
GATGAGGATATTGTAAGAGAAAAAAGCATAATCATTGATGCAAACTCTAATGAAAAAAGACTTAGAGAAGAAAAAGAAAATTTAATTACAGTCGACTCCAAATACTATGAAACTGAAAAATTGTCAGGTTTAGATCTTGTAAATGCAAAAGGAAAATTAAAAGATGAGCAAGATAAATTAGAGAGAATACTAGAAAATCTAAACCTTGATACTCTAAAAAAGAACTCAGAGACTATTGATTTAGCAAGTGAGCAGTTAGATAAAGCAAAAGAAATGCTCTCAGAGAATAATATCAATGGTGCAACTAATTTAATAGATGAATGCAAAATAAATCTTTCATTTTTAAAAATGAAAATTAATGAAATGCATGACAATGATTTAGCGATAACAATAACTAAGAAAAACGAAGAAATCAAAAGTCTACAAGAAGAATACGCTGAAGCATTTAGTACAAATCAAAATATTAAAAAAGAGTCAATAAAAAGAAGTGAAAGAATTAAAATAATTGACCAAGAAATAGAAAGTTGGAAAAACTTATTGGTAAATTCTGAAAAAATGATTAATGAATTAAATAGTAGAAAAGATACTCAACAAAAAAAATTAGATAGCCTTGAAAAACAACCTCAAACACAAGCTGAAAGAAAAGGACAAATATCAGAAAGTTTAAGAATTTCTGAAAAAGAAAAAAGTGATAATGAAATATTAATAGATGAGCTAGATAAAGAGATTAACGAATTAAGAAGTAATCTAAATACAACAAAAGAAGAATCTATTGAAATAAGAGAACGAAAGGCAAGCTCTGGTGCAACAATCGATGGTTTGAATAAAAGAAGAAACGATTTGCTAGAAAGAGTATCAACAGAACTTAATTTAAAAGAAGAAGAGATACTGAATTTTTCAAACTTAAAAGATGTATCTGAATATCCAGATACAGTAACACAAGAGGAATTGCTTGATGAAAGAAAAAGGGAAAGAGAAAAATTAGGCTCGGTTAACTTAAGAGCAGACGAAGAGACTTCAAAATATGAAGATGAAATCAAGAAAATGGAAAAAGATAGACAAGATTTAGTAACTGCAATTATAAAGTTAAAAGAAAGTATTACTGAACTCAATCAGAAAGGTAGGGAAAGACTTCTAGATGCTTTTGAAAAAGTGAATAGAAAGTTCAATGAAGTTTATACCAAACTATTTAATGGAGGTAGTGCAAAACTAGAGCTAGTAGACTCTGATGATCCTTTAGATGCAGGATTAGAAATGTTGGTAAGTCCACCAGGAAAAAGATTACAATCAATAACTTTATTATCTGGAGGTGAACAAGCCCTGACTGCTTTATCTTTAATCTTTGCAGTGTTTCTTACTAATCCAGCTCCAATATGTGTTCTCGATGAAGTAGACGCACCTCTAGATGATGCGAATGTAACAAGATTTTGCAATCTTTTGACAGAACTAACTAAAATTACATCTACAAGATTTATTATTGTAACTCACCACGCTCTAACCATGTCTAAAATGGACAGACTATACGGTGTAACAATGCCAGAAAAAGGAATTAGCCAACTAGTTGCTGTAGATCTTCAAAAAGCAGAGAGTATGGTTGCTTAATAATGGATGAAGACCAGTTTAAAACTCGCCTAAAAATTGCAAAAAATAAAACCGATAAAGACAAAAAATCTGAAAAGGAAAATAAAGGCTCAAGTATGGGATCAGCCTTCAAAATGAGCACAGAATTGGTATCTGCAGTGGCTGTTGGGACAATTATTGGGTTTATTTTAGACAATTGGTTTGGTACTAAACCCTGGTTAATTTTAATATTTTTTTTTATTGGTGTAGTAGCTGGAATTATGAACGTTATTAGATCAGCAAAAAAAATGCAAAAATAGTAGGCAAATGGCAGCAAATCCAATGTACCAATTCAACGTTTACCGAATTGGTCCAGAAATTAAAATAAATAACATAGATATTTCGTTCACAAACGCGAGTTTGTTTATGGTCATAAGTTCATTAGCAATATTAATTATCTTTAATTTGGGTACAAAGAGATCGATTATACCAAATAAAATTCAATTACTTGCAGAACTCAGTTACTCTTTTATTTCAAAAATGATAAGTGATACAGCTGGATCGAAAGCTAAGCCTTACTTTTCTTTCATATTTTCTTTATTCATGTTTGTTTTATTTTGTAACATGTTTGGGATGATACCATACTCTTTTACTGTCACTAGCCACATCATTGTAACTTTTGTATTAGCAGCATTTATATTTATAGGAGTAACAATAATTGGATTTATTAAACATGGACTTGGATATCTAAAACTTTTTGTACCAAGTGGAGTTCCAATGGTTTTATTACCATTAATAGTTGTTATAGAAATAATTTCATACTTAAGTAGACCAATTAGTTTATCAGTTAGATTGTTTGCAAATATGATGGCAGGCCATACGATGATGAAAGTTTTTGGAGGTTTCGTAGTTAGCTTAGGAATTGTTGGGGGCTGGCTACCACTAGGTTTTTCAGTTGCATTAACAGGTTTGGAGATATTAGTTGCTTTTCTTCAAGCATATGTATTTGCAATTTTAACATGTATCTATTTGAATGATGCATTAAATTTACACCATTAATTAACATAAGGAGGATATAATGGAATTAGAAGCAGCAAAAATGATAGGAGCAGGACTAGCAGCAATTGCACTTGCAGGTGCAGGAGTTGGAATTGGGATAATTTTTGGAAATTATCTTTCAGGTGCAATGAGAAATCCATCTGCAGCTCAAAAGCAGTTTCCAAACTTGCTATTAGGCTTTGCATTAGCAGAAGCGACTGGTTTATTTGGATTAGTTGTTGCATTAATTATTCTTTTCGCGTTTTAATTAATGTTGAAAAAGATAATTTTTCAATTTCTAGCTTTAAGTCTTATCTTTACTTATAGCGCTAAAAGCGCTGAGAGTGGAGGTATGCCCCAGCTTAATCCCGAGTTTTGGATATCTCAAATTTTTTGGTTAGTACTTACCTTTGGATTATTGTTTATAATTTTATCTAAGTTTATACTACCAAAGATTAGTAACAATCTTGAAACCAGAAAATCACAAATCTTAGAGAATATCGAAACTGCAGACAAGCAACGGGAAGAAACTGAAAAAAAAGTTAAAGAATTTGATAAAATTATCAATGATACAAAAGTCGAAGCAAAAAACTTCTTTAATAGCGAAAGACAAAAAGTTTTGGACGATATAAACAATAAAAGATTATCTTTAGAAAAGGATATCGAAAAAGAAATAATAAAAGCTGAAGAAGAAATAGACCAATTAAAAAAAACTTCTCAAGAGAAAGTTACTAAAATTGCAATTGAGACATCCTCCGATCTAGTTAAACAATTAATTGGTGAAGATATAAATAAAAGTAGTCTTTCAGCCATAGTTGAAGATCTTTCTAAAAAAGAAATGGAAAAACATAATGGCATTTGATGCAACATTTTGGGTAGCAGTATCTTTCGTAATATTTTTTGGAGCGCTTATTTATTTAAAAGTTCCTCAAAATGTTAATAATTTATTAAGCAAAATGATTACTGATATCAAAAATGAAATTGATGAAAGTGAAAAACTCCGAGCTGAGTCTAAAAGACTATTGGATGAGGCGCAAAAGAAGCTAGATACTGCAAAAATTGAGAGTGAAAAGATTATGCAGCAGTCAAAAGATGAAACTGAAAGATTTGTAATTGAAATGAATGATAAATTTCATAAATCAGCTGAACTGAAGAAAAGTCTAGCAGAAACTAAAATCTCTCAAATGAAGGATAATGCCATTAAAGAAATTAAAGATACATCAATTAATATTGCTGTAGAATCTGTTAAAAAAATTATTACAACATCTGTTGATAAGTCTAAACTTGACAATTTGTTTAATAAAAATCTTGAAGAAACAAAGACAGAATTAAAGAAAATCAGTTCTTAAACTAAGATAGTTTATCAAATTTTATAAAAATAATGTAAATTAAGAAATATGAATTCCATTGTAATTGGATCAGGTTTTGGTGGTATGGCGGCAGCTCTTAGACTTCGAGCAAAAGGTCATAAAGTTACTTTAATTGAAAAACAAAAAGATTTAGGTGGAAGAGCGAGAGTATTTAAAAGTAATGGGTTTACTTATGATGGTGGACCAACTGTAATAACTGCTCCTTATTTAATTTATGAAATTTTTAAACTTTTTAATAAAAATCCAGATAATTATATAAAAATAAAAGATTTAGATACTTGGTACAGATTTGTTTTCGAAGATGGAAGCCATTTTGATTACTCAGCTGATGAAAAGAAAATGGAAGAACAGATTGCAATAATTAATCATAAAGATGTTGTGGGTTACAGAAATTTACTTAAATTTACAAAAAAAATATTTGATAAGGGTTATTCAGAATTATCAGATGTGCCATTTGATAAACCTTCATTTATGTTTAAGCAAATTCCTGCATTGCTAAGTTTAAAAAGTTATAAATCTGTTTATTCTTTGGTTAGTGGTTTTATTGAAAATGAAAAACTAAGAAGGCTATTTAGTATGCACCCATTATTGGTGGGTGGGAACCCTTTTACTACAACCTCTATATACGGATTAATTTTGTATTTAGAAAAAAAATGGGGAATTCATTATTCTATGGGTGGAACAGGACAAATCATAAAAGGTTTTGAGAAATTGATGTTAGAAGAAGATGTTACAATTATTAAAGGTAAAGAAGTTAAAAATTTGCTTACAGAAAATAAAAGAGTTGTCGGGGTTGTGACAAGTGAAGATGAGAAAATTAAAGCAGATAACGTAGTTTGTAATGCAGATCCTCCTGGTGTTTATTCAAAAATGCTAAATAATCAAAAATATAACACCTTATTTAATTGGAAGATAAATAGAATGGAATATTCAATGGGTTTGTTTGTTTATTATTTTGGAACGAAGAAAAAATACGAAAATGTTGAACATCATACTATAAAGTTTGGCGATAAATACAAAGAACACTTGGATGATATATTTGTAAACAAAAAATTAAATAACGATATAAGCTATTACCTACATAGACCTACCGCAACAGATTCAAGTATGGCACCAAAAGACCATGATTGCTTTTATGTATTAGTGCCTGTACCTAATAATAAATCAGAAATAAACTGGTCAATCGAAGGAGAGAATCTAAAAAAACTTGTGATAGATAAAATGGAAAAAAGTTTATTACCTAACTTAAGAGAAAATATTGTAGATGATTTTTATTTAACTCCTGATTATTTTGAGAATGAATTAAACACAAAATATGGCTCTGGTTTTTCAATTCAGCCAAAATTTTCTCAATCAGCATACTTTAGATTTCATAATAAATCTGAGGTTTATGACGGTTTATATTTTGTTGGAGCGGGCACTCATCCTGGAGCTGGTGTTCCAGGAGTCCTATCATCCGCAAAGGTCTTAGATAAAATTTTGTAATGAATGAACAAAATTATTTGTCGATATACGCTAAATCTTTTAATTGGGCAGGTTTCTTTTTACCAAAACAAGTCTACTCTGATTGCTCTAATTTGTACGATTTTTGTAGATACATAGACAATATAGCAGATGAAAAAGGTGATCTTGATACGAAATTAAAAAATTTCAATACTTTCAAAGAAGATTTCAAATTAAAAAATGAAAATAACCAAATAATTAAAAATATGTGGGCTTTAATAAACAAATTTAGAATATCACAAAAAATAATTGATGATTTATTTGATGGCGTAGAGACTGATATAAAATCAAAAGTAGAAATCAACACTGACAAAGATCTATATGTTTATTCATATAGAGTGGCTGGAACAGTTGGATTAATGATGGCAAAAATTTTAAGTGTCAAAGAAAGATCAGCACTTTTAGGAGCAATTGACTTAGGTATTGCAATGCAATTAACTAATATTTCAAGAGATGTTATTGAAGATGAAAGCAATAATAGGTTTTATATAAAAAAGAATTTTGGTGAAATTAAAAGAATTCTAAAAATCGCTGACAAATTTTATAATAATTCTTTTATATCAATTAAAAAAATTCCATTCTTTTTAAGATTTTCGATTTTGGTTGCAAGACGAGTATATAGACAAATTGGAAATGAAATCTTAAAAAAAGGAAACTTAGAAAATTATAATAAATCAGGAAAAATTTATGTAAACAATTTGGGAAAAGTCTTACAAACAGTGCTATCTATTGGTGATTTAATTAAATTATATTTTGTAAAAGAAGATAAAAAACTTACAATAAAAGAGCATGAGATAATAATGCAAGATATTGAGTATAATGAAAGATTTTGATTACATAATTATTGGAGGTGGCTGTGCAGGTTTAACATTGGCTTATGAGTTAGAGTATCACGATAAACTTAAAAATAAGACTTTAGCAATTATTGAAAAAAGAGATGAATATAAAAGAGATAAAACTTGGTCATATTGGAAAACTATACCTCACAAGTTTGATGACTGTGTAAAAAAAAGATGGAAAGATTATACAATCAATTTTAAAGGAAATGTTGAATATAAAGATTGTAAAGAAACTCCTTACGAAAGTATTGATAGTGGACTATTCTACAAAAAAATTTTAGATAAAATCAATAAAAATCCAAATATTCAATTCTTTAAAGATATTAGTGAAGTAAATACAGAAAACGCAATTTTATTTAACAGTTTGCCAAATCTTGAGAATAAAGATTCCAATTTATGGCAACACTTTCAAGGTGTTGAGATTGAAACTGAAAAAGATTTTTTTGATGATCAAATAATGAATTTAATGGACTTTGATTGTGATCAAAAAAAAAGTGTTCATTTTTTCTATACACTACCCTATTCAAAAAAATCAGCTTTAATCGAAACTACGTGGCTTTCAAAAATGGAAGATGATAGTGAAAAAGATTATGATAAACAAATTACTGATTACATCGAAAACACTCTAAAATTAAAAAAATATAAAATTAATTATAAAGAAGTTGGGGCCATACCATTATTTTATCCAAAATTTAAAAACGACAAAAATACGATTAATATTGGAACTGCTGGAGGTATGACACGTTTAAGTACTGGCTATACTTTCCTAAATATTCAAGAACAAGCAGAATATATTACCCAAAACATTGATAAAATAACCCAAACTAGAGCTTTCAATATAAAAAGTAAGTATAAGTTTTTAGATAATGTTTTTTTGAAAGTCCTAGCTGAAAAGCCAGAGATCATGCCAAATATTTTCTTCAAAATGTTTAAAAGCAAGTCAAAAACAGTAATAAATTTCCTTTCCAATAAAAGTAATATTCTCGAGGATTTATCCATTATATTAAAGATGCCAAAATGGATTTTTATTAAAGCTGTATTTAAATAATGATCAACAAAATAAATTTTTTTCATTCTATTATTTTTTTTAATATCTGTATTTTTTTTTCTGCTTTTGAGGTATTGAGAGATAATTCGTTTATACTTTTTAGTTTTTTTTTAATTCTTACAATTGGTATCTCTCACGGTGCGCTGGATCATGAAAAAGGTAAAAAACTTTTAAAAATTTATAAAATTAAAAATACAGAAGTGTTCTATATAACTTATATAGGTATTGCTATTTTTGTTATTTTTATTTGGATTTTAAGTCCAATATTGTTGCTTTCACTTTTTTTAATAGTTGCAGCATATCATTTTGGCAAAGAGGATAGTGACTTTATCGAAACAAAAAATGCTAATTTTTTAGAAATTTTTTATTTCATTAAAGGATCATTAGTTATTTCAGCTCCCTTACTGTTTCATAAAACTGAGACAATCGAAATTTTTAAAATGTTAAATTTTTCAATAGACGAAAATATTGTGGCTAATAATTTTTTAATTCCTTTAGTTATATTATCAGTGCTAAGTAATTTTCTTATATATAGAGGTAATAATAATGATTTAAGATCAATTCTTTTTTTAGATAGTTTTTCAATAATTATTTTAAACTATTTTTTTAACCCTATATTGGCTTTCACAATTTATTTCTGCTTTCTTCATTCTATAAGACACTCACTAAGTTTAATTAGTGAAATAAATAAAAATTTGATGAAAGGATTTCCTATTTTTTTACGAAAAATTATTCCACTTACAGTAATTACAGCAATAATGTATTTAATAGTTTTTTATTTTATTTCAGAAAAATTTGGTATAGATGAAAGTATTATTAAAATAATATTTGTTGGATTGGCTTCATTAACCTTTCCTCATATTTTACTTGAATTCATGGTAGAAAAAAAATGAAAAATAAAACTATAAATCTAATTGGATGGATATTGTTCATTATATCTTCAATTGGTTTCATCATCTCAAGTGTAGGAAGTTTTTGGGCCATGTTCGGTAGCCTTTTTTTTTTATTGCTTGTATAGTATTTTTAATTCCGTTTTTTAAAAAGGATGAAAATGAGTAACAAAAATTTAAAAATTTATTTAGCTGCACCAAGAGGATTTTGTGCGGGAGTTGATAGAGCAATTGAAATTGTGAAAAAGAGTATAGATAAATTTGGTGCTCCTGTTTATGTAAGACATGAAATTGTTCATAACAAACATGTTGTAGAGAGTTTAAAAAAAATGGGAGCGATATTCGTTGAAGAACTAGATGAAATCATTGATAAGTCTAGACCAGTTATATTCTCAGCACATGGAGTTCCAAAATCTGTTCCAGAGGAAGCGTCTAATTTAAATATGATGTTTGTAGATGCAACGTGTCCTCTAGTATCTAAAGTTCATAGAGAAGCAGAAAACTTAAATAAACAAGGTCATCATATATTATTAATAGGACACAAAAACCATCCAGAAGTTATTGGAACTATGGGTCAATTACCAAAAGGTTCAATAGATTTGATTGAAAATATTGAGGACGCAAATAAGTATGAAAATATCTCAAATAAAGAGCTATCTTTCATAACTCAAACAACACTCTCTGTAGATGATACCAAAGATATAATTGCAGCTTTAAAATCTAAATATCCAGATATTAAAGAACCTAAAAAAGATGACATATGTTATGCAACAACAAATAGACAATCGGCAGTTAAAGAAATAGCAGATAAATGTGATATGTTTTTTGTAATTGGAAGTAGGAATTCATCTAACTCGGTAAGATTAGTTGAGGTTGCTAAAAACTCTGGTTGTAGTTCTGCTGAGTTAATACATTCAGAAAGTCAGGTGCCTATAGATAAAATTAAAGAATGTAATACGATTGGAATCTCATCAGGTGCTTCGGCACCAGAAATACTTGTTGAAAAATTTATAGCAGAGTTAAAAGATCAATTTACAGTCAACATAGAAGAAGTTGAAATTGTAAAAGAAAATATTACTTTTAAAATTCCTGGAAAATTAAATTAATGGCTGTTTATACTAAAATTAATAATAGGCAGATAAAATTTATCGAGAAGAAATATAATATTGGAAAAATAGAAAATTATTCAGGTATAAAAAAAGGTATTGAAAATACCAACTTCCTTTTGAAGACAAAGAAAAACAAATACATTTTAACTATTTATGAAAAAAGAGTTAAGAAAAAAGATCTCCCATTTTTTGTAAATCTTATGTCTGGTCTATCTAGATTAAAAGTAAAATGTCCAATTCCTATAAAAAACAAAAATGGCAAATATTTATTTAATTTAAAAAATAAAAAGGCATGTATTGTCAGCTTCTTAGAAGGAAAAGATAAAGATCAACTAAATAGTAAAGATTGTTTTATAGTTGGAAAAAATGCAGCACTTCTTCATAAGGCTTCAAAAAAATTAAAATTATATAGAAAAAATTCTCTATCGATTAATTCATGGGGATCAATTCTGAATAAAATAGACAATAAAATTAATAAATTGTCAAAAAACTTAAAAGATTTAATGAAAGATGATTTGAGAGATCTAAAAAAAAAATGGCCTAAAAAGATGCCAAATGGAATAATTCATAGCGATCTTTTTATTGATAATATTTTTTTCAATAAAGGTAGATTTCATGGATTTATAGACTTTTATTTTTCAGCTAATGATTTCCTATCTTATGAATTAGCAACTTGCATTAATGCTTTATGCTTTAAGAAGAAAAATAGAAAATTTATTTTAGACAAAAATAGATCCTCAAATTTATTAAAAGGCTACCAATCTGTTAGAAAATTAAGTGAAATTGAAAAAAGAAATTTAAATACTTTGTGTAGAGGATCAGCTTTAAGATATCTTTTAACTAGATCTTATGATTATTTAAATACTCCTAAACAAGCTATCATTAAAATTAAAGATCCAAAAGAGTATATAGATAAGCTGAATTTTCATAGAAATCTAAGTTCATTTAAGGATTATTCTTGATGATTAAAATCTACACAGATGGTTCTTGCATTGGTAATCCAGGAACTGGTGGTTGGGCAGCAATTATTATTGATAATGGAAAGAAAACTCAAATTAAAGGAAGCAAAAAAGATACAACAAACAATCAAATGGAATTACTTGCGCCGATTAAAGCTTTAAAAAAAATTCCAAAAGGAAGCAAGGTTCAAATATTTACAGATTCTAAATATGTAAAATCTGGAATAACTGAATGGATACATAATTGGAAAAAAAATGGTTGGAAAACAGCAAATAAAAAAGAAGTTAAGAATAAAGAACTATGGACTGAATTAGATAATCTATCAAATACTTTTGAAATTAAATGGAGCTGGGTAAAGGCACATTCAACAGATAAACTTAATAATGAGGTGGATTTATTGGCAAGGTCCTATGCAACAATTTAGGTACACCTGGCAACAGAACTGCCCTACTAATTATAATAAATCTAAAACACCCTCTGCTGAAGATAAACCGCATTGTTTAGTCTCTTTCTCAACTTGAATATTAATGACTTCTAGATTTTCAATAACCATTGCGTAACGATTTGATCTGATACCCATTCCTTTTGAATTTCTATCCACTTCTGCACCAATTGCTTTCGTGAATAATAGATACGGATCTGATAACATTGTAATTTTGCCTCCAGCATTATTCGCTTCTGCCCAAGCATTCATAACAAAAGGATCATTAACAGATAAGCAAAATATATTATCTATTCCTTTTGATTTAATTTTATCGGCATTAGCTACATATCCAGGAAGATGGAGTTTTGAACAAGTTGAGGTAAAGGCGCCAGGTAATCCAAACAACACTACTTTGCCATTTCCTAAAATATCTCTAATTTTGCTAGTTTGTGGTTCACCATCTATTAGATGGAAAATTTCTATATCAGGGATTTGATCTTTTATTTTTAATTTCATATAGAATTATTAACGTATTCTTTAACTTTATTTATATCATTTGATAAAACTTCAAATTTTTCTTCTCTATCATAAACATATTTAAGACTATCTGGTAATTCTTCAGTTTTTGAGATTGCATCTTCTATTGCTTTTGGAAACTTACATGGGTGTGCTGTAGATAAAACAACACAATTTTGTTCTAGCCCAAGTTTTTTTGCAGCACCAATTCCAACTGCAGTATGTGGATCAACTACAACTTTATATTCTTTGTTTATATCTTTTATCATTTGGATAGTTTCGTTTTCATCTAACATTTCAGATGTAAAATTCTTTTTTATTTCATCTAAGTCACTATTATCAATTTGATAAGTATTATTTTTTATTCTACTCATTACATCTTTCGTAACATCTGAATTACAGCCTTTTACATCATATAAAAGTCTTTCAAAGTTACTTGCTATCTGAATATCCATGCTAGGAGTATTTGTTTCCTCAACTTTCTTTTGAGAATAATCCCCACCAGAAATTGCTCTATGAAGGATGTCATTTTTGTTAGTAGCTACAATAAGTTTATCAACTGGAAGTCCAAGTTTCTTTGCTAAATAACCAGCATAAATATCTCCAAAATTTCCAGTCGGAACAGAAAAAGACAAATGCTGTCCATTACCTATTTTAAAATAAGCATAAAAATAATAAACAGCTTGAGCAACAATTCTTGCCCAATTAATCGAATTAACACCTGACATATTTATTGAGCTAGAAAATTTTTCATCATTAAACATTGCTTTGACTAAATTTTGACAGTCATCAAAATTTCCCTCAATAGCAATATTGAATACATTTTTTTCTTCATGGATTGTCATCAGTCTTCTTTGCACTGGTGAAATCCTGTTATTTGGATGTAATACAAAAACATTTAAATTCTTTTTGCCTTTTAAAGCATCAATAGCAGCTGCACCTGTGTCTCCTGATGTTGCTACAATAATATTAATTTTTTTTTTCTCATTTCCTAAGTGATATTGATAGAAATTTCCTATCAATTGCATTGCAATATCTTTAAAAGCAAGAGTTGGGCCATGATAGAGTTCTAAGACTTTTAAATTTCCTAAATCAGAGATTTTTACAACATCTTCTGCTCTAAAATTTGAGTAAGATTTTGATACTGTGGAAATTAACTCTTCCTTAGTCATAAAATCACCTATAAATGGGAATATTATTTCGGCTGCTAATTCATTGTAATTAAAACTACTTAGTTTGTTTAGTTCATCTTTACTAAATGGTTTGATTGACTTTGGCACAAAAAGGCCTCCATCATCAGCTAAGCCTTTCAGAAATACGTTTTTAAATGAAAATTGATCTGAATTATTTCTAGTGCTTATATATTCCATCAGTAATTTTTTTTTCTAAAATATAAATATATTAAAAAAATGGAAACAGCTAATGAAAACCATGTAAGAGCATACTTTAAGTGGTTGTTTGAAATATTGGCTCCAATTTGTTTTGACTGAGGATAAATTCCTTCCTGCTTGCTAATATTATTGATAATGAATGGAGAGAATTCTTTACCTGTATAGGTCAATAAATCTTCATCTTTAAGCGTAAACCAATAATTCTTATTTACGTCATTATCTGGCTTGAAATAATTAAATTTGCTTTTTAATTTTAAAACTCCCTCAAATTTACTTTCATTTGAAACATGCTTTTTAGATTTAAAATCTTTTGGAACCCAACCCCGATTTATTAAATAGCTTTTATTGTTAATACTAACTGGATTTACAATGTCAAATCCTGGCTCTCCTTTTTCATTTAATGAATATAAATAAATTATTTTTGAATTATCTAATATTCCCTCAAATTTGATTTTTTTATAGTTAATTGGATTACTTCCATTAAATTCTACTGGATCACTTTTTAAAGATTGGTCGATTGAATTTATTAAATCAAGCTTCCAGTTTAGTCTTATAATTTGCCAAGTACCTAATGCCAAAAAAACTAAAATAAAAAAGTATACAAAGATTGAAAAAGATAGCTTATTTTTCAAGAACTATTAACTTCCCCAAATGTAAATAGCTGCAAATAAGAACAACCAGACAACATCAACAAAGTGCCAGTACCAAGCAGCGGCCTCGAAACCAAAGTGATGTTCTTTAGTAAAATGTCCTAATTTACCTCTCCATAAGCAAACCGCTAAGAAAATAGTCCCAACTAAAACGTGGAAACCATGAAACCCTGTGGCCATATAGAATGTAGCTCCATAAATGTGACCTGAAAAACTAAATGTAGCGTGTTGGTATTCGTATATTTGCAATAACGTAAAAAATGCTCCTAAAATTACTGTACAGATTAGACCATTTATAAATCCTTTTCTATCATCCTCTAATAAAGAATGGTGTGCCCAAGTTACTGTTGTACCAGATAAAAGTAGGACAAGAGTATTTATAAGTGGAATGTCCCATGGATCAAAAGTTTCAATATCTTTTGGTGGCCATACATTTCCCATGAATTCATTTGGAAACAAACTTGCATCAAAATATGCCCAGAACCATGCAACAAAAAACATTACTTCAGATGCAATAAATAATGTCATTCCATATCTGTGATGAATTTGAACAACAGGTGTATGATGACCTTTGTGCTCAGCTTCGATTACAACATCTCTGAACCACATAAAAGCACAATAAATTATAAGTAAAAAACCTAAAATCATCGCCCACATAACTTTACTATGAAAATAATAAACAGATCCAACAGCTGTAACTAGTGTTGCTATAGATGTAGCTAAAGGCCAAGGACTAGGGTCAACTAAATGATAATCATGTTTTTGACCAGATGCAGACATTTATTTTAACTCTCTTTTTTTTCGTTTTTATAATATTCAGATGAGAAAAAAGTATATGACATAGTAACATCTTCAACTCTAGATGTTTTTGGATCATTTACTAATTCTGGATCTAAGTAGAATACTAGGGTGTAACTTGCCTTTTCCCCTGGATCTAGTGTTTGTTTTTCAAAGCAAAAACAGCCTAATTTATTAAAATATGCTCCAAATGATGATGGAGAAACATTATATGTAGCTACAGCAGATGAAATTTCATCTCCTGTGTTTTCCACTTCAAATTTAATTCTGTATACCTTGCCAGGCTGAACATCCATAGTTTTTTGATCAACATCAAAATTCCAATCAAGAGCACTGTTAACGTTGGTATCTAATCTTACATTTATTTTTTTATCTAGAACTATATTAGGAGCCTCTTTCGATATTTGTGTAGTTCCACCAAAGCCAGTTACTCTACAAAATAAATCATACAAAGGCACAGCTGCAAAAGACAATCCCAACATAAAGACAAAAATTCCTCCAAGAATTAGTGGAGTTAAAGTATTTTTTTTAATCATAAAGGTCTTTCAAATACTCCAATATTAAATAGTGTGAAAATGAATAAGAACACTATAAATGCAACCAAACCAACTGCTGTCCATAAATTTTTCTTCTTTAATTTTTGATCTTTAACTATCATAAAATTTTATCCACTAAGAAAAAAACAAATATTAAGAATAAATAAATAATTGAATAGCTAAAAATATGTTTAGCTTTTTTTATGTTAAATTTTCCAACTTTATAGTTATAAAGCTGGTAACAAATTAAATTATAATAAAATGTAAGAAGTAAGCTAAGTGTTAAGAATACTTCACCGACAAAACCAATGTAATATGGGAAAACAATTGTAGGTATCATTAACAAAGAATAAATTAGAATATTCTTTTTAGTATCCTGAATTCCATTAGTTACTGGAAGCATTGGAATACCTGCTTTTTTATAATCATCAGCTTTGTATAAGCTTAATGCCCAAAAGTGTGATGGTGTCCAAAAGAAAATTATTAAGAAAAAAGCAATCGACTCCAACGAAATAGAATTTGTTGCTATTGCCCATCCAATTACTGGTGGTAAAGCTCCTGATGCTCCACCTATAACAATATTTTGCGGGGTTTTTCTTTTTAACCAGATTGTATAAACAAATACGTAAAATAAGATCGTAAATAATAATAGAAATGCTGATAAAGCATTTGTAACAAAGTATAAGCTTACAACTGAAACGATTGACAGAGATGTTCCAAAATATAATGCTTGGTTTCTGTTCAGCTTTCCTCTTGGAATTGGACGTAAGCACGTTCTAGACATTAATTTATCTAAGTCAGCTTCATACCACATGTTAAGTGCTCCTGCTGCTCCAGCACCAAAGGCAACAATTAATATTCCTATTACTGATTGTTGAAATGAAACTGAAGTAGGGGCTGTTAATAGACCAACTGCACAAGTGAAGATAACAAGAGACATTACCCTTGGTTTCATTAACTTTAATAATTCAGGAATTATACCTAATTCGTAATATGATTTTTTTACTTTAGAATACGTCGTAGCCATTTTAATTTTTATATCTTAAGACGTTACTAACTACTAGATTTTTCAGTGCCTTCATAATCTTCAAACTTCGGCAATTCATCAAAAGTATGAAAATTCGGTGGTGATGGAACTGTCCACTCTAATGTTGTGGCCCCTTCTCCCCATGGGTTTTGTGCTGCTTTTTTCTTTTTTGCAAAAGCGTAGATTAAATTAGCGAAAAATACCACTAAGCCAACTACAGAAATATATGAACCGATTGAAGAGATATAATTCCAATCAGCAAATGCATCCGGATAATCAGCGTATCTTCTCGGCATTCCAGCCAATCCTAAGAAATGTTGTGGAAAGAAAACTAAATTTACACCTATGAAAGTTAACCAAAAATGAAGTTGTCCCATCCACTCAGAATATTCATACCCTGACATTTTACCAAACCAATAATAGAAGCCTGCAAATATTGCAAAAACGGCTCCCAAAGATAATACATAGTGGAAGTGAGCTACAACATAATAAGTATCATGCAACGCAGTATCTACTCCAGCGTTTGCTAGAACAACCCCAGTTACTCCTCCAACTGTAAATAAAAATATAAATCCTAAAGCCCAAACCATTGGAGTTTTAAATGATATAGATCCTCCCCACATTGTAGCTATCCACGAAAATATTTTAATTCCTGTTGGGACAGCGATAATCATTGTTGCTGCTAAGAAATACGCTTTAGTATCAGTATCTAAACCAACTGTGTACATGTGGTGAGCCCAAACAACAAAACCTACAATTCCAATTGCTACCATCGCATAAGCCATTCCTAAATATCCAAAAACTGGCTTCTTTGAAAAGGTAGATACTATATGACTGATCATTCCAAATCCTGGTAAGATTAAAATGTAAACTTCTGGATGACCAAAAAACCAAAATAAATGCTGAAATAATGTTGGGTCTCCACCTGTTTGTGCATCAAAAAATGCTGTACCGAAATTTCTATCTGTTAGAAGCATAGTAATTGCTCCCGCTAATACTGGTAACGAAAGTAATAATAAAAATGCTGTAACTAATATTGACCATGCAAATAATGGCATCTTATGCAAAGTCATTCCAGGAGTTCTCATATTTAAAATAGTTGTAATAAAATTAACTGCTCCTAAAATTGAAGAAGCTCCTGCGACGTGTAAACTTAAAATTGCTAAATCCATTGCTGGACCTGGTTGACCTGCAGTAGAAGATAGAGGTGGATAAATCGTCCAGCCACCACCGACACCTTGTGCACCTGGAGGTCCATCTACAAAAATTGATGAAAGTAATAAAATAAATGCAACAGGCAATAACCAAAAAGAAATATTATTCATTCTTGGAAATGCCATATCTGGTGCCCCAATCATTATCGGCACGAACCAGTTTCCAAAGCCACCAATCATAGCTGGCATAACCATAAAGAAAATCATTATTAGTCCATGACCTGTAACCAAAACATTATAAAGATGGTAGTTACCACCTAAAACATCATCACCAGGGTGCATTAATTCCATTCTCATCAAAACTGAAAAAGCTGTTCCAATAACCCCTGCAATAATTGCAAAAATTAAATACATTGTTCCAATATCTTTATGATTTGTAGAATATGCCCATCTCTTCCAACCTGTTGGAGTATGATGATCGTGAATGTGTGCTGCTTCTGAACTCATTTTTATTTACTCGCTACTAGTTTTTTATTAATTAAATTTTCATCTTTTGCAAATTTTATCTTCGCCTCTGAAAGCCAAATTTGGTAATCTTCTTCTGAAACTACTTTAACTTCAATTGGCATAAAAGCATGTTTAATTCCACATAGCTCTGAACATTGTCCGTAATAAGTCCCAACCTTTTCAGCTTTAAACCAAGTTTCATTTACTCTTCCTGGCATTGCATCCCTTTTAACTCCAAATGCTGGTAATGCCCATGCATGAAGCACATCATTTGCTGTAATTAAAACTTTAACTACTTTATTTACCGGAACAACGACTACATTATCTGTTGCTAACAATCTTGGCTGACCTTCTTTTAAATCCTTCTCTTCGATCATATAAGCATCAAAAATTATATTTTCATCTGGGTACTCGTATCCCCAATACCATTGATATCCAATTGCTTTTATAGTTACATCGGCTTTAGGAATTGCATCTTGTGAATATAAAACTTTAAATGACGGAACTGCCATCACGATCAAGATTAAACAAGGAACTAATGTCCAAACAATTTCAACTAAAACATTATGAGTTCTTTTAGATGGATTAGGATTTCTCGATGCTCTAAATCTTACCATCACATAAAGCATTAAAAATAAAACAAAAGCACTTATAGCAACTATGATAGGTACTAACATATAGTCATGAAACCAAACTATATCTCTCATAGTTTGCGATGCAGGCTCTTGGAAACCTAATTGCCAATTTTTTGGTTGGTTTGCAAACGCCTTAACTGAGTAAGTTAATGCTATAAAAACAAAAAATAGTTTCTTCATTTGTTTTCTATATAGATCGAAAATATTATAAAAAATACTAGAGAATTCGCGACAATTTATCAATTTTGCAAATAATTGATCACAGATAACGCGGATATAACCGCAGTTTCAGACCTTAAAATGTTATTGCTTAGTTTTATCGATTGAGACCCTTTAAAGTTTAGAATCTTTTTAATTTCACCGGCTGAATAATCCCCTTCAGGACCAATTAAAAGACAATTTGGTTTTGAATTTGAAATTTTAATTTTTTTATTATTCGTATTTAAATCTGCAAAAATTAAATTGATATCTGAATTGTTAGACAGGAATTTATCTAATGATTGAGGTTTTTCAATTGAAGGAATATTTATTCTATTACTTTGCTCACACGACTCTATAACTATTTTATTTAGTCTCTCATTATTTATTTTTCTAACAATTGTCCTTTCAGAAATAATTGGTACAAATTTTGTTACACCAAGCTCAGTTGCTTTTTGTATCATGAAGTTAAAATAATTTGATTTAATGGGTGAGAAGGCCAACCAAATATCTTGCTCTTTATCTTTTTGTTTTAACTGTTCAACAACCTTGAAATTTAAGCTGCTTTTTGAAATTTCAGTTACAATTGACTTCCATTCTCCAGATTTATTAAAAACGGAAAAAGTCTCTCCTTGTTTAATCCTCATTACTTTCAATAAATAATGTGACTGAGACTTAGTTAAATTAGTTTCTAAATTAATTGATAATTTTTCTGGATAAAATATTCTAATATTGCTCATTATATTTAAATTAATTTATGAAAAAAATTAAAGCAATCATATTTGATGCATACGGCACCCTATTTGATGTTAATTCTGCAGCTGAAAAATGTAAGGAAAAATTAGGAGATAAATGGGAAGGATTTGCTAATTATTGGAGAACTACACAGCTTGAATATACTTGGCTTAGAAGTTTAATGAGAAGACACAAAGATTTTTGGCAAATCACTGAAGATAGTTTGGATAAATCTATGAATTTTTACAATATTGATAATTCAATGAGATCAGAACTATTAAGTTTATATAAAGTGCTTTCACCATTTACAGAAGTAAGGGATACTTTAAAAAAATTAAAACAATCAAATTATAAATTAGCAATTCTATCAAATGGTACACCTGACCTTTTAAATGAACTTGTAGTTAGCAATCAATTAAAAGATATTTTTGATGATATTTTTTCTGTAGAAGAAGCTGGTATTTTTAAACCAGATTCAAAAGTATATGATCTTCCAATAAATAAATATAATATTGAAAAGAATGAAGTTTTATTCTTAAGCGCAAATACATGGGATGTATCTGGCGCAGGGAATTATGGATACAACACTGTTTGGGTGAACAGAAATAATAATATTTTTGATAAATTAGATTTTGAACCTAGCCAACAAATAAATAATTTATCAGAATTGCTTGATTTAATTACGATATATCCTATATGAACAACATGATAAATATCGAAGTAGAAAAAATTATAGATCCAACACCAGCATCAGATGGTGCAGGAGTTAAGTTAAAAAGAAGTATTGGTGTTGAACCAAATTATTATGATCCATTTTTAATGTTAGATGAATTTGGATCAGAAAATAAAGATGATTATATTGCAGGCTTTCCTCCTCATCCACACAGAGGAATTGAAACAGTTACATACATGTTAGCTGGGAGTTTTGAACATAAAGATAGTACAGGTGGTCAAGGAAAAATGACTGCAGGAGATGTGCAATGGATGAAAACTGGTAGTGGAATAATTCATTCTGAAATGCCAGCTATGAACGATGGAAAACTTCATGGTTTTCAATTATGGATTAATATGCCTGCTAGCGAAAAGATGAGCAAACCAGAATACCATTATATTGACTCTGATAAAATGAGCACACATAAGGACGAAGATAAATTTATAAAAGTAATAGCTGGAAAGTTTGAAAATTCAGAAGGTCCGATAAAAAAACACAATGTAGATCCAATTTATTTTGATGTAGAATTAAATGAAAGTAAAATTTTTAATCATCAAGTTCCATCCACACACAATTCATTCATATATTTAATTGAAGGTGAGATAGAAATTGGAAACAATAAACATGAAAATGTTAAAGACTCTACTTTAATTTTGTTATCTAAAGGTGAAAACTTAAAAGTAACTGCTTTAACAAACGCTAAATTTTTACTAATATCTGGAAAACCAATAGGAGAACAGATTGCAAGAGGTGGTCCATTCGTCATGAATACTAAACAAGAAATACTTCAAGCAATTGATGATTACCATAACGGTAATTTCGTAAAGTAAATATGAAAGCTATAAGATTTGAAAAGTTTGGTGGTCCAGAAGTCTTAGAATACAAGGATATTGAAATCGGTAAACCTGGTCCAAAAGAAGTTCTAGTTAAAAATTTGTCAGTTGGACTTAATTATATTGATGTTTACCATCGAACTGGTTTGTATCCGATTGAATTACCAAGTGGACTTGGATTAGAAGCATCTGGAGTAGTTGAGGAAATTGGCTCAGAAGTGAGTCTTTTTAAGGTTGGAGATCGAGTAAGTCATGCATCTGCTCCAATAAGTGGATACTCAGAAAAACAAATAATGCCAGAAGAGAAATTAGTTACTGTGCCCGAAGGTATCTCAGATGAAATAGCCTCATGTATTTTATTAAAAGGCATAACATCAGAATATTTATTACATAGGTCATATGCTGTAAAGAAAGGAGATAAAGTTTTATTTCATGCTGCAGCTGGTGGTGTTGGTCAAATATTATGTCAGTGGGCTAATGCTTTAGGATGTGAAGTTATTGGAACAGTTGGATCTAAAGAAAAAGTTCAAATAGCAAAAAAAAATGGGTGTCATCATGTTATCAATTATACAGATCTTAATTTTGTGGAAGAAGTTGAAAAAATAGTAGGTAAAAACGGAATAGATGTTGTCTATGACGGTGTGGGAGCAAAAACTTTTGAAGGATCAATAGAATGTTTAAAAATTAGAGGGATGATGGTTGCATTTGGAAATGCATCTGGATATGTTCACACTATAGATGTTAAAAAACATATAAATACAAAAGGTCTTTTTTTTACAAGACCATCAATAATGCATTATACAATTACAAGAGATGAATTAGAAAAATCTGCTAAATTGGTTTTTGATGCAGTTCTCTCAGGGAAGATAAAAATTGAAGTTTCTAAAAAGTATAAATTAAGTGAAGCTAAACAAGCTCATATAGATCTAGAGAATAGGGTTTTAACAGGACCAGCAGTTATTATTCCTTAAATTGATCATCCATATCTGAAAGATGAAGTCTTAACGCTCTAGTCGAGATTTGTATTTCTCTTATAAAAAATATTATTGATACCATCATCGATAAACAACAAGAGCCAAAAATTATTCTAGCTAAAAAATATGTCTCTAAATAAAGAGCAAAAACTGTAAGCATATTAAATAAGAAACCAAATGCTGCAAAAAGTATAGTAATCCTTAAATTTTTTACTCTATCATTTAAATTAATTAGCTGCTGCTTCCACTCTGGTGGAGTATGCTTTTCAAAAACATATTCGTCGTGTATTTTTCTAATCAAACCACTTAATGTATGAAATCTATTACTATAGACAGCCATAATCAAAGGAATGGCGGGAAACATTAATGCGGTAACAGTGTAATCAATATTCATGCGAATCAGTTTGATTATGAATCTACGCTTTGTTATTTACAAGTAAATTATGTCTGAAAAGGTTAAAATTTTTATTGAATTAACAAGACTTAATAAACCAATTGGTTTCATGCTTCTATTTTGGCCATGTGTTTGGGGTTTAACAATTTCATATGATTTTTCTCTTTCTTTAAATACTTATTTTATTTATGCTTTTTTATTTTTTTCTGGATCTGTTCTAATGAGATCGGCAGGATGTATTGTTAACGATATAAGTGATAGAAAAATTGATAAGTTAGTCGAAAGAACAAAAAATAGACCAATCGCGTCAGAAAAAATTTCCGTATTTAATGCTGCAATATATGCTGCAATCTTATGTTTAATCGCGTTTTTAGTTTTGATAAATTTTAATAAATTTACTATTTATATGGCTCTTCTTTCAATGCCATTGGCTTTTACATATCCATTAATGAAAAGATTTACTTACTGGCCTCAACTTTTTTTAGGTATTACTTTTAATTACGGTCTAGTTTTGGCATGGATATCCATTCAAAATGAAGTTTCTATAGTACCAATTATATTTTATTTAGGAGCCACATTTTGGACATTAGGTTACGACACAATATATGGATATCAAGATATTAATGATGATGAAATAATTGGAGTTAAATCAACATCGATTAAATTTAAAAATAATCCAAAAAAATTTATATCGTTTTGTTACATTATATTTTTAATATCATTGTTTCTTGTTGGTTATAAAATGAATTTTAATTATTTATATTATATTGCTTTAATAGTGCCTTTAACTCATTTGTTAATTTTTCAATCTCTAAAATTAAAAACTGAAAGTGGGAATGATTGCTTAGCAAAATTTAAAAGCAACAATCTTTTGGGTCTTATTATTTTAATGATTTTGTTAGTAGGAAAATTAACTTAATGAAAAATATCGATATTATAAAAAGATTGTATAATGATTATACAACAAAACATCTCAACAAGATAATACTTGCTATAGTGTTTTCTATTTTGGTTGCTGGCGCCACATCAGCAACAGCATGGTTACTCGACCCTGCGATAGAAAAAATTTTTATAAATAAAGATCAAAGTTTAATTTTCATTATTCCACTTTTAATCATAATAGCTTTTGCTACCAAAGGTATATCTCTATATTTAGCAAAAGTTTTAATGATAAAAACTGCAGAAGAAGTGAAAAAAAATATTCAAATCGATATGTTATCTTCTTTCATAAAAGCTGATACTGAAAAAATTGAAGATAAACATTCAGGTAAATATATTTCAAATCTCAACTTTGATGTAAATCAAATAACGGGGATGCTAAGTAACGCGGTTTTAAATTTATTCAAAGATGGCTTAACACTTATTGGCTTATTATTTGTGATGTTCCTTCAAAATTGGAGGCTTTCTCTTATAGCTTTAATCATGCTTCCTATAGCTACAATAACTGCAAAAAAACTAGGAAAACGTATTATTAAAGTTGCCACAGAAGCACAAGAAAAGTCAGGCGACTTAAATAAATATTTAATTGATCTTTTTAAAAATCATAAAATAATAAAAATTTTTCAAAGAGAAAATTATGAACATGAAAGATCAGAAAAATTCGTCAATGATCTTAAAGAAAAATCAATAAAAATCGCAACAGTTTTTATAAGATCTACTCCAATAATGGAAGTTGTAACTGGAATAATGATTGCAATATTAATTTTTTACTCAGGAAAGTTAATTATGAATGACCAGCTAAGTATAAACAATTTTTTCTCTTTTTTGGCTGCTATGATGCTTGCTTATCAACCAGTAAAATCTTTAGCAACAGTCAATGTTGCTTTTGGCCAAGGACTATCGGCAGGAAAAAGAATATTACCTATTATTGATCAACAAAATAAAATTTCAACAAATGATAATGGAAAAATATTAGATATAAGTAATGCATCAATAAAATTTCAAAATATTAATTTTAGTTACAAATCAAATCTTAACAATATAGTCCTTAAAGATATTAATATTGACATAGCTGGGAGAAAAATGACAGCTTTAGTAGGTCACAGTGGATCGGGTAAATCTACAATATTAAATTTAATACCAAGAATTTATGATGCAGACTCTGGGGAAATTCTGATTGACAATCAAAAAGTACAAAATCTTAATCTTAAATCGTTAAGAAAAGAAATATCTATTGTTGATCAAAATACAACACTTTTTGATGATACTATTTTTAATAATATCAAATATGCCAAGCCGGAGGCGAGTGACGAAGAAATTTTTACAGCTGCAAAAATATCAATGTGTACAGATTTTATAGAAAAATTAGAAAATAAATTTCAGACTGTTATAGGAGAAAATGGAGTAAAATTATCAGGTGGTGAAAAGCAAAGACTTTCGATAGCGAGAGCTTTGTTAAAGGATAGCAAAATAATTCTTCTAGACGAAGCAACTTCATCTCTTGACTCAGAAACAGAAGAAAAAATACAAAAAGCTATTGAAGAATTAACAAAAAATAAAACAACAGTAGTTATTGCTCATAGACTATCAACTATTCTTAATTCAGAAAAAATTTATGTTGTTGATAAAGGTTCAGTAGAATCGTCAGGGAAACATGATGATCTAGTCAAAAATTCATTGCTTTATAAAAACTTCTACGAGAGACAAATAAAAAATAACTAATGTATTTTTTGTATAATATACTAGGAATTATTTTTTTTTTTATCTCGCCATTTATATTAATTTTTAGAATGATTATTGGAAAGGAAGATTGGAGAAGAATCTTAGAAAAATACGCTTATTATAATTTAAAAAAGACTGATACAACTGTATGGTTTCATGGTGCAAGTGTTGGGGAAATCATGAGTATTCTCCCTTTGATAAATAAGTTTGAAAAAGACAAATCTATAAAAAAAATTTTACTTACTTCAACTACTTTAAGTTCTGCATCAATAATTGCAAAGAAACCATTAAAGAAAACAACTCATATTTACTATCCATTTGATATTGGATTTATATGCAACAACTTTTTAAATTATTGGGAACCAAAAATTGCAATATTTGTAGATTCTGAGGTCTGGCCGAATATGTATGAAAAAATAAATTCAAAAAAAATACCTCTAATTTTAATCAATGGTAGAATTACAAGTAAAAGTTTCAAAAGATGGCAAATCTTTTCATCTTTTGCAAAGAATGTTTTCAGTAAAATAACAATAGCTTTACCTCAAAATCAAGAAACCCAAAATTATTTAAAAAGATTAGGTGTTAAAAAAATTAAATTTGTAGGAAATTTAAAGTATTTTAAAAATGATAAACAAAGTTTGAACAAAAATGTTGAAAAATATTTTAAAAATAAAAAAGTATTCTGTGCAGCTAGCACTCATTATAATGAGGAGAAAATCATTGGAAAATTACATTTAAAATTGAAGAAAAAGTTTAAGAATTTAATTACAATATTGGTTCCACGTCACATAAATAGATCAGAGGAAATAAAGCAAGAACTTAGAAAATTAAAACTGATAGTTACCGAAAGATCAAGCGTACATAAACCGTCTGATAATTGTGACGTATATATTGTTAATACATACGGAGAAATGTCAAAATTTTTAAGACTTTCAAATGTAACATTTATTGGTGGATCTTTAGTAAACCATGGAGGACAAAACCCATTAGAAGCTGTAAGAATGGGTAATTACGTGATGCATGGTAAAAAAGTAAATAATTTTAAAGAAATATATAAAGAATTAAAAAGTTTAAAAATATCTTCAGAGATTAAAAATATTGATCAAATGGAAAGGGTATTTGTAAAAAATCATAATTACAAAATATCAAGTAGTAAAATTAATAAAATTAATTATTTAGGTGCTGAAATTTTTGAAAATAACGTTAAAGAAATTAAAAATTATTTATAATGAAAGTAAAAAGACCCATTTTTTGGGATAGTTTCAATTTCATATCATTAATACTCTTACCATTTAGTTTGATAACAATTATTTTTAATTTTTTTAAATCTTTAAGTCTTAAAAAGTATTTCAAAATAAAAACAATCTGTGTTGGAAATATTTACTTAGGTGGAACTGGAAAAACGCCTTTAGTTTTAAAAATAAATGATATGTTAAAATATAAGTTTAAAACTGTATTTATTAAAAAAAAATATATTGATCAAATTGATGAGCAAAAAATTTTATCAAAATATGGAAATCTAATTTGTTTAAGTTTTAGAGATATCGCGCTGAGAATTGCTGAGAAAAAAAATTACCAGATAGCTATATTAGATGATGGTTTACAAGATAAAAGTTTAAATTATGATATTTCTATTGCTTGTTTTAATAGTTCAGAGCTAGTTGGAAATGGGCTAGTTTTGCCTGCTGGGCCATTAAGGGAAAAAATTACGAATATTTTAAATTATGATCTTGCATTTCTTAATGGTGAAAAAAATAATAAAAGTTTCGAAAAAACTCTAAAGAGATTAAATCCAAATTTAAAAATATTTAGAGCCAAATACACTCCTAGAAATCTTGAGTCTTTTAAATTTAAAAATAACTTTTTAGTTTTTTCAGGCATAGGTAATCCTTTAGAATTTAAACAAACATTAAAAAAATATAATTTTAAGATAAAAAAAATAATGACTTTTCCAGACCATTATAAATATAAAAATTCTGATATAAATAATATAAAAAATATGGCTAAGAGTAATAAATTAAAAATTATAACAACCGAAAAAGACTACAATCGATTATCAAATATACAAAAAAAAAATATCCAATTTTTAAAAATAGGATTAAAAATTGAAAAAGAAAAAGAATTTAAAAATTTTTTATTAAAGAAATTATGAGAAAGTTTTTTTATTTAATTGAATTTATTTTAATAAAATTGTTTTTTTTTATACTAATTATAATTGGTTATAAAAATGGATCTAATTTGGGAGATTTTATTGGACGCTTGTTTGGACCAATATTTAGATCAAAAAAATTAATTGAGAATAATTTAGAACAATCTGGCATTGTAGACAAAAAAAATTACAATAAAATTATCAGCAAAATATATGGAAATTATGGAAGAATACTTGCTGAATATCCTTTTCTTAAAGCATTTAGAAATAGCAAATTAAATAAATTTATTGAAATAGATGGGCTTGAAAACCTAAACAAAATTAAGAGAGAAAAAAGACGAGCTGTATTTATATCTGGTCATTTCAATAATTTTGAATTAATGGCGCTCCAAATTGAAAAAGCTGGTATAAATTTGTGCGCTATTTATAGACCGCTAAATAACATATTTCTTAACAAAACTATGGAAGACATTAGAGAAAATTTTATATGCAAAAATCAAATTAAAAAAGGAAGATCAGGCACAAGACAGATTATTGAAAATATAAAGAAAGGTAACTCAGTAGCTCTAATGATAGACCAAAGAGTAAGAGAAGGTATAAAAATTAATTTTTTCGGTAAACCAGCTAGTACTACAACCATACCCGCACAATTAATTAAAAAATATAAATGTGATCTAGTGCCTATTTATATAGAGAGAAGAAAAAATAACTATTTTAAAATGTTTGTTTCAGAACCGATTAAAATCGGGAACAATAAATCAATCAAAGAAATCACTGAACATCTAAATAAGATACTTGAAAAAATGATTTTAAAAAATGTAGACCAGTGGATCTGGACTCATGATAGGTGGAAAACATAATCAGTTTTTATCTAATAATTCTCTTTTTATTGAGGCCTCAACATACGAAAAGTAGGCTTCCTGTTCTTCGACGTTCCAATAAGATAAGTTTTCAAGTGGTATTTTTTTTTGTGAGATAGCACAAATCACATGATCACCATCTTCAATGATCTCAAAATTATTTGCTAAGTATTTTAATTTAGCTAACTTATTTAACATATTTAAGATATATATTTACTAAATGAAAATTGCAATTATTGGAAGTGGAGGACGAGAACATGCTCTAGTTCATCACTTAAGTAATTCAAAAAAAATAACAAAAATATATTCAATACCAGGTAATGCTGGTACCGAAGAAATATCTGTAAATATTGATTTAAATTTGGAAAATTTTCAAGATTTGTATAATTTTATTAAGAAAGAACAAATCGAATTAGTGATTGTTGGTCCAGAAAAACCATTAGTCGAAGGATTAGTAGATTTCCTAGAGTCAAAAAATATTAAAGTTTTTGGTCCTAGAAAAAAAGTAGCTCAATTAGAAGGCTCAAAAATATTTACAAAACAAATTTGTGAGAAATTTAACATACCAACTGCTAAATTTAAAATTTGTAAATCCAAAGAAGACTCATTTATATTTTTATCATCATCTAATTTTCCTCTTGTTGTAAAAGCAGATGTTCTTGCTGCAGGTAAAGGTGTTTATATTTGTCAAAATGTTGATGAGGCTAAAACTGCTGTTAATGAAATATTTGACGGTAAATTTGGGAAAGCAGATCAAGTATTAATCGAAGAATTCCTAGAAGGTGATGAGATGAGTTTTTTTATTATTTCAGATGGAATTAGTTATAAAACTTTTAATACAGCTCAAGACCATAAAAGAGTTGGTGAGGGTGATACTGGAAAAAATACAGGAGGAATGGGAGCTTATTCACCTTCAAGCTTAATTAATGATGATTTAGAGAATAAAATTTTAAACAAAATAATTGAGCCAACGTTAAAAGCTATAAGTGAAATGAATGAGAAGTACGTCGGTTTTTTATATGCCGGCTTAATGATAAAAAGTAATGAACCATACCTAATTGAATATAATGTCAGGATGGGTGATCCTGAATGCCAAACTATATTACCATTGGTTGACAGTGATTTATTGGAAATAATAAATTCTTGTTGTAATTCAAAATTAAAGACCCACGAAATAAAATGGAAAAATAAAAAAAGTATGTGCATTGCTTTATGCTCAAAAGGATATCCTGAAAAATATAATAAGAATGTTGAAATTAAAAATTTAAAAGAATTCAAATCAACTAAAGATAATTTTATTTTTCATGCTGGAACAAAAAGTTCTGGAAACAAAATTGTAGCAGTTGGAGGTAGGGTAATAAATTTTGTGAATATCTCAGATAGTTATTTATCAAGTAGAAAAGAAATCATCAATCAGATTAATAAATTGAATTGGGAAGATGGTTTTTACAGATCAGATATAGGTCATAAAGTCATAGATAAATGAGAGTAATTGGTGGAAAACTAAAAGGGAAATTAATTCATAATCCTACAGATAAAACAACAAGACCTTTAAAGGATATGGTTAGAGAGTCGATATTTAATATTTTAGAGCATTCTAAGAATGAAAAAATTAAATTCAAAAATGACGTAGTTTTGGATTTATTTTCCGGTTCTGGTTCGTTTGGCATTGAATGTTTGTCTAGAGGAGTAAAAAAAGTTTTTTTTTTTGAAAATTACAAACCCTCTTTGAAAATTTTAGAAAAAAACATTAAGGAGTTAGAAATTAATAAAGACTCAGTCATCAAGGAAATAAACGCATATGAAATTTCTAAAGAAAATATAGATAATGAAAAAATTAATTTAATTTATTTGGATCCACCATTTAAAGATAAAAATATAAATAAATTATTAAGGAAAATTTTAGACTTAAAAATCGCTCACAAAAGTACATTAATAGTAATACATAGAAATAAGAAATTTAAAGAAAATTTTATAGAAGATTTTAAAGTTCTTAGAGAAAAAAAATATGGTTTATCAAAAATAATATTTGGTAAATTACTATTTTAGGATTTTTTTTGTTTCTATTTTAATCAATTCAACAGAAGGTTGGTTAATTGGATTTACATTTAATAAGGAGCTTAGCATTAGTGTTTCTAAAATAAAAAATGTAAACAGTTCACCTAAAGTTTCCTCACTTTTATTTTTAATTTCAAAACTTCTAAATGATAATTTTCTCTTATTAAATACATTTTGTGTAGCTTTTTTTTGAGCATACATTACTTGGTCCAAACTTTTCTTTTTTAAATGTTCCAATCCATCAATTATAAAAGCATTATTAAATTTAAATTGGTTTCTATCTCTAGAGAAAAAAAAACTAAAAAAATTATTTTTTGGGCCATCTAAATATAGTTGTAAAAGACTATGATTGTCCTTTGGCATTGTAGAGATTATAGGAAAGAAACCCTTACCCTTTTTTCCTAAACTTTCAGCAGATAATTGCTGGTACCATTTCAAAAAGTTACTTAATTTTTCATCATAATTTAAAATTACACAATTTTTTTTTCCTTTAATAATATTTGAGTAAATTGAAGAGACATTTTCAATTAAAAAATTAATAAATTTTTTATTTTTTATTAGATAATTTAATCTTTTAAATTTTTTTTCATTTAAACCCATCAATTCTGCTGGTACCATTCCAACTTCAGATAATACTGAATATCTTCCTCCTATGTAATTTTTATGGTCAATTACATCAGATCTCAGTTTATTCGCCATAGCTCTAAGAATATTATTTTTTTTTTCAGTAATTATTAAATTTTTATTTCTTTTCTGTTTTGATAAGATCAGGTTTAAATTTGATAATGTTTCTAGGGTGTTACCTGATTTTGATATAATTATATTTAAACGTTTTTTGTTTGATTTTGTTATTCTTATGTTCTGAAGGTTATTATAAAAGAAAAATTTTTTTTTGATTTTATGACTAAGAAAATGATAAATGGCTTGTGCGCCTAGTATAGATCCCCCCATTCCAATTAAATTATACTCATCGTATTTTTTGAAATTTAGTAAATTTTTTTTCTGAAATGAATAATTATAATTATTTGTTAAAGATTTTAATAAAGGATATTTTTCAATTAAATTTTTAAACTTTATGAAATTATTAAGTTTTTTTTTATTTAATTGTTTATTTTTATTATTGAAATTTTTGTAAATAATATGTTTTGTCTCCATTAATTACTGGATTTTCTTTTTCATATTATTTAATAAATCTGACCCACTACTAGAGTCCTCAGAATTATTATTTTCTTTTATTTTGAGTAAATCTTTTACTTCTTTGTCATTTGATTGACTGCTTACTTCCAAATCATCTCCTGGCATAGGAAGTTTATTCATGTCAGGTGGCATCTGGAGAGGATTTTTTTTTTTTACAAGAAATTCATCACTTTGTTCAGATCTTTTTTTACCTTCTAATGCATCTCTAACTCCGCCACAAAAAGTTAATAATGGCACTAAAGCGATTAATAAGATTAAATTTAGTTTAATTTTTTTCATCTTTTTTTTTATAGAATATAAATTCAGATAAAATAAGGCATATAATACCAATTGTTATAAATATGTCAGCTACATTAAAGATAAACCAATGATATCCTGCATAATTTAAATCTATAAAGTCTGGAACAGCTCTATAATAAACCCGGTCAAATAAGTTTCCTAAAGACCCTCCTAATATTATCATCAAAAAAAATGATTTAATTTTTGATTCAATAAAAGCGAAATACAATATTACCAGATTTATAATAAATATAATTGTAGTAAAGATATTATAGAAAATTTGATCCTCTGAAGAAAATAAACCAAATCCAATACCTGTATTCCATACCAAATAAATATTTAAAAATTGATTTATATAAAAATCAACTTGTCCTTCATTATTTAAAATATTTAGAATATAAATTTTTGATAATCTATCTAAAGCAAAACAAACAACTAGAAATATAAAACCTATAAGAAGTTTATTTAATTTTTCATTTCCCATTTGTATTTAAAAGTCCACAATTTGGTCTTTCACAAGCCGTTTCAAAAATTTTCCAACAAATAGGACATTTATTTCCTTGAGCTTTTTTTGCAACTACATCAATACTATTTTTTTGACTTTCATCTTTAATTACAGATGCAGATGAGGTTATACAAATTTCAGCAAAATTGATATTTTTTGCTTTATCATAAAATTCTTTATTTAACTTTATTTCAATCATTGCCTCTAAACTTGAACCAATTGATTTTTCAGCTCTCATGTTCTCAATAGAAATGTTTGCCTCATCTCTAATTTTTTTTACATATTCCCAATCTGAGCTTATTTCTTTATTTTTCCAAGAATTTGGAACAGAAACAAAATTTTGCAAATGTATACTTTGTCTATCTTCTTCTTTTTTAACTAATTGATAAATTTCTTCAGTTGTAAATGATAATATTGGGGCAAACCATTTTAGGAGACATTGTAAAATAATATTTAAAAGAGTTATGCAGTTCTTTCTTTTTTCGGAATTCAAAGCCTCACAATATAAAGTATCTTTTCTGATATCAAAATAAAAGGCTGAAAGCTCAACTGTACAAAAATTTAGTAATTCTTTATATAAGTTGTGAAAGTTATAAACTTTAAAATTATTTTTAAAATTCTCATTTATTATATAAATTCTGTGAAGCATAAATTTTTCAAGTGTATCAAAGTTTTCAAACTTAACTTTTTCGAAATCGAGATTTTCATATTGATCTTGAATATTTCCTAAAAGATATCTGAACGTGTTTCTAATTTTTCTATAAGACTCTGCGTGTTGATCTAAAATTGAATAATCTATTCTAAGATCCTCAGCATAATTTGAAGATGCAACCCAAATTCTTAATATATCGGCTCCGTATTTTTTAAGTATATCTTGTGGAGCAATTACGTTACCTGTTGATTTTGACATTTTTAGACCTTTTCCATCTACGACAAAACCATGAGAAAGAATGCTTTCAAATGGAGCAACACCTCTTGTTCCACATGACTCTAGTAATGAAGAATGAAACCATCCTCTATGTTGATCTGAACCCTCTAAATACATCGATGCAGGCCATTTAAGGTCATCTCTTTTTTCTAAGACAAAAGAATGAGTGGATCCACTATCAAACCAAACCTCAACTATATCTGATAATTTTTCATAATCTTCTGCTTTATACTTATCTCCAAGAAAGATCTGATAATCTTCATTAAACCAACAATCAGAACCTTTTTTTTCGTAAATTTTTGCAATATTTTCAAAGACTTCATCATCAACTAAAACATCACCTGTTTTTTTTGAGATAAAAATCGGTAGCGGCACACCCCAAACTCTCTGTCTTGATACACACCAATCAGGCCTAGTTTCAATCATTGATTTTATTCTTTCTTTTCCTTTTGAAGGATAAAAATCTGTATTATCGATGGCCTTTAATGCTTTATCTCTTAATCCATGGCTTTCCATAGAAATAAACCATTGTGGAGTTGCTCTATGAACTAGTGGAGCTTTTGATCTCCAGGAATGGGGGTAGGAGTGAGTAAGTTTTCCGTTTGTTACTAAATTTTTTTGCTCATTTAATTTTTCAATAATTAAGTTATTGGCCTTAAAAATATGTAAACCTTCAAAATGTTTAATTTCATTTGTATATTTTCCATCACCATCAACTGTTTCAATTGCTTTAATATTATTATTTAAACAAAGATTGAAATCATCTGGTCCATGACTAGGGGCGCAGTGCACTATACCCGTACCTTGTTCAGTAGTAACAAAATTAGCTTCTAGCATTGGTATATCATAATCATATCCCATTTTAGAAAATGGATGGCTACAAATTGTGCCTTTTAAATCTTTTCCTAAAAATTCGTTTAAAACTTTTATATTTTCAATAGAAGTATCTTTTTTAAAAGGTTCTAGTAGGTCCTTTGCAATTACTATTTTTCTATCAATAAAATTTTTGTAATCGTTTATTTCAAGTAAAACATACTTTAGGCCAGCATTGTAAGCTAAAGCTTTATTTGCAGGAATAGTCCATGGAGTTGTCGTCCAAATTATTACATCAGCACCATCAATTATATTTAAATTTGAAACTTTCACTTTGAATGCTGCATAAATCGTATCTGAAACATGATCCATGTATTCAACCTCTGCATCCGCTAAAGCTGTTTTTTCAACAGTTGACCAAAGAACTGGCTTGTAACCTCTATAAAGGCTTCCTTCTTTAAGAAATTTTCCAAGCTCTCTAACTATTTGAGCTTCAGCATCAAATGACATTGTTGAATAGTAATTTTCCCAATCACCGATTACCCCAAGTCTTGTAAATTCTCCCTTATGGACTTCTATCCATTTATTTGCAAATTCTCTGCATTCTTTTCTGAATTCAATAATTGGAACATCATTTTTATTTTTTTTATTCTTTTTGTACTGTTCTTCAATTTTCCACTCAATGGGCAAACCATGGCAATCCCATCCGGGAACATAAACTGAGTCTTTACCATCCATTTGATGAAATTTTGTAATTATGTCTTTTAAGATTTTATTCAAAGCGGTACCCATATGAATATTTCCATTTGCATATGGAGGCCCATCATGAAGTACAAATTTTTCTTGCCCTTTACTTTTTTGTCTTAACAAATTGTAAAGGTCAATTTTCTTCCAAAATTCTATGTAATTTGGCTCCTTATTTGGCAAGTTTGCCTTCATTGAGAATTTTGTTTTAGGTAAATTTATATGTTCCTTGCTCATGAAATTTTATCTTTTAGCAACTTTGATATCTTTATTTATTTGTTTTTTCAAAGCATCAATATTTTTAAATTTTGTTTCTCCTCTAATAAATTTTGTAAAATTAATAGTTAGATTTTTATTATAAAGATTTCCAGAAAATTTAAATAAATTTACCTCTAATAATAATTTTTTTTGATTAAAAGTAGGTCTATACCCAATATTTGCTATTCCTTTGATCTTTTTTCTATTTTTTTCGATATAAACATCAACTGCATAAACTCCTACTTTTGGTATTACATAATTTTTTATATTTATGTTGCATGTAGGGAAGCCGATTTTTCTACCCATCATTCTACCTTTTTCAACAACACCTTCTATTGACCAATTTCTAGATAAAAGTTGATTTGCAATTTTTAAATTACCATTTTCAATTAATTTTCTTATTAATGTTGAGGAAATAATTTTATTTTTTTTATATAACGGTTTTGGGTTAATTAATTTGTAATTATATTTTTTTTGAAATCTTTTTAATAGATTTACGTCTCCCTCTCTTTTATTACCAAATCTAAAATTATTACTAACGAAGATATAATCTGCATTTAACTTTTTGCATAAAATATTTTTAATAAAGTTATGACAAGATATTTTAGAGAATTTTTTATCAAACTTTTTATTTATTAAAAAATCTACATTATAATCACTAAAATATTTACTTTTTTGATTAAGATTTGAAAGTCGATAATTCGTGATACCTTTATTAAAATACATTTTTGGTATTGGATCAAAAGTCACTACTCCAATTTTTGAATTATATTTTTTTTTATATTTTTTTGCTTCTTTGAATAATCTCTGATGGCCCAGATGTAACCCATCAAAATTGCCAATTAATATCATTGCATTTCGATGTTTTCTTAAAATTTTGAAATTTTTGTAGATTTTAATTTTGTTCACCATTTTAATTTTGTTTGAGTGTAATTCACGCTTACTCCATATTTTTCTTCTAATTTATCAATATTAAAACTACTTAATTCTTTTTTATGTATACCACTCGTTATTAGCAGATTGTCAAAATTTTGAATATTAGCTCCTTTTATATCTGTATTCATATTATCTCCGATACATAAAACATTTTTACCATTTATGTTAGCAGATAAATTATAAACCGGAGGATAAGGTTTTCCAAAGTAAATTACTTTTCCACCAATTTCTTCAAATATTTTTGCAACTGATCCAGCACAAAACTCCCTAACATCTCCTCTATCAACAATTAAATCTGGATTGGTACACACAAATTTTTTATTTGAAAATTTCTTAAGTAAATCTTTATAATATTCAAGTTTTGTCTCATGATCTTCAAATAACCCTGTACAAATAAAATAATCAGCTTGATTGATATTGCTAACTTTATTTTGTTCAAATCTTTTAAATAAGTCAAAATCTCTTGGTGGTCCAATGTGATAAAATTTTGAATTTCGAAAATTTTGCATTAAATATCTTAATGAAGCTTCTCCTGAGGTGTATACATCTTCATAAAATTTTTTGAGCCCCATTTTTTTCAAAAAATCAATAACTGTAGAATTTGGTCTTGGAGCATTGGTAAGTAATACAAACTCTTTACTATTTTTTTTTAAATTTTCTAATACTTCAATAGAATCTTCAAAAATTTGTAATCCGTTATGGATCACTCCCCATATGTCGATAAAAAATAATTCGTAACTGTTTATTTTAGATCTTAATCCATCTTTGTCTAAATTTTGGGGCATACTTGAGGTATAGCTTAAAAATATGCTTTATTCTTGGGTTTTTTAGGCCATAATTTTTATTCAAGATCTTGAAAATTATTAAATATGTCTCTATATGACTGCTAATTTAAAGGAGAATTCGTATGAAGTTTAAACCGTTACATGACCGTGTTTTAATAGAAGTTTTAGATAGCAGCGAAAAAACTGCTGGTGGCATAATTATTCCAGATACAGCTCAAGAAAAACCTCAAGAAGGTAAAGTTGTTGCTGTTGGCGGAGGCGCAAAAACTGAAGATGGAAAACTAATACCTATGGACGTTAAAGTAGGTGATAAAGTTTTATTCGGTAAGTGGTCAGGAACAGAAGTCAAAATTGATGGTAAAGAGTACAGCATAATGAAAGAGTCAGACATTATGGGTATTGCAACAGGTAAATAAATAATAAGGAGAGTTTAGAATGGCTAAAATAGTAAAATTTGATTCAGATGCTAGAGCATCAATGTTAAAGGGAGTTGATATACTTGCCAACACTGTAAAAGTTACTCTTGGACCAAAAGGAAGAAATGTTGTTATCGACAAATCTTATGGTGCACCAAGAACAACTAAAGATGGTGTTTCAGTTGCAAAAGAAATTGATCTTGATGATAAATTTGAGAACATGGGCGCACAAATGGTAAAAGAAGTTGCAAGCAAAACCAACGATGAAGCCGGTGATGGAACAACAACTGCAACAATTTTAGCTCAAGCAATTGTTAAAGAAGGTTGTAAGTATGTAACAGCAGGTATGAACCCAATGGATGTTAAAAGAGGGATTGATGCTGCTGTAGATCATGTAAAAAATAAATTAATTTCATCAGCTAAAAAAGTAAAAGATAGCGATGAGATTGCACAAGTTGGAACAATTTCAGCAAACGGTGATAAAGAAATTGGTGCAATGATTTCAAAAGCTATGCAAAAAGTTGGTAATGAGGGAGTAATTACTGTAGAAGAAGCAAAAGGAATTGAAACAGAACTTGATGTAGTTGAAGGTATGCAATTTGATAGAGGTTATCTTTCTCCTTATTTTATCACAAATGGTGATAAAATGACTACAGAGTTAGAAAATCCACTAATTCTTCTTCACGAGAAAAAATTAACAAATCTTCAACCGATGGTTCCGTTGTTAGAGGCTGTTGTACAAGCGGGAAGACCATTAATGATAATCTCGGAAGATGTGGAAGGAGAGGCATTAGCAACGCTTGTTGTTAACAAACTTAGAGGCGGTTTAAAAGTTGTTGCTGTTAAAGCACCTGGTTTTGGAGATAGAAGAAAAGCAATGTTGGAAGATATTGCAATTCTTACAGGCGGACAAGTTATCTCTGAGGATTTAGGAATTAAACTTGAAAATGTTAAACTCAATGATCTTGGTTCTGCAAAACGTGTAAAAGTTGATAAAGAAAATAGTACAATTGTAAGTGGAGCAGGTAAAAAATCTGATATTGAAGCAAGATGTGCTCAGATCAAAGCTCAAGTCGAAGAAACAACATCAGACTATGATAGAGAAAAACTACAAGAGAGACTTGCTAAACTAGCAGGTGGTGTAGCTGTGATCAAAGTTGGTGGAGCTACTGAGGTAGAAGTTAAAGAAAGAAAAGATAGAGTTGAGGATGCATTAAACGCTACAAGAGCAGCAGTTGAAGAAGGTATTGTTGTTGGTGGTGGATGTGCATTGCTTTATGCTTCAAAAGAACTTGATAGTCTTAAAGTAAAAGGCGATGATCAAAAAGCTGGTGTAGAAATTGTCAAAAGTGCTTTACAAGCGCCTATTAGACAAATCACAACAAATGCTGGTGTTGATGGATCAGTAGTTGTTGGTAAATTATTAGAAACCAACAAGTCTAGCAATGGTTACGATGCACAATCAGAGCAATATGTTGATATGTTTAAAGAAGGTATTATAGACCCAGTTAAAGTTGTAAGAACTGCACTTCAAGATGCTGCTTCTATATCTGGATTGTTAGTAACAACTGAAGCCATGATTGCTGACAAACCAGAAGAAAAAGATGCTGGTGGAGCTGGTATGCCTCCTGGAGGAATGGGTGGTATGGGCGGAATGGGTGGTATGGGAATGTAATCTTCCCCACTCGTTTAAAAATTCTAAAAGGGCAGTTTTTACTGCCCTTTTTTTTTGAATTGAAAAAAAATATTTTGAATATATAAGAACGCGCAAATGACAACATCAATACGTAACATCACCATAATTGCTCATGTTGACCACGGCAAGACTACTTTGATTGATAACTTAATGAAACAGAGTGGTTCTTTTAGAGAAAATGAAATTGTTGATGAAAGGCTGATGGACTCTGGTGAGCTTGAAAAGGAAAGAGGTATTACAATTCTTGCCAAACCAGCGTCGATAAATTGGAAAGATTCTAGAATAAATATTATTGATACACCTGGACACAGAGATTTTGCTGCAGAAGTTGAAAGAGTTCTTAGTATGGCTGATGGTGCATTATTATTAATAGATTCAGCCGAAGGGGTAATGCCTCAAACTAAATTTGTTTTAGCTAAAGCACTTAAACAAGGCCTTAAACCAATAGTAGTAATTAATAAATTAGACAAAGCTGACCAAAGAGCCGATGAAGTTTTAAATGAAACTTTTGACTTATTTGTCAGTTTAGATGCCAACGAAGAGCAATTAGACTTTCCAGTTATTTACGCAAGTGGAAGATCTGGCTGGGCGTCTAACGAAATAGATGGTCCAAGAGATAATTTAAATCCATTATTAGATTTAGTAGTAGATCATGTTAAGCCAGCAGAATTTGACAAGTCCAAACCCTTTGCAATGCTTTCGACCCTTTTATATGCGGACAGTTTTTTAGGTAGAAGTTTAGTTGGTAGAATTTCACAAGGTACTGCAAAAGCAAACCAACAAATTAAAGCAATCAATCTTGATGGAGAAAAAGTTGATGAGGGAAGGTTGACTAAAATATTTAGATACGAGGGGACAAAAAAAGTACCAATAGAAGTTGGCGAAGCTGGAGATATTGTGGTTATCGCTGGATTAGAAAAAGCAAATGTTGCTGACACCATATGTGATACTGAGGTAGATACACCAATACAAGCAACCCCTATTGATCCACCAACGATGTCTATCAAAATAACAGTAAATAGTTCTCCATTAGCTGGAACAGAAGGTAAAAAGCTTACAAGTACTCAAATTAGAGAGAGATTGGTTCAAGAGGCTCAGAATAATGTCGGAATTTCTTTTTCAGAAAATGAAAACAAAGACTCATTTGAAATAAGTGGAAGAGGTGAATTAATGTTAGAAATATTATTAACACAAATGAGACGTGAAGGATTTGAAATGACAGTAAGTCCTCCCAGAGTTTTATTTCAAAAAAATGAAAATGGTGCAAAATTAGAACCTATTGAAGAAATTACTATGGATCTTGACGAAGAATTCTCTTCTAAAGTTATAGACTCGATGAATAAAAGAAAAGGAAAATTAATAGATCTTAAAGATACTGGAAAAAATAAAAAACGATTAATCTTTCATGCACCAACTAGAGGTTTAATGGGATACACCAGTAGATTTCTTACTCTAACTAAAGGAACAGGGGTAATAAACAGAATATTCCATTCTTATGGAAAATTTGAGGGAGATATGGAAGGCAGAAGAAATGGCGCATTAATTTCTATGGAACAAGGAAAGGCAGTAGCATTTGCAATTTATAATCTACAGGCAAGAGGAGAAATGTTTGTTACTCATAACGATCCAGTTTATTCGGGTATGATTGTAGGATTGTCACCTAAACCTGGTGATATGATTATAAATGTCATGAAAGGTAAAAAACTTACAAATATGAGGACACAAGGAACAGACGAAAATGTTGTTTTAACTCCTGTAAGAAAGATGTCTATTGCTGAACAATTGAGCATGTTAAATTCTGATGAAGCACTAGAAATTACGCCAAATTCATGCAGATTAAGAAAAGCTGTGCTTGATCCTCACGAGAGAAAAAAGCTCTCTAAATTATCAGAAGCTTCTTAAAAAAATTATTATTCAGATTTATTTTTTGTAAATGGCAGCCACTTTTCAAATGCTGATTTACTAGGTCCGTCATATGGAATTGAGTAAGAGTTTGTTCTTGTCAATACTTCAATACCTTTAGAAAAAACAAAAATAAAAACTATAACAAAAACAATTGTCATGATTTTAAATGGATCAAAATTTTTTGTCTTAAAAACGCTAACAGCTTTTGCTTCAGCTCTATGAAATTGTTTAAATGTATAATAAACAGCAAATATTAAACCTATATGAGCAACATATGTCCCTGCCCAACCAAATGCAAAAGTTGCATATGAAAATACGTATAAACTAAATACTGTTGTCCATATAAAACTTAAAACTAATAATATTTGTAGTCTCACAGTTTTGGGAAGTGCTCTTAAATCATTTTTACTATCGTCAAATAGTATATTTGCTGATTCTTTCATCCAATTTTTTATAGACATGATTTATATTTACAATTTTTATTCAGTATTAACAATCGACTAATTGTCCACTAAAAACATTTACTTCGTAACTTTATCCACAATATAAATTCCTAAAGCTACAGCAGGACCTATCCCAAATGCAAATATTATAGTGCCCAAACCAACAGTTCCTCCCAAATACCAACCAGATATAACAGCTGAAATTTCCAAAGTAGCTCGAATTAAAGCAATAGGAAGTTGAGTTTTTTTTGTTAGACCTGTCATCAATCCATCTCTAGGACCAGGGCCTAAATTTGCAATTAAGTATATCCCACTTCCTAGACCGACAAGCAAAACAGAAAATACGGCAAGAATATATTTTGAAGAGGTAGCTAAAGGAGGATCAAAAAGAAAAAGTGTCAAATCGATTATCGCTGCTATAATTAAAATATTTAGGATTGTACCAATTCCTGGTTTTTGTTTTAGTGGAAACCAAAACCCTAAAACAATAATACTTATTATGAATGTAGATAATCCGATCGAAATATTTAATATGTTTGATAAACCTTCTGCAAGAACAGACCATGGAGAATTACCAGTAGTAGAAACTAATAAGAGACCCTCTCCCAACCCAAATAAAGATAAACCAACACATAAAAGTAAAAAAGTTCTAAATTTAGGTTTAAAATTTAAAGGTTTTTCTGAGCTCCAAGATTTTGAGGGTATATTTTTTATGGTTAAAAACATAATTCTTTAGACTATTTATCTTTTAAACGTAAAAATTCTATATAAAGTTCAAACAAGTTAATTAAAATAACGTGAAGTAATGAGAAAATTCTTAGTAATATTGTTAGTTTTATCTCCTCTTTTTTTGCAAGCACATACTGATCACTATAAAAATTATTCAAATATAGAAATGGAGATATTTAAAGATGATGAAAAAATTGGAGAAAGTATTTTCACATTTAAAAAAGAAGAAAATAAATTTATTGTAAAAAATACAACCAATTTTGAGGTGAAATTATTGGGTGTTACAGTATTCTCTATAAATAGTAGAGGTACTGAAGAATATATTGGAGACCAATTAATTTCATTTAACTCAGAAACATTTCAAAACAATAAGAGAAAATATGTAAATTTAATTTTTGATGAAAAAAAAGAGAAGTTTATAATTGATGGATCATCATATAAGGGTGAGGCGGATAGAGAACAAACTCTTACTCAATTCCATATGACGG
>LHBX01000069.1:10000-32664 GCA_001704065.1 Pelagibacteraceae bacterium GOM-A1 | reverse complement strand
TATAAAAAAATTAATGGAAAATAAATTATTGACTATTAGAGCAGCAGAAAATGTCATAAGAATTTTACCCCCATTAAATGTAACAAAAAGAGAAATTGATATAGCTTTAAAAATTATTAGCAAAGTTTGTAATGAAATAAAATGAAACACTTTATAAATTTAAAAGATATTCCAAGTAAAGATCTTAGAAAAATAATTGTTGATGCAAAACAAAGAAAAAAACAAAGAAAAAAATTAAATATTTTAGAGCCAGATAAAGGATCGCCTCTTAAAGGTAAAATGCTAGTACAAATGTTTGAAAAAGCTAGTTCAAGAACAAGAATAAGCTTTTATTTGGCCATTAAACAGCTTGGAGGCGGAACATTGACTCTCAGATCTAACGAACTTCATCTTGGACAAGGTGGTGAAACAATAGCTGATACTGCTAAAATTCTATCTACATATGGTGATGGTTTCATGTTGAGAACTGATGATGATAAAAAAATTGAAGATTTTCAAAAGCATTTAACTATCCCAATAATAAATGGTTTAAGTCCGTCTTCTCATCCAACTCAAGTGTTATCAGATATTTTTACTGTTGAAGAAATAAAAAAAAAACCAATATCTAAATTAAAAATTTGTTGGATTGGAGACTCCAATAATGTTTTGGACAGTTTAATTGCAGCATCTGTTAAGTTTTCTTTTAGATTAAGCATTGGATGTCCAAAAAAATTTGCACCAGGTAATAAGGTTAAGGATTGGGTAAGTAAAAATAAAAAAAAAATCTTTATTTATCACGATCCAAAAAAAGCAGCTTTGGATGCAGATGTAATTTTTTCTGACAAAGTAATATCTTTAAATGATAAAGTGAACAAAAAAAGAAAAAAACAACATTTTCAAAAATTTAAAATTAAAAAAGAGATATTTAATTATGCAAAAAAAAATTGTATTTTTTTGCATTGTTTGCCAAGAGGAGATGAAGTTGAGGATGATGTATTTTTAGGAAAAAATTCCCATGTCTGGCAACAGGCGTTGAACAGAGTTCATGTTCAAAAAAGTATTTTATTGTATTGTTTTGGAAAATTAAGGTAAAGGTAGTGGGTTATCTGAATTTTGGTTAAGATACAAAATAACAGATGCCCTGTCTTTTTCTTTTCTTAATCCAGCAAATGCCATCTTAGTTCCCTTAATATAACTTTGAGGTTTTTTTAAATAACCATTCATCTCTTCAAATGTCCAATCTTTGTCATATGCTGCCATTGCCTTTGAATATTTATAATCTTGTTTTGATGCAACTTTTCTTCCTATTACACCATACAATGCTGGTCCGATTTTATTTTCTCCACCTTTACTTACTAAATGGCAAGCAGAACATTTTTTAAAAACTTTTTCTCCATGAGAAACATCTCCTAATGCAAGTAATGCAGAAATATCAACTTTCTCCACAGTTTTTTCTGCTGTTGAGCTTGAAATTTGACTGCTTTCTTGAATATCTACTTTGTAAGCTGATTTCTCCGGTTTATCTACCTGGAAAGCGATATCTGAAATTTTCCCAATTCCAATTACAAGTAGTGCAATAAGAAGAACAGCTGCAATAATTTTGTTTATTTCAAATGAATCCATGTTTTCTTTTTATTATGGTCGTATAACATGTTAAACAAAATTTATACGAAATTTAATTTATAAATTTGCGTCTCAAAGACGCATAAAATATGAATATATGAGTAATTCAATTATAATAATTCCATCAAGATTAGCAGCAACAAGACTCCCTCAAAAGCCATTAATAAAAATTAATAATAAAACTCTAATTATGCATGTATACGAAAAAGCTGTACAAAGCCAAATCGGAGAGGTTTATGTTGCAACATGCGACGAGGAAATTGCCTCAGAGGTAAGAAAAAATGGAGGTAAATTTATAATGACAGATATAAATCATACAACTGGGACGGATAGAGTATTTGAAGCCTCTCAAAAATTAAATTTAAAAGATATAGATTTTATTATGAACATCCAAGGTGATGAACCAATGATCAACCCTTTAGATATTAAAAAATTAAATAAGATATCAAAGGAAAAAAGCTTAAATATATCAACATTAGCATTCAACATTGAGAAAAATGGAGATTATGACAATGAAAATATTGTAAAAGTTATTACAAAAAACAAAATATCCAATAACTCAATATCAGAAGCTTTGAATTTTCATCGAGTAACCAAAGAAGACAGCTATGACAATATATACCGGCATTTTGGGATATATTTATTTAAGTATTCAGCTTTAAAAAAGTTTGTTAATTTAAAAAAAAGTAAAAATGAAATCAAAAAAAGACTGGAACAACTAAGAGCAATTGATAATAATATGAAAATCGATGTGCTATTGGCAAATTATTTTTCCTCTGGAATTGATACTAAAAAAGATCTAGAAGAATACATAAATTTATTGAATAAATAACAATATGAAAATTGTTTATCAAGGAATTGCTGGAAGTTATAGCGAGAGTTGTGCAAAACATATGTTTCCGAATATAGAGACTATTCCTTGCAAAACTTTCGATGAATGTTTTGAGAAAGCACTTAAAGATAGTAATATTAGAGCAATCATACCAGAGTCCAACAAAACTACAGGAAACATTGGAGTAGAATATTTAATTTTTAAACATAGGTTAAATATTTACGAAGAATTTTTTTTCCCAATCAATCATAATTTAATTGGTGTAAAAGGGTCAAAATTAAAAGATATTAAAAATGTTTATTCCCATGCTCAGGCGTTAAGTCAAGCTTCAGAATTTATTAAAAAAAATAAATTTTCTGCCAATGTTAGAGCTGATACTGCAGGTTCTGCAAAATATATTTCAGAAGAAAAAGATAAAACAAAAGCTGCAATTGCATCAAAATTAAGTGCTAAAATTTATGATTTAGAAATTTTACAAGAAAATATTCAGGATGTTAATGATAACTACACAAGATTTCTGATAATGGGTAAAGATATAATTCAGCCAGAAATTGATAAAAATAGTTTCATTACATCATTATTATTTAAACTTAGAGAGAGGCCGGCAGCTTTGTATTCTGCTTTGTCCGGTTTCGCTATTAATGGAGTGAATATGACGAAACTTCAAAGTTTCCCGGAAAAAAATTCATTTTCGTCATTCTTTTTCTTATGTGATATTGATGGACATTTGGATGATAAAAAAATAAAAAATTCACTAGAAGAGCTTGCTTTCCACTGTGAAGATATGCACGTCCTAGGTGTTTATAAAGCACATGAATTTAGACAAAAAAAATAATTAACTTTATTGTAGATTAGAAAAAATTATTGTTATAATACATTTGGAGGCCTTCCAGGTGGGATTACCATGAACTCCCCCAGACTTGAAAAAGAGCAAGGGTAATGAGTTTTTTCCAGGTTGGTTGGTCTCCTATTATGACAACAAAGTCTCAAGTTCTGGCATTAAAATATCGACCTCAAATATTTAAAGATTTGATTGGTCATGAGGAAATTGCCACTACTATTCATAATTCAATTAAAAATAATAGTGCAGCTAATGCTTTTTTGTTTACCGGCATTAGGGGAATTGGAAAGACTACATTTGCAAGAATTGTAGCTAAAGCATTGAACTGTGAGCAAGCACTTGAAAGGATGTGTGAAAAGAAATGCAGTCATTGTGACCCTATAGCAAATTCAAATCATATTGATGTTCTTGAAATGGATGCAGCAAGCAAAACAGGAGTAGATGATGTAAGGGAGCTAATAGAATTTTCTAGATATCCACCATCACTAGCAAAATTTAAAATTTTTATCATTGATGAAGTGCACATGTTAAGCAAACAAGCATTTAATGCATTACTTAAAACATTGGAAGAGCCTCCAAAATATTTAAAATTTATTTTTGCAACAACCGAAGTAAAAAAAATTCCAATTACTGTGATATCTAGGTGCCAAAGATATGATTTATCGAGAGTTAAGTCTGAAGAATTATTTAATTATTTAAAAAATATAACATTAAAAGAAAAAAAAGATGTCGAAGATAATGCAATTAAATTAATAGTGAAATTATCAGAAGGATCTGTAAGAGATGCATTATCTTTACTTGATAGAGCAACTATTTCTATAAATGAAAATCATCTGACATTTGAAGATGCTCAAAAAATATTTGGCTATGTAAATAGAAGTTCATATATAGATTTATTAGAAATAATCTTCTCAGGTGATCAAGAAAAAATAATTGATCATTATAGGAAACTATATAATTCAGGTATCGAACCTAATCTATTTTTAAATGATTTCTTAGAAATGCTATATTATATCAAAAATATATCTCATATAGAAAATGAGGGAAGTAATTTTACATTAAACGATAATGATCACAAAAAAATAACTTCTTTATCAAAAGCAATTGATCCAAATGCCATATTATTATTTTGGGAATTTACCTTAAAAACTTTAAAAGAAATTAATATAGTCGCTAACCCAAATTTACTAATCGAAATGTTTCTTATCCAATTAACTTATTTAAAAAAAAAAAATGTAATGGAAAATAATCATCAAAACAAATTAAGTAACAATTTATTAAAAAATATAGATTTGAAAAATACTAGAAGCGAGGAGCCAATTAACCAAATTAAAAATATTAAACAAGAAGATGAAAAAATTGAGAAAAAAAATACCATTGAGATCAATAATTTGGATGATTTAATTGAAATATGCCTTAAAAAAAAAGAGATGAAACTAAAATACGAATTAGAAAATAATGTAAACTTAGTGTCTTTTTCAAATATGAATATCGAAATTTCTATAAATGATAAACTAAATAAGAATTTCATAAAAGATTTGTCTGAAAAATTATATGACTGGACTAAAAACCGATGGCTTATATCTTTCTCAAAAGAAAAGGGTGCGACGAGTGAAAAAGAGAAAAAACACAACCTAAAAAAAAAAAATATTACAGAGTATAAAAGCTCAAGCGAATATAAAAATTTGTTAAAAGTATTTCCTGATATTGAATTAATTGATATTGAAAAAAAAGATGACTGATTTTAATAAAATTCTTGAAAAAGCAAAAGAGATAGAAAAAAAAATGAAAGAAAGTCAGGAGAGTCTAAAAAAAATTGAAGTTAATGGTGTGTCTGGAGGAGATGTGGTTAAAATTACACTTAACGGAGATGGAGAAATGACTAAAATTTTATTAAGCGATAAAGTAATGAAAGAAGATAAAGAGATAATTCAGGATTTAATCACTGCTGCACATAATGATGCTAAAAATAAACTAAAATCAAAAACTTCCGAAGAAATATCTAAAGCGACTGGTGGATTAGGTGTGCCAGGATTTAAATGGCCTTTATAATTAAATGCAAAATCTTCCTGAAATAGATAATTTAATTAAATTAATATCTAAATTACCAGGTCTTGGACCAAAGTCTGCAAAAAGAATTATTTTAAAAATGATCAATAATCGCCAAGAAATATTAAAACCTTTGGCTAATAATCTAAGTCAGGTAATAAAAAATATTGAACGTTGTAAAATATGTGGAACATTAAAACCTATTACAATTAATTGCGAATATAATAACTGCGTGTTTGTAGATAAAAAATATGATAAAATTTGTGTAGTTGAGAATATTTCAGATCAATGGGCAATAGAAAGTTCATCTATTTTTCAAGGCTATTTTCATATTTTAGGTGGCACGATTTCAGATAGCGACAACAGCAATAAAAGAGAAAATTTGCTTATTAATTCTCTGATAGAAAGAATAAAAAATGACAATATTGATGAAGTAATTTTAGCAACCAGCGCTACCGTTGAAGGACAAACAACTGCTTTTTATATTCAGGACAGTTTAAAAAATACAAATGTAAAAATTTCAAAATTAGCTCAAGGTTTACCAGTTGGTGGAGAAATAGAAACTTCAGATGATGGAACACTCATATCTGCTTTTAAAAATAGACGAGATTTATAAATTTAAATTAACTTTTTTTTATCAATCTATTTAAATGCAATAGAGGTTCAGTATAACCTGATGGTTGTGACTTGCCATGGAAAATCAATTCACATGCTGCCTTAAAAGATATTGATTTGTCGTAATTTGGAGACATGTTTTGATATTCTGGATCTCCTTCATTTTGTTTATCAACTATCTTTGCCATTTTCTTAAGAATTTCTAAAACTTGTCTATTTGAGCAAATACCATGATGTAGCCAGTTACCTATATGTTGTGAAGATATTCTTAGTGTTGCTCTATCCTCCATTAATCCAACATTATTTATATCCGGAACTTTAGAGCATCCTATTCCTTGATCCACCCACCTTACTACATATCCTAAAATAGTCTGAGCTGAGTTACATAATTCGTTATTTATCTCCTCTTTACTCCAATTAGGTCTGTTTGCTATCGGAATGGACAACAAGTCATCAATATAATTTATTTTACTATTATTTAATTTTTTATGTTTTTCAAAAATGTTTAACTTGTGATAATGCATCGCGTGCAAAGAGGCTGCGGTAGGAGAAGGAACCCATGCGCAATTTGCACCAGCTTCGAGATGTGATATTTTTTGATCTATCATATCTTTCATTTTATCTGGCATAGCCCACATACCTTTACCTATTTGTGCAACACCTGAAAATCCACATTTTAAGCCAACATCAACATTGTTATCTTCATATGCGGCTATCCACTTTGATTGTTTCATGTCACCTTTTTTTATCATTGGCCCTGCTTCCATTGATGTATGCATTTCATCTCCGGTTCTGTCTAAAAAACCTGTATTAATGAAAAAAACCCTGCTTTTTAATGTTCTAATACATTCTTTTAAGTTTACAGAAGTTCTTCTCTCTTCATCCATAATACCACATTTAATTGTATTCTTTTCAAGTTTTAATACTTCCTCAACTCTTGTGAATATTTTATCCGTAAAAGCAGTCTCCTCAGGTCCATGCATTTTTGGTTTAACAATATATATTGAACCTGTTCTTGAGTTACCTTTTCTTTTTAAATCATGAATTGCTGCAGCAGTTGTAATAAATGCATCCATGATACCTTCTGGGACTTCAGAACCATCTTCTAAAATAATTGCTGAATTAGTCATTAGATGACCAACATTCCTTATTAAAAGTAGGCTTCTACCATGTAGTTTTTCTTTTTTATTATCTTTTGAAATATAACTTCTATCTGGATTTAGTTTCCTTTCTAAAGTTTTTCCATCTTTTTCAAAGATAGATTTTAGAGTTCCTTTCATCAAACCCAACCAATTTCTGTAACATAAAATTTTGTCCTCTGAGTCTACTGCTGCAACACTATCTTCGTTATCACATATTGTAGATATTGCAGATTCTATAATTATGTCACTTATTCCAGCAGCATCTTGGACAGCACTAAATGCTTTTGGGTTAATTATTATCTCAATTTTTAAATTATTATTTTCTAAAATTATTGTTGTTGGATTATTAGGTTCTCCTCTGTATCCGATAAATTTATTTTTATCTATTAACTCAAACTCCTTATCATCTTTTAATATTTTTAAGTTACTTCCCTCTATTTTAAATCCATTTATATCTTTCCAATGAATTCCATTGATAGAGAAGTGATCATTTAGGAATTTACGAGCAAATTTTATTACCTCTTGTCCTCTCAGAGGGTCGTATTTTTGACTACCTGTCTCTTCAGATTCAATTAAATCTGTTCCATATAAACTATCATAAAGACTTACCCACCTTGCATTAGCAGCATTTAATGTATACCTAGAGTTCATTATAGGAACGACAAGTTGAGGACCTGCAATACTTGAAATTTCACTATCAAGCTTTTTGGTATCTATTTTAAAATCATTTCCTTCTTCTTTTAAATATCCGATCTCTTTTAAAAAATTCTTATACTCTTGATGATTAAATTCTCCATTTCTGTTTTTTTTTAACCATAAATCAATTTCAGATTGAAGAGTTTCACGAATTTGTAATAACTTTTTATTAATTGGAGCAAGTTCATTAATACTTTTCTCAAATCCATCCCAGAAATCTTTTTCGTTAATGTCTAATCCTGGAAGAAGTTCATTTTTCACAAAATCATCTAAATCTTTAGAAACAGATAAAGTGTTAATTTTAATAAATGAATTACTCATATTTTTTATAAATTTAGAAATTGTTGTATATGATAATCAATAAATTATGTCATTAATTTATTTGAAAAAATGTTATTTTTCTTCTGAAAAAAATATAATTTTTAAAATTTGATCATTTTATCGCCCAAAAATTATATATAATAAAGCAATGAAAAATTATTTAAATTTTGAGACAGATATAAAAAACTTAGAAACAGAATTAGATAAATTAAAAGATCCTTATAATCAAGACGGCATTTCAGAAGTTGATACAACTAAAATAACGGATTTACAAAATGAAATAGATAAAAAACTTAACGATGTATATTCAAATCTAGATGCATGGCAGACAACATTGGTTGCAAGACACGAGGATAGACCTAAATCAAAATTTTTTATTGATAATTTATTTGATGAATTTATTTCACTTTCTGGGGATAGATTTTATGGAGAGGACAAGTCTGTAATATGTGGTTTTGGTAAATTTAATTCTAAGTCAGTTTTAGTAATAGGACAGGAAAAGGGTGAAAATTTAGATACAAGGATTGAGAGAAATTTTGGAATGATGAGACCAGAAGGTTACAGAAAAACAATAAGATTAATGAATTTAGCTAATAAATTCAAAATACCAATTATTAATTTTGTTGATACTCCAGGTGCTTACCCTGGAGTTGGTGCTGAAGAAAGAGGACAAGCGGAAGCAATTGCAAAGTCTATTGAATGTTCTATGCAACTGACTGTTCCAACTTTATCTATAATTATAGGCGAAGGAGGCTCTGGTGGTGCTATTGCATTAGCTTCTTCAAGTAAAGTATTGATGTTAGAGAATGCAATATATTCAGTAATATCTCCAGAGGGATGTGCAACCATACTTTGGCGAGATCCAACAAAGACTCTAGAAGCTGCGAAAGCAATGAAACTTTCAGCGAAAGATCTTTTAAAACTAGAAATTATAGATGAGATAATACCCGAACCTTTGGGTGGTGCGCATCGAGATAAGGATCTTATTTTAGATAATGTACGTAATGCTATTGATAGAAACTTAAGTAAATTTCTTACGTTAAATGAGGAAGAAATATTAAATCAAAGAAAGAATAAGTTTTTAGATATTGGAAGGAATAAAGGTTTCACCACTAATGCAACGCATCAAGATAAACTTACTATTAAAAATAATCTTTTTCAAAATTTGATTTTAAAAATTAAATCTAATAAAAAATTATTTATTTCAACTACATCAATTCTTCTATTATTAATTTTATTAACAGTGATTTTTTAATTTATAAGGCACCACAACAATTTTTAAATTTTTTTCCAGTAGCTTCACATCTTTCATTTCTAGATATTTTTCCTTCTTTATTTTTTACAAGTAGGCATTTTGGATCATTATTAATATTATCACTAGTTTTAGTCTGACTATCATCTTTTTCTATTATTCTTAAATTTAGAAGCATTGTTACAAGATCAGTTTTTAATTTTCCCAGTAAATTTTCAAATAATATAAAAGCTTCTTTTTTGTACTCCACCAAAGGATCTCTTTGTCCATAAGATCTTAAACCAATTACTTGTCTTAATTGTTCCAGATATTGAATATGTGATTTCCAATTCTGATCTATGATTTGTACTAATATTCTTTTTTCAATTTCATTCCCTTGTTCAACACCTAGTAAATTGTTTCTTTCCTCTCTATTCTTTGTGAATTTATCTTTTATCGTTTTTTCCATTACTTTCAGATCTGAATTTAAAATATTATCTAATTCATCATTTTCAATGGATTTACCTAGAATCTGTTTTATTGTATTTGGAAATTCCTTAGAGTTAGGAGATTTTTCGTGTAGAATTTTTTGTCTTTTTAAATTGTCTAGAACTTCTTCTAAAAAAATGTCTGAATAATTTTCTTTTTCTTTTCCATCTATTACATTTTTTCGTTGTTCAAAAATTACATGTCTTTGGTCATTAAGAACATTATCAAATTTAATAAGCGTTTTTCTTATATCAAAGTTTCTTGCTTCAACTTTTTGTTGGGCTCTTTCAATCGCTTTATTTATCCAAGGATGATCAATGCTTTCACCATCTTTAAGACCAAGCTTTTCTAGCATTGAATTCATGGTTTCTGAGCCAAACAATCTCATCAAGTCATCTTCTAAACTTACAAAAAATATTGAACTTCCTTCATCTCCCTGTCTTCCAGATCGTCCTCTTGCTTGATTGTCAACTCTTCTACTTTCCATTCTTTCTGTTCCAATAACAAATAACCCCCCCCTTTTTTTTACATCCTCTTTTTCAGATTGATCTTGTCCACCTAACTTAATATCAACACCTCTTCCCGATATACTTGTTGTAATAATAACGGAATTTGTTTTGCCAGCATTTGCAATAATTTCTGCTTCTTTCTCATGATTTTTAGCATTTAAAACAATATGTTTAATTTTCTCTTTTTCTAACAAATTCGAGTAATGCTCAGATTTATTTATGCTAGATGTGAAAACCAACAGCGGTTGTCCAATTTCATTACATTCTTTTATTTTTTGAATGATTGCATTGTCTTTTTCTAAACCTGTTCTAAAGATTTGGTCATTAAGATCGTTTCTTATCATTTCTTTATTGGTAGGTATCTGTAAAACAGGCAAGTTATAAATTTCAAAAAATTCTGCAGACTCTGTTTGTGCTGTTCCTGTACAACCTGCTAATTTATCGTACAACTTAAAAAAATTTTGATAGGTTATTGATGCCAGTGTTTGATTTTCAGCTTTAACTTCTATTTTTTCTTTAGCCTCTAAACTCTGATGAAGTCCATCACCAAATCTTCTACCTGGCAGTTGCCTACCTGTTTGCTCGTCAATTATAATTATTTCGTTATCTTTAACTATATAATCTCGTCCATTCTCAAATAAATAATTTGCCCTTAACGCTTGGTTTACATGATGAACTAAATGTAAATTTTCTGGGTCATAAAAATTATTATTTTTTAAAATACCAGCATCAGAAAATATTTTTTCAACATTATCTATTCCCTCGTTTGTTAAGAGTATATTTTTTTCTTTTTCATCTAAGTCAAAGTCTGTTTGTTTCAAATTTTTAATTAATTTATCTACAGCAATATATTGCATAGTTTTATCCTCTGCTGCCCCAGAAATAACCAAAGGAGTTCTTGCCTCATCTATTAAACAAGAGTCAATCTCATCAACTATCGCGAAGTTATGCTTCCTCAAGACCATCTCATTTTTTGAATATTTCATGTTATCTCTTAAAAAATCAAAGCCTAATTCACTGTTAGTGGCATAAGTTATATCTTTATTATAATTTTCTTTGCGTTCCTCATCTGACTGGTTTGAGTTTATATATCCACAGCTCAAACCCAAAAAATTGTAAATTTTACCCATATTTATACTATCTCTTTTTGCGAGGTAATCATTTACAGTAACTATATGAACGCCTTTTTTTTCTAATGCGTTAAGGTATGCAGCAAGAACTATAGTAAGTGTTTTGCCTTCACCCGTTTTCATCTCAGCAATCTTATTCTCATGTAACGCAATACCTCCAATTAGCTGGACATCAAAGTGTCTTTCGTTGTTAATTCTTTTCGAAGCTTCTCTTACCAATGCGAATGCCTCTGGTAGTAAATCGTTTAATTTTTCTCCTTCTTTTAATCTAGAGATAAATTCATTTGTTCTTAAGGGAAATTCTTTATCCTCAAATTTGCTAATTTGACTTTCTTTAAGATTAATTTCTTTTACAATTTTTTGAATTCTGTCTAATTCCTTTTGATTGCCACTTTTTATAAATTTACTAATAATGTTTAAAGGATTAAGCATATTTTTGATGTTTTAATAGTTATAAATTATATAGTTATTTATTTAAAAAATTAAATAGCATGGATTTTGGCATAAACAACTTTTTTGATAAGAAACACAAGGACTCTAAAATAGGACATTTTCAAGATCTTGAACATATTGATGGATTATCTATCTCAACAATTAGCTGTGGTCTTTATAACAAAAAAAGAGACGACTTAGTTTTATTTTATTTTAGGGATGGAGCAAGTTATGCAAATGTATATACAAAATCTAGTTTAGTATCTGAAAATATAAAATGGAATAAAAAAATAAAAGATAAAAAAATTTATGGTATTTTAATCAATACAAGAAACGCAAATGCCTTAACAGGAAATGATGGCTATAACTCTCTTAAAAAAATTTCCTTAAATTTGTCAAAATTATTAACATCAAAACAAATAGAAGATGAGGAAAAGCCAAGAGAAATTAAACCAAACCAATTACTATTTGCTTGCACAGGCACTATAGGGGAAAAATTTCCTGAAAATGAAATTTTAAGTAACACTAAAAACTTAGTTGATAAAATAAAATACAATCAAAATAAATTAATTTGGATCAAAGCAGCTCTTGGGATTATGACGACAGACACTAAACCAAAATTATCGATGGCAGAGTGTAAGATAGCTGGTTCCGATGTAAAAATATATGGAGTTGCAAAAGGATCGGGAATGATCTTTCCAAATATGGCAACAACTTTAGGATTTATTTTTACTGATGCCAATATTTCTTCATCAATTTTGAAACAGATACTTAATCTAAATATTAAGACTACTTTTAATGCTATAACATGCGATGGGGATACTAGTACAAATGACATGGTTTCAATATTTTCAACAGGCAAAGCAAACAACAAAGAGATAAAAAGTTTTAAAGATCCAAAATTAAAGCAATTCATTAGTAGCGTTCATCAGGTCATGTTGAACTTAGCAAAAAGAGTTGCGAGTGATGGAGAGGGAGCAACAAAATTTGTTACCATTAAATGCATTAATAGCAAAACTGAAAAGGATGCAAAAAATATTTGTTTCTCAATAGCTAACTCACCGTTAGTTAAAACAGCAATATTTGGAGAAGATCCTAATTGGGGTAGAATTGCGATGGCAATCGGAAAAAGTGGTGTGACTGTTAAACAAGAAAAATTATCTATATTAATGGGATCAAATATGATCCTTAAAGATGGAAAATTAGATAAAAATTATAACGAAAATAACCTTAGTGATTACATGAAAAATGAGAATATAGAGATAACAATTGATCTATCTATTGGAAGCAAAAAATTTACAGCGTATACTATGGATTTATCTAAGGAATATATTGAAATTAATTCTGATTACAGATCTTAGGTATTGAAATCCTATAAAATGTAATTAAGTCATTTCAATGATTAAGTATTTATTAAATTGTAAAAATTGCAGTCTTGAGTTTGAAAGTTGGTTTGCTAGCTCAAAAGAATTTGATAAATTAAAAAAACTAAAGCTTCTTAGTTGTCAGCAGTGTAATTCTCAAAAAATTGAAAAGTCTTTGATGAAGCCAAATTTAGCTAATTCTAACTTCAAACAAGATAAAGCTTACAAGAATTATAAAAATGTTAAAAAAAAATTAAGAGAATATCAAAAATTTGTAAAAGAAAACTTTGAATATGTTGGAGAAAATTTTGCTTATGAGGCTAGATCTATTCATTACAGCAAAAAAAAGAATAAAAAAAATATTTTTGGCAAAGCATCAATTGAAGATGTCAAGGAATTAAAAGAAGAAGGTATACAGACATCAACCATTCCATGGATTGAAGATAAGGAAAATTAACTTTTTTTGTACTTTGTTATATAATTTACGGATTTGTCATTTGAAAGTTTCCACTTATTTAAAAATGGATTAAATTTAACTCCATCAATACTTTTTAATACAAGTGAATTTTTATTGCAGATATCTTCTAAATTTTCAGGTTTTACGAATTTATTCCAATCATGTGTTCCGATTGGAAGCCATCTTAAAATATATTCAGCACCTATTATTGCAAATACATAAGATTTTAATGTTTGGTTTAAAGTGGCAATGAACATTAAACCATTATTTTTTAAAAATCTTGTACTTTGATTAATAAATTTTGGAATATCTTCGACATGTTCAACTATTTCCATATTAAGAATTACATCAAATTTTTTTTCATAATTAAAATTCTCCGGTGACTTGTCATGATATTCAATGTTTAAATTGCTTTTTTTTAAATGATGTTTTGCAATATCAATATTTTTTTTGGACGCATCGATACCTACAACTTTTGCTCCAAGTCTTGCTAAAGGCTCCGATAATAAACCTCCTCCACATCCAATATCAAGAATAGCTATTCCTTTTAATGGTTTGTGATTTGATGAAATGTTAAAATCTTTAATAATATTGTTTTTTATATACTCTATTCTAATTGGATTAAATTTGTGAAGTGGTTTAAATTTTCCATTAGGATTCCACCATTCTTCAGCAATTTTGCTAAATTTTTCTACTTCCTCTTTGTTTATAGTATTATTGCTCATTCTTTATTGACATTATAAATAAGATGTATTTTATCAATATTATAAAGCTTGTAAATAAAACTACCAATGAAAATTATTGTATTAAAATTTGGGGGTACTTCAGTTGGGTCAATTCAAAGAATTAAAAAAGTATCAAAAATAATTAAATCTTACTCAAAAAAATATAGAGTAATAGTTTTGTCATCTGCAATGAGTGGTACTACCAATAAGTTGATCAATATGTCAAAAAAAATCAGTGTAAATTTTCCTGATAATGAATATGATGCTCTAGTTTCTACTGGTGAGCAGATTTCGTGTTCTTTGTTAGCAGGTCATCTAGCAGCAAATGGTTTAAATTCTAGATCTTGGATGGCTTGGCAAATACCAATTATAACAGAAGGTAAACACAAATATTCAAGAATTAAATATATAAATAAAACTAAAATTTTAAAATTTTTAAAATCTGGAGGAATTCCTATTATCGCTGGGTTTCAGGGTGTGGATAAAAATTCAAATATTACAACTATTGGAAGAGGTGGATCAGATTCAAGCGCAATTATGTTTGCAAAATTTTTTAAAGCTGAACGATGTGTCATTTACACAGATGTTGAGGGAGTATATACAACAGATCCAAACAAACTTAATTCTGCAAAAAAAATTGAAAATATATCTTATGAAGAAATGTTAGAAATGGCCTCATTAGGATCAAAAGTAATGCAACCAGATTCTATACAAGATGCAAGATTAAATAGGATAAATATAGAAGTAAAATCATCATTTATAAACAAATCCGGCACATTAATTACAAAAAGAAAAAATATTATTAATAATAAAATTATCACAGGAATTTCTTCCACAGATAATGATGCAAAAGTAACTTTATTAGGAGTTAAAGATAGACCAGGCATAGCAGCCTCTATATTTAAACCACTTTCACAAAATTCGATAAACGTAGATATGGTAGTTCAAAATATATCTGCTGATAGCAAGCAAACAGATCTTACATTTACAATTAAGTCAAATGATTTGAATAAAACAAAAAAAATTATAAATAAAAATAAAAATATTGTTTTTAAGAAATTAATATTTGATAAAAATGTATCGAAAGTATCAATAATAGGTGTTGGAATGATTACTACTCCAGGCGTTACATTTAGGATGTTTCAAGCACTTGCAAGAAAAAACATAAATATACAGGTTATTTCAACTTCAGAAATTAAAATATCAGTTTTAATAAAAAGCACAAATGCTTCAAAAGCTGTAAAATGTTTGCATAAAGAATTTAAGTTAGACAAATGACAACTGAAATTAGACCATTTAGAAAAATCAATAGAAAGAAGACTAAAGAGATAAGTGTTGGTAAAATTAAAGTTGGTGGAAATAATCCAATCACTGTTCAGACAATGACCAATACGTTGACAACTGACCATAAATCTACAATAGAACAAATTCATAAAGTTACTGAAGCTGGCGCAGATATAGTCAGAGTTTCATGCCCTGATAGTAAGTCGACAGAAGCTTTAAAAACAATAATTAAACATGTGGATGTTCCCCTAGTTGCAGATATCCATTTTCATTATAAGAGAGCAATTGAAGCTGCAGAGAATGGTGCAGATTGTCTTAGAATAAATCCTGGAAATATAGGAGATATAAAAAGAGTTGCAGAAGTTGTTTCCGCTGCAAAAAATAACAACTGTTCGATAAGAATTGGTGTAAATGCAGGATCACTTGAAAAAGACATTCTAGAAAAGTATAAGGAACCTTGTCCTGAAGCTCTAGTAGATAGTGCTTTGAGAAATATAAAAATAATTGAAGATATGGATTTTTCAAATTTAAAGATTAGCGTTAAATCTTCAGATGTCTTTTTATCTATAGCAGCATACAGATTATTATCAAAAAAAACAGATTACCCTCTTCACCTAGGAATAACCGAAGCCGGTAGTTATTTGCCTGGCAGTATTAAAACCTCAATAGGATTTGGTAGTTTATTATTAGATGGGATTGGAGATACTGTAAGAGTATCACTTTCTGATGATCCTGTTGAAGAAATTAAAGTTGGTAATGAAATTCTAAAATCTCTAAACTTAAGAAATAGAGGTGTAAAAATTATTTCATGTCCTTCTTGCGCTAGGCAGGCTTTTGAGGTTATTAAAACCGTGAAAGAATTAGAGAAAAGATTATCTCATGTAAAAAAACCAATAACATTATCTATAATTGGTTGTGTTGTTAATGGACCAGGAGAGGCAAAACAAACAGAAATAGGAATAACAGGTGGTGGAAAAGATAATCATATGTTGTATTTGAATGGCTTAGAAACAGAAAAAGTAGTGACCAAAGACATGATAAATAGAATTGTTTCTTTGGTAGAAGAAAAAGCCTCCAATTTATAAGAAATAAATGCTCCCACAGGAAAAAGTCCAAAACTTAATCGATAGACATCGTAAATTAGAGAGTGATCTTTCTTCAGGTGAGATAGATAAAAAAAACTATGCAGAGATTTCTAAAGAGTACTCGGATTTAAATGATATCGTAAAACAAGCAAAAGAATATTTAAGTTATAAAAAAGATACAGAGGATTTAAATAATATAATAAATGATAAAAACTCAGACTCAGAAATGAAAGAATTTGCTAGTATTGAACTAGAAAAATTAAAAAATAATTATCAAATTAACGAGAAAAAAATTAAACTATTTTTACTTCCCAAGGACCTTGCAGATAGTAAAAACGCCATTATTGAAATTAGAGCTGGCACAGGAGGCCTTGAGGCAAGTTTATTTGCTTCAGATTTATACAAAATGTACGAAAAAGTTAGTCAAAAAAAAAAATGGACTATTGAGGTAATTTCGATTTCTAAAAGTGATGCTGGAGGATTAAAAGAAATTATTGCTTTAATAAAGGGAAAAAATATTTATTCCTCGCTTAAATATGAAAGTGGTGTTCACAGAGTTCAAAGAGTTCCAGATACCGAAACACAGGGAAGGGTTCATACTTCAGCTGCAACAGTTGCAGTATTACCAGAAGCTGAAGATTTGGATATTAAATTAGATGAGAAAGATTTGAGGATTGATGTTTTCAGAAGTAGCGGACCTGGCGGACAAAGTGTTAATACTACAGACTCTGCCGTGAGAATTACCCATATACCAACAGGAATAGTTGTAAGCCAACAAGACGAAAAGTCACAAATTCGTAATAAAGAGAAAGGTTTGAAAATATTGAGATCTAGAATTTATGATTATGAGAGACAAAAAATAGATTTGGAAAGATCTAAAGATAGAAAAAATAAAATAGGTTCAGGAGATAGATCGGAAAGAATAAGAACTTATAACTTTCCACAGGGAAGGGTTACTGATCATAGGATTAATTTAACTCTGCATAAACTAGAAGAGTTTATGGAAGGAGAGATATTTGACGAAATGGTAGAAAACTTAAGTCTCAAGGCTCAGATGGAAGAACTTGAAAAAATAAAATCATGAATTATTTGCAGGCAATTAAATTTGGAAGTTATAAACTTAAACTAAATAATATAGAATCCCATATTTTAGATAGTGAACTATTATTGTCTTTTGTACTAAAATCATCAAGGGAACAAATTTTAACTCAATTAAATTCAAATATTAAAAAGAACAATTTTGAAGAGTTTAAAAAAATTTTATCAAGGAGAGAAAAGAAGGAACCAATTGCATATATTACTAATAAGAAAGAATTCTGGAAAAACAATTTTTATGTTAACAATCATGTCCTAATTCCGAGGCCAGAGACTGAACTGATAGTTGAGGAGGTATTAAAAAATACAGAAATTAACTCCTCTAAAAGTTTTTTAGAGGTTGGAACTGGATCTGGCTGTATTATTATTTCAATAATAAAAGAAAGGGTAAAATGTTCAGCTACAGCTATTGATATTTGTAAAAAAGCATTAAAAATCGCAAAATTTAATGCAAAAATGCATCATTTAAAAAATAATATTAATTTCATTAATATCGATATTGACAAAATTCAGGATAATAAATATGATTTTATTATTTCTAATCCTCCATACATTAAAAAATTTAATTTAAGAAGATTAGATCAAAGTGTTAAATTTTTTGAGCCACATATAGCACTTGAAGCTGGGATTGATGGTCTAAGAGAGATAAAAAAATTAATAAATAAAAGCAATAGATTGCTTAAAATAAATGGAAAATTGATTTTTGAAATAGGTTTGTACCAATGCAAAATTACAAAAAAAATATTAAAACAAAATGGGTTTTATATAAATAAGGTGGTTAATGACATCTCCTCAATACCGCGAGTAATAATATCAACAAAAATAGCCTAATGAATAATTATAGAAATAATAGAAAAAATAGATTTAAGTCGAGTGGAGATAGAAACTTTAGAAAAAGACCTTTAAATGGACATAAAAATCAAAATGACTTTAGTAATCATTCAGAGTTTAGACATAGAAATCCTGGAAGAAATAATCAGAATGCTGGAAAATTAATTGATAAGTATAATAATTTAGCAAGAGAAGCATTATCCTCAGGAGACAAAATATTATCTGAAAATTATTTACAACATGCAGATCATTTTTCAAGAGTTTTAAGTTTGCAAGAAGTAAGCAAATCAACTGAAGAAAAAAATAATATTATAGAGCAAAATTTCTCAAAATTGTCGAAAGATACAAATGATAAAAAAGATAATATTTCAAATCTAGATAACCTAGATACAGATTAATTTATTTTAGCAATTAGATTCGATTTTAAAACATCAATTTTGATTTTATCTACCTCAAATTTTTTTCGCTCTTTACCTTTTAATATTTTTCCTGATGGAAGCTTAAGTTTTTGAGAATTTATTTTTCTTCCATTCTCAATAACTTCATAATGTAAATGTGGTCCTGTAGACAAACCTGTTGAACCTACATATCCAATTATTTGTCCTTGTTTAACTCTGACACCCTTTTTTATTCCACTACCAAATTTAGACATGTGAGCATAAACAGTTTGATATGTACTATTGTGTTTAATTTTTACACAATTTCCACCTCCACCACACCATCCAGCTTTGGTGACTTTACCATCCCCCGAAGCCATAATTGGCGTACCTTGAGGGGCTGCAAAATCGGTACCGGTATGCATTTTTGTGTAACCTAATATTGGATGCTTTCTTTTTCCAAATGATGAAGATAATCGAGCACCATTTATTGGAGTTTTCATTAAAGTCTTTTTTATACTCTTTCCATTTTCATCGAAATAATCAATTTTATTTTTTTGATATTCATGCTTATAAAGTTGATAATCTTCACTTTGTAAAATTAGATTTGCAAAGATTATTTCTCCAGTATCGACTATTTCTTTATTTTCATTTGTATATTCTTCATAGATAATTTGGAAACTATCATCTTTCCAAATATCTCTTTGAAAATCTATTTGAAACCCATAAAGCCTTGCAAATTCAATTATAATGTTAGGACTTATTCCAATGTCAATAGCATTACTATATAAGGACTTTGTAATTATGGTCTCTTTATAAACAAGGTTTTTTTTAAAGTTTTTCTTTATAGTTTTAGAGGTGAATTTTTCATTATTTTTTGATCTATTAAATATTATTTCATTTTTTTTGTCAGTTTCTATTTTAAATTCTATAACTTTGGCTTTATACAAATTATCTATTTTAAAAAAAAATTTTTGGTTTATTTTTAGAACATTTAATTTTTTTTGATCTTTAATTGCTGATAATATGTCTTTTTTTTCATCTGTGCTTATATCTAGTTTGTTAATAATTATTTGATAGTTATCACCTGATTTTGAAAGATATTCAAAATAACTAAATCTTGGCGCTAAATTTTTGGTAACTTCTTTGAATGTTTTTTTAAAATAAATATTATTAAAGGTAGAATTAATTTTAATGTTATTTTCAATTTGTGTAGTGGAGTGTATTTTAGAAACAACTATTCCAAAAATACATATTAATATTAACCAAAAGAAAATTGCATACTCTTTATAGGTGTTAAATTTGATCAATTTCATTTTAATCTTCAAAAAGTATTGATTTTTAAGGCTTTTTTAAACATTTTAATTTTATCTAATATCTTGATTTCTTAATATTATTATTTATAAGCGGTCCACTCAACATATAAAAATGTTATTTATTGGTTAACACCAATTAGCTATTTGATAAGTTTATATTTTAAGAAGAGAAGTGTGGACGGTTAAGGTTACCAAAATTTGTCGTACACACTTCAATATTAAATAAATATTATTCTTAGTATTTATTTAGAAGCTAGTGTGCGCCGTTTTTAAACTTGAGAGTTTGATCATGGCTCAGAACGTACGCTGGCGGCACGCCTTATACATGCAAGTCGAACGAAGTAGCAATACTTAGTGGCAGACGGGTGAGTAACATGTAGGTATCTTCCCTTTGGTGAGGAATAACACGAGGAAACTTGTGCTAATACCTCATAAGTCTTTACAGAGAAAGCTTTATGCGCCGAAGGATGAGCCTGCACTTGATTAGTTTGTTGGTGGGGTAATGGCTTACCAAGACTTTGATCAATAGCTGATCTGAGAGGATGATCAGCCACATTGGGACTGAGACACGGCCCAAACTCCTACGGGAGGCAGCAGTAGGGAATATTGCACAATGGAGGAAACTCTGATGCAGCGATGCCGCGTGAGTGAAGAAGGCCTTTGGGTTGTAAAGCTCTTTCGTCGGGGAAGAAAATGACTGTACCCGAATAAGAAGGTCCGGCTAACTTCGTGCCAGCAGCCGCGGTAATACGAAGGGACCTAGCGTAGTTCGGAATTACTGGGCTTAAAGAGTTCGTAGGTGGTTAAAAAAGTTGGTGGTGAAATCCCAGAGCTTAACTCTGGAACTGCCATCAAAACTTTTTAGCTAGAGTATGATAGAGGAAAGCAGAATTTCTAGTGTAGAGGTGAAATTCGTAGATATTAGAAAGAATACCAATTGCGAAGGCAGCTTTCTGGATCATTACTGACACTGAGGAACGAAAGCATGGGTAGCGAAGAGGATTAGATACCCTCGTAGTCCATGCCGTAAACGATGTGTGTTAGACGTTGGAAATTTATTTTCAGTGTCGCAGCGAAAGCATTAAACACACCGCCTGGGGAGTACGACCGCAAGGTTAAAACTCAAATGAATTGACGGGGACCCGCACAAGTAGTGGAGCATGTGGTTTAATTCGAAGATACGCGCAGAACCTTACCAACACTTGACATGTTCGTCGCGACTTTTAGAGATAAAAGTTTTCGGTTCGGCCGGACGAAACACAGGTGCTGCATGGCTGTCGTCAGCTCGTGTCGTGAGATGTTGGGTTAAGTCCCGCAACGAGCGCAACCCTCACTTTTAGTTGCCATCATTAAGTTGGGCACTCTGAAAGAACTGCCAGTGATAAGCTGGAGGAAGGTGGGGATGACGTCAAGTCCTCATGGCCCTTACGTGTTGGGCTACACACGTGCTACAATGGCATTTACAATAGGAAGCAAGATGGCGACGTCAAGCAAATCCTAAAAAGATGCCTCAGTTCGGATTGTACTCTGCAACTCGAGTACATGAAGCTGGAATTACTAGTAATCGCGGATCAGCGCGCCGCGGTGAATACGTTCCCGGGTCTTGTACACACCGCCCGTCACACCATGGGAGTTGGTTCTACCTTAAGGCAAGGTTTTAAACCCTTGACCACGGTATAGTCAGCGACTGGGGTGAAGTCGTAACAAGGTAGCCGTAGGGGAACCTGCGGCTGGATTACCTCCTTTCTAAGGATGATTAAGAAATTTTCTTAATCTAAAAAATATAACAGGATAATGTTGACCGTCCGCATTTCTCTTCTTAAAATTTGTGTTTCACTCTTCTGCGAAAAGGGCCGGTAGCTCAGTTGGTTAGAGCACACCCTTGATAAGGGTGGGGTCGAAAGTTCGAGTCTTTCTCGGCCCACCATTATATTCTGGGGGATTAGCTCAGCTGGGAGAGCGCCTGATTTGCATTCAGGAGGTCAGCGGTTCGATCCCGCTATCCTCCACCATGAAACATTTAGCTATTTTATTTCGTGAAAAATTTTTTATATTATCAATATCTATATCCGATTGTTCGTAGTTAAGAACAATCAATTAATATTCGAAAAGATGAATATTCAATAAAAATTTAATTCAACACAGAAATTTTTTTCTGTGCATAAATTAAGCGTTTAAGGGCGTGTGGCGGATGCCTTGGCACTGAAAGCCGATGAAGGACGTGGTATACTGCGATAAGTT
>LHBX01000069.1:0-7500 GCA_001704065.1 Pelagibacteraceae bacterium GOM-A1 | reverse complement strand
GTGCCGGGTAGCTAAGTACGGAAGAGATAACTGCTGAAAGCATCTAAGCGGGAAACTCACCTCAAAACTAGTTCTTCCTATAGAGTCGTGGTAGACCACCACGTTGATAGGCTGGATGTGGAAGTGCGGTAACGCATGTAGCTGACCAGTACTAATAACTCAATTGGCTTAATTTATGCACTGAAAAAATTTTTTAATTATATAGTATTGTTATTTAACTATTTTAGCTAAATTTTCTTAATTTTTTCATCATTTTTTTTTCTTCAGCAAACACAATTTTTTTAGGAACCCCCAAAGAGTCCTCTACCGTTCTTACATCCTTAATTAATCTTGCAAAACCTAGTGGTTCGATGGATGACATTTGGTCTGTTCCCCACATTGATTTATCCAAAGTTATGTGTCTTTCTATAATTTTGGCACCCAATACAACAGCAGCCACGGTCGAAGAAAGGTTAATTTCATGACCAGAATAACCTATTACTGATTTTTTAAATTTAAATTTTAATTTTGTAATATAATTCAAATTTAGTTGATTATTTGGTGCAGGATATGAACTATTGCAATGTAATATTGCTAAATTTTTTTGAGATAGTACTTTGACCGCCTTTTTTATTTCATTTTCTGTGCTCATCCCAGTGGAAATTATTATTGGCTTTTTAGATCTTTTCAATCTTTCAAGTAAATTTAAATCAGTTATACAAGCTGAAGCAACTTTATGAAATTTAACTTTATACTTCTCTATGAAATTAACTGACTTTATATCCCAACAAGAGGCTGTCCAATCGATAGATAATTTTTTACAATAATCATTAATTGTGTCGTATTCTTTTTTTTCAAACTCAATTTTTTTTTTATAATCAATGTATTTCATTTTACCCCACGGAGTATCTTTTATGATATTCCATTGATCTTTGGGCACACAAATTTCTGGTGTGCGTTTTTGAAATTTAACAGCATCACACCCTGCAAGTTTTGCAGCATCTATTAATTTTAATGCATTTTTAAGATTTCCATTATGATTTATTCCTATTTCTGCTATAAAGTATGAATGGTCCTTGGTTATTCTTTGAAAAAAATTCATGATTAATACTAAATATATTAAAAAAAAAATTGAAGGTCCAGTTTTTTCTATTATTACACCATTTTTACAAAACGGAAAAATAGACTACACGGCATTACAAAAATATATAAATTATCTTTACATTAATGGGGCCAAAACTTTTTATGTAATGTTTTATAATTCAAGGCTTGGTCTTTTAGATGAAAAAGAAGTTTTGAAATTAAACAAATTCTGCATTGATATTGTAAAGAAGTTAAACAAAAAAAATATAATTATTTGTGCAGAACCATATCATTGTTCAACAGAAAAAAGTATTAAGTATGTTAAAATTTTCAAGAATTATGGTGCAGATATTGTTAGTTTAATATTTGGTGAAAAGTTTTATAATGAAAATCAGGTTTTTAACCATTTTAAATTAATTCATAATAAAACAAAAATTTGTTTACTTTTACATCAACAATTATTAGAGAATGGTTTGCCCCAAAAAAAACCTTATACTTATTACTCTATAAATCTTTTAGATAAAATTATGAATTTAAAAAGATTTGTTGCAATGAAAGAAGATGCCAAAAATGAAGCATATACTAAAAAAATTTGTCAAAAGATTTCAAATAAAGCTATAATAATTACTTCTGGTGGAGGCAAAAAACAGTGGATTAAAGCAAACAAATTTGGATGTCAGTCGTGGCTTTCTGGTATATCTAACTTAAACCCTCAAATAGCTTTTGATTTTTATCAGCTAGTCAAAAATAAAGATAATATTGAATTAAAAAAATACATTAAATATTTAGAAGAACCCTTTTTTAAAATCGTTAAAAAGTATGGGTGGCACTTGGCTATTAAAGCAAGCCTTGAATTAAATAAAAATTTTAAACGGACTGAAAGAAGTCCTATGACTTCAATTGATAATCCCAACTATATAAAATTAAAAAAAAGTTTAATTCAAATTTCAAAAAAATCAAAAATAGTTTTTGAAAAGAATTATTTAAATATTAATTAAACCTAAATTTAATGGCAAAATCTTATAAAATTGTGTGTTTCATACCCGCGAGAAGTGGGTCTAAAAGATTAAAAGATAAAAATATAAAAAAATTAAATGGTAAGCCATTAATTTTCTGGACTGTGAAACAAGCAATAAGAGTTCGAATTTTTAAAAAAATTATTTTTAGCACTGATAGTTTAAAATATTATAAAATTTTGATTAAAACACTGAAACAAAATAATCTTTCAACAAAAAAAATTCATTTAGACTTAAGAAATCTTAAAAATTCTAGTTCAAAGAAGAAGATTTTTGATTATATCAAATATAATTTTATAAAACTTAATTATGTTGATAAAAATGATCTATTAGTTCAGTTATTACCAACTGCCCCCTTAAGAAGCCTTAAAACAATAAAAAAAGTAATAAATTTGGCAATAAAAAAAAAGAAAAATATTTTTTCGGTAAGCGAATATGATTTTCATATATCTTTTGCTTTAGAAAAATTCTCAAATTGTAAATGGCGGGCGCTTATAAAAAAAAGTCCACTTAAAACTGGAAATACAAGAAGTCAAGATCAAAAAAAATACTTTAAACCAAATCCTGTAATAAATTGTTTGTGGACCAAATATTTAAAAAATAATAAAACTATTTATGATAATGCTTTAGCTTTTGAAACTACCAGAAACGAAGGTCATGATATTGATAATTTACAAGATTTTAAGTTAGCTGAATTTTTAATGAAATATAATTTTAAAAGATAGATATTTAAAGATATTATATGTGTGGCATTTCTGGTTGTTTTTATAAATACAAAAATCAAAATTTATTATTAAATAGGTATAGCGAAAATTTAGTTCACAGAGGCCCAGATGCAAAAGGTTTTTATTCTGATGACTTTTATGAGATTGGTCATGTAAGGTTATCAATTTTAGATCTGACTGATAAAGCAAATCAACCTGAAATTAGTTCTGATAATCGATATGTGCTAACATTTAATGGTGAAATATATAATTTTATAGAATTAAAAAAAAATTATTTAATAAATGAGAAATTTTCATCAAATTCTGATACTGCAATAATTTTACCGCTTTTTAAAAAATATGGTACCAGTTTTGTAAATAAAATTCGTGGAGCATTTATTATTAGCATCTGGGATAAACATCTAAAAAAACTTTATATTTTTAGAGATAGGATTGGTGAAAAACCTTTATATTATAAATTAGAAAATGATAAATTATTGTATTCTTCCGAATTAAAAAATCTAAAATTATTTATTAAGAATAAAAAAGTTAATTTAAACAATATTAGGGATTATTTTTTATTTGGTTGTACTCCAGGACAATCAACGCTTGTTGAAGGTATTTTTAAATTACCAAGATCATCTTATTTAGAAATTTCTCAAAAAGATTTTTCGATTAAAATAGAGAATTATTGGAATTTTAGTAAAATTTCTAAAGAAAATAATGAAACAAATTACCCCAATATTTATGATGCGATTTCTGATGCCGTTAATATAAATCTGAGGTCTGATGCTAAAATTGGTTTATCTTTATCATCAGGTATTGACTCAAATATTTTGCTTTACTTTGCAAATAAGTTTCAGAAAGACCTAGTAAGTATTTCGATTAGTTACGCAGGATCTGAAAAATCTGATGAAAGTAAAAAAGCAAAGGAACTTGCAAAAAAATATAATACAAAATTTAGTAAGGTAATTATTTCGGATGATGAAATGTTAGAAAACATATTTAAATATGTATCAAGCACTGACGAACCAATCAGTGATTTTGCATCCTATCCAATGTTTAAAATAAATGAAAAAGCCAAAGATTTAGGGATTAAAGTTTTATTAAATGGAGTGGGTGGAGATGAATTTTTTTGGGGATATCATTGGGTAAATCAGGCAGTTGCGCAGAATTATTTTAATATAAAAAAAAAGAATTCTTATCAATTTATGCCAAAAATAGAATTTAATTATAAACTTCACAAGTTTTTCAACAAAATCAATATCAAATTTCAAGATAAAATAAGCTCCTCAATTTTGAGTTATTTGAATTTATTTATGATTTCAAGAATTAACGATGAGACTAAATTATTTGCTTATAACTATGATTATTTAAATTCTAATTTTTATTTAAAAAAATTTTTTAACAATCCTAAATTTAATTATGAAAATGAATATAATATTCAATCAAGTTGTGACTTTAATAATAAAATTCAAATTGATATTATCAATGAGTTAGTTGATTGTTGGTTAGAACCAAATTTATTATTACTTTCAGATAGATTGGGTATGCATCATAGTGTTGAAAATAGATCACCATTTTTAGATCATGCATTGATAGAATATACTATTTCAAAAACAAATTGGAATTATGAATTTTCAAATCAAAAAAGATTGTTAAAAAAAAGTTTTAGGAATAAATTACCTGATAGTGTTCTTGATCAAAGAAAAAAAGGATTTTCACCTCCAACAAGATGGTATCAAATGATAATAGAAAAATATTTTTACGATATTATTAAAGATGGTTTTTTAGCAAATAACAATATGATTGATTTTAAAAAAATTGAACAATTTTATTTAAATAAAAAAAATGATATAAATTTACTTATTTTTTTATACAAAATAATCGTATTTGAATTTTGGTATAAAAATTTTTAGATATGCAACCCCGTATCTTAGATAAAATAAGTAGAATTATTGATAAAAAAAATAACCTTAATTATAAAATTAAAAAAATTCTTGAAATTGAAAAAAAAGAAAACTTGTTCAAAAATGAAAGCGATTATTTTGCGTGGGATTATTTAAGATCATATTTTATAAGGTTATTAAATAGGTCTGATAAATCAGGTAAATCATATTTTTGGTCCCATTTAATAAATAATATATTAATTAAAAAAAAATATTTTTATTTAAATTATGTACCAATTTTTTTAAATAGATCTAAAAAAGATATAATTTTTTTTGGACACAATAGAGGAAATTTAAAAAAAAAAGTATTACATGATGAGTATCTTGATAGCATAATCAATAAATTTAAAAAAAAAAAAATTCAAATCTTTTCATATAGTCATTTTTTTTATGGGCCTAAGAATAATTATAAAAATAAAAGATTTTTTATAGACTATTTAGATTTTTTATTAAAAGTTAAAACAATAATATTATTTGTATTCATAATTCATAAACTAAAATTTATTAAAACAAATAAACTTAAGTTTGAATTAATAGTTCGATATGAACAAGAAAAATGGTGGTACAATTACTTTAAAAGTGTAAAACCAGTGTACCTTTTTATAGTTGATGTTCACTCTCACTTACCAATAGTTAGAGCTGCTAATAGACTTAAAATTACTATCATTGAAGTACAACATGGGTCACCTAACTCAAAAAAAATGGAATATTTATACTCGGTTCCCCCAAACTCAAGATTATCTAGTCCAGATTATTTTTTAGGCTTTGGAAAGTTTTGGAATAGATATATTTCTGCGAAATATTATAAAAAACAGTTTTATTCTATTGGAAAAAAATTAGATGAAAAAATACCAAAGTTAAAAAAAAATAATTCTAATATTTTAGTTATTGATCAGTTACAGTTTAGAAAAAAATTAGTAAATATTGCAATAAAAATATCAAAAAAAAATAGTTCTAAAATTAGTTATCGTTTTCATCCAAATGTCTCTGAAAAAAAATCTTTTAGCAAAAAACTTAAAGATAACAATATATCTGTTTCTATGCCAAAATCTAACTACATGGCTAAAGATTTAAGTAAAGTGAAAACAATTATAGGTGTAGCATCAACCGCTTTACTAGAATTATCTTATAAAAAATACAGTGTTTTAATTGTTCCAACTGAAGAATTTGACTTTAAAAATTTACTATTACAAAAGAAAAAATATGGCTTAAGAGAATTAAACAATAAATTAGTAAGAAAAAGTGGTTTATTTCATAAACCAAATTTTAGTATTATTAAAAATATTGTTAAATAATATAAGATATCATTCTTAATAATGTAAATTTTTAATTAAGCCAACTGTGAAAAAAAATATATCAATTATAATACCAATAAAAAATAGAAGTGAATTTACGTTTAGAATTTTATGTTACTTATCGACTATTAATTTTCCATATAAAATATTTGTTTGTGATGGATCTTTCAACAAGTCCAATAACAAAAAAATTATAAATAAATTTAAAAAAAAAATACCAATAACATATTTATCTTTCCCTTATGATAAAAATTATTTATTTTTTTTAAATAAATTAAAAAAGACTCTTCGAAAAGTTAAAACTAAATATGTGATACTATTACCAAATGATGATTTTATAAATTTAGATTTTTTGAAAATTTTACATAAAAAAAAATCAAACTATGAAAGTGTATCAGGAATTAACATAGACTTTAAAATAAATAATTATATTAGATATATAAATGATTACGGTAAAACTAAATTTTACAGTAAAGTAAAAAATCAATATGACCCTAGTTTAAACAATAAAAATATGCTTAAAAGAATTAAATTTATTTCTAAGTTTAATCCATATGAGTCTATACACTCAAAAAAAGTATTATTAGATGTTCTCAATTACTCAATAGAATTTTCCGTAAACAATCACAAAGAATTTATGTGGTTTTTTAAACTTATACCTTTATTCCTTACAAGAGTAATTTTTATAAACAAACCTTTAATTGCGAGACAGGTTAACACCTATTCATCTGAAGGTTTTGGATTGTATTCAAGAGATAATTTTTCTTCTAAAAGTAGGTTGATTGAATTTAAAAATTTTATATATAAAAAAACTAAAAATGAAACGCTACATAATATAATTACTGAAAAAGATTTCCCAACTAAACCTAATGTAACATTCAAAGAAAAAATAATAATTAATCTAATTTATATAAAAAAATTTTTCAAAAAAAGAATCAATTTTTTTTATACAAAAAAACAAAAATATAGTTTTAATAATTATGAGAAGCTTTTTAAATTAACAATTTATAATTTTAAATATTTTAAAAAATAAACTTAAACTTGTAGATGCTAAAAAAAAAAATTTATATTATAAAAAATTCTAGTTTTAATACCTTAAATTTAAATAAAAAAAAAATTTTAAAAAAGAAATATTCCCAATTTAAATTTCGAAAGAAAAATGGAAATTTTTATTCAGGAGTTTTTATAATAATTTACAATAAGCTATTTGAAAGAAATTTATCTAAGTTTTATATAAATAGAAAAAAAAACATAGTTTTAAAAAAAAATAAAATTTTAAGTAATCTAGTATTTATTTACAATATTATTTATAAAAAATTGTTTTTTTTTACTAAGATATTACTTTGTTTTTTTTCCAAAAAACCAAAAATAGAAAAAAAAAAAATAATATTTCAGTCATCTTTTGAGTATTCAAACCAAATGTCTTTTGTGCCGTTAGCTAAAATGCTAAAAAGAAAGGAGTATTATATTTTAA
>LHBX01000068.1 GCA_001704065.1 Pelagibacteraceae bacterium GOM-A1 | reverse complement strand
CATAGAAACTACTCTTACTTCTTCTCCATATTTTTCTCCAAAAAAAGCTAAAGCACCTTTTTCAATGGCAGCTTTTGGTGTCATAATTCTTGTAGTTACATCAGTTTTGTTTTGTACATATTCATTAACTAATTTATCGATAATTGTTAATTCATCCTCTGTAATTGGTTTCATATGACTAAAATCAAATCTTAGTCTATCAGGCGCAACTAAAGATCCTTTTTGCATAACGTGTTTTCCCAATGTTCTTCTCAAAGACTCGTGTAATAAATGAGTTGCAGAATGATAAGCCTTAAGATTGTTACGTCTTTCAATATCTATTTTCATTTCTACAACGTCTTTAATCTTAATCTCACCAGATTTTAGAATTCCATGATGTATAAACAGATCTCCAAGTTTTTTTTAATTATCTGTAACCTCACTCCTTCTGATTGGTCAAACTCATATCCAAGAAACTCTGTAGGTCCTATTTTATCTTTTATACCAAACCAGATTTCTTCTTCAGAGGCATCTCCAGAACCTTTCCAGTTTTGTTTTGCAAGTTCTTTGCTCTTTTTCATTAGTTCATCAAATTTATTTTGATCAACAGTCAAAGATTTATTTTTTAAAATGTCTTCAGTTAAATCTAGTGGGAAACCATAAGTATCATATAATTTAAACGCTACTTCACCTGGTAAAACTTTTTTAATTTTTGAAATTTCATCATTCAAAATTTTTATTCCTCTATCAAGTAATACTAAAAATTTTTCTTCTTCCATTTTTAATGTTTCTTTAATTAAAGTTTCTGATCTTTCTAATTC
>LHBX01000067.1 GCA_001704065.1 Pelagibacteraceae bacterium GOM-A1 | reverse complement strand
CACCACAATAATATAAGCTCATACCATTAAAAGAAACTCCATTTACAGAATAGTTGGCATCTAGTCCAATAACGTAGTCAGTTATGGGATATAAAATAATTAAAGATAAAATAGCTGTAGCAACAAAACCTTTATATAATGCATTCATTATATTTTTTGATTGTCCAAGTTTTACAAAAAAAGTACCTACTATAGATGTTAAAATACAAGCTGCACCAATACTTAATGGGTAAACCATCATATTTAAATCTGACACAAAGAATATTGATGAAAGAACCATGGTAGCAACAATAGTTACAGCATATGTCTCAAATAAATCTGCCGCCATACCTGCGCAATCTCCTACATTATCGCCTACATTGTCTGCAATAACAGCTGGATTTCTTGGATCATCTTCAGGAATACCTGCCTCTACTTTTCCAACTAAATCTGCACCAACATCAGCACCTTTTGTAAAAATTCCACCTCCTAATCTTGCAAAAATTGATATTAATGAAGCACCAAAACCTAAAGCTACTAGTGCATTTACAATTTCTCTTTCATCAACACCGGCTGATAATAAAATATAATAATAAACAGCTATAGCTAATAAAGCTAAACCAGCAACTAGCATTCCTGTAATTGCTCCAGATTTAAACGCTATTGAAAGACCTTGAGATAAACCTTTTCTTGATGCTTCTGCAGTACGTACATTAGCTTGAACAGAAACTAGCATTCCAACATAACCAGCTATACCAGATAAAGCTGCACCAATTAAATATCCAATTCCAACTAATAATGAAAAAGCAAAACTAATAATAACTAAAACAACAACGCCAACAATAGCAATTGTTTTGTATTGTCGGTTTAAATAAGCTTTAGCCCCTATTTGAATAGCAGAAGCAATTTCTTGCATCTTTGCATTTCCTGCACTTGCATTTAAAATTGAAGATCCTGTTACAAATCCATATACAATGGATAATATTCCAGCAAAAATTGTGTATAATAAAATGGTATCAACAGACATATAATTCCTTAAATAAGTATTTTAGTTATTTTTTAAAATGCGGACATTACAAAAAAGATTACAAAAGGCAATATTTAACTTATTAGAATATATGAGAATAACCCTGGTATTTAAGGTATTTTATAGGAATTCTTCTATTATCTAATAGGTAATTTTTTGATTTAGTATTAATTTGCCCAATAATAGAAATTTTTTGATTCATTTTAGAACATAAAGTTTTTATATATTTTCTCTTTGACTTAGAAGCTGTAAATAAAATTTGATAATCATCACCATTGAATAAATAGTCTAATTTCTTAAGCTTTTTGCGTTTAATTAATTGTTTTAATTGATTTGATATAGGGATCTTATCTATATCAATTAAATAGCCAAGTTTTTGTTTATTTATTAATTTATTCAGATCAATTACCAATCCATCAGATACATCCATAGAGCAGTTTGCAATTTTAGAAAGACGTAAACTCAACTTTATAGGTAAATTAGGTGAATAATATTTATCAATAAAATATTTTTTTTGATTTGAGTTTAAATTAATTTTTTTTTTTAAAGCTTTTAAACCAATGTAACTATCACCTATAT
>LHBX01000066.1 GCA_001704065.1 Pelagibacteraceae bacterium GOM-A1 | reverse complement strand
AAGATATATATATAGATGTTCTCAGTTCCTATTGGAGAAATACAGTAGATTTAATTGTTTCAATTCCAGTAAATGAAAATTTAAAAAAAGAGAACTACATGTCAGATTCATTGAGATGTCGAAACATATTTAATTCTGTTAGAGATCATTTACTGAGAAATGAAAATATGAGTAATTATAGGTTTACTATGGCGACAAGCTATTTAACATCTATTTTTTCTACTCCTACTAGTTGGCCAAAATGGCGTTATGACCAAAGTGTTCTTGAGGAATTAGTTAATTTGGTAAAACTGGAAGTTGTCTTAAGACCAACCCCAGATCTTGCTTTTAAGGATAACGTAAATCCAGTTTCATGCAAAGGTGGTCTAGAAACTGAAAATAGTGAGATTATTGTCTCAATGAAATACAACTAAAAAGTTAGGTTTTTAACAAAACTGTAATAATTCTGTAATATTAAAGATTCAATAAATTTATACGAGTCAGGCATCTTTTAATTAATAAATAACGAAAGGATTAAAGATAATGAAAAAACTAACTATAGTGATTGCTTCTTTAGTTGCTCTATCAATAGCAACTGTTGCTCAAGCAAGAGATCAAATTAAAATAGTTGGTTCGTCTACAGTATTCCCTTACGCGACTGTTGTTGCTGAAAGATTTGGTGGTTCAGGATTCAAAACTCCTGTAATCGAGTCGACTGGTACTGGTGGAGGAGCTAAACTATTCTGTGCTGGTGTTGGTGAGCAACATCCAGATATTACAAATGCATCAAGAGCTATGAAAGACAAAGAGAAAGCCCTATGTAAGAAAAATGGTGTAAATGATATTGTTGAGATCGTAATTGGTAACGATGGTATTACATTAGCTTACAGCAAAGATGCAAAACCAGTAAACTTTACTAAAGAACAATTATATTTAGCATTAGCTGCTCATACAGTAGTTGATGGTAAGTTAGTTCCAAATATTTATAAAACTTGGGACCAAATTGACCCTAGCTTACCAAAACAAAAAATTTCAGTAATGATCCCACCAGGAACATCAGGAACTAGAGATGCTTGGAATTCTTTAGTAATGAAAAAAGGTATGACTAAAGAAGCTAAAGCTCTTTATAAAGCAGGTTTTGAAGCTGGAAATAAAAAATACAAAAAACCACAAAAACTTTACAGAGAAGATGGAGCTGCTATTGAAGTAGGAGAAAACGATAGTTTAATCATCCAAAAGTTAACTCAAGATAAAGATATGTTTGGTTTCTTTGGTTTCAGCTATTTCTTAGCTGCTAAAGATAAATTACAAGCTGCTAGCATAGATGGTGGACAACCCTCTCTAGCGAGTATTCAAGACTACAGTTATGCAGTTGCAAGACCATTATTTTTCTATGTGAAAAAAGCTCACGTTGGAGTAATCCCAGGATTACATGAGTTTGTGAAAGAATTCACAACTAAGAAAGCTATTGGAAAAGGTGGTTACTTAGCAGATATTGGTTTAGTTCCATTAGACTCTAAGTTGTATAAAACAACTAGAACTAATGCTACGAAGCTAGTTGCTATGGGTAATTAATTATTACTCTGTTAACAAATAATTAAAAAAGGGGTCTTTTTAGACCCCTTTTTTTTGAAATAAGAGTAAAGTCCTCAATAAAGGAGATTCTTTGAACTTAATATTGTTTATATTTATTGTTCTTCTGGGTTTCACAAGTTATTATTTTGGACGTAGAAAAGCATATACAATTCAATCTACAAATAAAAGATTAACTGCATTACCACAATTTTATGGTTATTATCTTGCAATTTGGTGTGCAATACCAGCTTTTATAATTTTTTCTTTATGGGCAATTTTTGAGCCCACAATTGTAAAATTATTAATCTTAAGTGATTATTCAAATCAAGGCTATCTTGATGATGAATTAAATTTAATTTACGAAAAAACAAAAGCATTGTCTCGAGGACAATTTACCGGAGAAATTACACCTTTTATTGAGGCTTCAGCTGAAAAATATTTAAGTCTTCGATCAATAGCTCAAAGTTCAAAAGCTGTTATAGTATTATCTATAATTATTGCCTCTGGTGCTTACGCTTATAAAAAAATTTCATCTAATTCTAGAACAAGAGAACCAGTTGAAAAATTTTTGAAAGTAGTTTTATTTACAGCTTCTTTAGCTGCAATATTAACTACTGTTGGAATAGTATTTTCACTTATATTTCAAACTATAGATTTTTTTAAAGTAATTCCATTATTTGATTTTGTCTTTGGAACTCATTGGTATCCTGCAAAAGCTTTTGTTAGAGATTCTTCAGAGGCTTTAGATCCGACAATGTACTCCGATACTTTTGGAGCAGTCCCTATTTTTGCTGGTACTTTTTTTATTGCTTTCATAGCTATGTGTGTTGCTATTCCTATTGGACTAATGAGTGGAATTTATTTGGCTGAGTATGCATCAGTTAAAGTTAGACAATACGCAAAACCTTTAATTGAAATTTTAGCTGGTATACCAACAGTTGTTTATGGATTTTTTGCTGCTCTAACAGTTGGACCTTTTTTAAAGGAAATAGGTAATAGCATGGGTTTAGACGTTTCAGCTGAAAGCGCTTTAGCGGCAGGCGGAGTAATGGGCATTATGATTATACCATTCATTTCAAGTTTAAGTGACGATGTGATTACAAGTGTACCTCAAAGTTTAAGAGATGGAAGTTACGCTATGGGAGCAACTAAATCAGAAACGATAAAAAAAGTTATTTTTCCTGCAGCATTACCAGGTATTGTTGGTTCTATTTTATTAGGTGTTTCAAGAGCAATTGGAGAAACAATGATAGTTGTTATGGCCTCTGGTTTAGCTGCTAATTTAACTTTAAATCCATTAGAATCTACTTCAACAATTACAGCGCAAATTGTTGTAATATTAATTGGAGATCAAGCTTTTGGCGACCCAAAAACGCAAGCTGCATTTGCTTTAGGTATGTCATTATTTTTAGTAACGCTCTGTTTGAATATTGTGGCCTTAAGAGTAGTTAAAAAATATAGAGAAAAATATGAATAAAAATAAAGAACAATTATTAAATAAAAGATATAAAGCTGAAAAGAGATTTCGATTATACGGTCAAAGTGCAATTTTTATGGCACTTTTATTTTTAACAATCTTTATTTTTAAAATTTTTTCGACAGGCTATTCAGCCTTTCAAAAAACTTGGCTTATTGTTCCAGTTACTTTTGATGCTGAATTAATGATGTTAGAGCAAAATCCTTCTAAAGAGGATTTAAAAGATGCTGATTATTACGATATAGCATTAAAATCAATGGCTGATTTGGATCCAAATGCTAATGAGGATCAAGAAAATGAGCTGAAGAGAATGGTCTCTTACTTTTTCGAAAGAGAGATTAAAAGGGAACTTTTAAACGACCCTTCATTAATTGGAAAAACTAAAGATGTTTATTTAACTGCCTCAGATGATTTAGATCAAGTATTTAAAGGCAATTATCCAAGAGATTTACCTGAAGATCAAAGAAGAGTTACGGATTATCAATTAAAGATTTTTGATCAACTTGTAGAACTAGGAAAAGTTGAAAGTAAATTCAATTTAAGTTTTTTTACATATCCTGATTCAAGAGAAGCTGAATTAGCTGGTATAGCAAGTTCATTTATGGGATCAATATTTTCTATACTTGTTTGTTTAATGATAGCTTTTCCTGTAGCAGTTCTAGCAGCTATTTATTTAGAGGAATTTGCTCCTAAAAACAGATTTACTGATTTTATTGAGGTAAATATAAATAATTTAGCAGCAGTACCTTCAATTGTTTTTGGTCTTTTAGGACTGGGTATTTTACTTGCTGTATTTCAATTACCTAGGTCAACACCTCTAGTTGGTGGAATAACTTTATCGTTGATGACTTTACCAACAATTATTATTGCTTGTAGAGCATCTTTAAAAGCAGTTCCTCCAAGTATAAGAGAGGCAGCACTTGCAATGGGTGCTAGTAAAATGCAAACTACAATGCATCATACAGTTCCGTTATCTATGCCAGGGACTTTATCCGGTACAATAATTGGTTTGGCCCAAGCTTTAGGCGAAACCGCACCTTTGATATTGATTGGCATGGTGGCTTTTGTAAATACAATACCAGGATCTCCTTTAGATCCAGCTGCAAGTTTGCCAGTGCAAATTTATATTTGGGCAGAGAGCGCTGAAAGAGGTTTTGTCGAGAAAGTTTCTGCCTGTATTATGGTTCTATTAGGATTTTTAATTATAATGAACTTATTTGCACAAATAATTAGACATAAATTTGAAAAAAAATGGAGTTAAGATGATAAAGATAAATTCAAAAAATGTAGATGTTTTCTATGGAAAAAAACAAGCTCTATTCAATATAAATTTAGATATTGAAGAAAATCAAGTTACAGCACTGATTGGGCCTTCAGGTTGTGGTAAATCTACTTTTTTAAGATGTCTAAACCGAATGAATGACGTTATTGATATATGTAGAGTAAAAGGGCAGATTATAATTAATGATTTTGATATCAATGATAAAAGTTGTGATGTTGTTAGATTAAGAGAAAAAATTGGTATGGTTTTTCAAAAACCAAATCCTTTTCCTAAAACTATTTATGAAAATATTTCTTATGGTCCAACAATTCATGGTATGGCTCAATCAAAGAATGAAATGGATGAAATAGTTGAAACTAGCTTAAAAAAGGCAGCATTATGGGAAGAGGTGAAAGATAGACTTCATGAACCAGGTACTGGTTTGTCTGGTGGTCAACAACAAAGATTATGTATAGCAAGGGCAATTTCAGTTAAACCTGAAGTTATTCTAATGGACGAGCCTTGTTCTGCTTTAGATCCTATTGCTACAGCTCAAATAGAAGAACTAATTGATGAGTTAAAAAAAGACCATACTATTATAATAGTCACTCACTCAATGGCACAAGCTGCAAGAGTTTCTCAAAATACAGGTTTTTTTCACCTTGGAGAATTGATAGAACATGGTTCTACTGATAAAATATTTAAGAATCCAGAAAACAAAAAAACTCAGGATTATATCACAGGGAGGTTTGGATAATGACCGAAGCACCACATACAGTAAAGTCTTACGAAGAAGAACTTAAAAATTTAAATAGCAATATAATTAAAATGGGTGGATTTTGTGAAGAAGCTTTGGGTAAAGCTATTCAAGCAATTACTACAAGAAATAGTGATAATGCTGAGGCAGTAATTAAAGATGATGAAAAAATTGATAAATTTGAGACTTTAATTGAACAGCAAGTAGTAAATTTAATTGCTTTAAGACAACCTATGGCCATAGATCTTAGAGAAACAGTCACTGCTTTAAAGATATCTTCTGACCTTGAGAGAATAGGTGATTTAGCAAAAAATATTTCTAAAAGAACTCTTTTGTTAAATGAAAATTTACCAAAAAATTTAGTAGATGCTATTATAAGAGTATCTTCGGATGCTCAAAAACAATTGAAATCAATATTAGATGCATATTTAGAAAGATCTTCGAGTATGGCAATTAATGTATGGGAAAGCGACGAACAAATTGATGATTTAACAAATTTATGCATGCAAGAAGTGATTAGATATTTAAAAGATAACGAAAATAACTTAAGTGATGGAACCCACTTATTATTTGTAACTAAAAATATAGAGAGAATAGGTGATCATACAACCAACATTGCTGAGCAAGTATATTATTTAGTTAAGGGAGAATATCTAGAGGGTGATCGACCAAAAGGCACAGAACCTATTGTTACTGGAGAAAAGTAAAATATGTCGGCTCACATTTTTATAGCTGAGGACGAGGCTGCTATAATAACTCTACTAAAGTATAACCTTGAAAAAGAAGGTTACAAAGTAAGTTTCTGTGAAAATGGTGAAGATGCGCTTAAACAAATTAAAGATAAGCTTCCTGACTTAATATTAATGGATTGGATGTTGCCCGATTTGTCAGGCGTTGAAATATGTAAAAATTTAAAAAAAAACAAAAAGCATAATGACATACCAGTAATAATGTTAACAGCAAAAGGCGAGGAGGAGGACAAATTAAGAGCTTTTGATACAGGTGCAGATGATTATGTAACAAAACCATTTAGTCAAAAAGAACTTAATGCAAGAATTAAATCTTTACTCAGAAGATCAAAACCACAATCCACCGTTGATGTTGTTGAGTTTACAGATCTAAAAATAGATAGAATAACAAAAAGAGTTTATAGAAATAACATTGAAATATATCTAGGACCTACAGAATTTAAATTATTAGATTTTTTTATCAAAAATCCAAAAAGGGTATATTCAAGAGAACAACTCTTAAACAATGTTTGGGGAGAAAATATTTACGTTGAAACTAGAACTGTCGATGTGCATATCAGAAGATTAAGACAGGCTATTAATATAGATAATACTAAGCCTTTAATTAGAACTGTAAGATCAGCAGGTTATTCTTTAGAATCTTGAAGGTCTTTAGGTCTAGTAAATTCTTTAATTAAACCATTTCCATCTAATTTATTCCATTCATTAAAATCAAAATAAATTTTTGCAAATGCCGATGTCGGAAATTTGTAGTTTAATAATTTAAAATGGTTGTTGTTGTGATTTTTTGTCAGTGATCGTATTAGATTTCTAACAGTAGGTTCATGGTTAATTAAAAGCACTGATTTATATTTTTTTGGTATTTTTTTTATTATATCTATAATTTTATCTTCACTTGATAAGTATAATTTTTTTGAAGAAATAATTTTTTTTGGTTTATCTATTTTTTTTAATAAAATTTTTAGGGTTTTCTTTGTTCTTTTTGATGATGAAAGTAATATGTAATCAAACTTATAATTTTTTTTAACAAAAAATTCACAAATCTTTTTTGCATTTTTCTCGCCACGCTTACTTAATGGTCTTTCATGATCATCAAGATTTGGGTGGTCCCAGCTAGATTTTGCATGACGCATAACGTATAATTTAAGCATAAATTTTAAATATATGACTGCATTAAAAAAACAAGATAAAGAAACACTAAAATCTAAATACATAAATAGAGAGCTGTCTTGGCTAAAATTCAACGACAGAGTTCTTCTTGAGGCCCAAAATTTTGAAAATCCTCTTTATGAAAGAATTAAATTTTTATCTATAGCTGGATCAAATTTAGATGAATTTTTCATGGTTCGTGTTGCAGGTTTATATAGTCAAATCAAACAAGATGTAGATTCACTTAGTTCTGATGGTCTTACTCCTGATGAACAAATGAGTGAAGTTATTTTGGAAACAAATAATCTTCTTAATAAACAAAATAAAATATATAGAGATTTAATTCTTCAATTAAAAAAAGCAAATATAAGTATAGTTAAACCTGAAAATTTAAGTAAACCTGAACAAAAAAGATTATTTAAAATTTTTAATGAAGAAATTTACCCTCTGCTAACCCCATCAGCAATAGACCCAGCTCATCCCTTTCCATTTATTGCAAATCAAGGAAGAGCATTAGTTATGAGATTAAATAAGAAAAATAAAAAAAGGACTTTAAATACAATAATAGTAATTCCAAAAGCTTTATCAAGATTTATTGAAATAGATGGAAATAAAAGTTTTAAAAAATTTTTAATTATAGATGATGTTATAAGTTTTTTTGCCTCTGAAATATTTCCTGATCATGATTTAGATAAAAAAATGTTATTTAGAGTTATAAGAGATAGTGATGTAGAAATTCAAGAGGAGGCCGAAGATTTAGTAAGATCTTTTGAATTGGCTTTAAAAAGAAGAAGAACAGGTGACATAGTACGTTTAGAAATTTTAAAAAATAGTAATAATGACTTAATTAAGTTTATAACCAATAAGTTAAACGTAAAATCTGAATACATCTATGAAATTGAAGGCATTGTTGGAATTCAAGATATAGACCAAGTTTGTAAAATTAAAAATTCTAAATTAAGATTTAAAAATTTTAATCCCAGGGAGGTTGAGAGATTAAAGGAGTTTAATAATAATTTTTTTGATACTATAAAAAAAAAAGATTTAATAGTTCATCACCCTTTTGAAACATTTGATGCTGTCGTTGAGTTTTTAAATCAAGCTGCATATGATAAAAAAGTTATAGCAATTAAACAAACTCTATACAGAACAACGCTAGATTCTCCAATTGTTAAAGCATTAATAACAGCAGCTGAAAATGGAAAGACAGTAACCGCTTTAATAGAGATCAAAGCAAGATTTGATGAAGAAGCAAACATTCAACTTTCAAGAAGTTTAGAAAAGGCAGGAATTCAAATAGTTTATGGTTTTGCAAAATATAAAACACATGCAAAATCATCTTTAATATTAAGAAAAGAGCAGGGAAAAATTCAAACTTATATACATCTGGGAACTGGCAATTATCACCCAGTTAATGCAAAAATTTATACTGACTTATCTTTATTTAGTTCTGATAAAAAATTAGCAACTGATGTGGAAAAATTTTTTAATTATGTAACTGGTTATTCAAAACCACGAAATCTTAGTAAAATATCTATATCACCAATTAATCTTAGGGAAACCTTGAACAAATGTATTGCTAACGAGATTACAAATGTCAAAAAAGGTAAAAAAGGTGAAATATGGGCCAAAATGAATTCCTTAGTAGATCCAGCGATAATTGATAAATTTTACGAAGCTTCAAATGCTGGAGTAAAGATATTTTTATTTGTAAGAGGTGTTTGTTGTTTAAGACCTGGAGTTAAAGATAAATCTGAAAATATAATAGTTAAAAGCATGATTGGAAGATTTTTGGAACACTCAAGAATTTATTGTTTTGCAAATGGAAAAACAATGCCTAGTAGAGATGCAAAAGTTTTTATTTCATCAGCAGATTTAATGCCAAGAAATTTAAATCGAAGAGTAGAACTTCTAGTTCCAATTGAAAACCAAACAGTCCACGAACAAGTTCTTGATCAAATTATGTTAGCTAATTATTTAGATAAAAACCAAAGTTGGGAACTTGATGCTAGTGGAAATTATAAAAAAATTAAATATAGTGAAAATGATTCTTTTTCAGCCCATGATTATTTTATGAATAATCCTAGTTTATCTGGAAGAGGTAAAGCTAAATTAAAAATGAAACCAAAAAAATTAAATTTAAGATTAATTAAAAGTGGAAATTAAAGTTTTAAAAAATAATCAAAATCTGAAATTAAAACCTGCTAAATTAGCAGTAATTGATATAGGTTCCAATTCTATCAGGATGTTAATCTATGAAGATTTTAACTCATCTCGTGTGCCTTTTTTCAATGAAAAAGCCGTTTGTGAACTTGGTAAAAATTTAGATAAGTCAAGAAAACTTAATAAATCTGGTGTGGATTATGCCCAAAAAGTATTGAAGAGATTTTCAGAAATTTTAAATGTTTCCAAAATTGTTAATTTAAAAATAATAGCAACTGCTGTTTTAAGAGAAGCAACAGATTCAAAACCCTTTGTTGAATACGTAGAAAACCTTTTTAAAAAAAAAATAGAAATCTTAAGTGGTGACGAAGAAGCAATTTGTTCAGCTGAAGGTGTTAAAATTGGATTTGATAATGTAGATGGGTTAGTTGCTGATCTTGGTGGAGGTAGTTTAGAATTAGCTCGAGTTGAAAATGGTTTGATTACTAATAAAACATCCTTACCCTTAGGTGTTTTAAGACTACTTAATAATCCAATTGTAAAAAAGAGAAACCTTTCTAAATATATAAAACAACTTTTGAGAGATGAGAAATGGTTATCTAAAAAAAAATTTGAAAATTTGTATTTAGTTGGAGGAACATGGAGAGCTTTATTTAAACTTCATCTGTTTCAAAATAAACATCCTGTCCATATAATTCATCAGTATTCAGTAAATTATGAAACTATATCATCATTTGTAGAAAAAATAGCATCGTTTAATAAAGCAAAACTAAAAACAGTTGAATATATATCTAAATCTAGAACACCTTATCTACCATATAGCTCTATTATTTTAGATGAGATCATGAAAGTCACAAATCCAAAAAACATAATTTGTTCTATAAGCGGTATTAGGGAGGGATCTTTGACGAAAGATTACTTTAAAAATATTGATAACTCTCAGGTTTTTGAAAAATCATTAGAATATATTTCTAAGAAAAGAGGTGATTTGGGATTAACTTACAAAAAGTATTATGAATTTATCAAACCTGTATTTGATGGTAATGAACATTTTAATGAAAAATTACTTAACTTAGCTTGTGTTTTAAGTCATATGGATTGGGGACTAGGTGCTTTTCAAAAGGCAGAATTAGTTTTTCAAGAAACATTAAATACCCCTTTATTGAGACTTTCACATAAAGAAAGAATTCAAATAGCTCTTTCATGTTATTGGAGGTACTGCAGTATTAAATACAATCCAAAAATAGAATATTTGACTTTTTTAAATAATAATGAAATTTTTTCTAGCAAACAAGTTGGTGCAGCCTTAAGATTTGCTCACTCACTAACATCTATTTCAACTATCTTTTTAGAGGAATTTAAATTGTATAAAAGAGGCAACTCTGTATTTTTAAAAATTCCAGCACAACATCAAGAAATAATTTCTAAACAAGCCACAAAAAGATTTAAAGCTTTGGCGAGAGAATTATTTTTAGAACCAAGAGTAATTTATTCAAATAATTAATATATAATTTAATTTATTACAACTTACAGGTTAGTGATTTTTCTTCTTTAATATATTTTTAATTTTATTGAAATATATCTTTAATCCAAATGTAATATTCTTCTGTGATTAAATTGTAAACATTAAACCCCTGAAATACGCTTGGTATTATTATTGAGCGTATTTCTTTTTATAAAACAAATACATTCCTATATGAGATGCATTGTTAAATTTACCATTCTCAATTAATTTAATTATTTGATGATCTGAAACTATGTGGATTTTAATTCCTTTTTCAGGCTTTGAAATTTTAATAAGATTATTACAAAAAAAACCAGTAATTTTAGTGGTGAGTCGACCTGGTTCAGAATAAAATGAAGTAATTTTTCTTAATTTATTTCTTGATTTATATCCTGTTTCTTCAATTAATTCTTTTTTAGCAGATATTAAAGCTGTTTCATGTTTTTCAATTATACCAGATGGAAACTCAAAATTAATTTGATTTATAGGAATTCTTTTTTGTGAAACCAAAATATACTTGTTCTTAATTTTGGGTATTACTATTGAAAGGTTTGAGGTTTTTAAAAAATGATAAAATTCTTTTTTTTTAAATTTTTTATTAATTAATTTAATATTGTTTGTTAGTTTTAAATTTTTCAATCTTTTTCTAAGAATAATTTTTTTGCGATATAAACAGCAATTAACATACCAATTAATTCTGCAATTATATAAAAAGGAGTGTTTAAATAACTTATACCAGTAAACGAATCTGTGAATGTTCTTGCTATTGTTACAGCAGGATTTGCAAAAGAAGTTGACGAGGTAAACCAATAACCAGCAGTGATATATAAACCAACTGATCCAGCAACAGCTATTTTACCTGATTTCATTGAACCAAAAATAATTAAAATAAGACCCAACGTAGCAACTATTTCAGAAGTAAAAATATAAATCCCACTCCTTGACTTTGTTGATAATTCAAAAACCTGATGTTCAAAAAAGAAATTAGCTAATGCTACACCTAGCAAACATCCAAGTATCTGAGCAGAAATATAAAAGGGTAGAAGATTTTTTTTTAACTTTCCTGTAATTGTCATAGCAATACTTACAAATGGATTGAAATGAGCCCCAGATACATCAGCAAATACTGTTATTAGCACAAACAATCCAGCTCCGGTTGCCAATGTGTTTGCTATTAGCATTACTGCTATATCATTAGTTAGATTTTCTGCCATTAAACCTGATCCAACTATGATCATGACCAGAAAGCAACTTCCAATGAACTCTGAAAGAAAATATCTATTTTTATTTTTCATCTATCCAATCTTTAATTTTATTACTTATAATATTGAAAGTTTTTCTAATGATTATTTGCTTTTCTTCGTCATTTGCATTTTGAAGTTTAGCTACCGGATCTTCTATATCCCAATGTATAATTTGGTTTTTATCAGGCCAAATAGGACATACCTCATTATTTGCGTTGTTGCATACTGTTATTACATGATCCATTTTTAATTCTTTATTGATAAATTCTTCAAAGTTTTTAGAACTGTAATTAGTTAGATCATAACTTTTATTTTTTTCTAAAAAACTTTTAACATCTTCATTGATTTTTCCAGATGGATTACTACCAGCACTAAAAGCATTAAATTTATTTGAGTATTCGTTATTAATAATACTCTCAGCGATAATGCTTCTCGCTGAATTTCCTGTGCATACAAATAAAATATTTTTCATTAAAAAATAATTTTATAAATACCAATTACAAACAAAGGAATTTGTAATCCAAAATTAGTTAATATGGCCTTATCTTTTAATAAAAAACCCGATATTGTCCATCCAACTACACCAAGACCATGAAAATATATATTAATTGGATATATATTTAAATTTGTAAGCAATATTCCTGTTAAGACTAAAAACGTGCTTATCCATTTGAGATATTTTTTTAAAAACATAAAACTCCTTTCTCTATACTTATGACAGTTATGTTAAAGATTTATTAAAATTATTATTTTATATTAAATTGATTATGTATCTATGGATAAAATATCCTCCGATTAGCAATATTAAACCTGTAATATAAATTATGAAAAAATTCATATTAAAAGATTTTGCAAAAAAGAAGGGTACAAAGAATAAATAACTTGCTGGTACTGCAATAAATATACTTTTTGTAAACATTACTGTTTTTTCTGTATCATTATGCTCATAATACGAAAAGAGTATCGCTATTAGTGATACCAAGGGTAATGCAATAATAAATCCAGCGAGCTTAGGATTTTGACCAGCCAACCAACTTGAAAAAGCAACAATTAAACCTGCTGCTACAACTTTAAAAATAAAAAATAACATCTGTTTTTAGCTTGTTGCAAATTCTTTAATTTTCTCAAAACTGAAGTGATCGGCTATATCTTTCTTGGCGTAGTATACTTCATCAACTGTGCCTTGTTCGTTTATCAAAACATCTGTAACAGCTATATCAAAATGACCTTTAATTTTTAAAGGAATATATCCCTTTAACATTGCAGGTATTATTTTATGAGATTTAAATAGCATTGCAGATAATGTTTTCATCATTGATCTTTCAATTTCATATTTTTGAAAATATTTAAAATCTTCATCGGCCAGTACAGTAAAAGGTAAATTGTTATGTTTTTTCATATATGACCTTAAATTATCAACCGGCGAGTGAAATATTGCAACATGTGTAAAATTATTTCCTAACTCATTAAATCTTTTATTAATTTCGTTTAATCTAAGATTGCAAAAACTACATCCAGCTATTCTGTAAAAAGTTAAAAGAACTTTCTTTCCATGTGTTTCTGATAAATTAAATGTAGACCCGTCATCTCTTGGAAGTGTAATTTCTTCTATTTTATCTCCTTTGGAGATCTTCATTTGATAGAGCATTTTTTACAAAGCCCAAAGAATTCAAGATTATATTTATTGAATTTCATACCCGCTTTGTCTTGAAAATTTTTTAAATATTTTGAAAGTTTGCTGTCACTAATTTCACTTACTTCTTCACAGCTTTCACATATTGAAAATGCTGTTGCCTTTGAGATCTGACAATTTGAATTTTTACATGCAACGAAAGCATTTCTACTTTCAATTTTGTGAATTTTTCCAATTTCAACCAATTTATCAAGCGCTCTATAAACTTGAAGAGGGGCTTTAATACCTTTTTTTTGCACATTATGTAAAATTGAATAAGCTTTTATGGGCTCATTTACTTTTTCAATGTAATCAAGAACTATTTGTTGATTTTTTGATAGTATTTCTTGTTTAAGCATAGTTTTTCTTTTATCAATTTCCCATTAGTTTTTCAATTGTATCGTCTGTTTAATTTTAAATAGAGATATTACAAATAATAATAACGCTGCAGCAATGATAGATGGACCCGAAGGAGTATTGAATTGCAATGAAGAAAATAAACCCATGATTACTGATAATAATCCTCCACATATAGAAAAAATTACCATCTTTTTGGGAGTATCTGATATGTTACGAGCCATAGCCGTTGGTATAATTAACATCCCAGTTATTAATAAAAGTCCTACAATTTTTATAGAAATTGCAATTATTGCTGCCATTAAAATAGTAAATATTGCTTTTGCTCTATCAGGATTTAATCCTTCTGCTTCTGCAAGTTCATAATTTACTGTTGAAGCAAATAAAGGTTTCCAAATTATTTTTAATACAATTAAAATTATTGCTCCTCCTCCCCATATAATTATCAAATCATCAACATTAACAGCTAATATGTCTCCAAATAATAGTCCCATGACATCAAATCTTATAAATGAGAGAAAACCAATTACCACTAAGCCAACTGCTAATGCTGAGTGAGCTAAAAGACCAAGTAAAGCATCACCGGGCAAATTAGTATTTTTTTCAAGTTTAACTAATATGATTGCTATTACTGATGAAATGATAAATATCGAAATTGCTATATTAATTTCGAATGCCAATGCCATTGTAACACCAAGTAATGCTGAATGTGCTAATGTATCTCCGAAATAAGATAATCTTCTCCAAACTACAAAGCAGCCCAAAGGACCTGTTACAAAAGCAACACCTATACCAGCAATTAAAGCTCTTATAAAAAAATCATCAAACATTTAATTTTTTTTTATATCTCCATCATTTGAATGAACATGATCATGCTTATGTTCATATATAGAAAGAGTTTGTGAAGCTTGTTCGCCAAATAACAGTTTATACTCATTATTCATTGCAACGTCTTTTGGTGTTCCTGAACAACACACGTGGCCATTTAAACAAATAACATGATCTGTTGCTGTCATAACAGTATGCAAATCATGAGAAATTAATAAAATTCCACAATTTAATTTATCTGCTATTTCTTTTATTAATTTATACAATGCAATCTCCCCAGTAAAATCAACTCCTTGAACCGGCTCATCCAATACTAAAAGATCAGGTTTTTTTGAAACTGCTCTTGCAAGAAGCACTCTTTGAAATTCTCCACCAGATAAATTTCCTAAATTCTGGTTTTTAAGATGATCTGCACCCGTTAATTTTAAAGCTTCATTTATTTTTTCTTCATCGAGCTCATCTGTTAAAACCATAAAATCACTCACTTTAAGTGGCAATGTCCAGTCAATTGAAATCTTTTGAGGAACATATCCAATTTTATCAGTAAATTTTTCTACATTGCCTTCTATATTCTTATGAAGTCCTATCGCAATTTTTGCAGTTGTACTTTTGCCAGAACCATTTGGCCCAATTAATGTTACTATCTTTCTTCTTTCAACAATTAAAGAAACACCTTTTACAAGCCATTTATTCCGTTGTTTTAATCCAACTTCAGTTAATTTTACTAATACATTGTTCTCAATTGTCATTTATTACCTTGACTTATTAATGTTATATTATTACACAATGTTATATTATAACAATTAACACTAAATTAAATTATGAAAAACTTAAAAAAATCAACATTAATAATTACAATATTATCTTTTTTAGCTCTTTTTACATCAGCAAAAGCAGAAATAAAAGTTGTAGCTTCAATTAAGCCTATACACTCTTTAGCTAGCTATCTGACGGATGGAGTTGCTAAACCAGACCTAATAGTCGATGGATATTCTTCACCACATGGATTTCCGTTAAAACCATCTCATGCAAAGATGTTACAAGAAGCTGATCTTATTTTTTGGGTAGGTGAAGATCTAGAAAATTTCATGGAAAAACCATTAGATTCAATTGCAAAAAAAGCTGAAAAAATTGAATTAATGGAAATTAAAGGTCTTAATAAATTAAAATTCAGAGAACGAAATATTTTTGGTGATCATGATGATCATGACGATCACGGACATAAAGAAGATGGCCATAAAGAAGATGATCACGATGATCATGACCATAAAAAGAAAGATGGACATGACGACCACGATGATCACGACCACAAAAAAAAAGACGGTCATAAAGAAGATGATCACGATGATCATGACCATAAAAAGAAAGATGGGCATGACGATCATGATGACCATGGACATAAAAAGAAAGATGACCATGATGACCACGATGATCATGCAGGACATGAAGGTCACCACCACGGTGAGCATGACCCACATATTTGGTTAGATCCAATGAGTGCTAAAGTTATATTAAATGAAATGGCAGAGCATTTAATTGAAAATGATGCTAAGAACGCATCAAAATATAAAAGCAATTTAAAGAAAGCACTAAAAGATATTGATAAACTTGTTAGTGACGTCTCTTCTGAATTAAATCAGAGTGTTGCATCAATTGTTTTCCATGATGCTTACCAATATTTTGAGAAAAGATTTAATGTTAATATATTGGGTGCTTTTACAGTTAATACAGATGTAATGCCAGGAGCAGAACAATTGGCTGAAATCAGAGAAATAATTGAGCATGATAAAGTAGCTTGTGTATTTTCTGAACCACAGTTTAATCCAAATATCATTAAAGCTGTAGCAAAAGATATGAATATTAAAACTGGTGTTGTAGACCCATTAGGAGCTACTTTGGATCCTGGAAAAGACTTATATTTTGATTTAATCAGAAATATGTCTAAATCTTTTAAAGGTTGTTAATTAAAAATTGAACTTTTGCCGTAAATAATATCTAATATTATTTATGGCAACCGTTCCTTTAAGTTTAGAAGAAATTTTTCATTTAGCTAAAAAAACATTAATAGCTAACGGATGCGATGAAGAAACAGCAGATACTTTATCTACTTTAATCAAAAATGCTGAAAGAGATGGATCATTATCTCATGGTCTATTTAGATTACCCGCTTATGTATCTGGTTTAAAAAGCGGAAAAATTAATGGTAAGGCTAGACCAGTGATTTCAAAATTAAACCCAAGTGTTGTTAAAGCAGATGGGAAAAATAGTCTTGCCCCAATGGTTTTAAAATATGGAATACCAGAACTCGTAAAAGCTGCAAAAGAAAATGGAGTTGCAGTTTTAGCAATCACTAATTCTCATCATATGGCTGCTATGTGGCCTGAGACTGAAGCAATAGCAGAGCAAGGACTTGTTGCTTTTGCCTGTACATCATACAAGCCAGCAGTTGCACCAGCAGGAGCAATTAAACCTTTATTTGGAACAAACCCAATTTCATTTGCTTGGCCAAGAAAAAATAAACCACCTGTAGTTTATGATATGGCTACTGCATCGATGGCCATGGGAGAGGTTCAAGTTGCAAAAAGAGAAGGGCACAAGGTACCAATAGGAACTGGTTTAACTAAAGATGGAAAAGAAACAACAGATCCTGGTGAAATAGCAGATGGTGGAGTTTTGTTGCCATTTGGCGGCTATAAAGGCTCAGGAATAGCAATGATGGTCGAATTACTTGCTGGAGCCTTAGTTGGAGATAATTTTAGTTATGAGACGGCTGAGAAGGATACAGATGATGGTGGACCACCAAGTGGTGGAGAGTTTATTTTAGCTATATCTCCTGACAAATTAACAAATTCTGATTGGGATAGTCATTCAAATAAATTCTTTGAGAAAATGAAATCAATGGGAGAGGTTAGGTTGCCTGGTGAAAGACGTCACAAAAACAGATTAGATACTGGACCTAGAAATATTAATGAGGAACTTGTTAATAAAATAAAATTATTAAGTTAATTTAATTTCAATTGGTGTGTGATCTGAAGGTTTTTGTCTTCCACGAGGAAATTTGTTAATTTTAACATCTTTCACAAGATTTATAATTGAGTTTGAAACTAAGAAATGATCAATTCTCATGCCATTATTTTTTTGCCATGCACCGCTTGTGTAATCCCAAAAAGTATATCCTTCTTTATCAGGGTGGATATATCTATATGCATCATGAAAACCTAAACTTAATAATTCTCTTAATTTTTTTCTTATCTCAAGTCTAAATAATGCATCATTTTCATATCCTTTAGGATTATGAACATCTTCTGCAGATGGAATTATATTAAAATCACCACCAATAATTATATTTTCTTTTTTTTTTAAATAATCTTTTAACTTCTTAATTAAACTTTCTAGCCAATATAATTTGTAAGTATATTTTTCTGTATCAACAGGATTTCCATTGGGTGTGTATATGTTTATTAATTTAATAGTTTTTGATTTATGTTTTAGATCTGCAGTAATAATTCTAGATTGTTTATTTTTGTCTTTAAAAATATCTTTTTCAATTTTGTCTAATTTTTTTTTAGAAATTATCGCAACTCCATTATATGATTTTTGACCAAATACATAATTCTGGTAATTTGATTTTTCAAAGTCTTCGTAAGGATAGTTTTCATCTTGAGCTTTGATCTCTTGCATCATTAAAATATCTGGTGAATATTTTTTTAAATACTCTTTAATATTTTCAATTCTTGCTCTTACAGAGTTAACATTCCAGGAACTAATTATCATTAAAGCGAGAAAGATACGCCACAACCACAAGAAGATTTGCTTTGCGGGTTGTT
>LHBX01000065.1 GCA_001704065.1 Pelagibacteraceae bacterium GOM-A1 | reverse complement strand
GTAGTTAATGGCGGCGGATTAACAGGAATTCAGGTTTTTCCGGATGATGAAATTGAAATTATTAATAATGAAGGAAATCAAATTTGTGAAATAGTTGTTTTTAATTCTGATGGAAATTCGGATCCATCAATTTTGAATTTAAAATCATCTAAATCAGAAAATGATATAATTAAAATTTTAAATAGAAATGAAGAAAGTTCGAAAATTGCTTTGCGCCAATTAGAAAAAAGAAATCTTAAAATAGCAAAATCTAAATCTTCAATCCTTTTTGATAAAGACACTCCACCAGGAGAAAAAATTAAAATAAGTTCAAAAGATAAATGTTATTGCATCTTTTCTGCACCTGGTAATGATATGTTGGTTCATGAACAAAATCCTCCAACAGAATTAACTTTATTTATTAAAAGAAATAATATTGTTGACTATAAAGAACATAGAATAATTCCAGATCCAATTTTTGATCCTCTAGACGAAAAAAATATTGCAAAACAATCAGCGATTTCTTTTGAAGTTAAAGAAGGAGATTATATTCAAATAATTTGTCCAACTGGTAGACAATGTTCAGATTTTGTTGCTTTTGATACAGCTAAATTAGGTAAAGGTATTGAAAAAGGTTTAGATTGGCAAACAACTAGGACCTTTATGGGAAATACATTTCCAGGACCAGGATTGTATTCAAAATTTTATGATACAGACCATGAGCCTTTAGTAGAAGTAATAAGAGATACTGTTGGTAGACATGACACTTTTAATCTTGCTTGTACATCGAAGTATTACGAAGATGCTGGTTATTTTGGGCATCCAAATTGCTCAGATAACTTAAGTGGTGCTATGGAAAATTTTGGGGTTAATAGACAAAAGGGATGGCACGCTATAAATTTATTTTTTAATACCTCAGCAGGAGGCTTAAATACCGTACTTTCTGATGAGTCATTTGCTAGACCTGGAGATTATGTAATATTAAGAGCTTTAAAAGATTTAACCTGCGGAACATCAGCCTGTCCAAGTGATATAGATCCATGTAATTCATGGAACCCTACAGATATTTTTGTTAGAACTTACGAAAAAAAAAGAGAATTTACAAAATCTTTTGCATTTAGAATGAAACCAGATTCAGAATTAAAACTAACAAAAAATACAGGATTTCATGAAAGAACTTCTAAGTTAACAAGAAACTTTGTTGATGCTAGAGGATATTGGCTGCCCAATGATTACACTAAACACGGAGTAATAAATGAATATACAGCGTGTAGAGAAAAAGCAGTTCTAATTGATTTATCCTCTTTAAGAAAATTTGAAATATTAGGTCCGGATGCAGAAGAATTGATGGACTATACTTTAACTAGAAATGTTAAAAAATTGTCGGTTGGACAGATTGTTTATTCTTCAATGTGTTATGAAAATGGTTCTATGTTTGATGATGGAACATTGTTAAAAATGAGTGATCATGGATTTAGATGGGTATGTGGTGATGAATACGCAGGTGAATGGTTAAAAGAGCAAGCAAAAAAGAAAAGATTTAATGTTTTAGTTAAAAACTCTACTGATCAAATAATTATTTCTCTACAAGGACCAAATAGTAGAAAAATTTTAGAAAAGTTTGTTTTTACTCCGCCAACACAACCATCTATTTCAGAATTGCAATGGTTTAGGTTCACAATTTGTAGAGTTAAAGAACTTAGCGGAATTCCATTAATGGTTTCTAGAACTGGATATACAGGTGAATTAGGATATGAAATATGGTGTCATCCTTCTGATGCACCAGCAGTTTGGGATGTGCTTATGGAAGCTGGAAAAGATGAAGGATTAATACCTGCTGGTTTTGGAGCATTAGATTTATTAAGAATTGAAGCTGGTCTAATATTGTTTGGTAATGAATTTGATGGCCAAATTGACCCGTTTGAAGCAGGTGTTGGATTTACGGTTCCTTTAAAAACAAAAACAGCAGATTTCATTGGTAAAGAAGCATTAATAAAGAGAAAAGAAAATCCCCAAAAGAAATTAGTTGGATTAGAACTTGTAGGCAAAGAAAAAGCTAATCACGGTGATTGCGTTCATATTGGAAGATCACAAGTTGGCGTAGTTACAAGCGGATGTCTATCTCCTACTTTAAATAAAAATATTGCTTTGTGCAGAATTGATGTTGGTCATTCAGAAATAGGTATGAATGTTGAAGTTGGTAAAATTGATGGACATCAAAAAAGAATACCTGCTAAAGTTGTTGGTTTCCCACATTACGATCCTCAAAAAACACGTGTAAAATCTTAATGTCAAAATCATCAAAGGATTTATTGGAATTTTGGGAAGATCAAATGAAACTATCCCATACATCCAGTAATTACTTTTTCAGAAAGTCTCCTTCACATTATCACATGATGTTGATTGTGATGAATTCTTATAAGTTAAATGAAAACTTATCTGTCGAAGAACTTAAGACTAGACTATTTAAAACCTCAAGGCCCAAATCTGCACTCATGATCAAGGAAGCTTGTGATAAAGAATTTTTCTACCTCGAGAAAACCGGAAATGACCATAGAAAAAAGTACGTTTTACCCACACAGAATTTTGTTAATGAATTTAACGAATATTTGAAAACTCTCAAAAATTTGAGTTTTTAAATAAAATTCTCACTAATATTTAGAATTTATATAAATTATATATAAAAATTATTATATTCTTTCCTTTGCTAAAAAATTAAAGTTCGTTCATGTCGTTACCGACAAAAGCAAAAGTTGTTATAATTGGTGGAGGAATTCACGGGTTAAGCACTGCTTGGAAACTTTCAGAAAAATATAAAAATCCTAACGATGTAGTTGTCCTAGAAAAAAAGGACACTGCCGCAGGTGCAAGTGGAATTGCATGTGGAGTTGTTAGAAATAATTATTTTCAACCAGCAATGAGAGAATTAATGGCTCATTCAGTTAGTGTTTGGGAAAGTGATCCAGAGGCATTTAAATATAATGCTGTTGGCTATATGCAAATTTCTCCAGAAGTAATGCATAAAGATGTTGCAAGTATTTATGAACAACAAAAAGCTATTGGATATGAATCAGAATTTATAGAAGGTGAAAAAGATTGCATGAAATATATGCAAGGAATTTTTAGTGATTGGCAAGCAAAAGGTATTACATCAGTCTTGCATGAAAAAAAAGGTGGATACGCATTTAATAAAGACTCAATTAAAGCACTAGAGAAAAAAGCAAATTCAAACGGTGTAAACGTTCATAAAGGAGTAAAGGTTACAGGTTTTAAAAGAGGGAGTAACAGCAATGCAATTACTGGCGTCGTTACAGATAAAGGTACAATTGATTGTGATCAAGTAGTTATTGGAGCAGGACCATGGGTAAGGGATTTTTGGAATATGTTGGAGTTACCAAAAACTACAAACATAAAAGATGCTAAAAATGGAAAAATGCATGAAGTTGAAATGTGGAAGTACTGGTTTTTACAAGAGGGTGTATTGGGTGTAGATGCAAATTATTTAAAAACTAATGAAGGTAAACCGCCTCCAGTAATTCATGTTGATACAGATGCGCCACTTTATTCTGACAAAGATGGTAAAATAATTACAGAAGACTTATGGGGTATTTATTATAAACCTGATATTGAAGGATTGGGAGTTCAAGGTGGAACATCACCTTACATTGTTCAAAAACATTTTGATGAAGTTAATGTTGATCCGTATGGGATAGATTCTCCAGAATATCAAACTACTGATAAATTTTCAGATATGTGGACTTCAGCACTTGCACATATTCAAAAACGTTTTGTTGGTAAATCTCATCTGTATAGAAAGGGACCATCAGGAGGACTGGGTTGTTTGACGCCAGACTCATTCCCAATATTTGATAGATTTTTTGAAAATGTTTACATGATTGCAGATGCAAATCATGGTTATAAAATGATAGGTGTTGGTCACCTTGTTGCACAAGAAATTTTAGGTCATGAAAGTGAATTATTAAAACCGTTTAGGTTCGATAGATATGAAAAAGGAAAACTTCATCCGACATCGAACAGTCCGTTTCCTTGGAGCTAATTTATCTAAGTAGACAAACGTTTTTTTTTCAGTTACCTTTTTGATCTGAAAATTCAAAGGGGGAAGAATGACGGATCTTGAAAAACACGTAAACCAACCAGGTAGAGCTAAACTCGTCAAAAAGGTTAGAGAAAAAATAAACGAATTAGGAATTACTTATATCTATTATCAATTTATTTCAGTAACTGGAAGAGTTGTTGGAAAAGGAATACCAGCAGATCATTGGGAAAGAACTGCAGAAAAAGGTTTTCAATTGGTTTATGGAGCAACAGCAAACTTATTTTTAGATCGTCATAATAATTATATTGGTTATGGTCCAGAAGCTATGGAATTGGTAGGAATACCTGATCCAGAAACTTTTGTTCAATTGCCTTGGGATAAGAGAGTTGGAAGAGTTTTTGTTACATGTTTTAGAAATAGAGAAGAAAGAAAAAATCCAGGTGGTCATTTAACAAGTGACTGCAGAGGTAACCTTAGAATTTTCATGAATGAGTTCAAAAAGAAACATGGATTAGAATTAAGAGTTGGAACAGAGCCTGAAATGATGTGGTTAACAAAAAATCCTGACGGAACTCCAACTGGACAAGGTTTCTCAAAACCTTTCTGTTATCATATTGATCAATTTGAATCATTAAGACCTGTGTTTATGAAGGTTATTGAATACGCAAAAGCGATGGGTCTTGATATGATCCAAGGTGACCATGAAGATGCACCTGGCCAATTAGAACTTAACTGGACTTTTGATAATGTTTTAAGAAATGCTGATAGATTATCTACGTATAGACAAATTTGTGCTCAAGTAGCAAGAGAACATAATCTTATAGCTTGCTTTATGACTAAACCATTTATGGGAGTTTCAGCAAGTGGATGTCACACCAACATGTCTTTGTGGAAAGGTGGAAAAGTATCAGTAAACAAATTGGGTAACAAAAAACTTCCAGGTGTAGAAGAAGTCTTTAGCTATGTATCCGGTGGAACTAATACTTTCATGCCAGATACTAAGGATATGCAATTGCCTGGAAAGATTGGATTACAATCAATCGCAGGGATAATGAAACACTTGCCAGCTTTAACAGCAATTGGTTCTTCGACAGTGAACTCGTATAGAAGATTATGGGATCAAGGTTTTTGGGCACCAGTATATGCTGACTGGGGTTATCAAAATAGAACTTGTGGTCTAAGAGTATCTGCTCCGGGTAGATTTGAGTACAGATCAGTTGACTCTATGCATAATCCATATTTATTAGGTGCAGCATTACTTAAAGCTTGTGATGAGGGAATATCTAAAAAAATGAAACCAGCTAAACCAGAGTCTAGAAATATATATGAAGCTCAAAAAGCTGGTAAAGATGTTAAAAAACTTCCACTAAGTTTAGGTGAGGCTTTAGATAGATTGGCGGAGGATGATGTTATAAAATCATCAATGCCAGATGAAATGTATAAAGTATTTAATTGGTACAAACGAGATGAGTGGGAAAAATTCTTGGGTGCAACAACACAATGGGATCTTGATACTTATCTGGATTGTTTACCATAATTTAATAAGGAAATTATATGTGCGGGATTGCAGGATTAATTCATAGAGGAAATACTTCAAACGTTGGTTTTGAACTTCAAGGTATGCTTCAAGCATTAAAGCATAGAGGAGAAGATTCAACAGGATACGCTCTATACGGAAAAACTGACGGTCAAAATTTCATCATGCGATTTAAGGTTGGTGAAAATGTTGCAGAGGGAAGTTCTTCAGTAAAAGAAGATGTATCAGTTTATGACGAAAGAAAAAAAATTGTTGATTCTTATCTTTCTAAGCTAGGCGCTAAAGTGATAAAAGAAGATAGAATTCTTCCTTATTCATTACGATATGAAATTCAGTATGACAAAGATTTAATGGAATTTTCTCAAAAAATAGAAAGTGTTGAAGGTGTAGAAATATTATCTATGGGAAAATCTCTAGAAGTAATTAAAGATCTAGGAAACGCTGAAGTTGTTTGTAACAGATATAATTTAGATAAAGTTGTCGGGACACATGCAATTGGTCATGCTAGGATGGCAACAGAGTCGGGAGTGGATATTAAATCTGCTCACCCATTTTGGGGTTATCCTTTTAGCGATGTGTCAGTCGTTCATAATGGACAATTAACAAACTATTGGAATAATAGAAGAGTATTGGAAAACAAGGGCATGAGATTTATGTCAGAATGTGACTCTGAATTAATCGCTGTATATCTTGCAGAAAAAATGAGAAATGGAGCTACATTAGAAGAGGGAATGAAAGAGTCTCTCGTCGGTTTAGATGGGGTATTTACTTATTTTGTTGCTACAAAAGATAGCTTAGGAATGGCGAAAGATACAATGGCTGCAAAACCACTAGTATTGTATGAGTCAGATGATTTAGTTGCAATGGGGTCAGAGGAAATTGCAATAAGATCAATATTACCACAAGAAATCGAAACTTATGATCCTTTTGATGGAGAAGTTAAAGTATGGCAAATTTAAAAACATCAGAAAAAAAAAGTAAAGCTCAATCAATGGGACTTCATACAGAAGTCTTAACTGGAAAAACACAACAAAAATTTTTTAATCCAGATGAGGCAGAGAATTTTTATTACTTTGGGACATATGATGTAGATTTTAATAAAAGAACTGAAATTGACGTTAAGAACATGGATTGTCGTGAAGCAAATAAAAAAATTGATGAATTAATGAAAGATGGATACGGAACTATTGTAATAAAGAACCCACAGGGAAAACATAGCTTGGGAGTTGGAATTCTCAATAAATTAAATTTAATATTTGAAGGTAGTTTGGGTTACTTTGGGTGTGGATCAATGGATGGTCCTATTGTTAGAATTAATGGAAGAGTGGGATGGTCATGTGCAGAAAATATGATGGCAGGAAAAGTAGTAATTGAAAAAAATGCAGGGTCTTGTTTCGGTGCGGCAATTAGAGGTGGAGATCTGATATGCAAAGGAAGCGTAGGTGCCAGAACAGGAATTGATCAAAAAGGTGGAACAATAATTATTGGCGGAGATGCTGGTGCTTTTACAGGTTTTATGATGCAGAGAGGGCGAATTATTATTCTTGGAGATGTTGGAATAAATTTAGGAGATTCTATGTATGATGGGACAATTTTTGTAGGTGGAAAAATTGGATCATTTGGTAGTGATGCTGTCGAAGCTGAATTAACTGATTCAGATCAAGACTGGCTTAAAAGAAAATTAAAGGTTGCGGAGATCGGAGAAAACTTCGATGTTTCTAAGATGACCAAAGTTGTAGCAGGAAAAAAACTTTGGAATTACGATGCTCTTGAACCTACAGAAAAAAAAGGAGCAATTTAAATGGCAAAGAAAAAAAATGGTAATGGAAAGTCAAACGGACATTCTAATGGTAATGGAATAGCTTCAAGAAACAAAAGTTTGTTAGGACACAACGCTATTTTTACTCCTGAAGTTATGGACGACATTCATATCAAAGCGGAATTAGGAAGATACAGAATGAGAGGAATGGCTTTGATGAAAAAGATACCTACTTTTGATGATCTAGTTTTCTTGCCAGGGACATTAACAAGATTTGTTATTGAAGGTTACAGAGAAAAATGTGAGACCAAAACTATTATTGGTCCAAGATGTGAAAATCCAATTGAACTTGATATTCCAGTTTACATAACGGGAATGAGTTTTGGAGCTTTATCTTATGAAGCAAAAACTGCATTAGCTAGAGGTGCTACAATGGCTGGTAGCGCAACATGTTCTGGTGAAGGTGGTATGATACCAGATGAGAGAAGATATTCAGAAAAATGGTTTTATCAGTGCATACAATCAAGATACGGTTTTAACCCACACCATGCACAACTAGCTGATGGAATTGAGGTATTTATTGGACAAGGACAAAAAGTTGGAATGGGTGGTCATTTGATGGGTCAAAAAGTTACTGACCAAGTTGCAGAAATGAGATCGCTACCTGCGGGTATTGATCAAAGATCTCCAGCAAGACATCCTGATTGGCTGGGTCCAGATGATTTAGCTTTAAAAGTTCAAGAGCTTAGAGAATTAACAAAAAACAAAGTGCCAATTCAATTAAAACTTGGAGCAGCTAAAGTGTATGATGATGTAAGGATGGCAGCAAAATGTGATCCAGATTCAATTTATCTTGATGGAATGGAAGGTTCAACAGGTGCTGGACCACACATTGCAGCTGCAAACACAGGTATACCAGGAATTGCTGGAATTAGAGAAGCAAGAAGAGCTTTGGATGATGTAGGTAAAACTGGAAAAGTAACTTTAATTTATGCAGGTGGCGTTAGAGATGGAGCAGATATGGCTAAAGCTTTAGCACTTGGTGCAGACGCAATTGCAATCGGAACAGGCGCAATGGTGGCTTTAAATTGCAATAAGGAAATACCAGAATCTAACTTTGAAAAAGAAATGGGTGTTCCCGCAGGTCATTGCTATCACTGTCACACGGGTAGATGTCCGGTAGGAGTTGCTACTCAAGATCCTAAATTAAGAAAAAGATTAAATCCTGATGACGCTGCATTAAGAGTATATAACTATTTGCACGCAATGACATTGGAGGCTCAATTGTTGGCTAGAGCATGTGGAAAAACAAATATTCACTCGCTAGAGCCAGAAGATATGGCTGCATTAACAATGGAGGCTTCTGCTTTAGCTAAAGTGCCACTTGCAGGAACAAATCATACAGTAGGAGTTAAAGATTTCCATAAAATCTAATAGCAAATATGCCAAAGAAAAAAGGTAAGAAAAAAGTCAAATCAAAAGAGATCAAAGGTCAATTAGGCAAGAAAAAAGAGACTGCTAGAGAAAAAATGATTGGCCAAACAATTGGCTATCGATATGACGTTAATCTTTTGCCTGACTATAGTCGACTCACTCCATTTTTAAAAAAATATATAGAAGCTATGGGTTGGGATGATCTTAATTGGTTAGAAGATGTACATATGGGTTATGAAGAAAATAGACCTGCTGTATTCGATAGAAATGCGAACGGTTGGGTAACGATACCAAGTAAAATAAAATTACCTAATAATCAGCAGGATAGAGATATGATAGCTAGAGAATTATTGGTAAAGTTTCAAATGTCCCCGAATCATCCTCTGGTTGACCTTAAAAAAGCATATTTAAAATTCTAATTTCAATTTCAAGTTGATAAAATAATTATTAACTTCTACTTTTTATAAATAAAATAAAATTGTCAGCGTAAAAAAAATTTCATAGAGTCTATTAACTATTAATAGGAGAGAGAAATATGACTGATCAATTAGGTGCTCTCACAACCTTATTTACAGAATTTTACTATTGGGTAACTGTGGTTCTTATGTTTTTGATCCACGTGGGTTTCTGTATGTATGAAGTTGGGGCATCTCGTTACAAACATCACCAACACACTCTTATGAAAAATACAATGCTGATACCACTGGTAACAGTCACATGGTTTTTCTTTGGTTGGTGGATATACTGGGCATTTCCAACAGGACCTGGATTAGCTCCTTCGATTATGACCGAAAGTACTGGTCTAGTTCTTGGAGGAGGATTTGGTGGAAATGATCTTGCTAATCCTACAAATGCATTGATGGCCGTAAATCTTAATGATCATATAATGGGTGTCTTCTGGGCAGCCTTTTTATTATTTTCATGGACTGCAGCTTCAATTGTATCTGGAGCGGTTATTGAAAGGATAACTACTTTTGCATTTGGAATACTTGCAATTGCAATTGGATCTGTTTTCTGGACAATAGATGCTTCATGGGGATGGCATTTTGATGGATGGATGTTAAAAATATTAGGATATCACGATGCTTATGCTTCCGGAGTAATTCACGCAATTGCCGGAGGTTTTGCCTTAGGTGTTCTAATTGTTTTAGGACCAAGAATTGGAAAATTTTCATCTAGCGGAGAACCAAGAAACATTGGACCAAGAAATCCTTGGTTAGTGACTGTTGGATTATTCTTAATCTATACAGGTTTTTGGGGCTTTTACGCTGCATGTAATGTTCCGATTTATGATCTTGGACCTGAATATGGTATGGAAGGTGTAACTTTCTTTACTGCAACGAACATCTACCTAACTCCAACCACACTTAGCGGAATAACGATGAACTTTTTAATGTCGTTATCTGGAGGGTTGTTAGCAGGATATGTGATCTCGAAGGGAGATCCCTTCTGGACTTATTCATCAGGACTTGCGGGAATAATATGTGCATCTGCAGGTAATGATTTATATCATCCAATACAATCAATGATAATCGGTATGATCGGAGTAGTTATAGCTTACAAAATGCATTACTGGGTCGAGAAAAAATATAAAATCGACGATGCAGTTGGAGCAGTAGCTGTTCATGGTTATGCTGGATTTGTTGGTCTTGTGATATGTGGTTTCGTTTTAAATGGTTATCCTTCATCTGGATACAGTGTTGGAGCTATGTGGGATGGAACTAATTATGCAGCAATTAATCCTCTTGGAATGTTTATCGGTGCAATAATAATGTTTTTTGTACTAGGTATGCTTCCTGGATATATAATTGCAAAAGTTCTTCACGGAATGGGTAAATTAAGAATACCAAGAGAAGTAGAACTTGCAGGACTTGACTATACAATTATGGAAGAGGCTAAAGAAGACGAAAAAGCTGTAGTCTCGGCCAGTAGATAAAGGAGGTATGTAAATGGCAACAGTATCAAATTGGATAGATCATTTAAGTGCCTCTGAGGTACAAGGATCTGTCTATCCAGGTGTTGGTTCGGAAGGAGTGCTAGTTATAATAGCAATTCTTATTTGGGTTGGCTGGCATATTATTTCATCTAAACAAGAAGATGGTAAGATGAATACAATTGTCAGAAAAAAACCAAGTGCTAACGACTGGAAAAGTAATATAACAGACGGTTAAAACTTTTAAGAGGGCGCATGAAATACTGTGCCCTCTTTTTTTTTTAATGCAAAATTCTGAAGAAAATAATCAAAATGAAAATAAAACTCCTAGCAAAATGGCACGTCTTGCATGGCCAAAAGCAAAGTATGGAGTAATTATAGCAATATTAATTATTATTGGTGTAAATTTAATTTATTACAAAGATTTCTTTTTATCATTTTTTAAATAATTGTGTTACGTTATTAGATGGCAAAAAATTTATTTAAAATTTCAAAACAAAAAAAAATTAAATATTTTTTAATAAGTTTTGTAGATTTATTTGGTGTATTAAGATCAAAATTGGTTCCTGCTCATGCGATAAAAGATATGCAAGTAAATGGTGCTGGATTTGCTGGATTTGCAGCTTGGTTAGATATGACGCCAGCGGACTCTGATATGTTTGCAATACCTGATCCTGACAGTTTAATTCAACTACCATGGAATAAAGAAGTTGGTTGGTTGGCTTCGGATTTATGGATGAATGGTAAACCAGTCGATGCTTCACCAAGAGTGATGTTAAAAAAACAAATAAAAAAATTATCTGAATTGGGATACAGCATGAAGTCAGGTGTGGAGTGTGAGTATTTTTTGATTTCTCCTGATGGGAACACAATTGCTGATAATAGAGATACTCAATCTAAACCTTGTTATGACCAGTCTTCATTAATGAGAAGATATGAGCTTATAAAAGAAATTTGTGATTGTATGATTGAAATGGGATGGGGTCCTTATCAAAATGACCATGAAGATGCTAATGGGCAATTTGAAATGAATTGGGATTATTCAGATTGTCTAAAAACTGCTGATAGACACACTTTTTTTAAATTTATGGTTAAAACTATTGCAGAAAAGCATGATTTGAGAGCAACATTTATGCCAAAACCTTTTGAAAATTTAACTGGTAACGGATGTCATGCACATATTTCTTTATGGAAAGGAAAGAAAAATATCTTTCTTGATAAACATGATAAGCTTGGGCTAAGCAAGACAGCTTATAACTTTTTAGGAGGCATCATGAAACATGCTTCATCCTTATCTACTTTTTTTAATCCAACAATAAATAGTTACAGACGAATAAATGCTGCACCAACAAAATCTGGTGCCACATGGTCTCCAAGCAGTATATCATATACAGGAAATAACCGTACACATATGATAAGGGTTCCTGATCCAGGAAGATTTGAATTAAGACTTATGGATGGATCCGCAAATCCTTATTTACTTCAAGCTAGTGTATTAGCTGCAGGAATGGAGGGATTAAATAAAAGAATTAATCCTGGCAAACCTCTTTTTTGTAATATGTATGAGGATTATAAAAAATATCCAAACCTTTCTAAATTACCAAATGAACTAAAAGATTCTCTTGATAAAATTGAAAATAATAAAGAAATGAATAAAGCATTTGGAAAAGAAGTAATTAAAAGTTATGTCAAGTTAAGGACTTCGGAATTAAAAGATTTTAATGATAACGAAAAATTTGATAAGTCCAAACCAATTACAAAATGGGAAAGACAGAATACTCTAGACTGTTAAAGTGAAAAGCTTTGATAGTTATAGAAAATGGAAACTTACAAAATTTTTATCGAATAAAAATTATAATTTTAATCGAAACCATATTTTAAATATCATTTCGTCAAAAATAATCACTGACGCGTTTAATTCTATATCTAAGTGGAAAAACTATAAAAAAACACCATTATTAAAATTAGAGAAACTAAACAAAAATTTAAAACTTAATAATATTTTTTACAAAGATGAGTCGAAAAGATTTCATTTAAAATCATTTAAAGCTTTAGGTGGAGCATATGCTGTAGAAAAAATATCTAAAAGGAAAAAAAATGTAATAATATCATCTGCAACAGCTGGAAATCATGGTAGATCAGTTGCTTGGGGCGCTCAAAGGTTGGGTTTACAATGTAAAATATTTGTTAGTCAATATGTAAGTGAAGCAAGAGTAAAAGAAATTGAAAAATTTGGAGCTGATGTAATTCGGGTAAAAGGTAATTACGAAAACTCATTAAACGAGTGTAAAAAATTATCAAAAAAGAATAATTGGAATATTGTTCAAGATGTATCTACGAAGAATTATAGTTATGTTCCTTTGCTGACTATGGCTGGTTATTCAATTATGATTAAAGAAATTTCAAAACAAACTACGCATTATATTACACATATATTCCTTCAAGCTGGCGTTGGTGGCATGGCAGCAGGTGTAGTTGCAGGAGTTGCAAAATATTTCAAGAGAATTCCTAAAATAATAATAGTTGAACCTGATGGAGCTGATTGTGTACTTCAAAGCATAAAAAGCAAAAGTTTAAAAAAAATTAAAATAAAAAAAGAAAGTATAATGGGTGGTATGTCATGCAATGAAATGTCTCTCATACCTTGGCATGTATTAAAAAAGGCTAGTGATTGTTGTGTCACTGTAAATGACTCAAAAGTTCCTAAAACTGTTGCAATGCTTAAAGACAAGAAACTGAGTAAAAGATCAATAATAGGTGGTGAATGTGCTACACCAGGAATTATCAGTCTTATAAGTCTCTGTAATAATCCTAAAACAAAGAAATTAATAAATCTTAACGAAAAATCTAACGTTTTAGTTATTGGATGCGAAGGTAATGCAGATGTAAAACTTTACAAACAATTGCTATCTAAAGGCAGAAAGTAAATCATATGTCAAAAAAAGCTGTTGTTTGGATAAGAGACGATTTTAGAATAAAAAATAATTCTGCGTTATCTTATGCAACAAATAATTATGATACTGTCACAGCATTATATATTTATAACAAGGAAAATTTCGATAATATTAGAGAAGCACAAAAATGGTGGGTAAGTAAATCTTTAATCAATTTTAAAAATGAGTTAATAAAATACAATATTGAATTAGAATTAGTATTTTCTGATGAGATAACTTTTTTTAGTAAAATCAAAGGCAAACAAGAAATTTCTATTTTTTGGAATAAAATATATGAGCCATCTCAATTAAAGTTAGATGATGATCTCATTAAAATTTTTGAAAAAAATAAAATACTCTCAAAATGCTTTAAAGGAAATGTTCTTAATGAATATAATAATGTTACAAAAGATGATGGAAGCCCTTATAAAGTTTATAGTCCATTTTGGAGAATTGGAGAGCAAATTTACTTGGATAGTATCCCAAGCAAATCATTAAACGTAAAAAGAGCTAAGAGCAAAATAAAATTATTCAAAAATAATAATGTCCCAGATCAAATTTTGCCAAAGAAAAATTGGTATAAAAAATTTGAAAAATATTGGGACCCAACAGAAAAACAATCCGAAAAATATTTAAATGATTTTATCGAAAATAGAATGTTGAAATACGGAGTTGATAGAGATTATCCAGCTATAAATGGTTCATCAAAACTTTCACCATTTATAAGAAATGGTCAAATACACGTAAGTAATATTTGGGACAAATGTTATAAATATAAATCAAAAAATATTAGCGTTAAAAAATATCTAAATGAATTAGGATGGAGAGAATTTTCTCATAGTTTGATTAATTACTTCCCTCAAATGCTAAAAGGTAATTTAAGAAAAGAATTTGATAAATTTCCATGGGATAAAAATGCAAAAAATTTGAAAGCTTGGAAAAATGGTATGACTGGATATCCAATTGTTGATGCTGGGATGAGACAACTTTATGAAACAGGTTGGATGCATAATAGAATTAGAATGGTAGTTGGTTCTTTTCTTGTCAAACATTTAAGAATTAATTGGAAAGAGGGTGAAAAATATTTTAGAAATTGTTTGTTAGATTTTAATGAAGCAAACAATGTTGCACAATGGCAATGGGTTGCTGGCTGTGGTGCAGATGCAGCCCCTTATTTTAGAATTTTTAATCCTATATTGCAGGGTGAAAAATTTGATAAACAAGGTTTGTATGTAAAAAAATGGGTACCTGAATTAGAGAGAGTTCCAAGTAAATTTATTCATAAACCATGGGAAATGGAAACTAAATATCAGGAAGCTATAAAAACTAAAATTGGTTCTGATTACCCTTCCCCAATAGTCGTGCATGAAGAAGCTAGAAACGCAGCTCTAAAAGCATTTCAAACTTTAAAAAATTAATTAATCTCCAATAAAATGATGAATAATAAGCCTTTTTGTAGAAGCTAACCTATGTTCAAAAAGGTAAATTCCTTGCCAAGTTCCTAACAAAAGTTGTTTGTTTTTTATACTGAGGGATATTTGATTGTTAGTTAAAGCTGACTTTATATGAGCTGGCATATCATCCTTACCTTCTATTGTATGAATATATAATTTATTATCCATTGGAGCAATTTTATCAAAATAATTAATTAAATCTGATTGAACATCAGGATCAGCATTTTCTTGAACAATTAAAGATGCACTAGTGTGCTGTATGCTTAAATTTAAAATACCATTATTAAAATTGTTTTTATTTATCCAGTCTATCGTTTGATTGGTAAATTCATATAATTTTTGACCATTTGTTTTAAGTTCAAGATTAAAAAATTCTTGTCTCATAAATGCTTATTAGATGTTAGTTCATATAATCGGCTAATGGTACGCTTAAATGGTTTTTCCAATAATTTTGATGATGTAAGTTTATCAATATTTTGTTCTGCACTAATAGCCATAGGTATATTTTGATCATACACGATATCTAAAAAAGTAATAAATCTTTGTTGTTGATTTGAGTTTAAATCATTAAATGCTGGTACATTTTCCATAACTATAAAAAAACAATTTTTTACTATTTTTATATAATCTTCTGATCCTAAATTTTTATCACATACTTCTTTAAAAGTTAATCGAACAATTCCATCATAAAAATTTTTTAAAATAAATTTTCTTCCTTTGATGTTTAAAATCTTTTCTTTTAAATCCTTATCTTTAGTCATCACTCTAAATAATTTGTTTATTTTAAAATTGTTTTCTTGATTTAAAGGTGAGTAATATCTTTGAGTTTTATTACCTTTGGACTTTCTATAATCATCATCTATATTTAATTGATATTCAAATGATTGCTTTTGCATTATTTTTATAAAAGGTTTGAATTGATCTCTTTGCAACCCATCTTTATACAAATTTTCAATTTTTATATTAGATGTTACAATAATTTTTAAATCTTCTTTAAATATTTCATCAAATAATTTTCCAAGTATCATTGCATCTACAATATTTGTAACTTGAAACTCGTCGAAATATATTAATTTTGCTTTCGATTTTAATTTTTTAACAAATTTACTTAATTTATTTTCATCATTTTTATCTTTAGATTGGTGAACAAAGTCGTGAAAGCTAAGCATAAACTCATTGAAGTGAAGTTTTAATTTTTTACCTTCAACTAAGTTGAAAAAAAAATCTAATATCATGGTTTTGCCGACACCGACATCTCCATAAAGATAAAAGCCTTTTTTATAATTTTTTTGTGATAAAATTTTTGATATAAAAGATTTGTAGTTTAATTTATAATATTCCTCCAATGTTTTTATGAGTTTTATCTGATGAGAATTAACATCTAGATTTTTTTTTTTGCAGTAAAGTTTAAACTCTTTAACAAAACTTTTTTGCATTAATTCTTTTTTGAATTAAAATCGATACCGTATTCTGATCTTGGTCCTTTTCTTAATCCAAAAGGTCCAGAGATAAAAATTGTCATTGGCCTTGTTCCTGGCTCAAGGTCTACTCTATGATATGCATTGGCTGATCTAAATCCAATATATCCAGGCTTTCTCCAGAACTTGCCTTTTTTAGTAGTTTCCCAATAACCACCTCTCAAAATTATTGTAATATAAGGGAATAGATGATTATGAACTCCATCTCCATGATCATCATCCAACATTTCATGAATTAATATATTAAATGGAAACCATTTTGGTCTATTCCTAAATAATAAATAATATCTATTCATCCATGGTTTAGCTTTATTAAATTTTGGGTGAGACGGCCCTCTATCTAAAACTACCTTTTTTCTTCCAATTTTTTCTAAAAATTTTAATAACATTAATTTGATCTTATAATTCCATTATTTTTAATTAAAAAAATATTAGCATTATTAATAAATGGCCTAGATATTTTTTCATTATTAAATTTAATTACTTTCTCTGTTTCAGAATTAGTTAAATTAATAATCAAAATTCGTCCATTATCGGTAGACAAATAAATTTTATTTTTAGCAATAACAAAACCTATCGGTTTAATTTTTTCTCTTTTTTTAAAAGTCGAGAAAACATCAGTTATCCTTATTATATTTCCAGTCTCAGTATCAATTACAAATAAATATCCTTCCTCAGAAATATTAAAAATATAATTTTCAGAAATCGTAGGCTTTAAACTGGAATTTACATTTTGTTTCCATTTTACTATGCCAGTTCTTGTATCAATTGAGAATAGCTCATTTTTGTTATTTGAAAAATATATTGTTTCATTATTCAAAATCATTTCTGAATTTTTTAGACTAAATGCATTTAAGAATATTTCGTTGCTCTGAGTAGGTGTTTGCCAAACTAAACTCCCATCATTAATATTTAATGCCGTAAGATCACCTAAATTATTAAGTGAATAAACAATGTCATCTTTAATAATTACAGATAATTTTTTTTGAGATTTAATGAATGTGTTTTCTGTTTTAAAATTCCATAATTCATTTCCATCTAATATTGAGAAACATCTGATTACATTATCAAAATCAACAGTAACAAATTTATCATTTTTTATAGCAATATTTGAATTAAATGGAGATAGACTATCCTTCTTCCAGTTTAGTTCCCCATTATCTAAATTAAATGAAAAAATATTTGAAAGAGTATCTACGGCAAGAATTTTATTATCTATATAATTAAAATATAATATTGGATTAAGTTTTCTCTCTTTCTTTGAGTAATGATTTGCTTTCCACAAAGTTTCAAAATTTTCATTAATTCTAAATATTGTGCCTTTGTTATCAAAATAAATAAGATCATTATTTTCGATAAATAAAATATCTGTATCAATTGAATTAAACTGTTTAATCTTTGAGAATTTAAACGTTTTCTTTTTTTTAAATGTTGGCTCAAAGTTTATATTTCCATTATTATTTGTATTATTATTTATAAAACTATTATCTTTAACAAATTTAGATAGATTTATTTGTGTATTGGGATTTAATTGTTGTTGAATTGGTTTAATTTCTTCAAATAAAATCTTAGAATTAGTATTTTCTACAGATTTATTACTTTGACCACAACTTGATAATAAAAGTAAAAAGACGAAATATAATACTATCCTACTCACTGAAACTTGATCTTAGCCTTTTTTGAGCTTTGGTTTTTATTTTAGAGTTATTATTTTCAAGACTAACTATTTGCTCAAAAAATTCTTTTGATTTTTGCATTTGATTTTTTGATAAATAATATTCTGCCATAATATAAAGGCTATGTGGTTTCCATATACTATCCGCTTTAATTAAAGGATTAAAAATAGCTAACAATTCATTTTCATCTGAAAAATCTGAATTATATAGGCCTTTTTTAAAGATTGTTAGCTCTTTAAACTTTTTATCCAAGCCAATATCATTAATTAAAATATCAAAATAATTGTTAATTTCATCTTTTGAATTTATCAAATCGTTATCTAGCAAAAAATAAAAAGCTAGAGGAGAATATGTTTTGTCTTTAGCATTAATCACCTCTTTAAGATCTGGGATCACATTATATTTATTATCAGCTTCATATTTTATTACAGCTAAGTCGTATTTATCAGCTAATTTTTTTCTTTTGCTAGATTGATATTCTTCAAAAGAAAAGTAACCAATTAAAGCCAAAATAATTATTACTAATATCGAAATTAAAGTATTTTTATTATTTATGAAAAAGTTTTTAATTTTTTCATTACGTGTTTGGGTATTTATTATTTCAATATCTTCATCCATTAAATCATGTTCCTAAGTACATATTGTAAAATTCCACCATTTTTGTAATACTCTAATTCGTTCTTAGTATCTATTCTACTTAACATTTTAATTCTCTTGATGTCTCCAGAGACATATTTGATTTCAACATCAACTTCATCTCTAGGATCTATGCCTTTTTCTAAGTCAATAATAGAAAATAGTTCTGAGCCATCTAATTTTAGATTAGTTCTATTTATTCCATCTTTAAACTGTAATGGTAGTATACCCATTCCTATAAGATTTGATCTATGAATTCTCTCAAAACTTTCTGCAAAAACAGCCTTTACACCTAAAAGTTTGGTTCCTTTGGCCGCCCAATCTCTAGAAGAACCAGTTCCATACTCTTTACCACCAATTACAACTAAATCGGTACCTCTTTTTTTATATTCAACAACCGCATCATATACTGGCATTACTTTTTCCTCAGGGTACAACTTAGTAAAACCACCCTCAGTACCAGGTGCCATTTCATTTCTAATTCTTATATTGGCAAAAGTTCCTCTCATCATAACCTCATGATTGCCTCTTCTTGCTCCATAGGAATTATAGTCTTTTGGAAGTATTTGGTGTTTCATAAAATATTCTCCAGTTGGACTATCTTTTTGAATTGATCCAGCAGGTGAAATATGATCAGTGGTAATGCTATCACCCAATATTAATAGTGGTCTTGCATCCTTAATTTCTTTAAATCCTTCTGGTTTATCAGGAAGGTTGTCAAAAAACGGAGGTTTTTTTACGTACGTTGAATTATCTTCCCAATTATAAATATTGGTTTCCTCTGTTTTAATTTTTTGCCATTGTTCTGGTCCTTGAGAAACATTTGAGTATCTTTTTATAAACATTTCTGCATTTAATGAATTTCTCAATGTTTCTTCTATTTCTTTGTTAGATGGCCATATATCTTTTAAAAAAACATCTTTACCATCTTTATCTTTACCTAATGGATCCTTGTACAAATCAAATCTCATAGTTCCTGCTATTGCATAAGCAACGACTAATGGCGGAGACGCTAAATAATTTGCTTTTATTAGAGGTGAAATTCTTCCTTCAAAGTTTCTGTTTCCAGATAAAACCGAGACAGCATAAATATTATTATTTTTTATGGAGTCTGATATATTATCGGCTAATGGACCTGAATTACCAATACAAGTGGTACATCCATAACCAACTAAATTAAATCCTAACTTATCTAAATAAATATTTAGCCCAGCTTTTTCTAGATAATCTGTAACTACTTGTGATCCAGGTGCCAAAGATGTTTTTACCCAGGGCTTAGTCATTAAACCTTTTTCAATTGCATTTTTTGCAAGTAAACCTGCTCCAATTAGTACACTTGGATTGGAAGTATTAGTACAAGAAGTGATTGCAGCAATTAACACATCGCCATCGGTTATTTTAAAATCTTCTTTTTCAACATCATAAATATTTGGCTCTTCTTTTTTTGTAATTTCTGAAAATACTTTTTTAAAATTTGATGATGCGTTAGTAAGTAGAACTTTATCCTGTGGACGTTTTGGCCCAGAAATAGTTGGTACTATAGTTGACATGTCTAAAGATAGTGTGTCTGTAAATTCAACATCTAAACTTGCCCAAAGTCCTTGTTCTTGAGCATACTGTTTTACAATTTCAACATTTTGATCATCTCTTCCTGAGAATTTTAAATATTTTAAAGTTTCATCATCTATTGGGAAAAAACCACAAGTTGCACCATACTCAGGTGCCATATTTGCTATAGTAGCTCTATCTGCTAAAGTCAGATTTTTTAGTCCTTCACCATAGAATTCAACAAACTTTCCAACAACTCCCTTGTCTCTCAACATTTTAACTACAGTTAAAACAAGATCAGTTGCTGTTGTACCCTCCGGCATTTTTGACTTCATTTCAAATCCAATAACTTCAGGTATTAACATCGAAATAGGTTGACCTAACATTCCAGCCTCAGCTTCAATTCCGCCTACTCCCCAACCCAAAACAGATAAGCCATTTACCATAGTTGTATGACTATCTGTTCCAACTAAAGTATCAGGAAATATGTATTCTTCATCTTTATATTTTTCATTCCAAACAACTTTTGAAAGGTATTCCAGATTGACTTGATGACATATCCCAGTTCCTGGAGGAACTATTCTAAAATTATTGAATGCTTGTTGACCCCATTTAAGGAAAGAATATCTTTCTGCATTCCGATTAAATTCAATATCAACGTTTTCTTTTAAAGAATTTTTATTTGCAAATTTATCTACTTGTACAGAGTGATCAATTACCAAATCAACTGATGATAATGGATTGATAGTACTTGGATCTTTATTTTTTTCTTTTACAGCCTCTCTCATTGCTGCTAAATCTGCAACTGCAGGAATTCCAGTGTAGTCTTGAAGCAACACCCTAGCAGGCCTATATGCAATTTCTGTGTTAGAACTTTTAGATTTTAACCAAACTTTAATAGCTTCAATTTGATTTTTATTAACCGTTATATCGTCCTCAAATCTTAACAAATTCTCAAGTAAGACCTTCAATGATTTTGGAAGCTTTGATATACCTGCTAAACCATTTTTCTCAGCCTCTTTCAGTGAGTAAAAATTATAACTTTTGCCGTTAACTGAAATTTTAGTTAACGAATTGAACGAGTTTTTGTCTCCTGGTTTCATATTTAATAATAAAATGTAGCTATGCAGCCTAATAAAAGCGCTGACATAACATAATTGAACCATTTAATAAATTTCTCATTTGTCGCGAATTTTCTCATAAATTTACCAATTAAAGTCCAAAATAAGATGCTAAATATAGCAAAGAAAAAGGCAGAAGTTAGGAGCCAGAAAGAATAAGTAAAAAAGTTATCTCCAGATTCGATATAAGTTGATACTGCAATAATAGCAACGATTACTCCTTTTGGATTTAAGAATTGAAAAAGAAATGTTTCTATAAATTTAACAGGTTCTAGTTTTTCTTTTTGATTTGATGATTTAGAAAATGAAATTCTGTAAGCCAAATAAACTAAAAATGCTGACCCTGTAAAAACTAAAATCTTTTGAATTATTGGATATAATTTAAAAATATTAATTAGCCCAAAATTGACTAAAGATAGCATTGAGGTAAAACCAAATATAACACCCAACATTAGAGGTATCGTTTTTTTTACTCCATGATTAAAACCTGAATGAGATGCAACAATATTATTTGGGCCAGGTGAGCAACTGGTAACAAAAAAAAATAAACTTAATGATAATAGTTCTGGATGCATTTAAGCAATTGGTAATCCATTCTCTGCTTCTTGAGATGGATGAACTAAAGTTACTCTACCTTCTGCATCTATAGCTCCGAGAATTAATACTTGTGATACAACTCCTGCAATATTTTTTTCTGCAAAATTACAAACACCTATTACTTGTTTTCCTTTAAGATTCTCTTCATTGTAATAATGAGTAATTTGAGCTGAAGATTGTTTTATCCCTATCTTTTCTCCAAAATCAACTTCTACAACTAATGAAGGTTTTCTTGCTTTTTCATTTTTTCTTACAGAAATAATTGTTCCCAATCTAATATCGACTTTATCAAAGTCTTCATACGTAATTTGTTCTTTCATAAATTTAATATATAATGATTTGTAAATGAGTACAGAAAATAATCCTGATAAAATTTATAAAGATTCAATAAGAATATTGACAGATTTGATTGCTTTCAAAACTATTTCTGGAAACGATAATAATAGTCTCATTAATTATTGTGATGATATTTTAAAAAATTTAGGAGCTACTTCATTTAGAATTTTTGATGGTGATAAAAAAAGAGTTAATCTTTTTGCTTCTTTAAAATCTAAAAATGGAAATGGTAAAAAACCTATTATTCTTTCAGGTCATACAGATGTAGTCCCGGTTTCAAAAGGCTGGTCTACTGATCCATTTGTTGCAACTATAAAAAATGAGAAATTATTTGGGAGAGGTTCTTGTGATATGAAAGGTTTTATTGCATGTGCTCTAGCATATGCTCCTGTATTTAAAGAAAATAATTTAGATAGAGACATTCACTTTTCATTTACATTCGATGAAGAAACCGCATGCATCGGCGCACCATTATTAATAAAAGAATTAAAAAAAAGAGATATTAAAGATGGTATTTGTATTATTGGTGAACCAACCAATATGAAAATCATTGATGCCCATAAAGGTATGAATGAATATACAGTTCACTTTGGTGGTTTAGCTGGTCATAGTTCTAAACCTGGCCAAGGTGTCAATGCAGTTGAATATGCATCGAGGTATGTAAATAAATTACTAGAAATTAGATCAAAACTAAAAGATAGAGCTCCTAAAGATTGTATATTTAATCCACCATATTCTACATTATCAGTTGGTGGAGTTTCAGGTGGTATAGCTCATAATGTTATCGCTGATAAATGTAAAGTTGAATGGGAAACTAGACCGGTGGTTAGAGAAGATGGAGATTTTGTAAATCAAATAATAGACGATTATGTTGATAAAGAATTATTACCAGAAATGAAAAAAGTTTTTTCAGATGCCTATATTAAAAAAGAAATTATAGGCGAAGTAGTTGGATTTAATAGATTGAACGATTCTGAGGCTTGTGAATTTGTTTCTAGTATAACTGGTGACAATTCAAGAGAAGCTGTTTCATTTGGAACAGAAGCTGGACTCTTTCAAGAAGTTGGGATTAGCACTGTGGTTTGTGGACCAGGTTCGATTGAACAGGCTCATAAAATTGATGAATATATAGAACTTAGTGAATTAAAGAAATGTCTAGACTTTTTAAAAGGTGTAAAAGATAAATCTATAAATTAATTCCAACCACCTACAGATTTAACTTCTAGAAATTCAAGTAATCCCTCTTTACCTGCTTCCCTTCCAATTCCTGAATGTTTGAAACCTCCAAAAGGTGCATCAACTGCAATACCAGCACCATTTACATCAACCATTCCAGATCTAAGTTTTCTGGCAACTCTTTGGACTTTTTCCTTATCTTGAGTTTGAATATAGTTTGTTAATCCATAATCAGTATCATTTGCAATTTTAATTGCCTCTTCTTCAGTTTCAAATGGAATAACAGATAAAACAGGACCAAATATTTCTGTTCTTGCAATTTCCATTTCATTTTTTACATCAGCAAAAACTGTCGGTTTTACATAATAACCATCATTTAATCCGTTTGGTTTTCCAATTCCACCTGCAACTAATTTTGCTCCCTCATCTATTCCTTTTTGAATTAAACCTTGAATTTTATTGAATTGAGTTTCAGAAATTACAGGACCGATATGCTCCCCATTTTTATTTGGATCATCTACTTTAAATTCATTTGCGTATTTTCTCAGTCTTTCTATCGCTTCATTATATATTGATTTTTCAACAAGCATTCTTGTAGGAGCATTACATGATTGTCCTGAATTTCTAAAACATCTAAATGCACCTCTTTCAATTGCTTCAGCATCAGCATCTTCAAATATAATATTTGCACCTTTTCCTCCTAGTTCCAAACTTACTCTTTTAAAGTCCTTTGCAGCATTTTGAGAAATTAAAGCTCCTGCTCTTGTAGAACCAGTGAATGAAATCATATTTACATCTGGATGACTTGTTAATGCGTCTCCAGTCATTTCCCCATCTCCATTTACTAAATTAAAAACACCTTTTGGAAATTTTGCTTCATCTATTAACTCAGCTATAATCATTGCCGATAAAGGTGCTAGTTCTGAAGGTTTTAAAATCATAGTGCAACCAGAGGCCAATGCAGGAATGACTTTTAAAGTAACTTGATTTATTGGCCAGTTCCACGGTGTTATTAACGCACACACACCTTTAGGTTCGTATATTATTCTTTGATTTTTTGCATGATCTCCCAAAGGTTTTTCGAATTCAAATTCTTTTAGATAACGAATAAATGATTTTGTATGACTCGCGCCAGTTCCTGTTTGTAGTTTTGAAGCAAAGTCTTTTGGTGCTCCCATCTCTTGAATAATTGCGTCTGTAATATCATTCCATCTTTTTTTATATAATGAATAAAAAACTTCTAATAACGACAATCTTTCTTCTTTAGAGGTAAATCCCCAAGTTTTAAAAGCTTCCTTAGCTGCTAAAACTGCATCATTAATATCCTCCTTACTGCCTAAAGAAATTACTGCACATTTTTTTTCTGTTGCTGGATTTATGACCTCAATATCTTTTGGGTTTTTTGGGGGAACCCATGAACCATTAATATAAAAATTTCTCTTTTCAATCATCCGCGCAAATTATCCTTTCTTTATGATTTTGCAAATAAATTTGTTAATTCATAAACAATTGTTGCTGCAGCTAAAGAGGTTACTTCTGCATGATCATAAGCAGGTGCAACTTCAACTACATCTGCAGAAATCAAATTTAAGCCTGATAAACCTCTGAGGACGTTTACCATTTCTCTTGTGGTCATTCCTGCAATTTCAGGTGTTCCTGTGCCTGGTGCAAATGCTGGATCTAATACATCAATATCAATGGACAAATATAATGCATTATCACCTACTCTATTTTTTATTCTTTCAACGATTTTATCAATTCCTTCTGTTTGAAATTCATCACAATGAATAATTTTAAATCCAAAGCTTTCATCATTTTTTATATCATCTCTGCTATAAAGTGGACCTCTTATACCTACATGCATAGAGGCATCATCTAAAAATAAATTTTCCTCACGAGCTCTTCTAAATGGAGTGCCATGCGTATATGGTGCTCCAAAGTAGGTATCCCAGGTATCTAAATGAGCATCAAAATGAACAAGTGATACGGGTCCATTATTCATTTTATTGGCTGCTCTAAGCAAAGGCACAGCAATTGTGTGATCTCCTCCAAGGCTTATTATTCCTCCAACTTTATTTAATAAATCGGTTGCTCCTACTTCAATTTGTTTGATGGCTTCATCAATATTAAATGGATTGCAAGTAATGTCACCTGCATCTGCAACTTGTTGTACTTTGAATGGTTCTACATCATAATTAGGATGATAATTAGTCCTTAAATGTCTAGATGCTTGTCTAATACTTTGTGGGCCAAATCTTGCACCTGGTCTATAACTAGTTCCTGAATCAAATGGAACTCCGACAATAGCAACATCACAACTTTCTACATCTCTTAGCTCAGGTAATCTTGCAAATGTAGAAGGGCCCGCATATCTTGGAACTTCTGTACCACTAACAGGCTGAATAGGTTTTTTAGACTTTGTCATTTTAGTAATAAGAATATTATTAGAATGATCCAGAAAAAGGGATAATAGAAATATATATATTTTTTTGCAAACATCTTAGGCACTGACTCATGATCTCTATTAATATTTTTTTTTCTTTTTCTTTTTTTCATTAAATAAATCCTATCACATTCATATTATATCTAATATCATCAAAATTATTAAAATGAGATACATTATATTAATATTTCTATTATTTTTTAATTTTTCTTATGTAAATGCAGATGCAATATATAATTTGATTAAAATTCCTAATTTAAAAGTTCATAAGGTTGATAATTTAAATGGTATCAAATATTTGGTATCGAAAAGAGGTTTTGTAATAGGTGATACAAATAATATTAAATGTAACGGCATTAATAATAGTGATTTGGATCGTGAATTTAAGACAATTCAAAATAATCTGAGGGATTATAACTCAAATTTCTTAAGGAAAATAAATTTGAAATTTGTAGTTCTATGCAAAAACTTACAAATTTCAGGCATTAATACAGGAGGGATACCAGATAATAAATTCAGGACTTTAATCTTAGACTTAACATTTAACCAAAACTATTTCGAAAGAATGATCCATCATGAAATATTTCATATGATTGATAACAGTTTTCCTGAGCTTTTTAAAAGAAATCAATGGAGTGAACTTAATAATAAAGATTTTTCTTACGCATCATGTTCTACATGTACTGATTTATTAGGTTTAGATTTAGAAGTTACGAAAGGCTTTTTAACAGAATATTCAATGAGCACAGCTGAAGAAGATATGGCTGAAATTTATTCATTATTAAAAACAAACTTTAAAGAAATAGATTTATTAATTAAAAAAGATAATATTCTAACTAAGAAGAAAAATTTCTTAATAAAGGGTCTTAAAGAAATAGATGAAAAGTTTATTTTTTGAATGATAAAAAAAATTAAACCATCGCTATCTGAAAAAATATTATTTATTTTTCTTATTCTGCTTATTATTTTAACTTTAGGTTCATTTTATATATTAAATAATAAATGTCTTTTTGTAAAAAAAATCGATTTAAATAACATCGATTTCAGAGATAAGCAGAATATTGCAATTATGGAGGTTGAATGCGGTAACGTTCTAATAGAATTAGATCCTAAAATTGCACCTAAAGCTGTAAATCGATTTAAGAAGTTAATAAATAGAGGTTCCTATAATGGTTCAACTTTTTATCGAGTAATAGAAAATACTTTAATACAAGCTGGAGATATTGAATATGGAAATGTATCTAATCTAAATTATTCTAAAGTAGGAACCGGTAAGTCTGGCTTAGGAACAATTAAATCTGAGCTTAGTAGTAATTTTTTATTTAATGCTGGCTCTGTGGCTTTTGCTAGGAAAGATCAATTCGATACAGAAGATAGCGAATTTTTTATCACTTTAATAGATATACCAATATATCAAGGTGAATATACTCCAATTGGAAGAGTAATTGCAGGGATGGACTCTTTAAAAAAAATTAAAGCGGGAAATAAATCAACCTATGTATTAAAGCCTGATTATATTAAAAATCTAAAGTTATTAGTTAACTAGAGGTTTTCCAGTTGATAATGTGTGTTTAATTCTATCTTGGGTTTTACTTGTCTCGATTAATTTCATGAAAGCATCTAACTCTAATTTAAACAACTGATCTTCTGTAAGCGTTTTATCTATAGTTGTATCACCACCACTTAAAACATTTGCTAGCTCTGTTCCAACCATCATTCCATGATCTAATATAATTTTATCGTTATACAGTTTTTCTAACATACCAACCATTTTATCTTTTAAAGATTTGCCAGATAAATTAAATGTGCATTCTTTTGGAGGAGTAAATTCTTTATTTTTATCCAAAATTTTTCTAGCTTCATTTAATAAACTATTTCTGCTCATAATTTTTTTGTTTTCAGGGATTAAATACTTTAGAGGTTCAGCTTCTACTGGAGATGTTGCAGTTTTTGCATAACCAATTATATCAAAAACTTTTAAAGGTGCAAAATCTGGATCATTTTTTGCTTCATCTGTTTGAGACCATCGCCATAACATTTCTTTACATCCTCCTCCAGCTGGAACTAAACCAACCAATGTTTCAACTAATCCAACAACAATATTTGTATGCGAAGCAACAAAGTTACTTTGAACTAAAACTTCAAAACCCCCTCCAAGTGTAAGACCTGATGGTGCTGAAACGACTGGAAATTTTGAGTATTTTAAGTGTTTGCATGTTTCTTGAAAATAACCAACAAATTTTTCTATAGATTTAAAGTCACCTTTATCTGCAAAATTCATAGTATATGTTAAATTAACACCAGCAGAAAACTGCATACTTTCATTAATAATTATCAATGGTTTGTCTGTAGCGTTTTTTAAAGAATCCATTGAGTCATAATCCAAAGCGTTTGCTTTAGTTGTAAATTCAACAATGTTAAATTCAGGAAATCTGTAAATTTCAGCAGAATTATTTTTATCAAGTTTAAGGGCTCTTGGTTTAATTTTTCCTAAAGTTTCAATTTCAGTATATTGTTGTCTCTCACCATAAAAATTTTCATCTTTGGATTTTGATAAATTTTCTAAAAATTTATTTCCCTCAAAATTATCAATTTTTTGAAAAAAATTATTTACTCCAATTTCTTTTAACATTTCAAAAGGCCCTCTAGACCAATTGAAGCCAAGTCTCATTGCTTCATCAATGTCATTAAATTTATCTGTAATGCCTGGAACTAATGAGGAAGAATATTTTATTATTTTAGAAATTACTGACCAAGCATAATCTCCATATTTATCTCCACGATTAATTAATTTTTTTAAATCAACTTTTTCAGATTTAATATCTATTTTTTTTGAAGGAGAATATTCCCCAGTTTCAAGATTGATGGCCTCTAAAATTTTCTTACCACCCTCTTTATTCATTCTATAAAATCCACCTTTTCCTTTTCGACCAGTATATCCAGTTTCTATTAATTTTTTTACAAGTGGCATTTCTCTTGCTACAGGTTGAAATGGATCACTTTCAGGTAACTCTTTAATAAAACTTTTCAATACATCTGCCATTAAATCAATACCAATTAGGTCATACAATCCAAATACCCCAGTTTTAGGTATACCCATTGGTCTGCCAAAGACAGCATCAGCCTCTTCTACACCAAGTTTCATATTAAATGCTTCGGTCATTGCAATTTGCATTGCGTAAACTCCAATTCTATTACCTAAAAATCCTGGAGTGTCATTACAGATAATTGCACCTTTACCTAAGTCTATTTCACAAAAGTCTTTTAAAAGTTTAACTTTATCTAAATCACTTTCATTACTTTTTACTATTTCAAGTAAATCCATGTATCTAACAGGATTAAAGAAGTGAGTTATACAGAAATCCTTTTTGTCTTGATCGGATAATTTTTCTGATAGAACACTTATTGGAATAGATGAGGTATTAGATGAAACAACAGACTCTTTTTTTCTATGTTTAAAAATTTTTTCGTAAATATTATGTTTTATATCTATTCTTTCTACAACAGCTTCTACAATCCAATCTGCATTCGAAACCACATCAAAGTTTTCTTCAATGTTTCCTACATGTATATTATCTAATTTTGATTTATCTATTAACAAAGGAGGTCTAGATTTTCCTATTCTCTCTTTAGCCTTTTGACTAATTTCTGTAGTTAAATCCAACAAAGTAACAGGAACATTTGCGTTACATAAATGTGCAGCTATACCGCTTCCCATTGTTCCAGAACCAATTACAACTACATTATTTATTTTCATAAAGAAGATTTCTTATATTAAATTGAGACTGAGTAGGAAATAAAATAAATGTCATAACTACTGCTGTAAACTTGCTAATTCATCAATATTAATATGACATCTAATAGCGTTACCATTTTCACCTATTTGCCATGGTGGAACCTCTAAATTACAAATATCGCCTATTTTCCTAGGGCATCTTCCTTGAAAAGAACAGCCTTTCTCAGGGGGTTTTTCCTCTACTATATCCTCAGCTACTAATTTTGGTTTTATATCTGGATCTGGTTCCAAAACAGCACCTAATAATACTTCAGTATAAGGATGTGATGGAAATTTGTAGACATTTTGAGAAGGACCAATTTCACATAATCTTCCTTGATATAAAACTGCAACTCTATCACTAATTGCTCTAACAACAGCCAAATCATGAGAAACAAATACATAGGTTGTTCCTAGATCTTCTTTTAATTGTTGTAATAAGTTTAAAACAGCTGCTTGAACCGAAACATCTAAAGCAGATGTAACCTCATCGCACAAAATTATATCTGGCTTAGCAGCAAATGCTCTTGCAACTGCAACTCTTTGTTTCTCACCACCTGATAGTTGTCTAGGATATCTTGACATATAAAATTCTCCTAACCTTACTTTTTTTAGTAGATCGATTATATTTTTTTTTAATTCTTCTCCCGATAAATTAAAATACAACTTTAGAGGTTGAGAAAGTATTTGCTCAACTGTGTGGTTTGGATTTAATGACTCGTCTGGATTTTGAAATATAAGTTGTATTGCTCGCAGATCATTTGGATTTCTCATTTTTAAATCAGAAGATAAAATACGATCATTTTCAAATTTAATTTGACCATCTTTTGTTTTGAGTAAGCCAGCAATTGATTTTAAGATAGTAGACTTGCCACTTCCAGACTCACCAACCAGGGCAATAGTCTCTCCTTTTTTTATATCTATATTTATATCTTTAACTGTTGGGTTTTGATCAGAAATTTTATTTAATAATTGATCAAAAAATTTCTGCTTTGCATAACTAATTGAAACATCCTTTAATTTTAAAACTTCATTTGCTTCACTATTATTTGATTTTTTTGTTATTGAAGTTTGTAAATTATTATTTTGGTTTATTAATTCTTTATAATTAAAACATCTGACATTGGTATCTAATTCTTTAATATATTCCAGATTTGGTGAATTTTTTTTACAATTATCAGTCGCTAAGTTACATCTATCATAAAAACTACAACCTTCATTTATGCTTCCAGGCTGAGGTTGGCTTCCTGGCATAGAAGCTGGAAGTCCAGCTAATGAGAGTTTAGGTATCGATTTTAACAATCCATAAGTATAAGGATGAATAGGTTCCTTTAATATTTTTCTTGCTGGTCCTTCTAAAACAATTTCTCCTGCATACATTACAACTATTCTATCACTAACTTGTGCTATGGCTCCAAGGTCATGACTAACATAGATCATAGATGTTCCAGTATCTTTTGCTATAAATCTTAATAGTTCTAATACATGAGCTTGTGTTGTAACATCTAATCCAGTAGTTGGCTCATCTAACAAAAGTAAATCTGGTTTGCCAGCCAATGCCATTGCAACAGCCACTCTTTGTTGCTGTCCTCCAGAAAGCTCGTGAGGATAACGAAAAGCCATAGTTTCTGGTGAAGGAAGTCTAACTTTATTTAGTAACTCAGAAATTTTTTTATCTCTCTCTGTTTTGTTTAGATCCGTATGTAATCTTAATGCCTCATCAATTTGGTATCCAATTTTTAAATTTGGTGTTAGTGCTTGTCCTGCATTTTGAGGTATCATAGCTATTTTTCTACCTCTAATTTTTTCTAGCTGTCTACTGTTCATCTTCAATAAATCCTCAGATTTAAAGAGGCATTCACCCTTAAGAGGAAATAAGCCTTGTTTTATATAGCCCATCATAGCAAGTGCTAATGTGCTTTTTCCAGAACCCGACTCCCCTACAATCCCTACAGTCTCTCCTTTTTTTATATTGGTTGAAACATTTCTAAGTATTGAAATTTGTTTGCCCTTCTGACTGTTAAATCCAATTGATAAATTTTTAACGCTTTCAATTATTTCATTCATTTAAACAGGTGCCTTTGTTGAACGATCAATTCCTAAAGCTTTTGCAAATGCATCAGCAGTTAAATTTATTCCAATAATTAACGAACTTAATCCTACTATCGGAGCAATTACAGACCAATATGCAAACGACATCAATCCTCTTGCATTGGAGATCATTAAGCCCCAATCGGGTGTTGGGGGACTTACACCAAAACCTAAGAATGACAATGAGCTAAATCCTAATAACATCCAAGACCATCTCATTGCTCCTTCTACTAATATAGCGTCTCTAACATTTGGAATAATTTCATTCCAAATAATAGACATGTTGCTATGACCTCTAGCTCTGGCTGAAACTATAAAATCTTTAGCAATAACATCGTGCGTAGCAGCTCTAGCAACTCTTACTATTCCTTTACCATAAAAAAAACCTAGTGCAGGAATTAAAACCTCTGTTGATGTTCCTAAAAGAGAAACAATTAATAACATTGCAAGTATCCAGGGGATAGAAAGAAACGCATCAACAACTCTCATTACAACATCATCAATTTTACCTCCAACTAAACCACAAAAAATTCCAAGTAAACCTCCCCACAAAAGAGCTATAAGTGATCCAAAGAAAGTTACCGTAAGAGCTGTTCGACCTCCAAGTATTGTTCTTGTAAAAACATCTCTACCTAAGCTATCTGTTCCAAACCAATGTTCAGCTGAAGGTGCAAGTAACATGGTATTTGGGCTAATAGCTTTATAATCGTATGGTGCAATGTAAGGGCTTATTAATGCTAAGATTACATGAAATAATACAATTGTAAGTCCAATCAACCCAGAAGGCTTGGAGGCCATAGTTTTTAAAATCTCAAAAGCCTTTTCTAGTTTGTTTTTTTGTTTATCCTCTGTAATTAAATTACTC
>LHBX01000064.1 GCA_001704065.1 Pelagibacteraceae bacterium GOM-A1 | reverse complement strand
ATTATATTCTCCTAATATACTAGTAACAAACATGCCACCGGTTTTAGTTAAAAACAGATCATTATTCATATGAAACATCATTTCATCTGGATCTACTTGATCTCTAGACATTATTTCAAATAGAGTTGATGCTTTTGCCATCACCATTCCTGCATGAATTCCTTTACCAGCAACATCTGCAATAATAAAATAAACACTATCATTGTGAGGATAAAAACTAAAGAAGTCTCCTGAAACTTCTCTAGCAGCGATATTAATTCCGTGCACAGGGTAATTTTCTAAATTCCTCTTTGGTAAAAAGTTTTCTTGAACTTTTACTGCAAGTTTTACTTCGTTTGAAATTCTATCTCTCCATACTTTCTTTTCAGCTTCACTAGTTTCTAGCTTACTCATCAATCTGTTGTAATAAAGTCCAATAACACCTCCTGCAGTGAATGGATCTTGTGGACCTCTGATTGTTAAATCACCAGACTCAGACTGTTTTTCTAAAATTGTAATTAAATCGTGTTCTACAGAAGTTGCATTATGCTCAGCAATATTCAAACCTAACTCTTCATGTAGCGGACTAACTCTTAATGGATAAAAATAATTTAAAATTTTTAATAAAATATATGAACCAAAAAACGAGAATACACCGATCGAAACAATTCCAATAAACTGTGCTTTGATTTGTTCTAATCTTGTTAATCCTGTTCCAAGTATTTCAAGATCACTAAATAATCCTACAGCAATAGTTCCCCAAACCCCTGCTGCTAAATGAACAGGTACAGCACCAACAACATCATCTATTTCAAATTTATTTAAAAATTCGTTTACAAAAATTGCAACTACCGCTCCTATAATTCCAACAAATATTGAAGTCACAGATGTCATCGAATTACATCCAGCCGTAATTGCAACTAACCCTGCGAGTGGTCCAAGTATAACGTAATAAGGATCTGGTTTTTTAAATAATGCAAATGAAATTCCAAGGCCCGTTAATAATCCAAAAGAAGCTGCCAGAAATGTATTTATTAAAATAAGAGGAACTGCCTCATCCATAGCTCCATTACTTCCACCATTAAAACCAAACCATCCAAACCATAAAATTAGTGTTCCCAAAACTGCTAAAGGAAAACTTGATCCTGTGAATTTTCCTTTGTTTGCATCTGAATATTTTCCTATTCTTGGTCCTAGAATTAAAACAGCAGAGAGCGCTATCCATCCGCCAACTGAATGAACTATAGTGCTTCCTGCAAAATCAACAAATCCAATATCTGTCAGCCATCCAGTAGTTTTAACTTGCCCAGTAACCGCAAGTAATTGTCTTGTAGCATCGATATTATTTAAATAACTCGAAGACCAGGCCCAATGACCAACTATTGGATAAATAATACCTGTAGCTATAATAGTAATTATTAAATAACCGTTGAACTTCATTCTTTCAGCAACAGCTCCTGAAACAATTGTAGCTGCAG
>LHBX01000063.1 GCA_001704065.1 Pelagibacteraceae bacterium GOM-A1 | reverse complement strand
TCCTGATGTTGCACCAAATCATGTTAAAAGAATACAAGAGTTAGCAGACTCAGGACAATATGATAATGTTGTTTTTCATAGAGTAATTGATGGGTTTATGGCACAAACAGGTGATGTAAAATTTGGAAATTCATCTTCAAAAGATTTCGATTTAAGAAGAGCGGGTATTGGTGGATCTGATTTACCAGATTTAAATCAAGAATTTAATGACCTTCCTCATGATAGAGGAACCGTTTCTATGGCAAGATCATCAGATCCTAATAGTGCCAATAGTCAATTTTTCATTTGTTTTAAACCAGCACCTTTCCTGGATAGACAATATACTGTTTTTGGAAAAGTAATAGAAGGAATGGAATTTGTTGATATGATTACAAAAGGTGATGGCGATAACGGAGCAGTTTCAAATCCAGATAAAATTATTAGTTTTAAATCTCAATAATTAATAATGAATGTCATTAAAAGATTTCAATTTTAATGTTCATCACACTCAAAATTATGCAAGAGTAGGAGTTATAGAGACCCATAGAGGCAATATAAACACTCCTGCATTTATGCCAGTTGGTACACAAGCAACTGTTAAAGGTGTTTTTTTAGAAGATATAAAAAAAACAGGTAGTGAGATCATCTTATCAAATACGTACCATCTAATGATAAGACCTGGTGTAGAAAGAATCGAAAGTATTGGAGGACTTCATGAATTCATGAATTGTGATCTACCAATTTTAACTGATTCAGGTGGTTTTCAAGTAATGTCTCTGTCGAAATTAAATAAAATTGATAAAGACAAGGGTGCAATTTTTCAATCACATATAGATGGTAAAACTTTTATTTTAAGTCCTGAAGAAAGTATAAGAATTCAAAAAGGTTTGAACTCAGACATAGTGATGGTTATGGATGAATGCCCTAAAAATACTAAAGACTATGATAAAATTAAAAAATCAATGGAATTATCATCAGAGTGGGCAAAAAGATCAAAAGATGCATTTGGAATAAATGATCACAAAGGTTTATTTGGAATAGTGCAAGGTGGATTATTTAACGATCTAAGAATAAAATCCTTAAATAACCTTATTGACATTGGATTTAATGGATATGCTCTAGGAGGATTGGCAGTAGGGGAAACACAAGATGAAATGTTTGATGTTCTTGATGGAATAAAAGATCATATGCCTAAAGATAAACCAAGATATTTAATGGGCGTTGGTACTCCATCTGATATACTCGGAGCAGTTAAGAGGGGTGTTGATATGTTTGACTGTGTAATGCCCACAAGATCTGGCAGAACTGGTTTAGCTTTTACATGGGATGGACAAATTCAAATTAGAAATTCAAAATATAAAAATGATAATACTCCTTTGGACAAAAATGTCACAAAGTTCAATTTAAATAAATATTCTAAGAATTATTTAAATCATTTATTTAACACTAATGAAATGTTGGCTTCAATGATTCTAACCATAAATAACATCAACTTTTATCAAGATTTAATGAAAAATATTAGAGATAATATAAAACAAGGTACTTTTGATGAATTTCACGATAAGTACATCAATAAATTGTAAATTTTTAACATTGATTAATAAAAAAAAATCAATATAAAAACGCTTCTTGGGGGCCCTTAGCTCAGTTGGTAGAGCAATTCCCTTTTAAGGAATGGGTCGATGGTTCGAGTCCATCAGGGCTCACCACTTATGCGATTGGCGGATATTTAATAATAATTTCGTTTATCCAATTTGTAATATTATTAATTCTATTTGTTGATGATGGGTGAGTAGACATAAATTCTGGCGGTTCTTTCCCTTTTTTAGCTTCCTTCATTCTTTCCCAAACTTTTATTGTTTCCCTAATGTCATAACCAGACAGTGATGCAAATATCAGACCAAGATAATCAGCTTCACTTTCTTGTTTTCTATTGAAGGGATTCATAATTCCTATTTGTGATAATAAACCAACAGCATTCATCCCTGTGGTTCTATTTATTTGAGATACTTTACCTTTAGTGGCTATATCTAAAATTGCTGTCCCTGTATTTAATAAAACACCTCTACTTGCTCTTTCTACTGAATGTTTTGCAACTGCATGCGCTATTTCATGGCCCATTACAGCTGCCAATCCATCTTCATTTTTAGTTATATCTAATAGACCTGTATAAAC
>LHBX01000062.1 GCA_001704065.1 Pelagibacteraceae bacterium GOM-A1 | reverse complement strand
AAATTTAATTGTACATCCAGCATTAGAATTTGAATTTTCTATGTCCAAAAATCTTTCTTTACTAATAACTGCAATAACAAATTCATTGCTTAAATTTAAAATTTCTACTTTTGATCTAAGTTTGTATAAATTTAATTGATTAAACAAATTATCGATATTTTTTTTCTCACAATCTAAAAAATACCCTGACTTATGTTTTAATATATTGAAGTCATACAAATATTTTCCCTGTGGAGTAAGTAAAGCAGAATAACATGAATTTTTTTCATCTACATTATTGATATTGTTTGTAACTATATTTTGAAGAAACTCTTTACAATCTTCACCTGAGATATATAAAAGTCCTCTGTCCTCTAAAATATAAACATTATTTTTTTTCATTATTGATAGATACTTAGGAATAATATAGTAACGATTTCATAAAATGTTAGATCTTATTATAAAAAATGGAGAATGTTATATTGATGGAAAACTTAATAAAACTAACATTGGTATTCAGAATGGAAAAATTTCAACAATTGGTGATTTAAGCGACGAACAAAGCAGAAAAATTATTGATGCAAGCAATTTACTAGTTTTACCTGGTTGCATGGATACTCAAGTTCATTTCCGTGAGCCTGGATCAACTAATGCAGAGGACCTGCATACAGGAAGTAAAGCAGCAATTGCTGGGGGTATTACCAGTGTTTTTGAGATGCCAAATACAAATCCGCCCACTGCAAATATGAAAGAATTTAATAACAAGTTAAATCTTGCTAAAAATAGGATGTATTCAAACTACGCATTTTACTTTGGAGCAACTCCAGACAATTCTTCAGATTTGGCAAAGCTTAAGGGTTTAGATGGTTGTTGCGGTGTAAAACTTTTTGCAGGTTCTTCGACTGGAAATTTATTAGTTGATAAAGAAGAAGATATTGAAAAAGTTTTTCAGAATACTTCAAAAATAGTTGCGGTTCATTCTGAAGATGAAGAAATAATTAATTTAAGAAAAAAATTAATTGAAAAAGGCAATGTTCATACTCATCCTGTATGGAGGAATGAAGAATGTGCAATGTCATCTACAAGAAGGATTGTCAGGATTGCAAAAAGACTTAATAAAAAAGCACATATATTGCATGTTACAACAAAAGAAGAAGTTGATTTCCTTTCTCAAAATAAAGGAAACATAACTTTTGAAATTACTCCACAACATCTAACAATATATGCACCAGATTGTTATGATAAACTTGGAACCTTTGCTCAGATGAATCCTCCTTTGAGAGACAAGTCTCATTATGATAGATTGTGGTACGCTATTCGAAATAATTATAACGATACTATTGGTTCAGACCATGCACCGCATTTAAAAGAAAACAAATTAAAAGAATATCCACAGTCACCATCTGGCATGCCAGGCGTACAAACATTATTACCCGTTATGCTAAATCATGTGAATGATAAAAAACTTAGGTTAGATCAGCTAATTAAACTTCTTTGTGAAAACCCAGTTTCTGTATTTGGTATTAAAAATAAAGGTTTTATCAAAAAAGATTATGATGCTGATTTTACAATAATAGATATGAATAGAACGATTGAAATTAAAAATAAAAATATTCATAGTAAGTGTGGATGGAGCCCATTTGATGGCTATAAATTTAAAGGTTCACCGGTTTACACAATCATTAATGGAGATATTAAAATGAAAGAAGATGAAATTTTAGGAGATCCATCTGGAAAACCAATTCTGTTTGACTGAGTTATATAGTTTTACTTGAATATATATTTACAAGTGTTACTCCAACAACAATAAGAAACATACCCAATATAGCTTGCCAGCTTAAGGATTGTTTAAAAAAAATATATCCCAAGATTGCGATAGTAAAAATACCAAGTCCGCTCCATGTTCCATAAACAATCGCAATAGGTAATTTATCAACAACAAAAGTAAGTAAATAAAAAGCAGATAAATAAAATACTGCTAAAAATACTGTTGGTGTTACTTTTGTAAAGTTTTGCGTAACAGGAAGAAGCATTGTTCCACAAACCTCACAAATAATTGCTCCTACTAAAAAAAGATATGTCTTAAGCATTATTTTAAAATATTGCTATTTATTAAGTCTTCTTTTATCTCATCAAGGATTGTAGGATCATCAATTGTTGCAGGCATTTTATATTCTTCTTTGTCAGCAATTTTTCTAATTGTTCCTCTTAAAACTTTTCCAGATCTAGTTTTTGGTAATCTTTTAACAACAATTGCTATTTTAAAAGCTGCAACAGGTCCGACTTTATCTCTAACCATTTGCACACATTCTTTTGAAATAGTCTCATTATCCTTAGAAACTCCTGCTTTTAGAGCAATTAAACCAATTGGTAATTGACCTTTCAGCTGATCTTTTATTCCTATCACAGCACATTCAGCAACAGACTGATGTTCAGACAAAACTTCTTCTATTGCACCAGTTGAAAGTCTATGACCTGCAACATTTATTATATCATCTGTTCTAGACATAATCCAAATATATCCATCATCATCAATATGCCCTGCATCGTAGGTCTGGTAATAGCCATTATAATTTGACATATAATTTTCTTTGTATCTCTCATCTGCATTCCATAAAGTTGGGAAAGTTCCTGGAGGAAGTGGAAGTTTAACTACAATATCTCCCATCTCATTTGGTTTTGCAATTGTTTGATCAGGTTTAATTATTTTTACATCATAACCTGGAACAGCTTTACAAGCAGATCCATATTTTGTTTCTTGCATTTCAATTCCAGTACAATTTGAACTTATTGCCCAACTAGTTTCAGTTTGCCACCAATGGTCAATTACAGGAACCTTAAGTAAATTTTCAGCCCATTTAATAGTATCAGGGTCTGCTCTTTCACCTGCCAAAAATAATGACTCAAATGAACTTAGATCATATTTAGAAAAAAACTTACCTTCTGGATCTTCTTTCTTTATTGCCCTAAATGCTGTTGGAGCTGTAAACAAAGATTTGATTTTATATTCTGATATTATTCTCCAAAATACTCCAGCATCAGGAGTACCCACTGGTTTGCCTTCAAATAAAAGAGTTGTACAACCTTTGAATAATGGAGCATAAACAATATAGGAATGTCCTACTATCCAACCAATATCACTTGCTGACCACCATACATCATCTTGATGAATGTTATAAATATTTTTCATTGTCCATTTAAGAGCAACAATGTGACCGCCAATATCTCTAACTATTCCTTTCGGAATACCTGTGGTCCCTGAAGTATAAAGGATATAAGCATAATCATTTGCACCCATCTCAACACAATCTTTATCATTAGCCCCAGATAGCGCTTCATCCCAACTTATTTCTAATGGCTTATTTAATTTTACCTCGTGATCTTTTCTCTGAAATATTATTACCTTTTCAACTTGATGTTTTGCTAATTTTAAAGCTGCATCTACAAGCGGTCTATACTCAACTGTTCTTCCAGGCTCAAATCCACATGAAGCTGTGATTAAAATTTTAGCTTTGCTATCATCAATTCTACTAGCTAATTCATTTGAAGCAAAACCACCGAATACAACAGAGTGAATTGCTCCAATTCTCCCACATGCGAGCATCGCAACTACCGCTTCTGGTATCATCGGCATATAAATTATTACACGATCTCCTTTTTTAACTCCTTGCTTATCTAAAGCGCCTGCAAATTTTGAAACTTTTACTTTTAATTCTTTGAAAGTGAACTTTGCTTTATTTTCTGTTATAGGACTGTCATAGATTAAAGCAGTTTTATCACCCCTTCCTTGATCAATGTGAAGGTCTAAGGCGTTGTAGCATGTATTTGTTACACCATCTTCAAACCATTTATAGAAAGGAGGGTTGTCTTTTTTTAAAATCTTAGTTGGTTTTTTGAACCAAAACACATCTTCAGAAACTTTCTGCCAAAATTCCTCAGGATTTTTTAGAGATTCGTCGTAAATTTCTTTGTAATTTCTATTCATTTTGATTTGCTATTTGGTGTCATTTTTCTATTGAATTTATGCAACAGGTTGTATTTAATTTTAAAAAGTCAGTAAAATCAACATTTATAACGCGGCAAAAAGTCTTCAACAAACTAATTTAATTTGATATTAAGCCACTAACTTTGGAAAAACCTTTGTGGTTTGTCCGTAGTTTAAATTTAAACTAAAAAAACTAACGAGAGGGAGTTTTTTATGAAAAAACTTAAAATGTTTGCATTAGCAGCAGTGGCTCTATTTGGTCTTACTGGTGCAGCAAACGCAGCAACTGCTATGTTAGCTTCTGACGACTTCGTTGGGATTTCCTTTTGGGTAATCGCAATGGGTATGGCAGCAGCTACAGTATTCTTCTTCATGGAAAGAAATACTGTTGCAGCAGGCTGGAAAACTTCAGTAACAGTAGCTGGTCTTGTAACTGGTGTTGCATTCATTCACTACATGTACATGAGAGATGTATGGGTAATGACTGGAGATTCTCCAACAGTATATAGATATATTGATTGGTTAATCACTGTACCATTACAGATGATCGAGTTTTACTTAATTCTAGCAGCAGTTAAGAAAATTCCAGGAGCAATCTTCTGGAGATTATTAATTGGTTCGCTTGTGATGTTAATTGGTGGATACTTAGGAGAAGCAGGTTACATCAATGCTATGCTTGGTTTTATAGTCGGTATGGCTGGATGGATCTACATCTTATATGAAGTATTCTCTGGTGAAGCTGGAAAAATTGCAGCTAAAACTGGAAACAAGCCATTAGCAACTGCATGGGGTGCTATGAGAATGATCGTAACAATCGGTTGGGCTATTTACCCATTAGGTTACATTTTTGGTTACCTAGTAGGTGGAGTAGACGCTAACTCATTGAACGTGATTTACAACTTAGCAGACTTCATCAACAAAATTGCTTTTGGTCTAGTAATCTGGTCAGCAGCAGTTTCACAAGGTGGAGCACGAGCTAGATAATTAGCTTTTAATATTAAAAAGAGGCGGGTATGCTAAAACATACCTGCCTTTTTTTTTGGACTAAAAATAGAAAATGCTAAATTTCAAAAATTTGCCGCAGTCGCAAATTAGTTTATAAGAATTATTTATTAAATATGGCAAAAATTAAATATATAGAATTTAATGGTACAGAACACGAAGCAGATGTTGCAAACGGTCTTAGTGTAATGGAAGGTGCTATACAAAATGATATTCCAGGCATAGATGCAGATTGTGGAGGTGGAATGTCATGTGCAACTTGCCATGTATATATCAATGATGACGAATGGTTCAAAAAATTGCCTGAGAAAGAAATGGGTGAAGATGATATGTTAGATCAAGCCTTTGAACCCAAATCTAATAGCAGATTAAGTTGCCAATTAATCATCTCTGATGATTTAGATGGATTGACAGTCCATATGCCGGAGAAACAAGTTTAATGATTAAAACAGATGTAGTCATTATTGGAGCAGGACCCACAGGTTTATTCTGTGCACACCAATTAGGGATAATCGGATTAAAATGTGAAATTGTAGACAATTTAGATAAAATTGGAGGACAATGTATTGAGCTTTATCCAGACAAACCAATTTATGATATTCCTGCAGTTCCTAAATGTACAGGAGAAGAGCTTACAAATAATTTAATTGAACAAATAAAACCTTTTAATTTTAACTTTCATTTAAGTGACAGAGTTCAAGAATTAAAAAATGAAAACAATAAATGGTTAGTTAAAACATTAAATGGAAAAGAATTTGAAACACCTAATATTGTCATAGCAGGTGGAGTAGGTTCTTTTGAACCAAGAAAATTCCCAACTAAAAGTGCTGAAAAGTATGACGGAAAATCAGTTTTATATTCAATAAAAGACAAAACTATTTTTAGAGATAAATCAGTAGTTATTTTTGGAGGTGGAGATAGTGCTCTTGATTGGGCTATAGAATTATCTAATTCATCAAAAGTAACACTTGTTCACAGAAGAGATGAGTTTAGAGGAGCTCCCGCAAGTGTTCAAAAAATAAAAGAATTAAGTGATAATAAAACTATTGATTTAATTACTAAATATTCAATCAAAGATGTTAAAGGAAATGGCTCATTAGAAAGTGTCGAAATCAAAAGTGAATCAGGTGAAAGTAAAGTTATAAAAGCTGATTATGTATTAGGTTTTTTTGGATTAATAATGCAATTAGGACCAATCGCGGAGTGGGGTTTAAATTTAGATAAAAAAACAATTCCCGTAAATACTGAGAATTTTGAAACAAATAAAAAAGGAATATTTGCTATTGGGGATATCTGTACTTATCCAGGCAAATTAAAGTTAATACTTTCAGGTTTTCATGAAGGAGCTTTAGCTGCAAGAGGCTGCTTTAAATATGCAAGACCTGATGAAAAATATAGATTTGAATTTACAACTGCATCCAGCACTATCAAAGATAGATTGGGTGTTAAAGAATGATTGAACTCTTTACTGCTGATACTCCTAATGGGTGGAAAATTAGCATAATGCTCGAGGAAATTGATTTTAAATACAAACTAACAAAAGTTAATTTGAGTGGAGATCAATTTAAACCAGAATTTAAAAAAATTAGTCCATTTAATAAAATACCTGTAATTATAGATCATGAGCATAAAAAGACTGTATTCGAGTCTGGGGTTATCCTTATGTATTTAGGTGAGAAAAGCAATAAACTGTATCCTGAAGCAGATAGGCTAGAGATAAATCAGTGGTTGATGGCTCAAATGGCTATTGTTGGCCCAATGATAGGACAACATCATCAATTTCATTATTATCATCAAGGAAAAAGCGAGTGGGGCGAGGAAAGATACTTCAAAATCACCAGAAAGATTTATGAGGATCTTGAGGCTAGATTGGCTCAAAGGAAGTTTTTAGCAAATGATAAATACTCTATTGCAGATATTGCTACATGGTCTTGGATTGCAAGACACAAAAGACACGATATTGGATTAAATAATTTTGAAAACCTATCTAGGTGGTTTGTTGAAATTGCTCAACGTCCAGCTGTAGTAAAAGGGTTTAAAGCACTAAATAAAGATGCTGAAATAGATTTTCCTTAATCGTCAGCGTAAACTTTTTCGTCTTTTTCGTGTTTTTCTTGAGCTGCAATACAAAGAGTTGCAACTGGTCTTGCCATTAATCTTTTTAAACCTATAGGTTCACCAGTTTCTTCACAAAATCCGTAAGTTCCATCTTGAATTTTCTTTAATGCACCATCTATTTTAGAAATTAATTTGATTTGTCTATTAATAGCTCTCATCTCTACATTCTTTTCAGTGTATGAACTTGCTTGATCAACTATGTCAGCTGATGCACTATTATCATCCATGGATGCTTGAAAAATCGCCTCATTATTAGATCTCTTTAAATCTTTTTTCCACTCCATTAATTTCATCTTAAAATACGCTAAATGTTTAGCGCACATATATTTCTCTTTTTCTTTTGGAGTATAAGTTTTTGAAATTCTTACCATACCTAGCTATTTTGAGTTGGTGAATATATTCATGAATAAATGAGTGTCAAGAACGGTTTATTCATATAGATTGATGAAAATGGCCTTAAACAAAAGAAATATAAATAATATTTTTTATATTTTTGTAACGACTCACTTAATTCTATGGACAGTTGTTCCAACTATCACAAACTCAAATTTACCTTTGGATACAATTGAAGCTTTGGCCTGGGGTAGTAATTTAGATTGGGGATTTAACAAACATCCTCCATTAAGTGCGTTTTTTCCAGAAGTATTTTTTCAAATATTTGGACCACAAGATTGGGCTTATTATTTTTTAAGTCAAATTTTTGTAGTTGTGTCTTTTTTCATTATTTTTAAATTATCACAGGAAATTCTTAAAGATGGCACTTTGAGCTTGTTATCAGTTTTTCTTATTGAAGGGATATACTTCTATAATTTCACAACTCCAGAATTTAATGTAAATGTTTGCCAATTACCTTTTTGGTGTTTAACCGTTTATTACACTTGGAAAATATACAACAGTAAAAAAATCGAGCTCTATGATTGTATTTTATTAGGAGCTGCAGCAGCTTTCGGTATTTTATCTAAATATCTATTTATATATTTATTAATAGCAATAGATTTATTGTTTGCATATTTAATATTTTTTAAAAAATCTAAAAAATTTGATTTTAAATATTTAGTTTCTTTAGAAGTATTTTTTGTAATTTTAATTCCACATATAATTTGGTTATTCAACAACGATTTTATTACTATCAAGTATGGTTTTGCTCGTGCAGGTTTGGATGAAGGACAGATGATAAATCATCTTAAATATCCATTGATATTCACATTGAAACAAATAGGTATTTTAATACCATTTTTAATTTTAGTCTGGCTACTAATAAAAAAAATTCCAAAAAAATTAAATTTAAAAGATGAAAAACTTTTATTTTTAATATTTATCAATTTAGTCCCAATTGTTTTGGTTTTTATGACAGCTTTAATAACTGGATCAAAAATAAGAACTATGTGGATGACGCCTTTTTACTTATTCTTTGGAACTTTATTTATTTACATTTTGAAAACTCATATAAACATTAAGAAACTAAATTCCTTTTTAATAGGATTTATATTTTTATTTTTATTATCTCCAATTTTGTATGGTTATGTCTCAATATCTCAGACTGATAAAAGGACTGATTATCCTGGTAGAGACATAGCTATAAAGGTTCAAATGGCATGGCATGAACAACATGATGAGCCTATCAAATTTGTGCTTGGCGATGAATGGGCCGCTGGAAATTTATCATATCACATTAATTCAAGGCCTATTTGGAAAGGCTTTGTTACTAAGCAAAAATTGAATTCATTTGATAAATATATGTGTATTGATAAGATTTGCGTTGGATCGTAGATATGAAATTCAATAAAAACATACTTTTCATCGTCTTTATTGTTGTAATAATAGAGTTGTCTGGACATGGAATTGTAGCTTCTTTGCTGAGGTTGCTTGCAAGTTAAATAAATGAAAATTACTATTTTGACACCAGTTTATAATGACTGGAAATCAGCTTCAAAATTAATTGAAGAAATAAATACAATTGTAAAAGACATAGATGCAGAATTTTCTCTTGTTATTGTCAATGACGCATCAACTGAAGAAAAACCAACTTCTATTTCCAATACAGAAAACCTATTGTCTGTTGAAATTTTAAATATTAAAAATAATCAAGGACATGGAAGATGTATTGCAACTGGGCTTAAGCATATATTTCAAAATAAAGAGTTTGATTATGTAATTCCAATGGACTCTGATGGTGAAGATAGACCTGAAGAAATTAAAAGTTTTCTTGAATACATAAAATATGATGAAGGAAAGCCAATTATTGGAGAAAGAGTAAAAAGATCTGAAAATTTCATTTTTAAAACTTGTTACCATTTACATAAAATAATCACTTATGTATTTACTGGTCATTCGATAAAATTTGGAAATTATACGTGTCTTCCAAAGTCAACTGTTGAGAAATTAATAAACGATAAATCTACTTGGTGCAGCTTTTCAGGAGCATTGGCAAAATTAGAAAAAGATAGATCTTCGTCTCCATCTATAAGAGGTACAAGATATTTTGGTCCTTCTAAAATGAGTTTTAAAAATTTAATTAAGCATTCTTTAGCAATCATAGCTGTTTTTAAATCTACAGTTATTATTCGATCTATTTTATTTTATGCTATTTATTTAATCTTAATGGCTGATTACATAAGCATTGTTACAGCTATCCCCTTAGCTCTAATAATCGTATTTGGATTATCAGTTGTAATGATTGGTAGAAGAGAAAATTTAGAAGAGTTGAATAATGCATTAACAAATATTCAAAATATTGATAAAATTAAATAGTGAAAAAAATTTTAGCATACATATTTGTACTATTATTTACATACCCTTCAATTTTATATGCAGAAAAGTGGCATATAAATATGAAAAAAAAAGAAAAGAAAGATTTTGCTTATTATGTTCTTAAAGCACAATCAGATAATAAAATGGTATTCAATACAAGAAATATTAAAAATCCAAATATTTATAAATTTTTTGAAAAGTTTGAAGATCGTTTAGGTGTTGCTGAAAAAGGAATAGAATTTGATTTAAAGTATTCTTATGAAGGACATGAAAAAGATTGGAAAAGATTTGATATTCTTGGTTATGCTCAAAGATTTCAAATAATGGAACCATATAAAGAAACTACTAAAAAAAATAAAACTAAATGGTATAGAGTAGCTTATTTTATACCGGGTGATATTAGAACTGATAAACACACTATATCTTTATTTGATTTTAAAAAACTTTATGGAAAAGGTGAGAAGTCTCATGATGGATCTTTTGCTATTGTAAATAATAGATTTACTTGGAACTTTAACTCACCAAATTATGCTTCTCATACAAATGAGACGGGATCTGAATATTTATATCCTGAACACTATGTTGTGAATTTAGATCCCAACTTTTCTCCTTTAAAAGGAAAATGGGTCAACGTTTTACTAAATATTAAGTGGGCTGAAAAAGGCTTCATGCACTTATGGATAGATGGCAAATTAAGATCTAGTTATTTTGGAGATACGCTAGCTGGAGCTTCAAGTGTAAGATTTAAATTTGGACCATACAGGCATCATATGCATCAGGCAACTAATGAAGGTTTGCAGATACCAGACTTAAAAATTAAATACTCTAACGTTGGAAAAGCTGATAAATGTGATGACTTATGGAGCGGTTGTTCTGAAATTTTAAGTCAATTAAATGATAAATCCCAAGTTATAGGTGCCAGAGCTGTTGTTTTATGCTCAACATCTCCACAATCATCTTCTTGTAGAAACTTAGGTTATCCTAAAAATCCTAGACCTTTTTAATTAAGCTCTAATTATCGTATTTTAATTTTCAGTTGTAATGATTGGAAGAAAAGAAAATTTAAAAGAATTAAATATTTCATCAACAAATATTGAAAGTATTGACAATATAAAGTAATTTTTAAGATAATGAGAATATTTATAATTTTAATTTTTTTGTTAATCAGCAGCAATACTTTTGCTAAAACTAAATTTTCAGAAGTAAGAAAAGCTTTAAAGGAAGATGGATATGGAAAAGCAATTCCAGAAAAATTTCACCACTTAAACTCACCCAAAGCAACTAATCCAGTATCTGTAAGTGATTTTTCTATTATTGGAAATAAATCAATTAGGTTTGAATCTAATAATGGAGAATGTTGGCAAGAACCCAAATGGAGCGATTGTGAGAATGATAGAGAAAGAACAGAACTATATTATAAAAAAAAACCTTGGAAAAAAAATAGATGGTATAGGTTTTATATTTATCTTCCAAAAGATTATAATTCAATTGCGCCTGCGAAAATGTCTCTGATTCAATGGAAAAGACACAAACCCTCTAAAGTATTGGTCATGTTCCAACACACGCATGCAGGATTAACCTTTAATAGAAATGGAGATTCCTTTAAAGACTCTCATGTTGTTTTAAAGCCTAATGAAGAACTTCTTGGAAATTGGACAGAGATTATATTTAACACTAATTGGCATCCTAAATCTGATAAAGGTTACATGAAAGTTTGGATTGATGGAAATTTAAAAGTAGATTTTAAAGGTGCATCAAATACTAAAAAAGGAAAAGAATTAAGTTTGAGATATGGATTGTATTCTTCATTTATGTCTCGATTTAAAACAGTTTTTGATACCCAAACTATGCCACAAAGAGTAATTTTTTTTGACGGAGTTAAGGAAGAGACAAGTTGTGAAAAATTAATTGACTCAGATAAATGTCAAAAATTAATGTCACAGAGTATCAATAAATACGACTTTTATTTGTATGGAAAGTACGACAAAAAACTTAAAATAAATTCAATTATGAAACTTTCAAGTAACTCATTAAAATAATTGTGAAAACTTAGTATATCTAAAAAATTTTAAACCATTTTGATTAGGCTCTTATTGTTGGCAAACAATAGAAATCAGCTGTATCTATCTTTGAGTTGTAATCCCTTTTCATGCCCCAGGACTTTCTAACCCCGGCACTTGCAAGACTTAGTGTGGATCTGCCATATCTATAATTTGTATTATCGATTGATCTCATCAATCTATTAATTCTCTCATCTTTTGCTGATGAAAATAAATTTTCATTATTTTCTGCATCTGTTAATCCAGTTAGCATCACTCCTGCTTTTTGGTAACGGTGTCCTTTTCTAAAGATTACTTTTAAGACAGATAAGGCATTTTTTACTATCTCTATACTATTGTTAGTTGCCATAGGAAAATCAACAGTTCTAGAGTTTGAATAAAAACCAAATTGTTTTTGAAAAGGACTGGTTCTAACAAATACCATAACGGCTTTTGCAACAAGGTTTTCAGATCTTATCTTTTCTGACGCATTTAAACAATAACTAGCAACAGCTTCTTCAAGTTCTTGGAATTTTTCTATTCTTTTTCCAAATGACCTTGATACTACACAGCTTTTTCTTTTCGATGCAGTTTTTTCTAAATCAATACAAGGTACACCTCTAAGCTCCATTGCAGTTCTTGAACTTAGTACATTTGAAGATTTTTTAATCCAGGTGTTTGATTTATTTTTTAATTGTTTAGCATTATAAATTCCATTTTTTTGATAAAACTTTGTCATCTGTCTTCCAACACCCCAAACATCATTGATATCAATTTTTTCAAGAATAGGATCGAGATTTTCTATTCCAATTAAACTTGTAACACCTGATTGTTTTTTCTTAGCTATATGATTTGCAACTTTGCTTAAAGTTTTAGTTTTAGCTATTCCTATACTTGTTGGAATACCAGTCCACTTTAAAACTGTTTCTCTAATTTCTCTTCCAACTTGCTCTACTTCATTGTCAGAAAAATTTGATAAATCCATAAATGCTTCATCAATTGAATAAACTTCAATATCAGAGTTAAATCTTTTTAAAGTTCTCATTACTCTTCTAGATAAATCTCCATACAAAGAATAATTTGATGAGAATACTTGTACATCATTTTTTATAATAATATCTTTTGCTTTAAAGTAGGGCTCACCCATTTTAATTCCCAAAGCTTTTGCTTCAGTAGATCTTGAAACTATACAGCCGTCATTATTAGATAAAACTACAACAGGTTTTTTTCTTATTTTTGGATTAAATAATCTTTCACAAGAAACATAGAAAGAATTGCAGTCAACCAGTGCTAATTTTTTAGTGTACTGAATGTATGACATAGGTGACTACTCCCCAAATAAAAATATCTTGTTCTTCATTTATTAAAATTCGATCAGAAAATTCTTTAGAGCCTGATGTTAAAAATTGTTTATCTTTTTCCTTAACTAAAGTTTTAACAACGAGTTCATCGTGAACATTTGCTATAACAGTTGAAAAATTTTTCGGAGTTAAGCTTTTGTCTACAACTAATAAATCACCATCATTTATTCCAACATCCACCATTGATTTTCCTTGAACCCTTATGATGAAAGTTGCTGGAACATTTTTGATTAGATGTACGTTTAAATCTATATCTTCTTCTATGTAGTCAGTTG
>LHBX01000061.1 GCA_001704065.1 Pelagibacteraceae bacterium GOM-A1 | reverse complement strand
AACAACCCGCAAAGCAAATCTTCTTGTGGTTGTGGCGTATCTTTCTCGCTTTAATGATAATTAGTTCCTGGAATGTTAACTCTGTAAGAGCAAGAATTGAAAATATTAAAGAGTATTTAAAAAAATAACGAAGGAAAAAAGATAATTAAAAAGCTTTTTAGCGTAATTAGCAAAAAACCAAAAAAGTATATTAAAACTAAATATTTAAAAACTAACAAAGAAAGAGCTATATCCGATTATATTTCTGGCATGACAGATAGGTACGCCATACAATTATATAGAGCATCAAAATGAATATATTTGAGGAATACTTAAATAAAATTTTAAATAAAATTAAATTAGCAAGTGAAGAAAAGCTAATTTTATTACCTGAAAGTTTATCTGGTATAAATGTAGATATACCTCCTAAAAAATTTAAATGTGATCTATCAACTAATGTTGCAATGGTTTTATCTAAAACAAATAATGAACCACCAATTAAAATTGCTGAAAAATTGAAAGATATTATTTTTAAAGACGATAATAATATTGAGAAGATAGAAATAGCAAAACCTGGATTTATAAATATTATTTTAAAAAAAGAGTTTTGGACTTCATTTCTTTTAAATATAAATAATCTTAATAATTTTGGCGCAGCACTTAATGGCTCTAAAAAGAAACATTTAATTGAATTCGTGTCTGCAAATCCTACTGGACCATTGCATGTTGGTCATTGTAGAGGTGCTATTCTAGGTGATGTTATCTCTAATTTGTTAAAATTTAACAATCAAGAAGTTGTAAAAGAATATTATGTAAATGATCATGGCAATCAAATTTTACATTTTACTAGATCTGTATATTTAAGAATAAAAGAAAAATTAGATAATCAAACTTTTCCAGTAGATGAGGATGATTTATATCCAGGAGAATACATCAAAGATATAGCCCAACATATTATAGATAATAATAAAGATTTACAATTTGATGATTATGAAAAAATAAAGTTAACACTTACTAAATTAGCAATTACAGAGTCACTTAAACTTATTAAGACAAATCTAAATAATTTGGGAATTATTCATGATAATTTTGCGAGCGAGACTGAAATAGTCGAAAATAAAGAGGTTGATAAGGTTATTGAGAAACTTAAAAAAGATAAATTTGTATATATAGGAAAAATAAAAGCTCCCGAGGGAGAAGACACAACTAATTGGGTAGAGAGAGATCAGTTACTTTTTAGATCAACAGATTTCGGGGATGATAAAGATAGGGCATTACAAAAATCTGACAACACATGGACTTATTTTGCTGGAGATGTTGCGTATCATAATACAAAACTAAACAGAAAATTTGATAAATTAATAAATATTTTAGGAGCGGATCATGCGGGTTATATAAAAAGAATTACTTCTGTTGTTGAAGCATTATCTGGAGAAAAAAATAAATTAATTTGTAAAGTAAGCCAACTTGTTAAGTTAATAAAAGATGGCAAACCTTTTAAAATGTCTAAAAGAAAAGGTGATTACATTACTGTTGAAGATTTAATTTCTGAAGTTGGAAAAGATGCAACAAGATTTATTATGCTAAGTAGAAGTAATGATGCTGAATTAGATTTTGATTTTACAAAAGTAAAAGAAAAATCCAAAGACAATCCACTTTATTATGTTCAATATTGTTATGCTAGAATTTCATCGGTTTTTAGAAATATAAATAAAAATATTGATGACAAAATTGATAATGAAAATAATAATATGCAATTTAATAATGAAGAAATTGAAATTTTTAAAAAAATATCTGAATGGCCTAAATGTGTAGAAATTTCCACTAAAAAACTAGAACCTCATAGGATCCCTGTATATTTATATGAGTTATCATCACAGTTTCATTCCTATTGGAATATGGGAAAAGATGATGTTGAAAAAAGATTTATCAATGATGATAAAACAATAAATATAGAAAAACTAATATTTTTAAAATCTATTGCAAAAACAATTAAAACTGGAATGGATATTATAGGTGTTGATACACCTGAAAAAATGTAATGCTAAAAGAGCTCAAATATCTATTTTATTTAATAATTATATTTTTCTTTCTATTCTTTACTCTAAGATATTATTTTTCAGACGACAATTACAAGAAATCATATAGAGCAGTTTCAAGTATTGATGAAAAAATATCATCTAACGAAAATAATCTATTTATTCTTAAAAATGACACGGACAACATTATTGAATATGTAGAATACAAAAATAAAAACACAAAAAAATATTCTTTTTGGGAATTGTTATATAATGATTAAAAAAACAAGAGCTTTTATATGTGGCATTAGTGGACATAATTTAAAAAAAAGTGAAGTAAGTTTTTTAAAAAAATATAAGCCATGGGGTATAATCCTTTTTTCAAGAAATATTAAATCAATCAATCAAGTTCAAAAATTAACTGGTTCGATTAAAAAAATATTTAAAAACTCAAACTATCCAATTCTAATTGACGAAGAAGGTGGAAGAGTAAGCAGATTAAGAAAATTTATAGATAATTCAATTTTTAGTGCAAAATATTTTGGTGATTTATATTCAAAAGATAAAAAAAAATTCGATATTTATTTCAATGTTTATGTGAAGCAAATATCCTATTTGTTAAGACTTATTGGTATTAATGTTAATACAGTACCCGTATTGGATTTAAGACGAAATAATTCTCATAAAATTATAGGTGATCGATCCTATTCAAATGATAAGAAAACGCTGTCCAAAATTGGCGATATATCTATCGAAAAATTTCACAAAAATAGGGTTGGCACAGTAATTAAACACCTTCCAGGTCATGGTTTGGCTAAAGTTGATAGTCATTACAAATTACCAGTCATAGACAAAGATCTAAAGTATCTTAAAAAATATGATTTTTTTCCATTTACCAAAAAAAAATCTGTTTTAGGTATGACCGGTCACTTGTTGTTTAAAAAACTTGACCCAATAAATAACGTTTCACATTCTAAAGAAATCATAAAAATGATTAGAAAAGAAATATCATTCAAGGGAATATTAATGTCAGATGATATTTCTATGGGTGCTCTTAGAGGTAGTTTAAAAAATAACGTTATTAAATCTTTTCGCGCAGGTTGTAATTTGGTGCTTCATTGCAATGGAAAAATGAACGAAATGAATGTAGTAGGTCAAAATTCACCTTATATCGATGATTTTATTGTAAAAAAAACTTCTAAATTAATTCAAATAATAAGTTAAATTTAAAATCATGAGTGATTCTTTAGAATTTAATGTTGATCTTAGTAATTACTCTGGATCATTAGAAATACTTTTAGATTTAGCAAAATCACAAAAAGTAGATTTGGAAAATATATCAATCACTAAATTAGCAGATCAATTTCATGATTTTATAACAAAAACTGAAAATTTGAATTTAGAATTGGCCTCAGAATATTTGTTAATGGCTACTTGGTTAACTTATCTTAAATCTAAACTACTATTACCAGAAACAGAGGAAGAGGAATTTAAAGCACTTGAAGTGGCAGAAAAATTAAAACTCCAACTTAAAAAACTGGAATTAATAAGATTATTGTCTTCTCAGATGTTGAGTAGAAAAAGATTAGGCAAAGATATTTTCATGAGAGGTTCGAAAAGTGGAATGAGATCAATATATAACTCTCAATATTCTTTAACATTATTTGAATTATTAAAAACGTATTCGAATATCGTAATGACAAAAGATTTTCAAAGAATGAATATTCCGAAACTTCCAGTATTTACTACTGAAGAAGGTATTAAAGTTATAAAAGAGTTTTATAATAATTTAAATGATTGGAAAAATATGACTGATCTAATACCAAAAAATTTTAGAAACTCTAAAACTTTAAGTAAGACTGGTAATGCAGGAATTTTTGCTGGATCTTTAGAGCTTGCAAAAGAAGGCAATATTTCTATTAAACAAGATAATTTATTTGAGGACATATATATTAAAAAAATCTAATGAATAAATTAAAAAAAAATAATGTTGTATCATTTCCATCTAAATTAAGTGATGTTGATAAAGAAATTGAAGCTATTGTTTTTGCAGCTGCAGAGCCTTTAAATATTGAAACTATTGAAAATAAAATTTCAAAAAAGACAGATGTTGAAAAATCTTTACTAAAACTTCAGAATTTTTATTCTGATCGTGGAATAAATTTAGTCTGTATATCCAATAAGTGGTCTTTTAGAACTTCACCAAATTTATCCACATTAATGTCTCAACAAAAAACTGTTGAAAAAAAATTATCAAAGGCTGCGATAGAAACACTTGCAATTATTGTTTATCATCAACCAGTCACTAGAGCTGAAATAGAAGAAATTCGTGGAGTTGCGTTTGGGAATAATACACTTGAGATATTGATGGAATTGAACTGGGTTAGACCTCAAGGTCGAAAAGATGCCCCTGGTAAACCTATTCAATATGGAACAACAGATGACTTTTTAAGTCATTTCAATCTTCAAAAATTGTCAGACCTTCCAACAGTAGATGAATTAGGTACTGCAGGTCTTATTGATACATCTAGTGTAGATGCATCTATATTTGGAACAGGCAAATTCTATAAAGAAAAACAAGAGGATAAAAAGGAAAATATATACTCTGATATAGATGAGATGCTTAATAGCACTCTTAATACCGATAACGATAAATAAAAAAATAGTTTTAAAACTAAAATTATAAGGTTATAAGTAATTATGAGTATAGGATTTTGGCAAATTGCAATTGTAGTAATTTTAGTAGTATTACTTTTTGGTAGAGGTAAAATCTCTAGTCTAATGGGTGATGTTGCTAAAGGAATTAAAAGTTTTAAAAAAGGTATGGCTACAGATGCTACAGAAGATAGCCAACCAAAAAATATATCTGAAAATCAAGACTCAGACAAAAAAGAGTAATCAATGCCACAGATCGGCTGGTTTGAAATATTAATAATAGTATCTATTGCAATAATAGTTGTAGGACCAAAAGACTTTCCTGTAATGTTAAAAAAAGTTGGATCATGGATAGGTTCTGCTAAGAGATATTTTTCAGATGTTCAAAATCAAGTTACAGAAATAACAGATGTTTCAATTAAAGAAGAATTAAAAAAAAACACTGAAATCATGAAAGAGGATAAACCTAAAGATGACAGCTAAAAAAAAAGAAACAGGTTTTATAAGTCATCTTACTGAATTAAGACAAAGACTAATAAATTCATTTATCTTCTTAGCAGTATTATTTGTAGTTTGTTACTATTTTTCTGAATACATATATGGATTTTTAGTTGAACCTTACGCTAATGCTGTAAAGGATGACACTGTCGATAGAAGATTAATTTTTACTGCTCTTCAAGAAACATTTTTAACATATCTTAAAGTCTCTTTTTTTGCTGCTTTCTTTGTGACCAGTCCATATATCCTTATTCAAATTTGGAAATTTATTGCACCAGGATTATACACCCATGAAAAGAAAGCAATTATGCCTTACTTAGTAATTACACCAATACTTTTTTTACTAGGAGGTATGCTTGTTTATTATCTAATTATGCCACTAGCATTTAAATTCTTTTTATCATTTGAAAGTGCGGGACTTGGGACTAGCTTACCGATTCAATTAGAAGCCAAAGTAAATGAATACTTATCACTTGTGATGAAGTTAATTTTTGCATTTGGATTAAGTTTTCAGCTACCAGTTGTATTAAGTTTGCTTGCAAGAATAGGAGTTGTAAATTCTACTTATTTAAGAGAAAGAAGAAAATATTTTGTTGTAATAATATTTGCTGCTGCTGCAATATTAACTCCACCAGATCCAATTACACAAATAGGTTTAGCAATACCTTTGTTAATTTTATATGAATTATCAATTTTTTCTGTAAATATTATCGAAAAGAAAGCTCAAGAGAGAAATGCACAATATTAAGGATATTAGAAAAGATATCGATAATTTTAAAAATACAATTAAAAATCGAAACGTTGATGTAGACTTTGACCAAATATTAAATCTTGATGAAGAAAATAGAAAATTAATTCAAGAAAAAGAAAAATTAGAAATGGAAAAAAAATCTATTTCTAAATCTAAAGATGAAACCCTTTTTGAAAAGTCTAAAGAAATTTCAAATAAAATAGATGATTTAAGTAAAAATCAAAAAAATGTTAAAGATCAACTTGATCAGATATTAAGTAATATTCCTAATTTACCATTGAATGATGTCCCCGTAGGCAAGGATGAAAATAGCAATAAAGAGGTTGTAAAATCTGGTGAAATTAAAGAAATGAGTTTTAAACCAAAATCTCATTATGAAATTGGTGAAAAACTGAACATGTTAGATTTTGATTTAGCAACAAAAACAACTGGATCAAGATTTGTTTTTGTTAAAGACAAATTAGCATCATTAGAAAGAGCAATTTCTAATTTTATGATTGATACACATGTCAATAATAATGGCTATACTGAAATCTCTCCACCTTTAATGGCTACAGACAACACTATGTTTGGAACTGGCCAATTGCCCAAATTTGAAAATGATCAATTCGAAATTAAGTTTGATGATAAAAATGATAGAAAGTTTTTAATCCCTACTGCTGAAGTAATATTAACTAATATGGTTAAAAATCAGATATTAAATTTTAAATCATTGCCAATGAGATTAGTTGCATCAACACCTTGTTTTAGAAAAGAAGCAGGAAGTTATGGTAAAGACACCAAGGGCATGATTAGACAACATCAATTTTATAAAGTTGAATTAGTCAGTATTGTAGAAAATAATAAATGCATTGAAGAACTAGAGAGAATGACTAATTGTGCAACTAAAATTTTAGATGATTTACAATTACCTTACAGAAAAATTATTTTAAGCACTGGTGATATGGGTTTTAGTGCAGAAAAAACTTATGACATAGAGGTTTGGCTTCCATCTGAAAATAAATATAGAGAAATATCAAGCTGTTCTTCATGTGGAACATTTCAGGCCAAAAGAATGAAAGCTAGATATAAAAATAATAATAACGAAAATGAATTTGTTGGTACTTTAAATGGGAGTGGACTTGCCGTTGGTAGAACTTTAATTGCGATATTAGAAAATTATCAAACTGAGGATGGTTCAATAATTATTCCTGAAAAACTAAGACCATATATGAACAATATGGAGAAAATAGGTATCAATTAAGAGTTGTCTTCTAAAATTATATAGTATAAATAATCGTTAACTTTTTAAGGACTTAACATGGACGCAGGAATTGGACAATTTATACCCCTAATTTTAATATTCGTAATATTTTACTTTTTCTTAATTAGACCCCAGCAAAAGAAAGTTAAAGAACATAAGGCTATGGTTGAAGCTTTAAAGCGTGGAGATAAAGTTATTACTTCTGGTGGTATCGTTGGCACTGTAGAAAGAGTTATCGATAACGAAAAAGTAGAAGTTATGATAGCTGATAATGTTAAAGTTGAAATTGTTCGAGCTACAGGAATACAAGGACTAGTTACTAAAGCTGAACCAAAAAAATAATAACTTCCTAAAGTGTTATATTTTTCTAAATTAAGAGTTTTTAGTGTTTTAATTTTTACACTTATTATTTCATATTTTACTATTTCCAACTTTACAAAAGTTGATGATGAATTTTTCTCAAAAAATATAAAATTAGGATTAGATCTACAAGGTGGTTCTTATTTATTATTAGAAATAGATAACGAACCAGTCATTACTCAAAGATTGCAAAGTAAAGTCTTAGAGTTTAAAAAATTTTTCAAAGATAAAGATATTAAGGTTAGAAATTTTGTAATTGAGAATAAGTCAATTATATTTGATGTTGAAAATTCTAAAATTGATGAAGTTAAATCTCTGTTAGATGATGATAAAAGTGAGATAAATCCATATTTTCAACAATACAAATCGCATCAATTTAACATTGAAAACATGGATACATCATTCAAATTAGAATTTTCTGACTATGGATTGGTATTGTTAAAAAATTCTTCATTAGATCAAGCAATTGAAATTGTAAGAAGAAGAGTTGATGAAGTAGGAACTAATGAGCCAAATATTTTAAAACGAGGTAATGATCGAATTCTTGTTGAGTTACCAGGACTGGATGATCCTGGTAGAATTAAATCTTTATTAGGTAAAACTGCAAACTTAACATTCCAATTTATATCCAGTAGTTCTGAAGAATCGTTTGGAACAGAAAAACTTTCTTTTGAGGATGGCTCTAGTGAAGCCATTGTTAGTAAAAGAATTGTTTTAAGTGGTGATAATCTTATGGATGCCAAGCCAACTATGAATAATCAAACTAATGAGACAGTTGTTTCATTTAGTTTAGATAGGGTAGGAGCAAAAAAGTTTGGTAAAGCGACTTCAAATGGTGTTGGAAAAAGGTTGGCAATTGTTTTGGATGGAAAAATTATTAGCGCTCCTGAAGTCAGAGAACCAATTATTGGAGGAAATGGACAGATATCTGGTAATTTCACCTTTCAATCAGCAACAGATTTAGCTTTACTCTTAAGATCAGGTGCTTTACCGGCTCCACTTAATATTATCGAAGAAAGATCTGTTGGTCCTGACCTTGGAAAAGACTCAATTAATGCAGGAATTATGTCATTGATAATAGGATTTATCTTAGTTGTTGCCTTTATGTTTTATAAATATAGATTTTTTGGCTTAATTGCTAACTTAGCCTTAATTTCTAATTTATTTTTGTTAGTCGGTATTCTAACATTATTTGAAGCAACTCTTACACTCCCTGGAATTGCAGGTATTATTTTAACAGTAGGTATGGCTGTTGATGCAAATGTTTTAATTTTTGAGAGAATTAAAGAAGAATTAAAAAATGAAAATAATTCAATTGTAGCTTTTGATTCTGGTTATACAAAATCACGAACAACAATTTTAGATGCCAATATTACAACTTTAATCGCTGCAGTAATCCTTTTTTTCATGGGATCAGGTCCAATCAAAGGCTTTTCTATAACGCTTGGAGTAGGAATACTTACAACACTATTTTCAGTATATTTCATTGCTCGTTTGATTACTGCTTACTATGTCATCAAAAATAAACATAAGGAAAAACTTATATAATGAAAACAATCTATTTTAATAAGTTTTATAAAAGTTTTAATATACTTTCAGGTATATTAATTATTGCTTCCTTAGTTTTCTTAGTTTTTAAAGGATTGAATTTTGGTGTTGATTTTAAAGGGGGTACTTTAATAGAGCTAAGGACTGACAAATCTTCTGCTAATATCACAAAAATAAGAGATAGTTTTAATCAAATGAATCTTGGCGATGTTTCAGTAAAAAATTTTGGTAATGAAACAGATTTTGTAGTTAAATTTGAAAAACAAAATTCAAATGACCCACAATTTATAGAAGAGATAAAAACTAAGCTATCAAATTCTATAGGCACGGTTGATTTTAGAAGAGTTGAAAATGTTGGACCAAAAGTTAGTGCAGAACTTTTGAGATCAGGTGTAATAGCGATAGCTTTATCTTTGGCAGCTATGCTTTTATATATATGGATCAGATTTGAGTGGCAATTTAGTCTTGGAGCTATTTTAGCTTTATTTCATGACGTTATCATTACATTGGGAGTATTTTCTGTATTTTCGTTAGAAATCAATCTTTCTATTGTTGCAGCTGTTTTAACAATAGTTGGATATTCAATGAATGATACAGTTGTAATATTTGATAGAGTTAGAGAAAATTTGCGTAAATATGCAGATGTTAAAATATTTGAACTAACAAATATCTCAATAAATGAAACTTTATCACGAACAATAATAACTTCAGTTACTACATTGTTGGCACTTTTATCTATATTTATTTTTGGTGGAGAAATATTAAAAGGATTTTCATTAGCAATGATATTAGGAGTAATTTTTGGAACTTATTCATCTATTTATATTGCAAACCCAGTGTTGGTTTCTTTAAAAGTTAGCCAAAGAACGATCGTTAAGGAAGAAAAAGAATAATTAATAAAGATTTTGTGCCGCTACCATTGTTAATAACATTGGTAATGATAAAAGTGTGTTTGTTCTAGAAAACAGCATTGCAGTCTTTGCCGATTTAGCCTTAACTTCAGGTTCACACTCTACCATACCTAAAGCTTTTTTTTGATTTGGCCATATAACAAACCAAACATTGAATGCCATTATTAATCCTAACCACATTCCAATACCTATTGCAGTATTTTTTCCTCCACCTGATCCAATTCCTAATGTCATCGCTTGATGAACGTATCCATTAAAATAGGCTAATAATAATCCTGATATGATTGTAAATAGCGCTGCCCATCTAAACCAAAATAATGCTGCAGGAGCAATAACTTTCCCTATTGCTGGTTTTTGTTCGTCTGGAATTTTAGCCATGTTAGGAATTTGAACAAAATTGAAATACCACAGTAAACCAATCCACATAATACTTACAGTTACATGTACGTATCTTAATAACCAACTCCAAAATAAAACATCAAAATCAAATCCACCATTACCTATGTAAAGACCAATAAATAGTAATATTGCAATAGCCAATGATAAATGAACAGTTTTTGATAATGATTGTAATATCGAAGTCATCTATATGATGATTTTATATTATTTTTCTATAAAGATTAAGCGGTTTTTTTAAATTTTGTATCTAATAAAGGCTTTAAAAATTTACCTGTATAGCTATCTTTCACTTTTGCAACTTCCTCGGGTTTACCTTCAGCAATAATATTTCCACCTTTAACACCGCCCTCGGGTCCCATATCTACAATATAATCGGCAGTTTTAATAACATCTAAATTATGCTCAATAACTACAACTGAATTACCTGTTGCAACAAATGTGTGTAAAATTTCCAAAAGTTTTTTTATATCATGTTGATGCAATCCAGTAGTTGGTTCATCTAATATATACATTGTTCTTCCTGTAGATCTTTTAGATAATTCTTTAGCAAGCTTTATACGCTGAGCCTCTCCACCAGAAAGAGTTGTAGCTTGCTGACCAATTTTTATGTAGCCAAGACCCACTTTCTTTAAAGTTAGAAGTTTAGTTTTGATGTTTGAAATATTTTCAAAATACTCACATCCTTCATCAACAGTCATATTTAAAACATCTGCAATACTCTTATCTTTGAATTTAATCTCTAATGTTTCTCTGTTGTATCTAGTGCCTTTGCATTCATCGCATGTTATATAAACATCAGGAAGAAAGTGCATTTCGTAAGTAATTACACCATCTCCTTCACATGCTTCACATCTTCCACCCTTTACATTGAAAGAAAATCTTCCAGGTTTATAGCCTCTACTTTTTGCTTCAGGTAAATTGGTAAACCAGTCTCTTATAGGACCAAAAGCTCCTGTATATGTAGCGGGATTTGATCTAGGAGTTCTACCAATAGGTGATTGATCAATATCTATAACTTTATCAATTAATTCTATTCCTTTAAATCCTCTGAATGGCTGAGGAATTTTTCTAGACTTATTATTATTCAAAGTAAGATTTAATGCATTGTATAAAGTTTGAAGTATCAAAGTAGATTTACCACTTCCAGATACACCAGTAACACAAGTGAAACTTCCTAAAGGTATTTTTAAATTTACGTTATTTAAATTATTTCCTGATGCACCATTGATTTCTAAAAATCCTCCATTTTTTGCAAGTCTTCTATTTTTTGGAATAGGTATGAAGCTCTTATTTGATAAATATCTTCCAGTAATACTTTTATCATTTTTTAAAATTTGTTCATATGTACCTTCAGCAACAATTTCTCCACCTTTGTTTCCAGCTTCAGGTCCTAAATCAATTATATGATCAGCATTCTCCATTGTTTCAGTATCGTGCTCAACAACAATAACAGTATTACCTAAGTCTCTTAATCTTTTTAATGCATCTATGAGCTTAACATTATCTTTTTGATGTAAACCAATTGATGGTTCATCTAAAACGTATAGAACTCCAGTTAAACCTGATCCTATTTGTGAAGCTAGTCTAATCCTTTGTGCTTCACCACCAGATAATGTTCCAGACTCTCTAGATAAAGTTAAATAATCAAGACCAACATTTAAAAGAAAATCTAAACGTTCATTAATTTCTTTTAATATATGTTGAGCAATTTTAATTTGTCTTTTATCTAATTTAACTTCTAAAGATCTAAACCATTCCTTAGCGTCAAAAATTGATTTTTCTGTAACTTGGCTTATGTTTAATTCATTTATTTTAACACACAGAGCTTCATCTTTTAATCGATAACCATTGCATCTTTCACATTTTGTATCAGATTGATATTGAGCAATTTCTTCTCTTTTCCAATCGCTATCTGTTTCTAAATATCTTCTCTCTAGATTATTGACAACACCTTCAAAGGTTTTTTTATGCGAATACTTCTCATAGCCATCGTCATAAGTAAATTTAATTTCTTCATCATCAGATCCATACAAAATTACATCCTTAATTTTTTTTGGTATTTTTGACCATTTATCATCTAATGAAAAACCATAATGTTTAGATAAAGATGCTAATGTTTGTGCGTAATACATTGATGTAGATTTTGCCCAAGGTTCTATGGCACCATCTGCGATAGATTTTTTTTCATTTGGAACAACTAAATTTGGATCAACATTTAATTTCATCCCAATACCTTCACATTCTTCACAAGCTCCATAAGGACTGTTGAATGAGAAAAGCCTTGGTTCAATCTCTTCAATAGTAAAACCACTTTCAGGACAAGCAAATTTGGTTGAGAAAATTAATTTTTCAATTTTTCTGTATTTTTTTGGAAGTGTTTCATTTTCATATTCAACAAAAAGTAATCCATTTGCTAAATTAACAGCCGTTTCAACACTTTCGGCTAATCTGTTTCCTAATGATGAATTTATTACAATTCTATCAACTAAGATTGAAATATCGTGTTTAAGTTTTTTATTTAATTCTGGAACACTTTCAATATCATACAATTGGTCATCAACTTTGATTTTTCTAAATCCTCTTTTTTTGTATCCTAATATATCTTTTTTGTATTCACCCTTACGTCCTCGTACAACAGGTGCATATAAATATATCGTAGACTTTTTCGGTAATTCTTTAATCTTATCAACAATTTGACTAATAGTTTGAGAAGTAATTGGTTTACCAGTAAATGGAGAGTAGGGTATTCCTGCTCTTGCATAAAGTACTCTCATGTAATCATATATTTCGGTTACAGTTGCAACTGTTGATCTTGGATTTTTAGAAGTATTTTTTTGTTCTATTGAAATTGCTGGACTCAAACCTTCGATTAAATCTACATTTGGTTTTTTCATTTTGTCTAAAAACTGTCTTGCATATGCAGATAAACTTTCAACATATCGTCTTTGACCTTCTGCATAGACAGTATCAAATGCTAATGATGATTTTCCTGACCCAGATAGACCCGTTATCACAACAAATTTGTCTTTAGGAATCTCTAGTGAAATATTCTTTAAATTGTGCTCTTTTGCGCCCTTAATAAGTATCTTTTTAAGCATAATTTTAGTTGCTTTAGATTAATAAAATTAATATTCAAGCCTATTAATGTTATAAATAACATTTCAAATATATAAATATTATGGCAGGAAGCTTAAATAAAGTACTTTTAATCGGTCGATTAGGCGCAGATCCAGAAGTTAAACAAATGGTTAACGGTAAAAGTGTAGCAAGATTAAGCCTAGCTACCAGTCAATCATGGAAAGATAAAAATACCGGTGAAAAAAAGGAAAAAACAGAATGGCATAGAGTAGTTGTTTTCAATGAAGGTCTAGTAAATGTAGTTCAACAATATTTAAAAAAAGGAGCACAAGTATACGTTGAAGGACAACTGACTACTAGAAAATGGAAAGATGAACAATCAGGTCAGGATAAATATTCTACTGAAATTTTAATTCAAGGATACAATTCATCATTAACAATGTTAGGTGGGGGAAATCAAAATTCAATTCCATCTCAAGATAACAAACAAAGTTTTGATGATAGTTCTATGGCTCAAAACGAGTTAGACGATGATATCCCTTTCTAAATAAATGCAAAAAAACGAAGTAACTAAAGATTTAAATATCAAACCAATTTCAATGTATGATGAAATGAGTTCATCATATTTATCTTACGCCATGAGCGTAATAATTAGTAGGGCATTACCCGACATAAGAGACGGACTTAAACCTGTTCACAGAAGAATTTTATATGCAATGCACAAAGGTGGTTTCGATTGGACAAAACAATTTAGAAAATCTGCAAGAATTGTTGGAGATGTAATTGGTAAATATCATCCGCATGGTGATCAAGCCGTGTATGATGCTTTAGTTAGAATGGTACAAGATTTCTCAATGAGTCTTCCACTTATTGATGGTCAGGGTAATTTTGGTTCAATAGATGGAGATCCTCCTGCAGCAATGAGATATACAGAAACCAAACTAGCAAAAATTTCTCAGTTTTTAATTGATGATATAGAAAAAAATACTGTCTCATTTAAAAGTAATTACGATGAAACCGAGCAAGAGCCTACAGTATTGCCAGCTCAATATCCTAATCTTTTAGTAAATGGAGCTGGAGGTATTGCTGTTGGTATGGCTACTAGTATACCACCACATAATCTTGGTGAAATTATTGATGGAACTTTAGCGCTTATAAAAAATAAAGATATTAAAGTTAAAGAGTTAATGAAGCATATTCCTGGCCCTGATTTTCCAACAGGAGGTGTGATTATTGGTAAAGATATTATTCGAGAAGGATACAAAACAGGCAGAGGCTCTTTTAAAATTAGAGGTGAAATAAATGTTGAAAATCTTAAAAATGGTAAAGATAGATTGGTAATTACCTCAATACCTTACCAAGTAAATAAATCTAATTTAAATGAAAAAATTGCAGAATTAGTTAGAGACAAAAAAATAGAGGGTATAAGTGACATTAGAGATGAATCTAATAGAGAAGGTATAAGAGTTGCTATCGATCTTAGAAGAAGTGTTGAGCCCGAGACAATAAAAAGACAACTTTATAAATATACATCCATTGAAACTTCATTCGGTTTTAATTCATTAGCAATTGTTGATAACAAACCTAAAACATGTTCATTAAAAGATTTTCTAGAGAACTTTTTAAAATTTAGAGAAGATGTAGTTATAAAAAAAACAAAATACGATTTAAAAAAAGCTGAAGACCGTGTCCATGTATTACTTGGCTTATCTGTTAGTGTAGAAAATATTGATAAAGTAATAAAAATTATTAGATCTTCAAAAAATCCAGAAGAAGCAAAAAATACTTTAATAAAAACTAAATGGAAAATAACAAAATCTGCAAAATTAATTAAATTAGTTGATAATAAAAATTATAAAGGATCTTACAACTTATCTGAAACTCAAGTCACGTCAATACTAGAACTTAGATTACAAAAATTAACTGCCCTTGGAATTAATGAAATTGAAGAAGAAATAAAAAAATTATCTGAATTGATTACAAAGTATAAAAAAATAATAAATTCCAAAAGTGAACTGTTAAAAGTAATTAGTAATGAGTTGTCTCAAATTAAAGAGAAATTCTCATCTCCGAGAAGAACGCAGATTATAGATGCAGTTTTAAACTATAATATTGAAGAAACTATTCAAAAAGAGTCTGTAATAATTACAATTACTTTACAAGGATACATTAAAAGAGGTGCATTAAGTAATGTTAAACAACAGAAAAGAGGTGGAAAGGGTAAAACAGGGATTAAGACAAGAGATGAAGATTCTGTAGTGCAAACATTATCAGTAAATACTCACACATCTGTTCTATTTTTCTCTACTGAAGGATTAGCATACAAAGTTAAAGCTTGGAAAATTCCGGAAGGATCAGCTGCATCAAAAGGTAAGTCTTTATTTAATATTCTTCCTCTAAAAAATCATCAATCAATTAGTTCAATTATGCCATTTCCAGAAAGTGATGTTGATACAAAAGACATGCATATCATTTTTGCAACAAGTGAAGGAAAAATTAGAAAGAATAATCTTGAAGATTTTACCTCAATTAATGCTTCAGGTAAAATTGCAATGAAACTTGACGGTAATGATAAAATTATTGGTGTTAAAATTTGTAGAGATGATCAGGATATAATTTTAAGTACTAAATTAGGAAAATGTATAAGGTTTGAGTCAAAAAAACTTAGAGTTTTCAAAGGTAGATCATCAAAAGGTATAAGAGGTATTAATTTAGCAGAAAATGATACTATTGTATCTCTGTCTATTATTGATCATGACTCAAATAAGAAAGCAAAAACTAAAGACCAAAAATCTGAAATTAAAGCTAAAGAAAAGTTCATTCTGTCTATTACGGAGAATGGTTATGGTAAGAGAACATCTCACTATGATTATAGAGTTACAAATAGAGGGGGAAAGGGAATTATTGGTATTGTCAATTCACAAAGAAACGGGAATGTTTCTTCATCCTTTCCAGTTTTTGAAGGAGATCAGATATTAATTTCAACAAATAAAGGTAGAGTAATAAGAACAGCTGTTAAAGAAATAAGAATAGCTGGTCGTAATACACAAGGTGTTAGAATAATTAAACTGACTGGTGATGAAAAAGTAGTTTCTGCTATTAAATTAGATGATAATCTCATTTAATGAAAAATATAGCTATCTATCCAGGAACCTTTGATCCAATTACCTTTGGTCATATAGATGT
>LHBX01000060.1 GCA_001704065.1 Pelagibacteraceae bacterium GOM-A1 | reverse complement strand
CTTTGGAAATTCTTTTATCGAATATAACGCCAATTTTTTCACTTTTAATTTTTTTTGGTCCTAACTTTTCTATTGCTTTGTCGGCAGCTATTTTTCCAATTTCTTCTGGTTCCATCATATCTTCCAAGAATCTTGTGCTACCAAACTCATAATCTCTTTCCATTGCACCATTAATTCTTGATACAGCTACACATGAAGATGAAAAATTTGAGGTTTTGTATCCACCTAAAAAACCATTACTGTTTGCGAGTATAAAATTATTTTTATTTTCGGTAAAACCAGCTTCAGTATTAACTATTTTTTCGTCCGTTGATGCTGTTTCTTCAACATTTTTTAAAAATTCAATCTTTTTATCATTTGGATAATGTGTTTCATCATAGAGATTAAGGTCTCTTATCTCTTTAGACATTAAATCTTTATCTGGTAACGAATTATTTTCATCTGATGGAGTGATTTTTGTAGCATCAATACAACGTTCTATTAGTTTTTCTAAGTTTGATTTAGATAAATCTGATGAATTAATGCTTGATTTTTTTTTCTCTATATAAGTAGTTAAATTGACAGCAAAACTATCTGCTCTATTTGACTCGTCCAATTTTTTGTTTCTAAAACTAACATTTTCTGAGACAGAGTGAATTACTTTTACTCCCACATCTGTTGCTCCTAGTTTTTTAGAGTTTTCAATACAATAAGACGCTATATCTTTTAAAAATTCCTGATCCCTTATCATTTAGATTAAAGTTTTGTTCCACCAACAGTCATCTTATTTATAAGAATTGATGGCTGAGCTACTCCTACTGGAACACCTTGTCCAGCCTTACCACATGTTCCAATACCTGGATCTAATTTCATATCATTACCCACTAATGAAACTTCTTTTAAAATTGATGGTCCATCTCCAATTAATGTAGCACCTTTGATTGGTGATCCAATTTTACCATTATTAATTTCGTATGCTTCTGTGCAGTTAAAGACAAATTTTCCTGAAGTTATGTCTACTTGTCCTCCGCCAAAACTTACAGCAAAAATACCTTTATCAACTGAACTTATCATTTCATCTCGCGAATA
>LHBX01000006.1 GCA_001704065.1 Pelagibacteraceae bacterium GOM-A1 | reverse complement strand
GTTTACAAATATATATTAAAGTATTATATTAATATATAGTACACTTATATTTACTTATATTTATGATAATATTCTCTTTTAAAAACATATAAACCCGATGAAACAATTATGAAAAGTCCAATAAAAGTATATTTATCAGGAAAATCCGAAAACACATAATACCCTAAAATAAGATTTGTAATTATCTCGAAATAACCAAATGGTGCTAATTTTGAAGCATCAGCGTAACGAAGAGACAAAATGATTAATATATGGCCTAAACAAGCAAATACACCCATTAATGCCATCCAAGACCATTGAATTGGAGTAGGATTAATCCAAACAATTGGAACAAAAAAAGATGCGATAATGGCTCCTACTATGCCCGTAATCAGCAATGTGAGTAAAGGACTATCTGTTGAATGTAATTTTCGAGTTATTATTAGATAAAAACCGTAAAAACAGCCTGTTCCAACAGCTGCTATACTAGCAAGATTAATCTCTATGAGTCCAGGTCTTATGACAACTAAAATACCAAAAAAACCGACTAATACAGCAGTCCACCGTCTATATCCGACTTTTTCGTTAAGTAAAAATGGAGAAAGAGCAGTTGTGACCAATGGGGCAACGAACGCCAATGTTAATGCTTTTGCCATTGAGATTACAGAAATGGAGTAAAAAAAACATATATTTGCAAAAAAATAAAGACAAACCTCTAATTATTTGTAATTTGATATTTTTAGAAAACTTCAATTGTTCCCTAAAAAATAAAAACATAAAAAAAGTTGTGAATACAACTGTAAAAAAATATCTAGCCCACGTTATTTGAAAAAAAGATAAATCCGAAGATAGATATTTTGCAATGGCATCCATAAAAGGCAAAACCATCCATGCGGATAAATTTAAAAATATTGCTTTCATCTAAGCAAAGTACTTAAGGGCGATAAATACAGTAATTGGCACTGTAACCAATGACATCAAAGTAGATACAACAATTGTGCTTGAAATATTATCTACATTTTTTTTAGGCGAATACATTGAAGCGACCAAATAACATAATATTGCACTTGGCATAGAGGATTGAATTAGTAAAACTCCAGCTGCAAAACCAGATAAATTAAAAAATTTTATAATAAAAAAACCTACAATTGGACCAAGAATTACTCTACCAATTGATGTTATGATTGAGTCTCTCAAAGAAAATACCTTCATTTGGGTTAAAGCAATGCCTAAAGACATTAAAATCATTACAATCATTGCATAAGATAAAAGCATTGTTGTATTAATCACAAAAACTGGCATTTCTTTGCCGTAGTATAAAAAGATAACGGTCAAGATAATTGTATAGAAGGAAGGACTTTTTGCAATTATTGAAAAATCAAATTTACGTTTTGCAAGAAATATATTAGCAGTAAAATGTAAGAGTATTACTAAAGATGATACGGCTGCAGCCACACCCATTCCCAATTTACCATAAGCAAAAAGACATATTGGTATACCCATATTACCTGTATTAGGTAAAAAAAAAGTAGGTAATTCTCTAATATAATCTTTTTTCATAAGTATTAAAAAAACAAGACCAATTAAAGCAAATGATGAGAGTAATATTAATGCGTAAATAAAATATTCTGCAAATATATCAAAAGTAACACCAGTAGATGTAAGAGAGAAAATTACTAAAGCTGGAGTTCCAAAATTTCCAGCATAAGATGTTATAAACGAAGTATCGAAATTTGGATTTTTTTTTCCTAATAAAAAACCAATTCCAACAATGAAAAATACAGGGAAAAGAACTTCAAAGAGCTTTAAATAAAGTTCCATTAAAAAAGTCTTAATAATACAGGGTTTTTAATAATATTTAAATTTGATTTAAAAGATTTTATACATTTCTGGTAATCCTTTTCCAAAGATTTGTGAGTTATGATTACAATAGAAGCAGTTTTGTTTTTATTATTTGGTATTTGTATTAATCTTTGTACAGAAATTTTATGTTTAGCAAATTTTTTTGTAATTTCGGAAAGAACACCAGGTTTATCTTTAACCTCAAGTCTAATATATAAAGCATTAGAATAATTATCTGTATTATATATTGAAGGTGATTTTCTTTTATTGTCAGAAATTCCAAAAGGGTATTTGATATTTCCACGTAAAATTGATAAAAGATCGGACATTAAAGCAGATGATGTTGGGCCAGGTCCAGCAC
>LHBX01000059.1 GCA_001704065.1 Pelagibacteraceae bacterium GOM-A1 | reverse complement strand
GTTCATATATTATATCTATATCTGAAACAACAAAAAATCAAAAAATTTACAAAATATCTGATAAAGCAAAAGTAATTGACTTATGTGTCAATCAAAATTTTAAGAGAAATAATAAAATTTTTAAAATAAAAAAACCGAGAATACTTATTGTTGGAACGGCAATAAATAAAAATATCGAAAATGCAATTAATTCACTTAAAAATATAAATTGCAAAATTATAATAATAGGGAAACTAAAAAAAAATATTCGTGAAATTTTGATTAAAGATAATCATATTTATAAAAATTATGTATCTTTAAAGATTAAAGATGTTATCAAAAATTATAACAAATCAGATATATTATTATTCATATCTAAGCACGAAGGTTTTGGATTACCAATTCTTGAAGCCCAAAGTGTTGGAAGACCTGTTATCACAAGTAATCTTCAGCCTATGAAATATGTTGCAGGAACTAACGGGGCATATTTTGTAGATCCTAATAATTTGAATGCTATAAAAAAAGCTATTTTAAAAATTATAAAAAATAAAAATTTACGTAATAACTTGATACAAAATGGTTTTGAAAATGTTAAACGATTTAAAAAATCTAGGATATTGCAACACCATTATGATATTTACAAAAAAGTTATTTATTTCAATTGAGTAAAATGAGATCAAATATATCAAACATAAAAAAAAATTAATTTTAGTTATAATTGATATTTCTATAATAGTTGCATCAATTTCAATTTCTTACTCATTAAGATTAGAAAAAATATACCCTATTTGGGATATAAATATTTTAGTA
>LHBX01000058.1 GCA_001704065.1 Pelagibacteraceae bacterium GOM-A1 | reverse complement strand
GTACCACCTTTAGGGCCCGCAACTCCTGTAATTGATACGTTTATTTTACATTTTGATAATTTTGATAAATTTTCTACCATTGATCTACAACATTCTTGAAACAGTCTCCCATGCTTCATGTCTTTCATTTGATAGGAGTTTGTCTTGCTGATTTTTTAATTTAACTATCATAGAGTTAAAATTTTTATTGAGTAACTCCATCTCTCTATCAGCTTTTAGTTCAGGAACTTTAACATCCAAATTTCCTTTGCCAATTTTTTCAGATGCAGTAATCAAGTTATTGGTTGAAATAAAAAATCTTGATGAAAATCTGATTGCTATAGTTATAGATAAAAATAACAAAAGCGTTACTAAAGATATATATATAATAGCAAATGAAATTCTTATTCCTAGGCTTTGATTCTCAACGGTGTAATAAAAATTAACCGCTTCTTCCGACTCAATTAGATAATTAGATATATTTTTATCTAAACTTTTTACCACGTATAAAAAAGTATCTTCAAAATTTTGCAATCTTATTACAGCAGAAGATCTATTTTCAGGAGCATTTATGATTTTTAATGGTCTGTCATCAGATTTTACCATTTGAATAGCCTTATCCTCAATCTTAATGTATTTAAAATCATTTGCTGAAATAATTAATTCACCAGCTGAATTAATTAAATAAAGTTGATCAATATCTCTGATTAAATTTTGAGTATTTAAGAATGCCTTAAATCTTTCTGGTTCGGTTTTATAAATATTATAATATTTGTTTAGATCGTATGCGATCAGGACTATTTCGGATTGAATTTTATTTCTTTTTTCATCAACATAATTTTTTGCGATTTCATAAGAATTATTAACAGCAGTTGTAATTTTTTTATCAAAATATTTTTCAAGAGCAAAAGAGAAAATAAAAAGAGAGAATATCGCAATCAGTAAAGATGGAATTAAAGTAAAAAGTCCAAATGATATTATATATTTTCTGTTTGCAACAGAGCCTCTTACATTTATATTATTCCTAATTGAATTTTTTATATCAATAAAAATTAAAACAAAAAATAATAATAAAAAAATAATGTTGACAATAAATACAAATTGCAAGTTTTGTTCATTCAATTCAATAAAACTTCTATCAATAAATGTTAAAAATGTAATAAATGATAGAAATACAGTTAAGA
>LHBX01000057.1 GCA_001704065.1 Pelagibacteraceae bacterium GOM-A1 | reverse complement strand
ATTACTTTTTGTTCTTTAAGTTTAAACGAGGCTTCCTCTTGATTAATTGCCTCAATCTCACCCTCTATATATTTACCTGCAGATATACCTTTATATGAAAATGTTTCGGATGACATTTTTAATCCATCGATAGAACTCTATCGTATTCTCTAAAATTCAAGTCTCCTGTTAAAATAAGCTCTCTCCCCATATCTTGCATTGTTCTAAAACCTTCATTAGCAGCAATTTCTTTTAACTCAGGAGTGGTTGCTTTTCTCAAAATTGCTTCTTTAATTGGTTTTGTAACATTTAATATTTCATAAATTCCCATTCGTCCTTTATATCCACTATCTTTGCATTTAGCACATCCTTTACCCTTTTGAACTTTTGCTCTTGATGCTTGTTCTACAGTAAATCCTAAGTCAGCAAGTGCTTTTGGTGTAATATCTTCATCTGGCTCTCTACATTCAGTGCAAGTTTTTCTTGCAAGCCTTTGTGCTAGCACAAGTGAAACAGCTGCACTTATTAAATAATCTGGGGTTCCCATGTTTTGTAATCTAGTAATTGTGCTTGGTGCATCATTTGTGTGTAAAGTACTAAATACTAAGTGTCCTGTTAGTGCTGCCTTTAATCCAATATCTACAGTTTCTTTATCCCGCATCTCACCAACAAGAATAATTTCTGGGTCTTGTCTTAAAAAAGATCGAAGTGCTGCAGCAAAATTTAAACCAATATCATCTTTTATTTGAACTTGTCCAACACCATCCAATTCATATTCAACTGGGTCTTCAGCAGTTAAAATATTTAAATGTGGTTTAGAAACTTCTTTAAGAATACTATAAAGTGTTGTTGTTTTTCCTGAACCCGTTGGTCCTGTTACAAGTACTAATCCCTGCGTTCCATGAATTGCTTTTCGTAAATTAGATAAATCTGTTTCTTCAAAATTTAATTGTTCTAAACTTATGTCTCCCGCATCTTTGTTAAGTACCCGCATTACAATTCTCTCATTGTTTGCAGTTGGTAAAATAGATAATCGAAGATCAACTACTTTTCCGTCTATTTTAAATGGTATAGCTCCATCTTGTGGTAACCTTCTTTCAGCAATATCAAGTTTACCCATAATTTTAAAACGTGTAACTACCGCCCCATAATTTGAATGTAGAAATTTTGCAAAATGCTCTTGTTCAGTTAAGATACCGTCCAATCTATATCTAACTCTTGATGAAAATCTGTACGGTTCAATGTGAATATCTGATACACCCGATTTAATTGCTTCTGCAACTACAGCAGTACTAAATTTGATAACATCAGACTCATTTTCTATAGCCTCAATGTCTTCCTCTGGTTTTTCTTCTAATACCTCAGCGTTTTCATCAACGTCATAATCAAAAGTTTTAGTTTTTTCGCTATTAGCCTTTTGAATAGACTCCATTGTAGTTTCACCATCAGCTAATAATCTGTCTATATAGGATGAAATATCTGAAATTTTAGCAGCGTGTAATTCAATATCTTTTTTTGTGATAGTTTTTAAATTTCGCATCAAACTTAATTTTGAACTGTCTGGAATTGCTATATGTAAAATATTTCCGTCAATTTTGAATGGGGCTATAAAATTCATATTTATATAATTTGAAGGAAGAATAGATTTTATTTCATCAGTTATTTCCACAGTCGATAAATCGATTATATCTAGGGATTGTTCATTTACTAAAAGATCTAAAATTTTTTGTTCGTCAGTTAACTTTAATTCGAATACTGCTTCTATTTGAGATTTTTCTCCCTCTGAGGAAGCTTTCTTGATATCAACTAAATCCTTTCCAGAAATAATATCCTGATCAATTAGAATATTAATTAAATTTATTTCAGACTCTCTACTAATTTTAAGCATTATAAAATTCTTGGTGCTATAAATATAAGCAATTCCTCCAAATTGTCTTCATTCTTTTTATATTTTAATAGATTACCAATTACAGGGACATTTCCAAGACCTGGAACCTGTTCATTTGCTTTTGTCACATTATTTGATTTTATTCCACCAATAACAACAATATCTCCATCAGCAACCAATAATTTCGTAGTAATTTCCATCTTAGTTATAGGAGGTTCTGACTGAGAAGTATCAGCATCATCATTATTTACCTGAATGTCTAATAATACATTTCCATCTCCAATAATGCTAGGTGTAACTTGAAGTTTTAATGCTGCCTCTTTAAATGATGTTGATGTTGTACCTTCAGATGTTGTTTCGTAAGGAATTTCTTTACCTTGCGTAACCGATGCTGGTTGATTGTTGATTGTAAATACTTTTGGATTTGAAATTGTCTCTACTATACCTGTTTTTTCTAAAGCTGTAATTTCAGCTTTTAATACAGCCGATCCTGTTCTTTTTAATACTCCAATACCACTCGTCGCTCCAATTGCTGGTAAATTTGTTAAACTATCTTTAGCTGTTTGTACAAGTGCAGCAGATGTATCATCTAAAGTACCTGATGAACTTGTTGTTCCAACAACTCCACCAATTTGTTCTTGTTGTCTTTGGTAATATCCTCCTAGTCTTGTTCCAAGTTGTCTCTCAAATTCAGACGTAGCTTTTACTACAAATGCTTCGATAAGAACTTGCTCAGTTTTAATATCTATTTCTGTCAGAACTTTATCTACAGTATCTAAATCTCTTTCCTTACCTCTGACTATAATTGATCTAGTGGCTGTCTCTTCCGTAATTTTTATAGGAGATGTTGATGCTTCTCCTGAACCAGTCTGAAATAATTCTTCAATTGTAGCTTTTGCTAACTCAGGAGATATATAATATAATCTAAATATTTCAGATATAATTGGTTCAACACTATCTTCTAATTCTACTTTATTTTTAACTGCCTGTGCTCTTTCAGATTTATAATTTTCTTGTGCAGTTAATGTTTCAGGAGAGTGAATTCTTATTAAATTGCTGTTAACATCTATATCAGAAGCATAATTTTTCATGTCTAAAAGAGCTTGGAATGCTTTATCCCATGGCACATCAACTAACTCAGCTGATATTGCACCAGCAACCTCATCTCCTACTAAAACATTAATTTCGCCAATTTTACCCATCATTTTCATTGTTTCTTTAAAATCTAAATTTTTAAATTTCAAAGTTACTCTTTGTTTAAGTAATGGGTAGCTTTCAGGAATTAAAAGATAATTTCTCTGTGTTTCAGATGTTATTTTTCTTCTTTTCTTTAATTTGACCGCATCACCATCAACTGGCTTGGGTCCCATTTCTAAGGTTTTAGCAATTTCTGCTTGACCTGTTTGTCTTATATCATTTTTAATTAAAGGTGTGTTGTGTTTAAAAGGTTTATTATATTTTTGATTAAATTTAGAGTTTGGACCACAACTATTTAAAATTATTGCTAATATTATTAAGTATGCAGATGTAATTATTTTCTTAGTATTCATCTGCCTCTCTTATTTGGTTATTAAAATCTATAATTATGTATGATTTATCTTCTTTTAAAAAGATTGCTTCTGTTAATCTTAAGTCAATTAATTTTACTTTCCCAAGATATTGACCAAGTGTAATAGTCATTACATCCCCTGATGCATCTGTAAGACTTATATAGCTCGCATTTGCTCCTGATATTAATCCTGATAATTTAAAATTATATAAACTCATTGGATCTCTTTCTTCTCCAGTTTCAGGATTTAAAGATGAATTAGATCCTTCATTTCCAGCAAATGGATCATTCAAAGGAACATCCTCTTCTTCTTCTTCAACTTTTGTTTCTAAAGTTTTTGTAATCTCTTTTGCCTTTTCAACAAGTTCAGCATTTGTAGAATGATTATCTGCAAAACCAATGTTTGGGATACAGAAAAACAAAATAAAGAATAATATTTTTTTAAAAGAATTCATCCGGTATTCCCACTATTGTAAGTTCTCCTTTTGCAATTATCGCTCCAGTTGAATCGTTTTGTACTATACTTATAGTCTCCTTGTCAAAATTTAACATTTTCTTGGATTTTGCAATTGATCTTTTAAATTTAATGTAGCCTAAAAAGTTGCCTTTTATCTCATATTCGACAGGTATTTGATAATAAGAGATATCCGTTTTTTTTAATAGTTCTTCTGCTTGTTGAGCAACACCAGGTTTTAAAATAGGTTTTGGTTTTTTCTTTTCTATTTTTGAAATCGTCAAACCATTTATACCTGCAAATCTACTTAAGCTTTGATACAATCCTTCAACTTCAGCTTTTGAGTGAAACAACGTTGAACTTTCTTTAAATTGAGGTTTTAGTTTCTTTAATCTTTTTTTGTTTGTAATTATCTCATCCTCAAATTGAGTGATTTCAGATTCTTTTAAAACCTTGTCTTCGTATAACGCTTTTTTCTCTTTAACAATTGGATTTAAGATTAAGTAATACCCAATTAAAAAAATTACAATTGCAAAAAAACCTGCTCCAAATTTAATAAGAGTTTTTTTATCAACAGTTTTTAACTTTGCAGCTATATCACTTACATTTATATTTTTTAAATCTATATTTTTCAAATCCATTATGCGTTCTCCAGAATACAAGCTATTTTAAATCCCTTCATTGTAGGGGCTCCAGCAGTTTGACCATCTGGTAAAGTCATTGTAGCTAATTGTGCTTGCATTATTAGTTTTTTATTATTTAAATTACTTATTAACTTTAAAATATCTTGGTCGCTTGATGCGGTTCCTTGTATAATAATCTGATTTGATCCGTTGTACTCTATTGAATTGAATTTTACTCTTTTTGGAACAGCTGAAGCTATTTGAGCCAGAACTCTAAAACTCACTTTTTTGTTTGATTTTATTGATTTGCTAATTTTTAAAGATTTTAAAATTAAAGCTAATTCTTTTTCTACTTTATTTTTTTCTAATGTTCTAAGTTCATGTGTTTGAAGAATATCATCATATCCAACTAATTGTTTATTTAATGTATTTATTTGCCAGAAAGAAAGACCAAATAATACTATATAAATTATTGCGATAACTCCTATTGCGCCTTTGAAAGCAAAATTAGAAAATACTTTGGCTTTCTTCTGCGCTATCATGCTATCTCTATTAGGAAGTAGATTTATATTTTTTACAGCAGTTACAAATTTGTAATATCCAAATACATCAAGTTTTCTAAACGCCAATCCAATAACAGTTGAAAGATAAGACCTATTATCTAACTTAACGCTCTCTTCTAGTTGTGCTGGAACTTTTATTTCTTTAATTGGATCTAATAAATTAAATCCTGTATTTGTTAAATTTTTTCTAAAAGTGCCGAGATAAGTTTCTACATTTTCTAAATTTGATACTACTTTCAGGTTTCTAATTCTTTTTTCATACTTTGTTTCAAAATCTTGCACCGCTTGTTTAACTTGAGTTACATATCTTCTAACTAAAGCGTCCATCTCTTCCTGATTATCTGAATTTTGAAGAGTATTTCTATCCTGAGATCTTATAAAGATATCTGTGATGATTGGATTATTTTCATACAAAATCATTACATAGTTTTCATCTAATCCAAATTCTAAAACTGCAGTTAAGTTTGCATCCTCAATTGAGCCAGCTAATTGATTCATTTGGTCGACTGCGGATTTAAGAGCAAAACACTTAACATCAATTATAACTGCATTTAAACCACCCTTCTTTATTATTGCTGTATAACTATTGATATCTGATAGTTTCGATGCAACGAATAAAATATCCATTGTATTTGCGGTTTTATCTCTATTTATTACTTGATGAAAAATTGAATAATCATTTAAGTTATCTGTTAATTGTACAAGGTTTTCCCAAAGAGAGTCTGTATCTATTGCTTTACTCAGCTCCTCATCTGTCATTAAAGGTGCTGTTACAACTCTGATAATTGCACTGGTAACAGGAATAGCAATCGCTGCATTTGTAGTTGTTATTTTAGATTTTTGAAGAGCAATTTTAAGTTCGTCTCCAAACTTATCTTGATTATCTAAAACAGTAGCACTTTTATCTAGACCTTCAATTGGATGAATAAAAAATTTTTCTAAAACCCATTTGTTGGATTTATCAGTTGTTAGTTGTGCTAACCTAATTTCTGTTGGTGAAAGCTCAACACCTACAATTTCTTCTCCTTGAACTGCAGATTTTCCAATTCTATTTTTAAAAAACTTACCTAAAAAACTTTCTTTTTTCTTTTTTTCCTCTGTTTTTGGAACTGGTGTTTGTTCACCTTCTTTAGATTTCTTTTTGAATAAATTAGCAAAAGGGTTTTTCATTTTTTAATTATGTAATAATACTAAACCATTATTATATATTTACATTAAATCAACTAATACTCGAACTTTCAAGCAAAGTGTCTGAAATGGGTTTTTGCAAATATTTAATAGTAATTTAATGACAATTTATTGTACTAAAGTATAAACTATTAAAATGTTTGAAAAATTAGAGCAGTTAGCAAAAGATAATAAGAAAATTTCTGATTTTCATATTAGGGCAGGATCTCCCCTAGCTTATCGACAAACTGGAGAAATCATAAAAGTTGAAGGTACAAATGTTACAGCTCAAGATTTAAAAGATTTAATCTCAATGAATTGTAACGAACACGAAGCTGAAAAATTTGAAAAGACTCATGAGTTAGATTCTGCAGTCATGTTAAGCGGATTAAGATTTAGAGCAAATTTTTATAAAACGATTAGTGGACCAGCTGCAGTATTAAGAAGAGTTGAAAGTAAAATTCCAGATATGGATCAATTTAGTCTACCGCAAGCTCTTTATGATATAGTAGATTTCCATAAAGGACTGGTGCTTGTAACTGGACCAACTGGTTCAGGTAAATCAACAACACTTGCAGCAATCGTAAATGAAATTAATAAAACAAGAACATCAAATATTATAACTGTAGAAGATCCAGTAGAATTTATTCACAAAGATGTAAAAAGTATTGTTTCTCATCGAGAAGTTGGAAAACAAACTCAATCTTTTGCAGCAGCGCTTAAAGCTGCTTTAAGAGAAGATCCAGATGTAATTCTTGTTGGTGAAATGAGAGATCTTGAAACAATTAGTTTAGCGCTTACTGCTGCGGAAACTGGTCACTTAGTTTTTGGAACTTTGCATACAAGCGGTGCCCCAAGCACAATAAATAGAATAATTGATGTTTTTCCTCCAGAGCAACAAGAACAAATTAGAGCTCAAATTTCTACATCACTAAAAATGGTAGTTACCCAAAGATTGTTAAAAACAAGAGATGGTGCTGGTAGGGTTGGTGCATTTGAAATCATGAAGTGCACTGCGCCAATTCAGAACTTAATAAGAGAAGCAAAAATTCACCAAATACCAAGCATTATGCAAACTGCTGTGCGTGATGGAATGATCACTATGGAAAAATCACTGGAGGAATTAGTAAAGTCGGGTAAGATAGATCCAGGTGCAGCAAGATCAGGACATTAAAGGTTTCACAATTTTAGAATTGCTAGTTGTTATTGCAATTGTAGCAATCATATCTGGAGTTGCATATCCAAGTTTTTCAAAATGGAGCACAGAACGAAAAGTAAGAGCTGCAACAGAAAAAGTTGCAAGCATGATTTCTAATATTGCAACACAAACTCAAAGAGGAAACTTAGCTTATAGCCAATTAATGGTACAAACATTTACAGGCTCTAAAAACCAAGAAAGCTCAATTTTTGTATCAAAGGGAATGGGAGATAAAAATTTCAAACAAAAATTGCAGAATGGACAAATTAATTGTCCAGTATCCTCATCAGGTTATTGGGATGATTTTGGTAAACCACGTAAAAATATTGAGGGAACAAATTTTAGTGAGTATTACGAAATTTTCAATCCTGAGGAAAATGTAATTGGCGAGTCTAAAATTGCAGTTCATTTTCTATTAACATCTGCAATATGTTTTGGTAAAGGAGGAAATTATTATAAAGCAACCAATGCTCTTTCAAAAGGAAGTAACGTTAACATCATTGTTGAAGGTAGCGCTACTCCTAATTACATTGTTATTTGCACTTATGAGAACGCAAAAAAAAATGCAAACAAATGTCCTACAAAAGGAAAAGTTCTTAAAAAACCAGCCTATTTAGTAAAATGGTCAAGATTTGGTAATGTAAGTAAATTTAAATGGAATGGAAGTGATTGGAATAGACAGTAAATTAAAAGAAAAGGGTTTAACGCTTTTAGAAGCTTTAGTTGCAACGGCTATTGTTGGAATAGGTTTTATAGCGGTTTTTCAGATGGTCAATTATTCAGTTAGATCAATTGATGTTTCTGGGGAAAGAACAAAATCTAATTATATCACTGCTATGATAGCAGAAGATTTAATTGGAGATGCAAATTCAAAAAAAGGTGATGATAAACTTTATGAACATCTAGCTAACTTAACGGATAAGAATGATTACGCTTGGCAAAATGCAGAATGTAAACCGAAAAAAAATATAACAGGCAATCCTTATAAAGGTAAAGATATTGCAATTGATAATAAAACACAAAAATGGAATTTGAGAGTATCAAGCGACAGAATTAAATGCAAACCCACAAGTGTTAACTCAACAACAACCAAAGATACAAAAAAATTAAAAGTTTATGAGATTTGTAGAAATAACGTAAAAGAAAATGGTAAGAGTAGACCAAACTGTGATTATCGTAATGATGATATTTGGGACAAAACTTATATCGGCAGAATGGAAATATTAATGCCAACTACAGGGACGGATACTAAAGGTGAAACTGTTCAAAAGAAAAAATATTTATATTTTCAAATGAACTGATGAAAAAATTTAATTCAGAAACTGGAGTAACGCTAATTGAAATTCTTATTGGGGTTGTGATTTCAATGATAATGATGGCTGCTATGTTTACATCTTACAACGCAGTTAATAATAGTTATTCCCAAGTAATTGATCGAGCAAAGATTAGTCAGACAGGAAGAGATATGATTGGAATGTTAGTGAGAGATATAAGAATTGCAGGTTTTAGATATTTTGATGATGTCAGTAAAACCCCAACAAATTACGTTCCAATTTTAATTACAAAAGCTCCAGGTAGCGGTTGTGATAAAATTGAAATAACTTACGGTGATAGAATTAGAGATCCTAAAAATCTTAACGCTAAACCACCAGTTTTTTTATATAAAACATACAAAGTCGTTTATGAGTGTAAAGCATCAAATATTGTAGACAAAAAAACAAGCAAAAAAATTAATGCATATGCTATTTATAAATCAAAATATGAATGGAATGGATCTAGCTGGACGGCACCAACACAATCAACTGATGACTTGCTTTATAAAGACGAATTAGTAGTTGATTACGTTCAAGAATTAATTTTTATTCCAATTGATAGCAAGGGTAAAGTGATGAATCCAATTCCTAAAACACTTAGCGATAGTAACAAGATTAAAGTTGTTGATATAATGGTATCTTTAAGATCTCAAGGTGAGTTTTTTAGAAAAGAGCGGGAAAGACCATTTAGACTTTTAGGTCAAAAATCTAATAAGAAATTCACAGATAAGTTTTTAAGAGAAGCTTTAGTTGTATCAGCATACACAAGAAATATGGGATTATGATAATTAGAAAATCAGAAAAAGGGTTTGCAATGGTTTTGTCATTAGTTTTGCTATTGGCAATGTCATTAATGGGTGGAGCATTGATATTAATTTCATCGGGTGACCATCAAAGCAATAATAACAGTGATCAATATCAACAAACATTTTATGCTGCAGAGATGGCACTTCTACAAGGTGAGAAATATATTTTAAATGAGAAAAGTGGACCATGGGATGGAAAAAGCACTAGAGATACTTCAAAAGCAAATTTACCAGAAGATCATACCTCTCCTTTTTTAGGAACTATGAGTGCGCAAAACTATAATCCAGGTTCTAAATATAAATTTACATCAACAATTGATCGAAAATTTATAAATACAGGTACATCTTGTTTTAAAAGCTATAGAGATATTGATAGAGATAATCCAGACGACAAAAAAAGGATGAGAGTTATAAAGAATGAAACCACGAAAAAAGAAGTGGCTCACAGTTTTAATCTTGGAGTAATTCTTGAAAATACCTTTAGAAATAAAGGTAAAGATTTTGAAAAAGAGGAAGCAGTTAGAATGAAAAGTTATTATTATGAGTACTTTATTGAAAGAATTGGTGCTGCAAGTACACAAGCAATAGGATCCAGCATTAAATTAACGGCATCTGATGCTTCAAAGAATGGTATTGCTTACAGAGTTTATGGTTGTGGTATTTATGGAGCTGAAAAAGAAAAAGATAGAATGATAGTTTCGTTAGAAAGTGTGGTAGTTTTACCTAAAAATTAAGGTTTTATTAACTAATAAAATATGAATAAAATAAGATAATATATACGTTTATGAAAAAAATTATTTTAATAAGCTTCATATTCCTTTTCTCAATTCATGCAAACGCAGCTTGTAAATTTGATTTAGATTTTGGAGAGGATATCTCAAAAATACAGGACAAATATGGCCAAGCAATGCCACTAGAAAATTTTGGAGAAGATGAATTGAGCATGGTTATTGCTGTTGCTGATGAAGTCTGCCCAAACCACAGGTTAAAAGATGTTGCTATTGAGTATAGATTTTTAAACGACAAACTAGCTGCGGTTAATTTAATTAGTTTAAATACTGAAAGCGACACAAAAAAATCTGAAAAATTAACTATAATGAAATATGTAAAAAGAAATTATGGTGACTTTGATACAGGTCAAACTCCAACCTCATATCTTGGGTATGAAGTATTTGAAAAAACAAAGCAGTTTATAGTTTACCAAAGAACTTTGGATGATCTTGGATTTATTGAAGAGCAAATGTATCTTTCTAACAAAAAATATGATGAGTTACTTGGAATTTTCTATAATCAACTTGAAGAAGAGATGGCGAAAAGTGAGTCTCAAAATTAATGAAATTTAAAATTTTTATATCCAGCCTAATACTGTTCTTTTCTTTTTTTGCATCAAACTTACATGCAAAATTATTGCCGCCAGGCACTGGAACACAAGCTGATGTTCCTTCCAACTTATTAATTCTTTTAGATAAATCTGGAAGTATGGGTTGGAGAATGAGTAACGCACAATCAATCAATAGAATGTTTGATGGTGTTACGGACAGTTCAGGAAATATTTATATTGCACAATTTTCAAGATATGGGGTTAGAAAAATAGATTATACTACTGGTAAAACTGATACTTCTTGGGGTTCAAATGGAAGAGTTGGTATGAGTGGGTCATGTCGAACTTACTATCCTTACAGTGCAGATGTTTATAACGGGGTCATGTATGTGGCAAGTTTATATGACCATAGAATTAGAAAGATTAGACTTTCAGATGGTGCTTGTTTAGGAAGTTTAGCTACTGGCACTTATCCTAGAGGTGTAACAGTTTATCAAAATTATTTATTTACCACTTCCAACAGTGGTTTGTATTCAATGAACCTGAAAACTAATAGTGGAAGACGTTGTAATTTCCATAATGAATGGAGATATACATATGCTATTGCAGGAAGTAACAATACTCTTTACAGTCACTATAGTCGTTATCTTTATAGTGCTCCTTTAACTAGTGTTGGAGGCACTTTGTGTCCTTCAGGAAGAGCTAAATATTTTAGAGATCGTGCTTCAGGCTATGTTTATGGAATGGAAGCAGACCCTAACACAAATGATGTGCTTTATATTATGGCTCGTAGCTATAATAAGATGCGTAAAATAACTGTTAACTCGTCAAGAACTGGATACACATTAAATTGGGACAAAGGCAGATACCGATACATGGGTATTTCAACTGCAAGTAATACATTTTTTTATTATCCTTTTGGAATTAGTTATGATCATAGCAATGATAGGATTATTACCTATGGATATAATGCAAAAAAAGTTCAGGTCTTTGATGAAAATGGAACATATATAAAGTCTATTGGTGGATATGCTGCAACTACAAGAATGGCAGCAGCACATAAAGCCATAAAAGCAGTGGTCACAGACTCCAATTTAACATCAGGTGTAAATTTTGGCTTTGGTTATTGGTCAAGTTCATGGTCATCGAAAGCATGGCCACCAGGTTTTAGTTCATGGTCAGGGGATATAACCACAGGTAGAGCAAAACCTTGTGATACCCAAAACTGTTTAAAAGTAAGAGTTCATAATAATGGGGCTGCGCAAATTAACAAAATTATTTCGTCAGTTAATGCAAGAGGTGGAACTGATGCCTATACATTTATGAAAATAGCTCAAGACTATTATCTTCATGGAAGTTTAAGCCCAATTGATAAAAATTCACCTTGTCAAAAAAGTTATGTCCTCGTTATTGGAGATGGTGATTGGTACAATCACTCAAAAGCTGTGGCTATGGCAAAAAACTTATTTAATAATTATAAGATACCCACATTCGCAATTGCTTTTGGAACAGGAATTAGCAATAGAGGAATGAGGTATTTTAATGAACTAGCTGTGGCAGGAGGAACAACAAAAGCTATTGTTGCTCCAACAGCAGAGTCACTCAAAACTCAACTAGCTGCTGCTGTTTCGCAAATAATTGCATCTAAGTTATCTTTCACAGCGCCTGCTATTACTGCAACATTAAACTCTGATGGATCATTGTATCAAGCACAGTTTGATTATGCTCAAAATAAAGAGTGGACTGGAACAATTAAGAGAACAAAAATAGATAAAAAAGGAAATCTTGATACAAAAGATAAAGGTAATTGGTCAGCTGTTGATGTACTGCCTAAACCAGGGAATAGAAAGATATGGAGTCCAATTCCTGGAACGGATTATTCGACAAATTATAACAACTGGGTAGAAAGTAATTCTTCAGCGATTGAAAGTATCTTAACTCTAAAAGGGTTTGATATTCAGGACTATCACAGAAAAACTAAAAATACTGATAATTCTATAAATAATAAAAGATGTGCAAACACAAGTGGTGTAGCAGATGGAACAGATGATGATTTAAAAGGCTTAATTAATTTTATTAGAGGGACAGATTATTTTGATTATGATGCAGATTGTAATCTGACAGAAACAAGAGCTAAGCCAATGGGAGATGTTTACCATTCACAATTAGTTGTTGTAGGACCACCAACTGCAGAAACAGCTTTTACAAGTGAAAATCAAGAGGCTTATTGGAGATCAACTAAGGGATATGATAGTTGGGCAGAATCTCAGAGATTGAGAAAACCTGTAATTTATGCTGGATCAAACAGCGGAGTTTTGCATGCTTTAGATGCAGGCTCAGGAGTAGAATTGTGGGGATTTGTGCCACCATTTATAGCATCAAGATTACCTACAATAATGAATACTAACTTAAATGAAATTAATCCAAACAAAGGAGGTTCAAATGCAATTTATGGTGTTGATGGATCTCCCGTTCAACATGATATTTTCTTTCAAAGTCCACATGATACATCTGCAAATTGGCATACCGTATTGTTTGTACCTTATGGAAGAGGAGGTAGTGGTTTCTCTGTGTTAGATGTGACTGATCCTGCAAAACCAGAGCATTTAGTCTCAATATATAATGATATGATTAATAATCAGGTGTACAGAATGGATCATGCAAATAATGTTTTTGTATATGATTATATAGGTACATCTTATCCTCTAAGTGAATTTCTAGAGGCGCAAGAAGTAGGTAACGTTTATGCTCCAGATAAAGATAATGAAGTTGCCAGTAAGCAAACTTGTGATGATACACAAACAAAATATTGTTACGAAAGCACAAAATGGACTTTACCAGTAAAAAGTCTAACTAAAAGTATGCTATCAGTTCTTGAAGATGGAGTTGATATAACAAATAGCATTACAATTAGCTATGATACATCTGGAAACACTCAAATTAATTTCAACAAAAAAATGAAATTTGATGCTGATGAGTCCAAAACTCAAAGAGACAACTCACCGATCGGAGTGAATATAAAACAAGGAGCAGTTGGTACTGGAGTTGTAACAGACCCTGAATGGGACTACAGTACTCTTGGAGAAACATGGTCAGATCCAAGAATATTTAGACTACCTAATGCTGGTGCTGGAGACAATGTCAGAGATGACGATATATCAGTCGCTGTAATGGGTGGAGGTTTTGGTGCTCAATTCTCAGGAGCTGGTAGTAATGTATTTGTTATTGATCTGCAATCAAAAGATAAGTTTGGACAATTAATAAAGACAATTACGGTAGAAGATACTACTGCAAGCGATATTGATAATTCTGTTCCCGCATCATTAACAGTTATTACTCCAGATAAAGCAAGGGGTGCTGACTTTGCAGGAGCACTTGTATATTTGTCTGATTTAGAAGGTAAAATTAGTAAATTAAATTTAACAAATATGAGTACAGATCCTCAAAATGTACCTATAAAAATGTATGACATAACAACATTATTTAAAGCAGGAGCAACTAAATCAAATGGTAGATACATGTATAAACCATTAGATGCTTCAATTGGTGGAACAACAAATAATTTATGGTTGTACGCTGGAACTGGGGATGCTCAAAGATTGAATGCAAGAGTAAAAGGAACAAATAACTTAATGATTGGAATAAAAGATCCAGATTATCCATTCTATAAATCTATCGCAACTCCAAAAAATGCAGATGATATTACAAAATGTCAAAATACATCAAATGATAGAAGCGGAACTACTTGTAGAGTGACAGATAAGGATAGAGGTTGGTATGTTGTATTAAAAGATTTTGCTAAAGTTACTGCTCAACCAAAAGTAAACAATGGTATGGTTTACTTCCCAGTTTATAGACCATCTGTATCTCAAAACAAATGTGACTTGGGAGATGCATTAATTTGTGTAACTGATGATGAATGCGGAACACATGACTCGTTTATTGGATTAGAATCTAAAAGAACAGAACAACAAAAAACTTTATGTAGATTTGTTGGTAAAGGGGTCTTATCAGAAATTGTACTTTTCGCTGGCAAAATTTTTGCAAATATATCAGGTAAATCGTTAGGAGCAGTTGCTGACCTTGTTACATTAGATGCTGCTACTGGTGAGGTTCAAACTTACAGAAAGTCTTGGAGAGAAAATTAATAAAAAGGTGTAATGAAAAAAATATACCTCAGCTTAATTTTATTCTTTTTATTTAGCTCTTTAGGTCATGCTACTTGTCTTAAAACTGTAACTACTGCGCTAACTGATGTGCAAACTTGTGGAGCAAGTGAAACCTTGACTGTTAAGTCAACTGGTTCAATAGTATTTAGTGGATCTAAAGCAGTAAGAGCAAATAATGGTGTTGGTGCATCAAATACAACCGTAATCAACCATGGTTTGATAAGTGCAACGGGTGATACCATAAATATGAAAAGCGCCCCTGGAACAAATAGAATTACTAATTCAGGTACAATAAATACAGCTCAAAATGAAAATGCTAGCAGTAGCACTGCTGTTTTAGTTCAGAAAACAAATGACACTGAGATTGTTAATAGTGGAACTATTCATGGTGGAAAATATGCTATACAAGGTCTAGAAACTAGCGATATAGCCATTACAAACAGTGGTACTATTTCTGCAAATAATACAACTGGTGCTGCCATTTACCTTACCAATGGTACAAATGCAACAATAACAAACACTGGAACAATTACAAATTTAAGACATGGAATTAGACTTGGTAAAGGTCATGGCTCATTAAATAATGCTACAATTATTAATTCTGGTTTAATTGCTGGCACAACTCATAACGATAGAAATTCAATATATGTTAGCGATGATAACAATGTAACTTCGGGATTTAATTTAATAACAAAAGGAGAAGGACATTATGATGGTAAAATTCTACTTAGTGATCAAAACGGAACAACCGGTGTAACATTTTTCGACTTTACGTTAGATTGTAGTATTTCAAGAGATCAGACCATAGAAATTCATGAGAAACAAAATATGAGGGTAATCAACAATTTATGTGGGAATGATACTTATGAAATTCTAGACTCAAATTTAAATCCAGATGCAGATAATTCTGAAACAAATGGATATTTAAGAATTTATGGTGAAGATTTAGATATTGATAGCCATAATAAAAAATATAGATCAGAAATATTTTTATCTAATTTAAATGATATTTTCAATTCGGTTTCAGAAGAAAAAAAATCTAGTGGATATTATTCTGTTAAAAAAAGAGATAATATTTATAAAAGTGAAACAAGTGGTGTAACGGGAGACTTTAAAATTGAAAATGATAACTTTACACCGTTCTTAAGTTATTCATCTCAGCAGGCAAAATTTAATAATGGAGAAGCTTTAGATAGTGAAAATTTAGCTATTGGTTTAAAAAAAGATATTGATTACGAGAAATTTAAATTTTCTGTCGTTTCAATTTTTGGATTAACTCAAAATAAATATTTAGATCTTGAAACTGAAACACAACAAACTATTTCAAAAGAAAATCTAGGTCAGTTTGCTGCTGTAAATTATAAAGTATCTAAAGATATAAAAATTGATGATAGTCAAAGTTTAAATATTGAAGTGGATGGTAAATATGGTCTAAGAAGACTTCCAACTTATCTAACATCTTTTACAGATGGGGATCTATCAGTTGATGATGCAGTGGATCAAGTATTATCAGGTGGATTTAACGTTGAGTATTCAAAATCTTTTGAAAATGGTTTTGTGCTTAAACCATATACAGGCCTATCTTTAAATCAAACTTTGAGTGAAAAAATTGACATTGTTGCAGACGGTGAAAGAAAAGACATGGCCCATTATATGGATGATGATTTAGCAGTAAAAGCTGGTTTAAATATCAGCAAAAATACTGATGATTTTGGTCTAAACTTTAATCTAGAGTTTAATGAACAAAATGGACTTAAAGACAGCCAAGTAAGTATTTCATTAACTAAAGTAATTCAGAATAATATTAGCAAAAAAATAGAGGGTCTACCTATTGATCCAGAACTAGAAAAATTATTTGATCAATTGCAGCTAGCTAAAGAAAATGAAAGATTGGCTGAGATAAGTGGTAGAGCAGTTGAAGAGAATAGAATAATGAAAGACATGATTATTCAGTTGATCAAAGAAAATAATAAACTCAAGACTGAAAGAAATCTTTTGTTAAAAAACTAACTTTAAAACTTTTATAAAACTTATTTGGTTATTTGAGTAGATCTGCTTCTCGTAAAATTTAAAAAAATTTTGGTATTTTGTTTTATCTTTTTCCATAAGTTTAAGATAAATCTCTTGGATAGTATCCGAATTTTTTATTTGAAGTTTTCTTTTCTTTCCTAGAAGAATGAAAGCTAATTTTAGCCTCATCAAATTAGTTGAATTGAAATTATATAATAATTTTATGCTTACAAATAATAATATTGGTACGAATATCCAAACAATGATTTTTGAAAAATTTAAATTTAGTAATTCTTTTATAAAATTTTTTCTTTCATTATCATCATATGATAGTAAATGTTGAGTCCATACAAAATCAACATAGTTAAAATAAAAATTAATTGTTTTAAAAAAATTATTAGAAAATATCGAGCTTGAAAATTTATCATTATTTACAAAATAATTATTTAATGAGTTTCTAATATTAGAATTAGGTATTGCCCTAGTTGGATCAATTCTAACCCACCCTCTTTCATCAAACCAAACTTCTGCCCAAGCATGCGTATCTTTTTGTTTAAATTGGAAAAAATTCCCAATCTCATTTAAATCTCCACCATAGTAACCTGTCACTATCCGACTTGGAATTTGTGCTAATCTTGTAAGTAAGACAAACATTCCTGCATAATATTCGCAGTATCCTTCTTTAGAATTAAAGAAAAAGTTTTCATATTTATTATTTGAGTTTATCTGAGGACTAAGGTTGTAAAAATATGATCCATCAGAAAATCTTTTATAAATTTTTTCAATGAATTCTTCTTTGGTACTTACATTATTTTTATTTACCCATTCTTTTATTTTTGGGGATACATTTTCTGGTAACAAAGTATAATAATTTTTTAGTGGGTTATCCAAAGAATAATCAGATTTATTCATTTTAAAAATTAATTTCTTCTTTCTGTCAATTAGTTCCCTACTTACAAAAGACTGGTTAAAATAATCTTTTGTAATTTGAATATCATTAGTGACTAATTTTGAGTTTTTTAAACTCGGTATCCATTTTTTTTTATATGGTTCTAAAATAATCTGATAATTTTTATTTAAATCTTCATTACCATTTATTCTCAAAGAATTTTTAAATTCACTAAAAAGATAGTAACTTGAGGAAGGTCTCCAAGATTGATCTTTTTCCATATAATCAAAGATTTTGACCCTAAAATAAAGATCCTCCTTCTTAAAATTGTTATTTATTAAAGTAAAAACTTCTTCGTCTGAGTTCGAAAACTGGCTAAATGAACCAAGATCTATGCTATCTGGAATACCTACTGAGCTTGCAGATGTATCAAATAATCTGAAATTTACCTCTGCCCTAGGAAATACAAGATAAAAAATAATAATAATCGGAAATATACTAAGAGCAAATCCTAAATATTTTAAAATATTTTTTAAACTGAAATCGAGAATTTCCTTTTGTTGAATAAGATACATGTTAACAACTAAAAGTATTAAGATTAGAAAGGAGTTTAATGTACTTAGTATATCTTGACCCTTAATTAAACTTGCTACAGCAATAATCATAGAGATTAAATTATATGACAAAAGATTATTTTTATTTTTAAGTTCTGAGAACTTTATTATTAGCAAAACTCCAAGGCAGTTTAGAAAAAAATCTTCGGACAAAACATATTGATTGAAAATCAATTGAATATATAGAGCTCCCAAAGCAAATACTCCAACTGCTATGGACTTGAACTTAAAGTGTATTTTTGAAAAAATAAAACTTAAAAAAAATAAAGTGCCCCAAAATATTTTATTAGTTAATATTAAATCTGTAGACAACGAAACTAAGCAAAAAAATAATATAATATAAGTAAGAAGACTAATATTTTGCGATTTAATTTTTAACATTTGAAATATACTTTAAAATTTTATTTAGAGAGTTTTTATTTTCGTTTAAATTGAACACACTATCTTTGTGTTTAAAGGTTAAATTTAGACTTTTTGTGAAATAATAATCTAAAATAAATACTGAGTAACTTAATAATTTCTCAAATTCTATATGACTGTATTTATTTAAATCTAGGATTGATTTTTTCGAGCTTTTAAAAGACTTAAATTCTTTTACAAATTTTTTGTCTCCAATAGTTGATTTTTTCCAAGCGATTTTTGAGTAACTATCTCCTTTCTTGTATTCATCTATACCGTCAAATTCATCAGAATTATTATTTTGGTGAATTTTAAATTCTTGTAATAATTCTTGATTAGGAATTAATTTTTGTGGAAATACATATACTTTACTAAAAGGTTGATAATTTATTTTTGTCCTTATTATTCCAAATGGATATATCGATTTTAAAATTATTTTATTTAAAGAATAGACGCCCCTTTTGTCGTAATTATATTTTATATTAAATTCTTTTATTTTATCTGATAAATTAAAATTTTGTAAAATTGATTTATTGATCTCTAAATCGATATTTAATTTTTTCTCTTTTGCATCATTAATTATCTTAAAGTTTATATGTTCTGTTTTATTTGCTTCAACTAAGTATTCTGTTAGAAAATTTATTCTTAAATTGTTAATATTTTGATGTGAGATAAAAATTGAAATAAAGAAAATAAAGAAAATAACAATTGAAATAAGAAGTCCTGAGTTATTTTCATAAAATACAGATATTAAAAAGCAAAAAAATACAAACAGTCCTAATAATAGTCCTTGAAGATTGGGATATATGTAAACTTTAAGTTTTTTTTTAAGATTGATTAAATTTTTAAAGTCTAAGTTCGTTAACCTCTGTACTAGCTGATTAACCATTGGTTATTTTAATTTTTTGAAGTATTTCCTCATTAATGAAGCTCATTTTATCCTCCTGGTTAAGAAATTTAATTCTATGTCTTAATATGTAAGGCAGAGTTTCCTTAATATCTTGATGAGTTACATAATCTTTTTCATGAATAATTGCCCAACCCTTAGCTAAATCCAAGATTTGCTTTAAACATCTTGCAGAAATATAAATCCTTTGTTCAAGGGTTTGAATTACTTGCTCTATTTCAACAACATATTTAAAAATTTCATCTTTTATGGTTAGTTGATTTTTTTTTTGTTTAATTGTCTCCCAATCAACAGCTTTTGATGAAGCACCATTTAATTTACTTGTATTTTTTAACATCAAAATTTTATCGTTTTCATTTAAATCAGACAAAGAAAATGAAATCATAAATCTATCAAGCTGGGAATCTGGTAAAGAACTTGTACCTGAATAATCCATAGGATTTTGAGTAGCAATAACAAAAAATGGTTCAGGCAGTTTATAGCTTTCACCATCTATTGAAACATTTTTTTCTTCCATTGCCTCCAAGAAGGCACTTTGTGATTTTGGACTTCCGCGATTAAGTTCATCTGCTAAAACTATATTTGTAAAAATTGGACCTTGTTGAAAGTTTAACTTTCCATCTGAAAGAATATTAAATCCAAGAATATCACTGGGTAATAAATCAGAAGTAAACTGTATCCTTTTAAAGTTAAGACCAAGATTTTGCGTAATAGCTTTTGCAAATGTTGTTTTGCCTGATCCTGGATAGTCCTCAATTAAAATACTTCCTTCAGAAACTATTGCAGCCAATGTCAATTTAATTTTATCTACATTAGAAATTATAATTTTCGATGTATTAGCTATTATTTCATTAAATATCATTTTGATATTACCTTAAAATATTAAAGATTTAATATTACTTTCAAAAATAACATATATCAATGTGGCTAAAATGATATACGGACCAAAGGGAATTTGTGAAGATATATTTTTTGATCTATTTAATAAACTAGGAATAACATGAATAAGTGCAGTTATAGAAGACAAAAATATTATAAAAGGAATAGATACCCATCCAAACCAAAATCCAATTGCTCCAAATAACTTGGCATCGCCTAATCCCATTCCTTCTTTTTTTCTAATAGCCTTATAAATAAATATGATCGACCATATAATTCCATAACCAAAAATTCCTCCAATTAAAGAGTTCATATAATTGGGGAACATTGAATTTAAATTTGGATCAAAAGATTTTATAAATCCTATTATCATTAAAAAAAAAGTTAAAACATTTGGAATTATAAAATGTTTAAGATCTATAAAAAAAATAATTAAAAAGGATAGAGAAAGTATTATTAAATATAAAGTGGTGAGTGAAGCACCAAATTTATAATAAATTGAAGTAAATAGAATTATACTTAAAGTTTCTACAATAAAGTATTGAATGGATATTTTTTTTTTACAGCTCCTACACTTTCCTCCTAGAACAATATAAGAAATTAGAGGAATATTATCGTACCAATTGATTTTTGTTTTACAATTTGGGCAAAACGATCTTCCGGATACAACGCCTTCATTGTTTGGAAATCTATATATGCAAACATTTGCAAAACTACCCCATAGTCCTCCAAAAACTATTACGAATATAAAGTCCACTTAAATTTGATTATAATTTAATGTTTGATGAGATGTGAATTAATCCGTCGATTACATATTGTACCAGTAAAACTGCATCTTGAAGATGAATATATAAATTTGGCGTATAGACGATAATCTCCATTGTTGAAAAATTTATCAAAAATTGTTTAAATTGCTAGTAAATAAATGATCTTTTTTAAGTCAAAAAAACCTATCGAGCCAGAAAAAGAAGTTTCACAAGTTAATGTGGATCTAGAACTGGTCACAAAAATGAATCAGGATTTCGCTTTATCTCTAGATTTGAATGATACCCTAATGAATGCACTTAGAGTTATTATTGCAAGACTAAATGCACAAGCTGCCAATATATTTTTAATTAATGAAGACAAGAAAAAATTTGAATGTATCGCATCATTACATCAAGATTATTTAGATGAGTATGAGCTAAATTTAAAAGATGGAGTTATGGGTAAAGCTGTCGAACAAAGGAAGTGTATCCGTGTTGGTAACGTTAGAAAAGATGTACGAGAAATAGCAGAATTTTATTTTGACCTCGATAATAAAACAAATTTTACAACCTACTCAGTTTTATGTTCTCCTTTAATTGCTGCAAATGAATGTATTGGAGTCATTCATTGTCTAAATAAGAAAACTCAAGACAAATTATTTATAGAAGATGACAGAAAACTTTTAGAAACACTTTCAGCGCCAGCTGCTTTAGCAATTAGAAATGCAAAGATGGCAAAAGAAATGGTCGAAAAAAATAAAATTCAAAAAGAAGTAGAAATTGTTGGAGAAATTCAAAGATCCTTATTATCTAAAAATAAAGAGAAAGACTTTCCTATATCTGGAATAAATATCCCTGCCAAAGTTGTTTCAGGTGACTTTTATAATTTTTCTGATTTAGGAGATGGTAAATATGGATTTGGTGTTGCTGATGTATCTGGAAAAGGTATTAAATCTTCACTACTAATGTCGAAAGCATCTAGTCTTTATAGATGTTTAAGTAAAACTAATTTTTCTGCATCTGATTTACTATTTCAATTAAATAATGAGATATGTGAAACTATTTCAAGAGGGATGTTTGTTACTATGTTAATTGGAATATACGATTCAAATAAAAAAGAGCTATTGTTATCTAGTGCAGGTCATGAGCCACCTTTGATTTTGTCTGCTGATGGAACTTTTAGTAATTTCTCAGAAGCTGGCCCTCCACTAGGCATTATGCCTAAAACAAAATATCCTGAGCACACTATACCTTTCGAAAATAGCTCGATGTACATTTTTACAGATGGGATTACAGAGATAAAAAATCCAAATGGGGAAATGTTAGGATCAGAAGGTTTTGAAAATTATATCAAAAAATATCAATCAACTTCGATCAACGATAGACTTAAAACTATGATAGATGATATTTTAGGAGCAGGCCACATACAAAAAGATGATTTAACGATTGTTGCTATAGATGGAAAATAGCTAGTATACTGATATTTGTTCCTGATTGTATATTTTACAACTCATAACAATACTTAGGCCCAACATTATAGATAATAAAGATGATCCACCATAAGACATTATAGGTAATGGTGCACCGACAATTGGTAGCATTCCTAAAACCATTGCTATGTTAACAAATACATATAAGAAAATTGCGGTAGCAAAACCAAAGCAATAAAGTTTTGCAAAGAAGCTTCTTGATACCAATCCAACATTAATTATTCTGTAAATTAACAATATATACAGAAGCAAAAGGATTATTGATCCTAGAAATCCAAATTCCTCAGAAAATAAAGTGAATATAAAATCTGTATGTTTTTCAGGTAAAAATTCCAGATAACTTTGTGTCCCTTTTAAATATCCTTTTCCAAAAAAACCACCAGATCCAATAGCTATTTTCGATTGAATTATTTGATATCCAGCTCCGAGGGGATCTCTATCAGGATTAAAGAAGGTTAGAATTCTTGACTTTTGATAAGGTTTTAAAACGGAAATAACAAAAGGCAATGATACTAATAACAACAATCCAGAATAAACAAAATATTTAATATTAAGACCTGCTAACCAAATTATAGCGATACCACTACCTGCGATTAAAATAGAAGTTCCTAAATCAGGTTGTTGAATAACAAGATAACATGGAATGATTAAGAGAATAATTGGTTGAATTAAAAATTTATAGCTTTGAATATCTGAACTTTGAATTCTATGATAATATCTTGCAAAACATATTATTACTGCAATCTTCATTAATTCTGACGGTTGTAAATTTAGAAAGTATAAGTTTATCCATCTTGTTGCACCTGAGGCTGAAATTCCAAAAAATAAAACTGTTATTAATAAAACTAATCCAACAATGTAAAATAAGTAAGCATTTTTATACCAGGTAGAAACTCTGACAAATGATAAGACTAAAAATAAACTAAAAAATACAGATAATCTTATTATGTGATTTTTAGTATAAAAAGAAAATTTTCCTCCCTCTGTTGAGTAAATTGCAAATACACTAATTGATCCAATAGCAATGATTAATAATATCAATAAATAATCAATAGATCTTAATTTATCAATAAAACTGTAATTACTAGATTGTATTCTCTCTCTTAACATTATGCTAAACTTGTATTTCCGTTATTAAATTGTTCTCTTAATTTATGTCTGTCGATAATTCTTTTGATCAATTTGCTTGCAAGCGGAGCGGCTGCTTTACTTCCAGAGCCTCCATGTTCAATAATAACACTTATTGCATATCGTGGATCCTTATATGGCGCAAAAGCAACATACAATGCATGGTCTCTTTTTTTATACTCAATTTGATCAGTATCTAAGTCTAGTTCTCTATCAAGATCAGTTATTCTTCTAACTTGCGATGTTCCAGTTTTACCAGCAAATTGATATTTGGGATCATCATAACGAGATTTGTATGATGTTCCATATTGCTCATTTGTAGAGCCAAACATTGCATCTAAAACAAAATTAATATTAGACTTTTTGTGATACATTCTTTGATAAAATTCAACTTTTATGTCATCTAAGTAATTTTTTTCATGCAATGGAAAATTAGATTGATCTAATTTTATTTTATTTATTACGTTCTTATAATTTATAGACTCGTCTTTTATGATGTGAGGTTTAATTTTATATCCTCCATTTGCAATTTGTGCAGTCATTAGACAAAGTTGTAGTGGTGTAGTTTGAATATAACCTTGTCCAATACCATTGATAACAGTTTCTCCTAAATACCAACTTTGCTCCAATGCACGTCTCTTCCATTTAGTATCTGGAACCAATCCATTTTTTTCGTCGTTATAAAGATCTCCAAGTACATTAGTCCCTAGCCCATATCTTTTTGCAATTATAGATAATTTATCAACACCTAGTAATCTTGCCATTTCATAAAAGTAAATATCGCAAGATTGTTTGATTGCATTTCTCAACTTCATATAACCGTGACCTTCTTTTTTCCAACAATGATATTTAACTCCATATAGTTCATATGGATGCTTATGACCTTTGCATCTTATTGTTTTATTTGGATCTAATATTCCATATTCAAGAGCTGCTAAAGCAACTAATGGCTTAAAAGTTGAACCAGGAGAATAAAGCCCTGCAATAGACTTATTTATCAATGGTTTTAGAGGATTATTTTTAATTTCTTGCCAATCTTTTTGATTAATTCCGTGTGTAAATTTATTTGGATCATAGGTTGGTGATGATGCCATTGTAACAACTTCTCCAGTATATATGTCCATTGCACATATTGAACCTGCTTTTCCTTTAAGCAGCTCTTGGGCATATTTTTGAATTTCTATATCTATAGTTAAGTTAACTTTATTACCTTGTCTTTCTTTAATATAATCTATTTGGCTTATTCTTTTTCCAGATGCATTGACTTCATATCTTTTAATACCGTAGTTACCTATTAACATTTTCTCTTGAGAATTTTCTATTCCATATTTCCCTACTTTTAGCCCTGGAACAAAATTTTCTTTTATCTCTGGTTTTTCAAGATCTTTTGGACTAGCATCACCAACATAACCTACTATATGTGCTAAGTCATTTGCATAAGGATAGAACCTGGATGTCGATAATACAGGTTTTGCACCTTCTAATTCATGTAAATATAAATTAATTTTTGAGAATTGTTCCCAAGTTAAATTGTCCGAAACTACCAGTGTATCCCAAGGTTTTAATCTTTCCTTCTTTTTATATAATTTTTTAATTTCAAACTGATCTAATCCGATTATATTTTTAATTTTAAATATTGTTACATCAAAATCATTAATTTCATCTAGTATTAAGTGTAGCTGAAAAACTCTATCGTTGCTTGCTAGTACTTTATTAAAGTTATCAACAATTATTCCTCTCTGAGGAGGAGTTTTCCATTCACGTATTCTATTTTTATCAGATAAAATTTCATATTTTTCTCTATCAGAAATTTGTAAATTATATAATCTTGATGAAATACCTGCGAAGAGTAATATTTTTGCTGCAGCCAGTATAAACATCCTCCTTGTTATAACTCTGCCTTTCTCTATGTTTCTCCCTCTATTCAACATTTTCTTGCTTTAAACCTAATAAATAAATTTGATTGAATAATTTTGCCACTGCTGGATAAATTAAAAATGAAAAAAAGGCAGTTGACATTAAAGCCCCATAACTAATACTTCCATCAAAAAAAATTGCTAATACTGAGAAATGAATTGAGCTAATAATTAATATTGCGATAAAGAATAGTATCCAATCATAAATTAGATTAGGAACTAAAGTTCTAGTCCTAAAAAAAGATGCAATGACACATAGTAAAAGATAATTTATTGATGAAACTCCAATTGGTAGGTTTTGTACAACATCATTAATTACACCTGCAAAAAAAATAAGGCCATAACCAAGCATTTCAGGTTTCCTTAAAACCCAATAAAAAACAATTAAGTGAATAAAATTAAAAGATATATTTATTTTAAATATGTTAAATGAAAATGAATAACCTGTCAAAGCAAAGAAAAATAATAAAATAATTGGAAAACCATTTAACAAAAATTGATAAAATTTTGTATCTCCTCTAGCCATTTTACTTATTTACCTGTACATAATTTAGTTGATTTAAGTTGCTAAAAAACCTTACATACTTTTTATTATCTTTAATTATTATTTTTCCAACAGGAATTGATGCTGGAATTGTGCCATCTGAACCTGAAGTATACACAATTTCGTTCTCTTTTATTTCATTGTCTTTCGGTAAGTACTCTAGTTCTGCATATTCATCATTTCCATTTCCTGAGAGTATTGCATTGATGCCACTTGGCTCAATAATGATTGGGATTTTACTATTAAGATCATTAGCCAGTAATACTCTAGAGCTTAAAAAGTTAACATTTACAACCTTTCCAATGTAATATAATCGATCTTTAACAGCTGATCCTAATTTAACTCCATTTTTTTGACCTTTATTAATTATCAAAGACTTTAAATACGGACTTTGTTTGTCTAATAAAATCTTTGTTAACATATACTCTTTGGAAAAGAGATCTCTTTCTTCTATCAATTTTTTTAAGAGAGCATTTTCTGATTTATAAAAATCAACTTCTTTTCTAAGTGAGTCAAGGTCTAGGTCTTTATCTCTTAAAACTGAAAACTCTTCATACATACTCATATGATCTTGGAAGAGATAATATTTATCTTTTACATATTTAAATGGGCTTGATACAACGTATGAGCCTCTAAATATAATATCTTTTGTAATTGACCTAAATTGATTAACTGGTCCAGTTTTAAAATACTCTAATGATAATACTAAAATAGATATGATTAATAGAGTAAATAAAGAAAATTTTTGTCTATTTCCTTTTTTTAAAAATGCTGAACGAATAGCAATAATAAAATCATCTCTACTCGATTCTGTTGACATAATATTTAATACTCAGATAGTACAGTAGAAAATATTTCTTGATCGTCTAACGCCTTTCCTGTTCCTATCGCAACACATGACAACGGATCATCAGCAATATTTACCGGTAATCCAGTTTCTTTAGAGAACCTTTTATCTATGTTTTTTAAAAGTGATCCTCCTCCTGTCATTGTTAAACCCATATCAACTAGATCAGCCGATAACTCTGGGGGTGTATTTTCTAATGCTTTTTTTATTCCAGATACAATTTCTTTAAGTATCGGATTTAAAGCTTCTGAAGTATCTTGTTCTGAGATGTTTACCTCTTTAGGGGTTCCAGATCTTAAATCTCTACCTTTGACTGCGTAAGTATTATTATTTGTTGGAATTGCTGTTCCAATATCTTTTTTAATTTTTTCTGCAGTACTGTCCCCTATCATCAAGTTATATTCTTCTCTCATATAATCTTTTAATGAATTATCCATAGCGTCTCCTGCAACTCTTAATGACTCTGAGTAAACAACGCCTCCTAATGACATAACAGCAATTTCTGTTGTACCACCCCCAATATCTACAACCATAGATCCTGTTGCTTCTTGAATTGGAAGCCCTGCTCCGATTGCAGCTGCAATTGGCTCCTCGATTAACTGGACTCTTCTTGCTCCAGCTGCAAGTGCACTATCTTGAATAGCTTTTCTTTCAACTGGTGTTGATCCAGTTGGTACACATATTAAAATTCTAGGGTTTGCAATTGTTTTTTTATGAACTTTTTTAATGAAATGTTTAATCATTTCTTCTGTCACAATAAAGTCTGCAATTACACCATCTCTCAAAGGTCTTATTGCTTGAATATTACCTGGTGTTCTTCCTAACATTGTTTTAGCTTCATCACCTACTGCTAAAACTGATTTTTTTCCTTTATTATCAACAACTGCTACAACAGATGGTTCATTTAGAACTACACCTTTACTTTTTAAAACAACTAACGTGTTAGCTGTTCCAAGATCAATTGCCATATCTTGGCTCCAAAACTTTCTTAAATTGGCTAACATTGACATTTAATTATATTCCTTTCACTTTTTGATGTTTAATATTCTGAGATGGCGCTTTTTTCTCACGTTTTATAAGCATTTTATTCAATGCATTTAAATATGCGTTTGCTGATGCAACTAAAGTATCTGTGTCAGCTGATTGACCTACTGTTGTCCTATCATTTTCTTCAATTTTTACACTAACAGTCGCTTGAGCATCTGTACCTTCTGTTACTGCATGAACTTGGTATAAAGATAATTTTACATCGTGAGGAAATAATTTTTTTATACATTTAAATATTGCATCAACTGGTCCATCCCCTGTTTCTGTAGTATTTTTAATATCACCATATACATCTAATGTCATTTCAGCTTTTTGTGGTTCTCCTGTGCCAGCAAAAACTTTTAAAGATTTTAAATTAATCGCATTTATTTTATTATCTACAATTAAACTATCATCTACTAAAGCTACTATATCTTCGTCGTATATATGTTTCTTTTTGTCGGCTAAAACTTTAAATTTTCCAAAAGCAGCTTGGATAATATCATCTGTAAGATCTGAATAACCTAAATCAGATAATTTGTCTTTAAAAGCATGTCGTCCTGAATGTTTTCCCATAACAAGCGAGGTTTTTTTAACACCTACGCTCTCTGGAGTCATAATTTCATAAGTTTCTCTATTTTTTAGCATTCCATCCTGATGAATTCCCGACTCATGTGCAAAAGCGTTTTTTCCAACTATTGCTTTATTAAATTGAACTGGGAAACCAGTTGCATTTGAAACAATTTTTGAAGCTTTGCTTATTAATTCTGTTTTAATTCCAGTATTATATGGCATTAAATCATTTCTAGTTTTAATTGCCATAACTACTTCTTCTAATGCAGCATTACCTGCTCTTTCACCTATTCCATTAATTGTACACTCTATTTGTCTTACACCTTCTGAGACTCCAGCCAATGCATTTGCTACTGCTAAGCCAAGATCATTGTGACAGTGTGCAGATAATATTGCTTTGTCTATATTTGGAACATTATTCTTTAAATGTTTGATTGTTTTTGCAAATTCTTCTGGAATAGAATATCCAACTGTATCTGGAATATTTATAGTTTTGGCTCCACAGTTAATTGCAAGTTCAACTGTTTTACACATAAAATCCATATCAGTTCTAGTTCCATCTTCGCATGACCACTCGACATCATCAGTAAAGTTTCTTGCATAAGTAACACTTTCTTTAATTGCATCTAGAACCTGCTCGTTTGTCATTTCAAGTTTGTGTTTCATATGCAATGGACTTGTAGAAATAAAAGTATGGATTCTAAATCTTGGTGCATGTTTCAATGACTCATGGCATGCATCAATATCTTTTTTTAGTGCTCTTGAAAGACCACATGGAATTGAGTTTTTCATTATTTTACTTATTTCAGAAACTGCCTCAAAATCTCCTGGTGATGCTATTGGAAAACCCGCTTCAACAATATCTATTCCCATTTCATCAAAAACTCTAGATATCTGAATTTTCTCTTCGACACTCATAGATGCGCCTGGCGATTGCTCACCATCTCGCATAGTCGTATCAAATATGTATAATTTTTCTTTGTCTGACATTGTTTTTTTTAGCTCGAGCATAATACATGCTCTCGCTCAGATTGCAAAATAATTTGAGAAAATTAACCCAATTTTAACATCAACTTATTTCTTATCACTATCGACAAGCTTCTTCTTAGCAATCCAAGGCATCATTTCTCTTAGAGTAGCACCAACTTTTTCGACTGGATGCTCAGCTAGTTTTGCTCTTGTGGCTAGGAAATTTTTCTGACCATTTTTACATTCATCCATCCATTGTTTAGTAAATTTACCTGACTGGATGTCTGCTAAAACTTCTTTCATTCTTTTTTTTGTTTCTTCTTTATTTATGATCCTTGGGCCGGACTCGTATTCTCCATATTCAGCAGTATTAGATATAGAGTAATTCATATTTGCAATTCCACCTTCGTAAATTAAATCCACAATAAGTTTAACTTCATGAACAGTCTCAAAATAAGCCATTTCAGGTTCATAACCAGCCTCAACTAAAGTTTCATATCCATTTTTAATTAATTCAACAAGACCACCACATAAAACTGTTTGTTCACCAAATAAATCTGTCTCTACTTCATCTTTAAATGTTGTCTCAATTATACCTGATCTCCCGCCGCCAATTGCTGAAGCATATGACATTGCTAAGTCTCTAGCTTTTCCTGATCCATTTTGATGAACAGCAAATAAACATGGTACTCCACCTCCCTTTTCATATTCGCTTCTAACTAAGTGACCTGGTCCTTTTGGTGCTACCATAAATACATCTAAATCTTTTCTAGCTTTTATCAAATCATAATGAACGTTTAATCCATGGGCAAAAGCGATAGATGTCCCTTCTTTCACACGTTGCTCAATATGATTTTTATAAATAGCTGCTTGCAATTCATCTGGAGTTAAAATCATCACAATGTCAGCCCATTCAGCAGCATCCGAAAGGTTCATCACTTTTAATCCTTTAGACTCTGCTTTTTCAATACTTGATGACCCTTCTCGAAGAGCTACAACAACTTCTTTTACTCCACTATCTTTTAGGTTTAAAGCGTGAGCATGCCCTTGGCTACCATATCCAAAGATTGCAATTTTTTTATCCTTTATTAAATTTGCATCTGTATCTTTTTCGTAAAACATTTTCATTTTTTTTCTCCTAATTAATTATTTAAATATATCTGCACCTCTTGTCATAGCAACGGCTCCTGTTCTTGAAACACTCACCAATCCAAATTTTTTTAAATCCTTTGACATTTTGTCTATTTCTCGTCTTAAGGCTGTTATTTGAATAACATTCGATTTTTTTGTTTTGTCTAGTAATACAGGATTAAATTTTTTACAAGCTTTCAATGCACCCTCTAATTTATTATTTGGACCAACAATTTTAAATAACGCCATCTCCTTAAAAATGACTGCTTTATCTTCTCTTTTAAAATCTGCAACTTTATGAACAGGCACAAGTTTTCTTAATTGAAGCTTAATTTGATTAACAACTTGTGGTGTTCCTGTAGTTACAATTGTTATCCTCGATATTTTTAATTTTTCATCAACTTGGGCGACTGCTAAAGACTCAATATTATAACCTCTACCAGAAAATAGACCGACTACTCTAGCTAACACACCAGCTTCATTGTCTACCCAAACGACTATAATATGTGTGTCAAATTTCTCTTTTTTATTTGAAAAACTATACGCTGATTTTGAATTAGGCATTAAACTAAAGACTTGCCTTTACCAGTAATTTTCTTATTTTCTTGATCTTTGGGTCCTAAAATCATCTGATTATGAGGCTTTCCTGATGGTATCATTGGAAAACAATTCTCTACTTTATCAACCATACAATCAAATATTACAGGTCTATCTGTATTCAACATTTCAATAATCTTATCGTCTAACTCTTCTGGTGTTTTTGCTCTTATACCAACACAGTTATATGCTTCTGCTAATTTAACAAAATCTGGTAAAGCAGCAGTATAACTTTCAGAATAGTTTTTATCATGTAAGAGTTCTTGCCATTGTCTAACCATACCCATGTATTGATTATTCAATATAAATATTTTAATTGGAAGGCTGTATTGTACTGCTGTAGACATTTCCTGAATTGTCATTAATACTGAAGCCTCTCCTGCAATATCAATAACTAATTTTTTTGGATGAGCGACTTGTACACCCACTGCGGCTGGTAAACCATATCCCATGGTGCCTAATCCACCAGATGTCATCCAACGATTTGGTTTATTAAATTTATAATGTTGTGCGGCCCACATCTGATGCTGCCCTACCTCGGTTGTAATGTATGAGTCTTTGTCTTTAGTCAATTCATATAATCTTTCAATCGCATACTGAGGTTTTATAGTCTCTTCACTTCCGATATAATCTAAAGATCTAACTGATCTCCATTTTTGAATTTTTTCCCACCATCTGGAAGTCTTTTGTTTATTTGATTTTAAAAATTTTGATTTTTTTTGTTTTAAACTTTTTAAAGTAGATGAAAGAACAGTTTTTACATCTCCCACAATAGCTAAATCAACTTTAACATTTTTATTAATAGAAGATGGATCTATATCAATATGAACTTTTTTTGATTTTGGAGAAAATTCATCTATTTTTCCTGTTATCCTATCGTCGAAACGTGCTCCAATATTAATCATTAAATCACAATCGTGCATTGCATTATTTGCTTCATAAGTTCCATGCATACCCAGCATTCCCAAAAATTGATTATCATCACCTGGGAAGGATCCTAATCCTTGTAAAGTTGAAGTAATAGGAAAACCTGTTGCATAAACAAGTTCTCTTAAAAGTTCACTAGCCTTGGGTCCAGAATTAATCACTCCACCACCAGTATAAAAAATAGGTTTTGATGATTTACTCATTAATTCAATTAATTCATTAATGCTGTTTTGATTAAAATGGTTGTGAGATTTATCGTTAAGTTTTTTTTCTTTTTTAGGTTTTGAATATTTTGTTTTTTGAAATTGAATATCTTTTGGTATATCGACCAAAACTGGTCCTGGTCTACCAGTAGTTGCCACCTCGAATGCTTTATGTATTGTACTAGCTAAATCATTTATATCTTTGACTAACCAATTATGTTTAGTGCAAGGTCTAGTTATTCCAGTTGTATCACATTCTTGAAATGCATCTGTACCAATTAAATGAGTTGGAACTTGTCCAGAGATACAAACTAATGGAATCGAATCCATATATGCATCAGTCAAAGCTGTGACTACATTTGTTGCACCAGGTCCTGAGGTTACTAAAATAACACCAGGTTTACCTGATGATCTTGCATATCCTTCTGCGGCATGACCTGCGCCTTGTTCATGTCTAACTAAAACGTGTTTGATTGATTTAAAATTTTGTAATTCGTCATAAATTGGTAGTACTGCACCACCTGGGTAACCAAAAATATGATCAACATTCTGATCTTCCATACACTTAAATACAATTTCAGCTCCAGAGTATAATTTTGACATTCAGACAATCTAGCTGAAGTTGTGCTAATAGGTCAAGCAATCTATGCAGATTTAGGAAATTTTTTTGCGAATGATTTAAGTCTATCAAATTTTATATTTTGCCAATCAGACATTTGTCCTCTAGCCCAAGTGGACTGTCTCTTAGCATATTGCCTTGTTTTTATTGATATTTTTTCTTTCAGTTCATTAAGATTTATTCTTTTATCAAGATAATCTTTAATCTCACTTAGACCAATAACTTTATTAGATGATAAATCTTTCTTTATTCTTAATTTGTAAAACCTCTTAGCCTCTTTTATTGCTCCATCTCTGAACATTTCATTTGTTCTTAAAGAAATTCTTTCTACAAGCTTATCTCTAGGATAATCGATAAGTAACTTAATAAAACTGTCTTTAGTAAAATCAGAATATGTTTCACTATACCAATCAAACAATGATTTATTTGTAAATTTTTTTACCTCGTAGGCTCTTATTGATCTTTGTGTATCATTTTTATTAATTTTTTTTTTACAAAGTGGATCTAGCTTAAGTAACTCTAAATAAAATTTCTTTTGACCTATTTTTGAATGCTTCTTCCTAATTCTATTACGAAAAATTAATGGGATATCAGGGATTTTAACTATACCATCAATAATTGCTTTAAAATACAAACCAGTGCCGCCTACAAGAATTGGAATTTTATTTTTTTTCTTGATACTGTTGATTTTTAACTTGGCATCCTTAAGCCAATTTCCTGTAGAATAATTTTCCTTTACACTTTTAAATCCATACAAATGATGTTTTATTTTTTTTAAATCATTTCGATGAGGTCTTGCTGTGAGAATTTTTAATTCTTTAAAAATTTGCATACTATCTGCATTTATAACTTCTCCATTTATTTTTTTTGCAAGCTGTATAGCAAATTTTGATTTACCAGATGCTGTTGGTCCTGAAATAAGAATTATTTTGGACTTTAAGTCCATTAATTTAGTTTAACACCAATATATCGTCTTTGGTTATTGTTATTGTAAATTGCAATAAGTAAACTTTTATCATTACTTTTTAGAGCTAATTTTACTATGTTATCTAGATCTCCAATGGTGTTGATCTTTTTCTTTTGTGCTTCAACAATAATATTATTTACTTGAAGATAGTTAACTGGGCTATCTTTATCAATTTCTGTGATAACTAATCCTGTTGTATTTTTTGGTAAATTTCTTTCTTTAATGTCATCTTTATTTAGCAATCTCACTTTTATTTTCAAACCATCTATTGCATCTTCTTTAGGTTTTTCTGTTACTAAACCTTGAGATTTAAAGTCTTCAGATGTTTCTAGTCTTCCAAGTATAATTTCCTTAGTTATTTCACGTTTATTTCTCCACACTTTTAGTTTTACTTTTTTTCCAACTTCTGTTTCAGCCACTATTCTTGGAAGTTCACTCATTTCATTAATTTTCTTACCATCAAACTCTAATATTATGTCTCCAGCTTTAATTCCTCCCTTATCTGATGGACTATTTTCAGCTACACTAGCAACAAGCGCTCCCCTAGGTTCATCTAATTTTTCAACATCTGCAATATCTTTTGTGACTGTTTGAATTCTAACACCTAACCATCCTCTTTTAGTTTCACCAAATTCAATTAATTGATTAATTACTTTTTGTGCACTATTAGAAGGTATTGCAAAACCAATTCCAATTGAACCTGATTGACCTAATATTGCTGTATTAATTCCAACTACATCTCCATCCATATTAAACAATGGACCACCTGAATTACCTTGGTTAATTGATGCATCAGTTTGAATGTAGTCTTCATATCTAGAAAGACCGATACTTCTGTTTCTTGCAGAAATTATTCCTGCAGTAACCGTTCCACCTAAGCCAAATGGATTCCCAATTGCAATAACCCAATCACCTATTCTTGCGGTATCAGAGTCTCCAAACTTAACTGGTGTGAATTTTTGATCTGACTCTATTTGAAGAACTGCCAAATCCATACCAGGATCAGCTCCAATTACTTTTGCCTTTATATTTTTTTCACCATTAACTCTAACAAAAACATCTTCTGCGCCTTGGATTACGTGATTGTTTGTAATAACAATTCCTTTTTCATCAATAATAAACCCTGATCCAAGTGCACTTGTTTGTCTCTTTTGTGGAGTTCCATAATCTTTGAACATATCTTCAAAAGGAGACCCTGGGGGAAATTCAAATGGAAATGGATTAGACCTTGTGGTTATAGTTGTTGTAGTCGAGATATTTACTACTGAAGGCATTAATTTTTCAGCAAGATCTGCGAAGGATGCAGGCATGTCTGCTGAGTTAGAAGAATTTTGAATATTAATTGAAAATAATATTAGTAATACAATTTTTATGCATCTCATCTTTTTAAGTACCAAATAATAAAAAAACCAATAATTGCAAATATTAATCCACCAGTTCTTAGTTGGTTATCAGTGGCTTCTTTTAATTTCATTATCATATTTTTCATTTTTGATGGAAATATGGCGTAAAGAATACCTTCAATAAAAAGGAATAGACCAAATGCGATGATCAATTCTCTCATTAAAATTACTCTACTTTTTGATCGATATTTCCGAAAAATTTAAAAAATTCACTATCTGGTGAAAGTATCATTGAAGTTTCACCGCCAATTAAAGCTTTTTGGTATGCCTGCATAGCTCTATAAAATGCAAAAAATTCAGGATCTTGTCCGAAGGCATCAGCAAAAATCTTATTTTTAAGACCATCACCCTCACCCTTCATAATCTCAGATTTTTTTTGTGCGTCTGCAAGTATAACGGTAACTTCTTTATCAGCAGTTGAGGTAATTGTTACTGCCATCTCTGCACCTTTTGCTCTAAATTCTTTTGCTTCTCTCTCTCTTTCGGTTTGCATTCTTCTAAAAATTGCATCACTGTTAGCTTGTGGAAGATCTGCTCTTTTAATTCTTACGTCTACTATACTAATACCAAAATTTTCAGCTTCATTATTTACACCTTCCTGAATTAAAGACATTTGTTTTGTTCTATCTTCTGACAAAAGTGTTTGAAGTTCTTGCTGACCAAGCACGTTTCTTATTCTAGAGTTTATAATTGTTGCCAATCTTGATCTTGCAACTCTTTCATTTCCAACTGATATATAAAATTTAAGTGGATCAATAATTTGAAATCTCGCAAAAGCGTCGACAATAAGTCTTTTTTGATCTGATGCAATTACCTCTTCCGGTGGAGTATCAAGATTTAAAATTCTTTTATCCAAAAATACAACGTTTTGTATGAATGGAATTTTAAAATTTATTCCAGGTTTGGATATAATTCTTTTGGGATCTCCAAATTGAAGGACTATAGCTTGATTAACCTCTTTAACAATAAAAACAGAAAAGTATATTGTTGCAGCAATTAGTATAATTATTGGTAATAAAAATTTTCCAGCTTTCATTTTAATTGGTTCCTGTCTTAAGTTCTTGTAATGGAAGGTATGGTACTACACCTTCACCTGAGTTTTTGTCGATTATTATTTTATTGATATCAGCTAATACTTCTTCCATTGTCTCAAGATACATTCTTTCTTGAGTTACTTTTTTGGCTTTTGCATACTCATTATATATTGATAAAAATCTACTTGCTTCTCCTTCTGCCTTAGCAACAACTTCTTTTTTATAAGCCTCTGCTGCTTGTAGAATTTTTGCTGCTTCTCCTCGTGCTCTTGGAATTACATCATTAGCATATGCTTCTGCCTCATTTTTAGATCTTTCCATATCCGCTCTAGCTGCCTGTACATCTCTAAATGCATCAATAACTTGGTCTGGTGGATCGGCTTTTTGAGTTTGAACTTGTGTGATTTGAATCCCACTTGTGTATTCGTCTAAAATTTCCTGAATTATTTCTTGAGTATCGGCCTCTATAACCGATCTACCTTCAGTAAGAATTGGTTGAATATCAGATCGAGCAATAACCTCTCTCATCGCTGTTTCTGCAGCTGCCTTAACCGTTCCTTCAGGATCTTGAATTTTAAATAAAAAATTACCCGCATCTTTGATTACCCAAAAAACAGAAAAATCAATATTAACTATATTTTCATCACCAGTTAACATTAAACTTTCTTCTGGTACATCTGCAACTCCACCTGATGAAAATCCACTGTCTCTCTCCGATCTAAATCCAATATCCATTCGATTAACTTTTGTAACTTTTGGGGTTAACACATTTTCAATTGGAAAAGGAAGATGATAATTTAATCCAGGCTGCGTAGTTTTAACAAATTTTCCAAATCTCAATACAACGCCTTGTTCATCAGGTAAAACTCTATAAAGACCACTTAAAGTCCAAACAATTAAAAGGATTATTAGACCAATTATTATTGGCTTAGCACCACCTTTACCTCCGCCTAAAAATCTATTTATTATTGATTGTAATTTACTTATAATTTCATCAATATTTGGGGGAGTAGGACCTTTTCTAAATCCACCATTTCCACTACCACCTCCTCCTGGAGGTGTTCCCCACGGGCTTTGATTTCTAAAATCACTCATAATACGACACTCTATATAGTGTCTTTATTAGTAAAAACAAGATAATGGTAAATTATGGACGAAAAAAAAGTAGGTTTAAGTGACACAACAAAGGCAAGAACTGAGCCAAAAACCTTTAGAAGGAACCCGATTATTGGAACAAAGTTTACAATTGCAATCTCAAGTGCAAAGGGAGGAGTTGGAAAGTCAACATTTGCCTCGAATCTTGCTTTGGCATTAAAAAAAATAGATTTAAATGTCGGATTGCTTGACGCAGATATATATGGACCATCGCTTCCAAAATTATTCTCAATAAATGACAAACCTGAAAGTGATGGGAAAAAATTAAAGCCAATCATAAAATATGGAATTCAGTGTATGTCAATTGGTTTTTTAACAGATGAACAAACTCCAATGATTTGGAGGGGTCCTATGGTGATATCCGCTATAAAAACTTTTACACAAAAAGTTTTATGGGAAAATTTGGATTTTTTAATTGTTGATATGCCTCCTGGAACTGGCGACACACAACTAACTTTTGCACAAGAGATAAATATGGATGGGGTGATTATTATATCTACGCCGCAAGAGATAGCCTTACAGGACGTAAAGAGAGGAATTAGAATGTTTGATAAACTTAAAGTAAAGATACTCGGTCTTATAGATAATATGAGTCACTTTGTAGGTGATGATGGAAAAAAATATGCAATTTTTGGTGAAGGTGGTGTCAAAAAGACTGCTGAAGATTTTAAAAAAGATTTTCTAGGTGAAATACCAATTGATCCAGAAGTTGGAAAGCAAGGAGATTTAGGACGACCGATAGTTGAGAGCAATCCAGAACATGAAATATCAAATATTTATTTAGATTTTGCAAAGAAAGTTAAAAAAAAATTTTTAGTTTAAATGTTACTTCAAAATTTTGAAAAACTTATAATTTTTGGGGCGAGAGGAAATACAGCAAATTATTTTTTAAAAATATTAGAAAAAGAAAAATTTGAAGGAGAAATTACTGTTGTATCTAGAGATAAAAGTAAAAATAAATATTTCAATCAATTTAGATTAAATTTTAAAATATTAAATGGTGATATTAATGATACTAACTTTTTGGAAAAATGTTTTGATAACATTGATACTGTATTAAATTTAGCTAATATGGAAAATAGTCCAAAAATTGTTGAATTTGGATCAAAACAAAAAGTTAAATGGTTTATTTTAGTTCACTCTACAATGATCTTCTCAAAAAATAAATCAAAATTTATTTTAAATAGAATTAATATTGAGAAAGATATTTTAAAAAAAAACAAAAATATAACTATACTTCGTCCAACAATGATTTATGGTAACAAAAGAGATATTAATATTTCTAGATTAATTAAGTACTTAGATAAATATAAGATTTTTCCAATATTTGGAAATGGGAAAAATTTATTACAACCAATATATGTAAATGATTTATCCAAATCTTACTTTAATGTCATTAAAAATAAAAATGTTACATTTAACAAGTGCTATAATTTAGCTGGCAAAAATTCTATTGAATATTCAAAAATTTTAAAGATTATTGAAGCTACTTTAAAGAAAAAAATTATATTTATAAGATTACCGATAAATTTTAGCGCAATATTAGTTAAAATTTTAAATATTTTGTTTTTTGGAAAATTCCCAATAAATTCATCACAAGTCAGAAGACAAGGTGAAGATAAAATATTCACTTTTGATGAAGCAATTAAAGATTTTAATTTTAATCCAATAAAAATAGAGGAAGGATTAAAGCTGCAAATAAAAGATTATTTAAACTCTAAATAAAAATCTTTAATTTATAGAAGAGTGAGGTAGAGATAATAAATTAACATGTTTCTATTTGGAATATTAGGAATTTTACAAGTTTGGTTTTTACCAGGAATTACTTTATTATCGTTTAATCGAAAATTAAAGTTCATTGACTGTATAATATTATCACTACCACTAAGTATAACACTAAATACCATCATAGTCTCATTGCTTGTTTTTTTCAAAATTTATTATCAAACTAGTATTTTAATATTGGTGGGGCTAGAACTAATAATTATATTTTTAAATTTATACAGAAGCACATACTTTAGAAATTCAATTCTGCATTTAGAAAACTTTATAAAACTAAAAAATAATATAGCATTTAAATTTAATTTAATAGATTTAGCTAATTTAGTTTTTTTTGTATTTATTTGTTATTTTGGGCTCAAAACTTTAGGTGAAGTAATTCATATTGGTGATGCAATACGTAGCTTCAATCCTTGGAGTATTTTCTGGTTTAATAGCAGCCCTAAGGACTTTGGATTTTATACTCCGGGGATGTCTATTCTAATGTCGGTAGTTTATAAATTTATAAATAATACTGATGTAGAATTTTTTACCAGAGCAATATTGATAATTTATCCAATTTGGATTTTTTTTATTTTTTATCGAACTTCAGTTTTAGCTAACAAGTTTCAAAACTATATTAAAATATCTCTTTTAATTACTTTATTTGTTTTTGTTTATATTTTTAGAAATTATGGGATGTATATAGGTTTAAATGAACCTTTATTATTCCTAACATCTAGTTCTACTGCTTTTGTATTTTACTTACTTTATTTATATAAAAATAAATTGAGTTATTTTGAGTATATAATTTCTGGATTAATAGTTATTTCAAGTCCAATTCTTAAACAAACTGGTTTTTTTATTTGTTTTATTTTTCCAATATTCTACTTATTTTTTTTTATAAATAAAAAAAATTTTAGAGAAGTTATAAAAAATACTATTTTTATAATCATACCAATATTTGGTCCTTTTATTTGGATAACCAGTAAAGCATATAATATTTTATTTCTGAAGACTCAAACAAGTAATTTAGGTTTCATAATATCTTTAAATCAAGGTTCACTTTTAGAAAAACTTGAGAATATTTTTGGTTTTATGTGGATACCTTTCCTGGCCTTGATTTTTCTAGGTTTAATTAATAAACACTCATTAAAATTATTTTTAATTATTTCATTACCATTTTTTGCTCTTTATTACTTTTATTTTGGTTACGATAATAGGCATATTTCATTAATCGTTCCATTTCTAGCTATCAATATTTCTTTTGGAGTTTATGAACTTGTTAATAAATTTAAAATTTATAATTTCAAATATCCAATTTACTTCTTTAATTTTTTGGGTTTTATTTCGATAATTTTAATACTATTAATTTTAAATAATTATAGGAGTACTGAAAGATTGATTTCTTCAAACCTTAATAAAAAAAATGAGAGAGGAGATAAAGTTCTTAACTCATTAATTTATCACTATGTTGATAAAAATAATTTCAAGATTTTATCTATTCCCGATCAAATGGATTTTAGATATCTACCAAAAATTGAAAACAGAGTAATAGTCAAACACGATTGCAAAGATCTTTTAAAGAATGAAGAAAAATATTATTTGTTAATAAAAAGTTCTTATTGCCAAAATTTAATTGGTGAAGAAATGCGAGATTATTATAGGGATAATAAATTTAAAACATTATTTTTTTATAACGATCACTATTTGTTCATCAAATAAATAAATTATGAAATTTTTAATAAATATTTTAACACCACTTACAAGATATTCCATATCAATCCATAACTTGGGTCTCATAAACACTATCAAAATTTTATTTTTAAAATTCTTTCCGAGTGATGAAATATCTTGTCTAAAAACAAAGAAATTTGGAGATATCTATTGGAGAAGCAAAATAGATTATGGTGTTGTTGGTCATTTTTACAATCAACAAATAAACATTAATACTTTTGGAGAAGAGCCAGAAATTATTTTAGATATCGGTGCAAATATTGGTGTTGAAACTTTAAGATTTAATAAATTATTTCCAGATTCTAAAATTATATGTGTTGAGCCAGAGTTAAATAATTACAAAGTTCTTCTAAAAAACATTGAAAATAAAAAAAACATTATTTCAATTAATAAAGCCATTTGGAATAAAGTAGATAAAGTAAGTATTGAAAATAATTATTTTGAGACGAGCTCTCAAACTTTTAAGATAAGTAAAAAAAATGGTTTATCAGATGTAGTTCCGACAACAACTATCAAAAATATAATAGATGATCATAAAATTAATAAAATTGATATTCTTAAAATTGATATTGAAGGATCAGAGAGTGTTATATTTGATGACAGTGCAGCTGAATGGATCAAGAGTGTAAATATGATTATTATTGAATGTCCAGATAATGATAGCCCGTTTGCCACAAATAAAATATTTCAATCATTTTCAAAAAATAATTTAAAATTCAAGACATACATTAATGGAGAAAATTTTGTTTTTATCAACGAAAAATGTAGTTGGAAATCCGAAGTTATAAATTTTTATTAATTTTTAAAATAATCTAAAATTAAATTGTATAGTTTTTGGTTATAAAAATAATTTCTTATAAAATAAGTTTTTTTTAATTTTATTTCAGAACTAAAAAAAATTAATCCATTTTGCAAGTGTCTACTTGTTGATTGATTGAGTTTTATGTTTTTGATTATTTTTTTAAAAATAAATTTATCATTTACGATATTTTTCTTTGGTAATTTATTTATCTCTTTAAAATTTTTTTTATTTATAAAAACAAAGTTTATTGAATAAAAAATTTTTTTTTCATTATTAAAATCTGAAACATCAAACAATCTTTTATTATTATATCCAATTTGTTTTAAAATTTTTATTGCTTTATATTTGTCATTTAAACTTTTAAAATAAATAGTACCTCCATATGTCATATTTATTTCATGCCTAATATAATTTATTTTAAGATCTTTAAAAAATTTCTTTTGATCAATAATGCGAGGATAATAATTTACTTTGACTTTTTTTTGTGAGAAACCATTAAACACAATTTTGCTATTGTAATTTTGAGAAATTTTATTCATTTCAATTATCATTTGATTTAAATACCAAAAATAAATTTTTTCGTATTTTTTTTCATTCCAGTAATTATGCTGATAGTGAGCAAATGAATTTAAACCAATGATTACTAGATCTGATCTATTTTTATTAAGTTGTTCTCGCAACAAAATTAAAGAAAAAAGATCAAATAAGAAATAAATATTGAATGAACTTAACCCTGAACGAAAAAAAATAGATGTTAAACTAATAATATTTTTAATTATAAAAAAAATTATTCCTGAAAATAATACTTTGTTTAATAATTTTAAACTACAATTCAAAATATCTGATAAATTAAAATTTGGATAATTTTTTGCATAATATCTTGGCAAAGCTAAAAAGGAATTTAGATTTTCTGGATAAGCTTTTTGTGTAAAACTCCAAGGATCAGGATAAAATAAATCAATATTATTTTTTTTTCTTAAAATCGAGTTAAAGAGCCCCCATACTGAAACTCTTTTCTTGTTTGGAAGTTTTTCCCATACTTGTCTTATATCTTTGTCTAAAACTTGCCCGATCCTTAAAACTTTATGTTTATTTGAATCTTTGCCTGTATGAGCCGACACCCATTGTACCCATGGATCTAAGTTTAATCCTTCCTTATTATCTTTGGTAATCGTATTTTTCTTTTTAAGTTTAAAAAAATTTTTTATTTGCGGAAATTTATATTTTTTAGAACCATAAATGAAAAATTTGTAATCAAATTCGTTAATTTCGAAAACAATAAGATTTTTTTTATTCATTTTTTTAAGTTGGGATTATTATTATTATCTATAATCATGAACATAAACATAGAAAATAATCCAACAATTAATGAAATGGCGCTAAAAGTAATTACTCCATTTGGAGCAAATGTTTCTTTTATAAATGAATAATAAAACCAATTAAATCCACCATAAAATAATGTAAAAATCAAAGAGATAGAGCCAATAGAAAATAATAAACCTGGCAATCCAAAATTATTACTAAGATAAGAAATTTTTACTCTCTTTAATAATCTATGGAGATTTTTAAAAAAAAAATTAAAACTTTCTCTAAAAATACTTAAGTTCTGTCTATGATTTTTAAAATATTTAATTTTTACTGGCACATCCTTAATTTTTGATTTTAAAAGATATAAATTAAAAAGCATATCTGTCTCAAAAAAATAACCATTATCTATATCATCTAAATTTATATTATTTAGTTTTTCTCTTTTGATTGCTGTGAACCCATTAATTGGATCAAATATATCCCAATAGCCAGTAGATAATTTTGAAAATAAAGACAAAAATTTATTACCATAAAACCTTTCTAATGGATAATTTTTTATATAAGTATTGTTAAGAAACCTGTTGCCTTTTGAATAATCATAACCATTAATTATTGATTTTGTTAAGATTGGTATTTGGTCAGGATCCATTTGACCATCACCATCTATTTTTATAATTATATCCTCATTACTTTTTAAAGCTTCATTGTAACCTCTTTTAACAGTACCACCCACGCCAAGATTATTTTCGTTAAATAAGATGTTTAATTTTTTATTTTCAGGTGTATTTTTTTTTAAAATTAAACCACTTTTAAGCGGACATTTATCATCTATAACTATTATTTTATCAACATAGTCGGGAATTGAAGAAATAAAATCAACAATTTTATTTCCAACATTATATACCGGTACTACAATACAAATAGATTTATTTTCTATCATTTTATAAAAATTTTTTTACATATTTTTTAAATACTAAATATTTGCAAAATCCTCTTTTTTCATACAATAACTTCCCTAAATGTGGTTTTCTTATTAATATATTTTTAGGGACTTCTTGTAGCTTATCATTTCTTTTTAATAAAAAATTTAAAATAATAAATGGATATAAGCCAATCCAAACTTTGATTTGCGAAACATAAGTAAATAATAAATATATAAATTTAAATCGGCTTAAAAGACATATTTTTTTTGAATTAATTGAACCATTTTCTTTCAAAGGGCTTTGTACCTTATAAAAAATGAAAGGTAAATTTTTCCCATGATAAGCAGGAAATTGATAAATTTTTAAAACATCTTTTTTTTTAAATGATAATTTTTTTGTTAAATAATAACATGCATCATGATCTTCATGACCTCCCTCTAAAGCATGAGTTATAATTACTTTTGGGCCTCTAATTTTATTAACTTCCCTTGATAACTCATTGAAAGCTTTTTCCATAGACTTGTAAAGTGTGTTAACTTTTATAGATAATTTTCCTCCAATAAATCGAATGTTTCTTTTTGAAACTCCCATTTTTAATAAAACTTTTAAACTTTCAATATTTCGATGATTTACTTCGTCTTTTTTTAAATTTTCATCAAGCCCTGATGTCATATAAAAAATAAAAATTTTTTTTTTATTTTTATGATGATGTATTCTATTAAAAATAAACATTTCATCATCTTGATGTGCCAAAATTAAAATTAAATTATCAGTCAAATTAATACAATTTTTTTCTTAAGGTATCACATTACTTTCTAAGTAAATAGTTTCTAGATAATTTTATTATATATATTTTTATCTTGTCAGGTATTTCCAATATTTGGGTTTAAATACTGAAAATAAATTACAAAATATAGAGGATATGAAACCCCTAATATCTTTTGAATCATACTCTTCACCTTCTTTAAATATTGATTTTATAAAATTCCACAAATTTTCTTTATTATTTTTGTCATTTATAAATCTAAGTATGTCACCTGGAAATATCCATCTACATATTACACCTGGTTTATATCTTTTGATTACTTTTACTTTTCGTCCACTGGAGAGATGTGCATATAATAGTGGAAAATTTACACCTGATCTAACAGCTAATTCAAGACTTCCCCAAAACCTTGGGTTAATCTCTAATAATTTTATTTTTTTTTCATCTATATCTATTTTCCACTCAACCATAGCAACTCCTTTCCAATTAAGTTTTTGTAAAAGTTTTTTTGATAAATTTTGTAAATTTTTGTTTTTTATGCTTTTACGAATTGTGCTTGGTCCACCTTTCAATGGATATTCTTTAATTCGTTTATGAGAAAAGTTGGCAATACACCTTGAATTTTTATCAAATATCATTGAAACACCAATGCCATTTCCTTTTGAATTAATTTTTTTTTGAATTAATAATTTACCAAATTTTTTCCAGTGAAAGCTTAAATTTTTAATATTATTTTCTTTTGGGTAAATAATTCCAATAGAACCTGAACCCACATCTGGTTTGATTATATATTTTTTTAATAAATTTTTTCTCGATAAAAAATGGATTTTTTTTTTGAATTGATTGTAATTTTTAAAAAAGTATGTCTCTGGAATATCAATTCCAATCTTGTTAGCCGCTCTCAAAGTGGACTCTTTAGACTGAGCAAGTTTAAGAGAATTTTGGTCTGGAATTAGAAATTTTGCGTGTTTAGAAATTTTTCTTCTGCGTGCTGATAACCAATTAATGGTACTGTCTTCACTTGGTATCAATATTATTTTTTCTCCTAACTCAAAATTTTTTTTTTCAATATATTTTGTTACAAAGCTGTTAAAATCAGATAGACTTTCCTGTGACGATGGACTTAAAACTCTATTGTTTGTAAATCCACTCCAAAAAGCGGTTGTAAAAACAGAGTCACCCAAAACTGTAACGTTATATCCTGCTTTTCCAAGAGATCTAACGCAACTTAGAGATTTCCTCCAAAAACCATCAGTTATAATTACATTCTTCAATTTATACTAAATAAAATAATCTAAACAAATTACAATTATTATCATATTAAACAAAAGATAATTTACAAATATTTATAACTTTTTTTTTTAAATAAGGGTGATATTCGTTAACCCATAAATAACTTAATTATTTATATGTATTAATATTTATGATAGCCCGTTTTCTTACCTTTATTTTTAGCTACACATTTTTATTTCATATGAGTCAAGTAACAAAATTTATTAAAGATAAGTGTAAGGCAGATATAGTTTTTGATATTGGGGCATTCAAAGGACAATTTGGTAATAGCTTTAAACAAAGTAAAGTTTTTTTTTTTGAACCAAACATAAATTATTTCAAAAGACTTGAAAAAAAAAGTAAAAATAAGTATTTCCGTGTTGGTATTGGTAAAAAAATTGAAAAAAAGACTTTTTTTATTATGCCAAATGCAAGCAGTTCGAGTTTTCAAAAACCTACCTTAAAAAAAAATTTGAGAAATATTTTCTTCTTTCATTTTCTTAAAGAAAAAATAAAAAAAGTAAAAGTAAATATCTATCCAATAAATTTTTTTTTTAATAAATATCGAATAAAGAAAATTGATATACTTAAGATTGATACGGAAGGTTTTGAGATAGATGTTTTAAAAGGTATTTCGAAAAAAAATTTTAAAAAAATTGGATTTATTATAATTGAAAAACAACTAGATAAATATTTATATAAAGGATATTCATTTCCTGCTATCCAAAAAGTTCTAATAAAAAATGATTTTAAATTAATAAAGAAATTTAAAGATCCATTATGGAATTATGAGGACCAAATATATAAAAATAAAAATTACTTAAAAAATTAATAAATTAAATAATTTTATTTTTCAAATCGAAACTTTCCATTAATTCATTCCACTCTCTTTTTGATAAACCAGAATCTTCAATAGAAATGTTTTCTCCCTTTATTAATTTTTTAATTATATTTTTTCCTTTTGCTGAGACTTCTGTTCCTCCAATTCTATAATCCATGAAAGCTTCATAAGTTATTGGCACCCATTTTTTTACAGTATCGAGCATAGCATCAGCGTAAGCTCTTATTTCATATTGTGCATGATGATCTGCTCTAAGCCTCAAAAAATTCATCAGATTTAATAAATCTGTTTTCCAATACCATTGCGTATAAGTATTTAATGTTAAGTTCATTCTAGCAAGCTCTCTTGCTAAACCTACAGCATTTTCATCTATAGTTGAGCCGTCATATCTTTCATTAAGCATAGTTTCATAATTATTATAAGTTTGTTCAGCATCTCCTTTTAATAAATTCAAAACTTTTTTTGCTTTTTCTCCATCTAAAATATCTCCTCTACCCTGTCTATTGCTTCGTGATTGTGCAGCTAGATGTTGTGGCTCTGGTAGATAAAATTCTTTATCTAAAATCGAGTATCTTGCAGAATATTCATTTACATTTGCTGTTCTATGTCTAATCCATTGTCTTGCAATAAATATGGGTAGCTTTACATGATATTTTATTTCACACATCTCAAAAGGAGTACTATGCCAGTGCCTCATTAAATATTTTATTAAACCAGAATCTGTTGAAACTTTTTTCGTGCCTTTTCCATAAGAAACTCTAGCTGATTGAACTACGGAGGTATCATCACCCATATAATCGACCACTCTTATAAAACCGTGGTCTAATATTGGAATTGCATCGTATAGAATTTTTTCAAGTTCTGGAGCTGTTACTCTTTTTGTTGAATTTTGCTGAGATTGCTGGTCTTTTATTTCTTTTATTTGTTCGTCTGTTAACTTCATGAATAATTTATTGAATCTGTTGAATTTGGTTTTATATTATTAATGTTGGTTTTCCAACTATGACGATAAACGAATTTCGTAATAACCATTACGGACGTGGGGGCAGTACCCACCACCTCCACCATTTTCAACTTATGGGGGTGAATTAGGATCGACGGATGACTAAAAGTTATTCTTTCGTTCGGTATTGTTCCGCCGTGAAGGGCTAATTTATAAATGCTAACGAAAGTTACGCACTTGCAGCTTAATTAATTTATTAATTAAGTTACGGGGTCCGGGGCACCTGGCAACAGAACGCCCCTTAATAAATATTTGTTTTTGGTGCGGTCAGAGAGACTTGAACTCTCATGGGCTAGGCCCACACGGCCCTCAACCGTGCCTGTCTACCAGTTTCAGCATGACCGCATGTTATGCGGCAGATTAAATGAATGACAATTCTATTTCAAGTTGATAAGTTTTTTTTATGGAATTTACTAGTGAAATAAAAAAAGCAACAAGCTCAATTTATAACAAAGTATCAAAAAAAATTCCTGAGATAGAATGGGCTACACATGCACCTTATATTTATAAAATTAATAAATTAAAGAAAGAGAAGAATGCGGTAATTCTTGCACACAATTATCAAACACCAGAAATTTATCACGGCATTTCAGACTTTTCTGCAGATTCTTTAGCTTTAGCAGTAGAGGCTGCAAAAACAAAAGCAGACATAATTGTCATGTGTGGAGTTCATTTTATGGCTGAAACTGCAAAATTAATGAGTCCAGAAAAAAAAGTTTTATTACCAGATATGAAAGCAGGTTGTTCACTCTCATCGTCTATAACAGGTGATGATGTAAGAAATCTCAAAAAAAAATACCCTGGAGTTCCAGTTGTCTCGTATGTAAATACATCTGCTGATGTTAAAGCTGAAACTGACGTTTGCTGTACATCTGCAAATGCAGTAAAAATTGTTGAATCATTAGGAGTAAAAAAAGTAATATTTTTACCCGATGATTTTTTAGCTAAATATGTGGCATCACAAACTGATATAGAAATTATTTCTTGGAAGGGAACTTGTGAAGTGCATGAACAATTCAATGATCAAGAAATTAATGATATTAGAAAAGCTAATCCAGGTATAAAAATAATAGCCCATCCAGAATGTCCACCTGATGTGATACAAGCATCTGATTTTGCAGGTTCTACAAGTGGAATGATTAAATATGTAAGAGATAATCAACCAGAAAAAGTCATGATGGTTACGGAATGCTCAATGAGCGATAATGTACAAATTGATAATCCAAATGTTGAGTTTATTAGACCATGTAATCTTTGTCCTCATATGAAAAGAATAACTTTGCCTAAAATATTAGATTGTTTAGAAAATGAAACTAATGAATTAATAATGGACAATGAAACAATCAAAAAAGCAAGAAAATCTGTAGAGAGAATGGCAGAAATAGGCAGATAAAATCTGTGTCTAAAATTCAATTAAGTAAAAATTTTATAAAATCATCATGTAAATTAGCTTTGAATGAAGACTTATATCCATCAGGCGATATTACTTCAGAATTAATTGACAAAAACATTAAAAAAAAAGTTAAAATGATATGTAACCAAAATGGAATTTTAGGTGGGATAGATTTTGCTAAAGAGACTTTTAAATTAGTAGATAAAAAAATAAATTTTAAAAATAAAAAAAAAGATGGATCTCGAATAAGAAAAGGCGAAGTAATTGCGACTATTGATGGTAACCTAAAAAATATTCTAACCGGCGAGAGAGTAGCATTAAACTTTGTTTCCCATATTTCTGGAATAGCAACGAAAACAAATATGTTTGTAAAAAAAGTTAGAAAAAAAACTAAAATATGCTGCACAAGAAAAACGATCCCAAATCTTAGAGTGATTCAAAAATATGCTGTAAAATTAGGTGGTGGAACAAATCACAGATTTAATCTAAGTGATGAATACTTAATAAAAGATAACCATATAAGCTCTGAAAAAAATTTTGAAAATTTAATTAAAAGAGCCATCAAAAAAAAGGGAGAAAAAAAAATTACAGTTGAGGTTGATAATTTATCTCAGTTAAAGAGAATATTGGGTCTGAAATTTGATAGGATTTTATTAGATAATATGAGTTCAAAAAATTTAGAAAAAGCAGTCAAAATGTCTAGGAAATTTTATGAAACTGAAGCATCAGGAGGAATTAACTTAAAGAATGTAAAAAATGTTTCCTCTACTGGTGTAGATAGGATTTCCATAGGATCTTTAACTCACTCAATTAATGCATTAGACTTAAAACTAGAAATCTAAGATTTAATTTTATTTTTTTAATTGAGCTTGAGCAGCAGCCAGTCTTGCAATAGGCACTCTAAAAGGTGAACAGGATACATAATCTAAACCAGCACGTGCACAAAAGTCGATACTTTTCGGATCACCTCCATGTTCGCCACATATACCGAGTTTGATTTTTTTGTTAGTTTTTCTACCTTTTTTTGTTGCTATTTTTATCAAATCTCCAACTCCGTCGTCTATAGAAACAAATGGATCAATATCAAAAATTTTATTATCAATATAATCATTTAAAAACTTACCACTATCATCTCTGCTAATGCCAAAAGTTGTTTGTGTTAAGTCATTTGTTCCAAAACTAAAGAATTCTGCATGTCTAGATATATCATCCGCTTTGATTGCTGCTCTTGGGAGCTCAATCATTGTACCCACTAAAAAATTTAGTTTTGTTTTAGTTCTGTTTTCAACTTCTTTTGCAACTCTAATTACTAAATCTTTCATTATTTTAATTTCTGCTTCAGTTGATACCAAAGGTATCATGATCTCCGGAATAATAGATTTTATCTTGAGTTTTTTACATTCAACTAAAGCATGAAAAATCGCTGTGCACTGCATCTCATATATTTCTGGGAATGATATACCTAATCTACAACCTCTATGACCAAGCATTGGATTTTGTTCATGAAGTTCTGTTATTCTACCCTCTAATTCAGAACTTTTGATGTTTAAAGCATTTGCTACATCGCTAATTTCTTTTTGATTTTTTGGTAAAAATTCATGAAGTGGTGGATCTAATAATCTAACTGTAACAGGAAGACCATTCATGATTTTAAAGATATCAATAAAATCCTTTTTTTGAAAAGGAAGTAGTTTCTTTAAAGCACTAGCTCTATCTTCTTTTGATTTTGATAATATCATTTCTCTTACAGATAAAATTCTCTCTTCATCAAAAAACATATGTTCTGTTCTACAAAGACCTATTCCTTCAGCTCCGAATTCTCTAGCAGTTTTACTATCAAGAGGTGTTTCCGAATTAGTTCTAATTTTTAGTTTTCTAAATTTGTCGGCCCAACTCATAAGTTTGGAAAAATCTCCCGAAATTTCGGGTTTAACAGTTTTAACTTCTCCTTTTATAATTTTACCAGTTGATCCATCAATTGTAATTAAATCACCTTCTTTAATTTCATTATTTTTTGTTTTAAAAATTTTATTTTGGTAATCTATTTCTATTTCGCTTGAGCCAGATACACAAGGTCTACCCATTCCTCTTGCAACTACTGCAGCATGGCTGGTCATCCCTCCTCTTGCGGTAAGAATTCCTTTGGCTGCATGCATTCCATTGATATCTTCAGGTGATGTTTCTACTCTTACTAGGATTGTATTTTGCATCATTCCATTTAATCTTTCAGCCTCATCAGATGTAAATACCACTTTTCCACTAGCAGCTCCCGGCGAAGCTGGAAGGCCTTTGGCTATTACTTCTAAATTCGCTGTTTCATCTAAAGTTGGATGAAGCAAAGTATCTAATGAATTTGGTTGTACTCTAAGCACAGCCTCTTTTTTTGTGATGAGTTTTTCTCTTTCCATATCTACAGCAATTTTGACTGATGATTTTGCAGTTCTTTTTCCTGATCTAGTTTGCAACATCCACAACTTATTATTTTCGACTGTGAACTCTACATCCTGCATATCTTTATAGTGATTCTCCAGTTTAATAAGAATATTTTTTAGATTTTTGTAAACTTTGGGCATAAACTCTTCCATTGAAAGGAGTTTTTCTTTTGCATCTTTTCTAGCTTTCTTAGTTATATGTTGAGGTGTCCTTGTTCCTGCAACTACATCTTCTCCTTGAGCATTTATTAAATATTCGCCATAGATTTCATTTAACCCATTGGATGGATTACGTGTAAATACAACACCCGTCGCACAATCATCACCCATATTACCAAAAACCATGGACTGAACATTTACTGCAGTTCCCCAATCTGATGGGATATGATTTAATTTTCTATAAACTTTTGCTCTGTTACTCTCCCATGACAAAAAGACTGCACTAATAGCACCTAATAATTGTTCATTAATATTTTGAGGAAAATCTTTTTTGGTTTTTTCTTTTACAATATTTTTAAAGTCTTTAATCAATCCATCCCAATCATCTTCGTCCAAATCAGTGTCTAGCAAAACACCTTTTGTAAGTTTGTAATTTTCAATTAATTCTTCAAAATTATAACTTTCAACACCCATAACAACATTTGCATACATTTGTATAAATCTTCTATAACTGTCTTTTGCAAATCTCATATTTGATGTTTTATTTGCTAATGCAATCACAGTTTTGTCATTTAGACCAAGATTTAAAATAGTATCCATCATTCCTGGCATAGATACTCTCGCGCCAGATCTTACAGATAACAACAAAGGATTTTTCAAATCTCCAAATTTTTTACCAGAATCTTTTTCAATATTTTTTAATTCTTTATTTATTTCATTTATGATTTTAGGTTTTAATTTCTTTTTATTTTTATAAAATAAATCACAAACTTCAGTAGAAATCGTAAATCCAGGTGGGACAGGCAAACCCATCCTTCCCATTTCTGATAAATTTGCACCTTTGCCTCCTAAAATATTTTTTGGGTTTTTTATTTTTTTTGTGTCTTTAGATTTAAAATTAAATATTAATTTTGACATTTATGCTTCTATTTTAGAAAAGTTAAAATAATTATCGAAGCTTTTACACAACATTTTTAAAAGTTCTAGTCTGTTTTTTTTTATTATTTCTTCTTGATCATTAACTATTACATTATCAAAAAACTCATTAACCTCTATTTTTGCACTTGAGAGTGTTTTAAGACTTTCATCATAGTCTTCATCTATACCTATACTTGAAAAATACTTTCTTATATTATGTATTTTTTTATAAAGATTTTTTTCATAATCATTTTTAAATAGACCAGGATCGGCAGAACCCACAATTTCTAGTTTTGACTTACTTTCACTATTTAAAATGTTTGCAGATCTTTTATAAATTGCAATAACATCAAGGCCAAAATCTTTTTTAATATTTTTATTCAAATTTAATGATTTATTAAAAATTTTTAGTAAATCATCTATTCCATATGAATTAGTTGAGCACTCAATAATATCCGACCTAATATTTTTTTCTTTCAAATAATTTTTTAATCTATCTAAAATAAAATCTCCCAATTCATCATTTATCAATTTTGAGTCAAAAGAGTAATTTTGATCTTTGTATAAATTTATTGAATAATTTATTAGATCTCTTAATTTTATTTTTTTTTGATTTTCAATTATCAACCTCAATAAACTAATAGCCATTCTTCTTAAAGCATAAGGATCTTTTGAGCTGGTTGGCTTTAGATTAATTCCAAAAAATCCAACTAACGAGTCTATTTTGTCACTTAACGATAATGCTATGCTGTATGGTTTTTTTGGAACTTTGCTATCAATACCACTCGGCAAGTAATGCTCTGAAACAGCTAAACTTATTTCTTCGTCAAAACCTTGCTCTCTTGCAAAGTATCCACCCATCACGCCTTGTAATTCGGGAAACTCTCCAACTAAATCCGACATCAAATCTACTTTGCAAATTGAGGAGGCAATTTCTATCTTTTCTTTACTTATTAAAAGTTCATCTGATATTATTCCGCTAAGTTTTCTTACTCTTTGTATTTTATCAAAATAACTTCCCAATCCTTTAAAATAATTAATCTGCTTCAATCTAGATACCTGTTTAACTAAATTTTGAGACTTATTTCTATTCCAAAAAAATTCTGCGTCTGCCAACCTTGCATCTACAACATTTTGATTTCCTAATTTAACTAATCCTTTTTTATCCTTACAATCCGCGACAACTATAAAATTACTTGTTATTTTGTTTTTACTATCAAATGTAGGAAAATATTTTTGGTGATGTTGCATTGTTATAATAAGTATTTCTTGTGGAATTTCTAAAAATTTCTTATTAAACTCACACACTAAAACTTTCGGTTTTTCAACAATATTTATTATTTCGTCTATAAGTTTTTCATTCAGGTCTATATGAATTTTTTTTTGAGTAGTTGCCTTATTTATTTCTTTAATTATAAATTTTTTCCTTTTATTTTGGTCAATTGTTACTCCTTTTTGTTTAAAAAATTTTATATAAGATTTAAAATCATAAAAACTTTTTACTTCATCTTCTAGATCTTTATCTGTAAAAGTTTTATTTGAACTCTGTAAATGGTTTAATTTAAATTCAATTATTTTTTTATCAAATAAAGCTAATATTGATTTTAACGGTCTTCCCCAGTATAAATTATGATTGCCCCATTTCATTTTTTTTTTCCATGAAATTTTTAAAAGCAAACTTGCAATATTTTCTTTTAATAAATCGTATGTTTTTATTTTTTGTGACGGTTTGTTGTAGAAGTAGAATATGCCTTTTTCAGTGCTTTTTTTGAAAACTTTTTCTTTATTTATTTTATTGGATTTTAAAAATCCTTCTAAAGCCTTTTCTGGAGCATTTATATTTGGGCCTCTAATTTCTTCTGCTTTTTTTATTACATCTTTAGATATCTTATTTATATGAACAATGAGCCTATTTGGAGTTGAGTAAGTATTAATTTTACCTTTAACTGTAATTTCATTATCATCAAAAAATTTTTTAAAAATTTGTATTAAATCATTTCTAGCATTGATTTGTAATCTGGAAGGTATTTCTTCACTAAATAATTCAAGGAAAAATTCAGACATTTTAATTTTGTGTTTCTAACCAAATTTTTCCAATTTCTCTTGTTAGATCTCTTATCCTTGCAATATATTCTGCTCTTTGGGCAACACTTATAACTCCTCTAGCATCTAAAATATTGAATACATGACTTGATTTTAAACATTGATCATATGCTGGAAGAGAAATTTTCTTTTTAATTAGTGATTTTGCTTCTTCTTCGAACATATCAAAAATTTTAAATAAATTATCAGTATTTGCATACTGGAAATTATAAGATGAAAATTCTTTTTCAGCTTGATAAAAAACATCTTTGTATAAAATTCCTTCATCATTCCAAATTAAATCAAAAACATTTTTTTTATCCTGAATAAACATGCATAATCTCTCTAAACCATAAGTAATTTCAACAGATATTGGATTGCATTCCATCCCTGCCATTTGTTGAAAATAAGTAAATTGAGTAACTTCCATACCATCACACCATACTTCCCATCCAAGACCGGCGGCACCTAAAGTAGGACTTTCCCAATCATCTTCTACAAATCTTATATCGTGCTCTTCATGTTTAATACCAATTGATGAAAGACTATTAAGATACATTTTTTTAATATCTTTTGGTGAAGGTTTTATTAATACTTGAAATTGATAGTAGTGTTGCAAACGATTAGGATTTTCTCCGTATCTTCCATCTGTTGGTCTTCTTGATGGTTGAACATAAGCTGTTTTCCAAGGTTTGGGGCCTAAAGATCTTAAAGTTGTTGCGGGGTGAAATGTTCCAGCTCCAACTTCTAAATCATATGGTTGTAAAATAACACAACCTTTTTTTGACCAGTACTTTTGAAGATTTAAAATTGTATTCTGAAAAGAAATAAATGATTTTAAATTTTTTGTTTTTTTTTTAGAAACCATATTTTTGCCAAATAGATCTTTCTTCTAGAACACTAATCAATTTATCTGTATGGTCTTCTGAAGATGAAAGTTTTTTGGCAAGCCATCCTTTAGACTTTTCAAATTTTTTAATTTCAACATCTTCACCAAATTTTTCTCTTAGTATTTGTTCAGCATTACCTATTCCATCTATCAAACCAAGTTTAAAGGAGGTTTTGCCAGACCAAAATTCTCCAGAAAAAAGTTCAACGTCTGTTTTGTTTAATTTTGTTGATCTACTTTCTTCTACAACATTAATAAATTCTTGGTGAAGTTCCAGTTGAATATTTTTTAATCTTTGAATGTCCTCCTCTTTCTCGTCTAAAAAAGGATCTAGAGTACTTTTATTTTTTCCTGCTGTATAAACCCTTCTTTGAACCCCAATTTTTTGAATTAGATCTTTAAAACCAAAAGAAGAATAAATTACTCCTATTGATCCGATTATAGAACTTGCATTAGCATAAATCTCATCACCTGCACATGCAATTAGATAGCCTCCAGATGCAGCAACATCTTCCGCAAAAACTATTACTTTTTTTTTGTTTTTCTTAGACTGTTCTCTAATAAATTTATATATTAGATGTGATTGAACGGGTGAACCACCTGGTGAATTAATTGAAATTGCAACAGCCTCTGCTTTTTTTACTGAAAAAGCTTTTTTTATCATTTCTTCTTGAGAGGAATATTCTATTCCCTGTTTAAACTTTCCAACATTTCCAATAACACCGGTAAGTCTTAAATGGCTAACAATTTTTTTTTTTTTAAAAAATGAAAACATACAAATGATTATAAAAATTTTATTTAATTATAAAGCTACTTATAGTTGAAGAAATAGGTGCGTCAATTGATAAGTATATTAATAAACTTAATGTAATATTTTGAATTTATGGGTTCAGTGGTTCAATTAAAAAAGCAAATAACTAATGCATATACAGATTTAGTAAATTCTGTTGATCAAAAACTTAGTTTAGTTGAAGACAAAATTTCTTATAAATTAGATAGTAAAGTTGAGCTTGTTAAAGAAATGACAGCTTACCACATGACTAGTGGAGGTAAAAGATTAAGAGCATTGCTCACTTTGGAGTGTGCTAAATTGTGTGGATATACAAAAGGTAGTAGAGATGTGAACCTAGCTGCATGTGTTGAACTTATACACGCAGCAACTCTTATGCATGATGATGTAATCGACAGCGCAGATTTAAGAAGAGGCAAAAAAACAACAAACAAAATTTGGGGGAATCAATCATCAATTCTTGTTGGAGACTATTTATTAAGTAGATGTTTTGAAATGATGGTTGAGGATGGAAGCATTGAAGTATTAAAACTTTTATCTTCTACATCATCAACTATTGCTCAAGGAGAAGTTTTGCAGTTACAACATAAAGGTGACTCTGATATGTTAGAAGAAACATATTTGAATATAATTTCTTCTAAAACTGCAGCTTTATTTTCAGCATCTTCAAAAGTTGGGTCGATAATTACTGATAAAAGCAATAAATTTAAAGATGCACTGGAATTCTATGGAAAGAACCTTGGATTAACATTTCAGATTGCAGATGACACACTTGATTATAACTCAGAATTAAAAATGTTTGGTAAAGAGATAGGGAAAGATTTCTTTGAGGGTAAGGTAACTCTTCCGATTATTCTGTTAAATCAAAAATTATCTTCAGAGGAAAAATTATTTTTAAAAAAAATATTTGAACAAAATATCAGATCTAAAGAACAATTTGACTATGTGCTTACATTGGTAAAAAAATATAATATAATTAATGAGTGTTACAAAAAAGCGGAGCACTATATAAGTTTAGCATCAAATTCATTAGGTATATTTCAAGATTGTGAAGAAAAAACTATACTCAAAAATTTAACTTCATTTAGTATTAATAGAAAATTTTAAGGTGATAAGAGAATTTTTTTCCAATCATTATTTTCTTTAATATATTTTAATCTTTCGTGAATTCTATTTTCACCATCTAACCAAAATTCAATTTCGTGGTGTTTTAACCTCCATCCTGACCAATGATCAGGTCTTGGAACATTATTTTCATCTTTATAGAGATCTTTAAATTTTTTTATAGATTGGTTTAGCTCTTCTCTATCTTTTAAAATTGAACTCTGATTTGATGCCCATGCACCAATTCTACTTCCGTAACTTCTGGATTTATAATAATTATCAGCTTCTTCATCAGAAACTTTTTCAGCAGTACCAACTATTCGAATTTGTCTGAGTAAACTTTTCCAATGAAAGCACATCGAAATGTTTGGATTCTGCTTTATAGAGTTTCCCTTATTACTATTAAAGTTAGTGTAAAAAACAAATCCATCCTCTCCGTAATCTTTGAGCAATACCATTCTTACATTCGGATAGCCTTTTTCGTTAATAGTGCCTAGAGCTAATGCATTTGGATCATTTATTTCTGTTTTCTTTGCCTCGTTGTACCATTCAGTGAATAATAGTATTGGATTATCTAGATCTAGAAAGCATTTATCTAACCCTAATGAATTTTTTTCGTTCATAATTTAACCAAAATAATTTATATAATAATATAATGTCTTTTAATACATTTGGAAAATTTTTTCGATTTACAACATGGGGTGAGTCTCACGGTCCAGCAATAGGATGTGTTGTTGATGGTTGTCCACCGAATATTAAGCTTAATATCAGAGACATTCAGTTAGAATTAAATAAAAGAAAGCCTGGTCAGTCAAAATTCACAACCCAAAGAAAAGAGGATGATAAAATAGAAATTTTATCAGGAACATTTGAGGGCAAAACAACTGGTACACCTATCTCAATGATTATCTTCAATAAAGATATGCGTTCTAGGGATTATAAAAATATTAAGGATAAATTTAGACCTGGTCATGCTGATTATACATATTTTAAAAAGTATGGAATTAGAGATTATAGAGGTGGAGGCAGACAATCAGCGAGAGAGACTGCTTCAAGAGTGGCAGCAGGAGCAATAGCAAAACAAGTTTTGCAAAATATTATTGGGAAAAAGTACAGTGTAATTGGAGCAGTAACACAATTAGGAATACTAGGATGTGATATAGAAAAATGGAATGACAAATTCATTGCAAAAAACCCTTTATTTTGTCCTGATAAAACAGTTTTAAAATTATGGGAAAAATATTTACTTGGAATAAGAAAAGATGGCTCATCATGTGGAGCTATTATTGAAGTAAGAGCAAGAGGTGTGCCTGTCGGATTAGGAGCTCCAATTTATTCAAAATTAGATATGGATTTAGCATCAGCAATGATGAGTATTAACGCAGTAAAAGGGGTAAATATAGGATCAGGAATGAATTCTGCTCAACTTTCTGGTGAACAAAATTCTGATGAAATGTCTCAAATAGGAAAGAAAACAAAATTTAAATCGAATAATGCTGGAGGAATTCTTGGAGGTATTTCTAGTGGTCAAGAAATAATAGTTTCTTTTGCAGTAAAACCAACTTCATCAATTCTATCTCAAAGAAAAACAATTAATAAATTTGGAAAAAATACTTCAATTTCAGTCACAGGCAGACACGATCCATGCGTAGGTATTAGAGCAGTGCCTATAGGTGAAGCAATGATGCATTGCGTAATACTTGATCACTACTTAATGAATAAAGCTCAATGTGGAAATTAATTTGTTTTTTTAATTACAACTTTGGAATTTAAAGTTTCCAAAACCTTCGCTTCAATAGATTTAGCATCTAGACCAGCTTCTTTATACATTTCTTCTGGTTTATCTTGGTCTAAAAATTTATCAGGTAAAATCATTGATCTAAATTTTATATTATTATCTAATAAATTTTTTTCATTTAAGAAATGATTTACATGGGCTCCAAAACCTCCTATAGAGCCCTCCTCCAACGTAATTAGCACTTCATGATTTGTTGCAACTTGCCACATAAGATTTTCATCCAGAGGTTTTGCAAATCTAGCATCTATAATTGTTGGATTAATTCCCATTTTTTTTAAACCTTCTTCAGCCAATAAACATTCTTTTAATCTGTTACCAAAACTTACTAAGGCAACTTTCTTACCTTCTCTTATAACTCTACCTTTTCCAATATCTATTTTTTCATTGATATCAGGTAATTCTAAACCTGCTCCATTTCCTCTTGGATATCTAAATGCACATGGTTGATTATTAATATCTACTGACGTATTGACCATTCTTACCAATTCTGCTTCATCACTTGCTGCCATAACAATAAAATTAGGTAAAGTTGATAAATATGTAATATCAAAAGCACCTGCATGCGTGGCTCCATCGGCGCCAACTAAACCAGCTCTATCAATTGCAAATCTTACTGGTAAACTTTGAATTGCAACATCATGAACTACCTGATCATAAGCTCTTTGTAAAAATGTTGAATAAATTGCTGCATAAGGCTTATAACCCTCTGTTGCTAAACCTGCAGCAAAAGTAACAGCATGTTGTTCAGCAATTCCAACATCAAAAGTTCTGTCTGGGAAAACTTTACTAAATGCGTCCATTCCTGTCCCAGATGGCATAGCAGCAGTTATACCTACAATTTTACTATCTTTCTTTGCATGCTCTATTAATGTATTTGCAAATACCTTTGTAAAAGCAGGGGCTTTGGTTTTTGATTTTTGTTGTACTCCAGTTTGAACATCAAATTTTGTAACTCCGTGATACTTATCATCTGATTTTTCAGCAAAACTATATCCTTTGCCTTTTTGAGTTTTTATGTGAATCAGTATTGGACCATTATAATCACTTTCTTTTGCGTTTTTTAAAATTGGCAACAGAACATCTAAATCATGACCATCAATTGGACCAACATAATAAAAACCTAATGAATTAAATAATGTACCACCCGTGACAGCCGATCTCAAAAAATCTTCAGCCTTTCCAGCCTTTTTGCTAAATCTTTTTGAAAAGGACGAAATAATCATTTTAACTGTTTCTCTGAAACTAAAATAAATTTTACCTGAAAAAATTTTAGCAAGATAAGATTTCATTGCACCAACTGGTTTTGCAATTGACATATCATTGTCATTCAAAATTACGATCATTTTTGTTTTTGAGTCTCCAGCATTATTCATAGCTTCATATGCCATTCCTGCACTCATGGCACCGTCTCCAATAACTGCTATAACCTGATCTGATTTATTTGATAATTTATTTGCCGTTGCAATACCAAGTCCAGCAGAAATAGAAGTAGAACTATGAGCTGCACCAAAAGGGTCAAATTCACTTTCTGTTCGCTTTGTAAAACCAGATAATCCATTTCCTTGTCTTAAAGTTCGTATTTTATCTTTTCTTCCTGTTAAAATTTTATGAGGGTATGATTGATGGCCAACATCCCATATCAATTTGTCCTTTGGGGTGTCAAAAACATGATGAAGTGCTACTGTTAATTCTACAACACCTAAACCAGCGCCAAGATGACCACCTGTTTTTGAAACAGCATCAATCATTTCGCTTCTTACTTCATCTGATAGAATTTTTAATTCTTCATTATTCAGCTTTTTTATATCTGAAGGAAAATTAATATTATTTAAATATTTATAATTTTGCATTTATTTATTTCTACTTAATATAAATTCAATTGTTTCTTTTAAATCACCAGCATTATTTCCATAGCTAACTAAACTATTAAATATTTCTTTTTTTAGTTTTGACGCATATTTAATAGCATTTTTATATCCTAGTAAACTTATTAATGTTGCTTTTCCCCTTTTTGAATCTTTATTTGTTTTTTTTCCTGCAGTTTTTGATGTACTGCTATAATCAATTAAATCATCTGCAATTTGAAAAAGTAAACCAATTTTTTCACCAATAATTGAGAATTTTTTTATTTGATCTTTTTTATTTGTCAAAAAAACTGGAGACAAACAGCTGAATGAAAATAATTTTCCAGTCTTTTTAATCTCCATATCTATAACTTTTTGTTTAGAAACTTTTTTTCTTTCATAATTTAAATCTAAAAATTGACCTCCAGCTATTCCTTGGTGACCTGACGATTGAGATATTAGATTTATTAGGGATATTTTTTTATTGTTATTTATATTGAACTTTGGATCAGATAAAATTTCAAAAGCTAATGTCAAAAGGGAGTTTCCAGCTAAAACAGCTGTTGATTCTCCAAATTTTTTATGTGTAGTTAGTTTACCTCTTCTAATATCATCATCATCCATACACGGTAAATCGTCATGTATTAGTGAATAAGCGTGTATACATTCAACAGCTGAACTTAAATATAAAAGATATTTTTTTTCGACATTAAAAATTTTTCCAACATCAAAAATAAGCTTAGATCTTATTTTTTTTCCTCCAGGAAATAAACCATACTTAATAGGTATAATTAGATCTGTTTTTTTTTGTTTTGCTAAGTAATCTTTTAAAAATTTATTTACTTCATTAACAGTTTTAACTAATTTTTTTTTCATTTTTTTTTGAGGTTAATTCTTCAATTTTTAGCTTGGTAGTTTCAGATATATTTTTTGAATCCTTTTGAAATTTTTTCTCTATTAAATTATTTAACTTTATCAAATATTGATAATCATCAATAGATTCTTCCAAATTTTTTTTACTTTCTAATTCTTGTATTAAACGATCCGCTATATCTGTGAGTTCACTCAAAGATTTTGATTCAATATCATCTGGCAAAATTTTTTCATTCATATAATAATTTGTAATATTATATGAAAATTAATGATTCAAATATTAAAAAAGCAGTAAAATATTTAAATAATCGCGAATGTATTGGAATACCTACGGAAACTGTCTATGGATTAGCTGCTAATGCCTATTCTGATAAAGCTACCAAAAGAATATTTAAATTAAAAGGAAGACCTGCCGATAACCCCTTAATTGTTCATTACTATAATATTAAAGATTTGGAGAAAGATTGTAAGACTAATACTTTGTTTTATAAACTTTATAATTCATTATGCCCTGGTCCAATTACATTTATATTAAAACTAAAAAATGAAAGCAAAATTTCAAAAAACGTTACTAATAACAAAAGAACCTTAGGTGTAAGATTTCCAAGTCACCGAACCGCTAGAAAATTATTAAAATCATTAAAATATCCTTTAGCAGCGCCAAGCGCAAATATCTCTGAAGGGATAAGTCCAGTAACAAAAGATGATGTATATGATGAATTTGGAGAAAAAATTAAATTTATTCTAGAAGGCGGAAGATCAAAAATTGGCGTTGAATCTACGATTATAAGTTTAGTAAAAAAACCCCAAATTTTAAGATTGGGTGGTTTAAATATTTCTATATTAAACAAAAAATTAAAAACAAATTTAAAAACTAAATTGTATGCTAAAAGTAAAATAAGTTCTCCAGGGAGAAGAAGAATTCATTATTCACCTGGTATACCTATTAGATTAAACGCAGTTAAAATAAAAAAAGATGAGGCTTTTATCCTAATTAAGAAGAGAGAAGAAAATAATAAGAATTATTTTTACTTAAGTAAGACAAATAACCTAATGGAGAGTGTTAAAAATTTATATAAAACATTAAGAAAAATTAAGAAGTTAGGTTACAAAAAAATAGCTGTACAAAGAATACCAAACCAAAACTTTGGATTAGTGATTAACGATAGACTTTTTAGAGCATCAAAAAAATGAAGAATTTAGTGGAAGTTAAAAATATAAAAAAAAATTATGGAAAGAATGAAGCTGTCAAAGGTATAAGTTTTAACATAAAACAAGACGAAATTTTAGGTCTATTAGGTCCAAATGGCTCGGGCAAAACAACAACGATAGGCATGTTATTGGGACTTTTAAAACCAACTAGTGGAGAAATTTTAATAAACGGTCAAAAATTGGAAGGGAATAGAATTGAAATCTTGGAACAGATTAACTTCATATCTCCATATATTGAATTACCAAAAAAACTTACAGTTAAACAAAATCTAACTGTTTATGGAAAATTATACAAAATAAATAATATTAATGAGAGGATCGAATTTTTATCAGAAAAATTAAGATTAGAAGATTTGCTTAATAGCATTACCGGTGAATTATCATCTGGACAAAAAAATAGAGTAAGTTTGGCAAAAGCATTAATCAACGAACCAAAAGTATTGCTATTAGATGAGCCAACTGCATCATTAGATCCGGAAGTAGGTGATTTTGTTAGATCTTTTTTGGAAGATTATAAAAAAGAAAAAAAAATATCTATACTTCTTGCCTCTCATAATATGAATGAAGTCACTAGGCTTTGTAAATCAATTCTAATGATGAAGGATGGGATTATTATCGATGAAGGAAATCCTAAAGAATTAATCAATAAACATGGCAGAAAAAACCTAGAGGAAGTTTTTTTAAAATTATCAAGGAGCAAAAATGAGCTTAACTAGAATGTATGGTCTTTTTTTAAGACATTTTTATTTAATTACCAGATCTTTCCCAAGAGTTTTAGATCTTGTTTATTGGCCAACTATTCAAATTACTTTATGGGGATTTATCTCAAATTTTTTTGCTACACATACAACATATTATAATAATGCGGTAGGAGTTATATTAACGTGCGCAATCCTTTATGATTTTCTTTTCAGAACAAGCATTGGATTTAATATGCTATTTCTTGAAGAGATTTGGAGTAGAAACTTTACAAATTTATTTATTGCGCCAATGAAAATTGGTGAAATATTAACCTCACTTGTTGCTACAGCTTTGATTAGAGCTCTTATAGGTTTAATACCAGCAGTGCTTTTAACTTCTCCATTATTCGGTATTTCAATTTTAGATTTAGGAATATTTTTATTCTTTTTATTTTTGAGCCTATATTTATTTGGAATAACACTTGGCATCCTGGTATCTGCTGGTCTATTAAGATATGGACCCTCTTTTGAAAATATTGCATGGTCTACAATGTTTTTATTAGCTCCATTTGGATGCATTTATTATCCAATTGAAATATTGCCAGAGGTGTTCCAGAAGATAGCTTATCTACTACCATTGGTATATATATTTGAAGAAGCAAGAAATATTTTGATTAATCAAACTGTAGATATTCAAAATATCTATTATGCTTTCGTGTGGAATGGAGTTTACTTTGTATTATCAATTGCATTATTCTATTATTCTTTCAATGTCGCAAAAAACAAAGGAACGCTTATTAATATGGGCGAATAATGGTGCGCCCGCAAGGAGTCGAACCCTGAACCTCCAGAGCCGAAATCTGGCGCTCTATCCAGTTGAGCTACGAACGCATAATAATTTAATATAATAATTTATGAAAAATATCATCAATTTTATTATTAAAGAGGATGATAGTAACAAGAGAGTAGACACAATATTAGCAAATCTTGATAAAAGCTTAAGCAGAACTAGAGTAAAAAATTTAATACTAGACAGTAAATTAAAAATTAATGAGAGAATAGTCTTAGACCCTTCAATTAAGACTAAATTAAATGACAAAATTGAACTTGAAATTGTTGAACCTAAGAAACAAAGCTTAAAACCATACGATTTTAAATTAAATATAATTTATGAAGATGAAGACTTAATCGTAATTGACAAGCCTTCTGGAATTTCAATGCATCCTGGTGCTGGTAATTATGATAATACGATAGTTAATGCGTTAATGAATTATGATAGCAAAAATTTATCTGATATTGGAGATGAACTGAGACCTGGTATAGTTCATAGAATTGATAAAGATACTTCTGGATTAATTGTAATAGCAAAAAATAACTCAACTCATGAAAAATTATCTCTTCAATTCTCTGAACATTCTATAACTAGAGTTTATCAAACTTTAATTTGGGGAAAATTAAGGCCTCAAAAAGGAACAATTGAAACATTCATAACCAGAAGTTCGAAAAATAGACAGATCATGGAAGTATCATCAACCAAAGGTAAAAAAGCAATTACACATTATGAAACATTAGAGCTTTTTGAGAATGATAAAGTTCCAACATTTAGTTTTATACAATGTAAATTAGAAACTGGAAGAACTCATCAAATAAGAGTTCATATGTCATACAAAGGTAATAATATTCTTGGAGATAAAAAATATAAAAAGAAATTTAAAAAATTTAAAAACATTGATGAAGATCTTAATAATAAAATTTTAAATCTTGATAGACAATTTTTGCATGCAAAACAGCTAGGTTTTGACCATCCAAGGACAGAGGAAAGATTAGAATTTTCATCAAATATCCCAAAGGAGTTAGGTGATATCCTAAAAAAACTAAGAAAATTAAGTAAATAAAACGATTGTAAAAAAAAATTTCTCTATTACATAAATACTTCCAATGAGTAATAATACATATAACTTGCCTACACTTTCAAATGAAGGTGGCTTAGCGGCATATCTAGCTCAAATAAAAAAATTTCCTATGCTAGATGCAGAAGAAGAATACATGCTAGCTAAAAACTGGCAAACTACAGGAAATGTTAAATCAGCTGAAAAACTTGTTACAAGTCATTTAAGACTAGTTGCTAAAATAGCAATGGGTTACAAAGGCTATGGTTTGCCTCTTAATGAAATGATTTCAGAAGGTAACGTAGGTTTAATGCAAGCTGTTAAAAAATTTGAACCTGAAAAAGGGTTTAGACTTGCAACTTATGCAATGTGGTGGATTAAAGCTTCTATTCAAGAATATATTCTAAGATCATGGAGCTTAGTAAAAATTGGAACCACAACAGCTCAGAAAAAGCTTTTTTTCAACTTGAAGAAGTTAAAAAATCAAATTGCACCTAGAACTGAGGGTGACTTACGTGATGAACACGTAAAAGATATAGCAAACAGATTAGATGTTAGTGAACAAGAAGTTGTATCTATGAATAGAAGGCTTTCAGGAAAAGAGCAGTCATTAAATGCACCTATTGGAGAAGATGGTGATGAATGGCAAGATTGGGTTGTAGACAATGAAATGGATCAAGAACTTAAATTTGCACAAAATGAAGAAATGGAACAACGAAAAGATCTTCTTCAAGATTCTATTAAAATTTTAAATGAAAGAGAAAAAGAAATACTTTACTCGAGAAGATTAACAGATGATCCAATAACTTTAGAAGATTTAAGTAAAAAATTCAAAATAAGTAGAGAGAGAATAAGGCAAATTGAAAATAAAGCATTTGAAAAACTTCAAAAACATATGCTGAACTCTGCTAAATCAAAAAATTTGTTACCAGCTAATTAAGCTTATTAAAATTCTTTTCTAATATTTGCAGTTAAACTGGTATTAAATGCTTCGTTATCATTTCTATAATGATCGACCATGAAACTTATATTTAAACCATCTTCCAACGCAGCCCCTAATCCAAGGGTTAGTTTTGCATGTGATGTATTTTGATCAGATATTGCATTAGCATAAATAGTTGAAGAATCATTCACATAATAAGCTTCTGATAGTGAATTTATTGTTTTATTTTTACCAATTTCAAACTGTATTAAAGGAGTAATAAATCCTTGATCTGTCTCTAATATATTTGAAAAATTAAATCCAAAAGATAATGACGAACTTTTTATATTTTGATCATTGTAATTAATTGAATCACCATCGCCACTTTCAATATAATCGTCTAATATAGTAAAACCTAAATCTATCCTAGAATAGTAATTTAAGTTTTTATTTTCTTTTTGTTCTAATGGTTCGTACAAGTAAGTGAAACTTCCAAATAATTGTTTTCCATCTCTTAAGCCTTTATTATTTCCTCCAGATACTTTTCTATTGATATCGATTTCTGTTACTCCAAATCCAATGGCAGCCTCGAAATATCGATTTTCAAAAAATTGGTTGCTTCCATAGATTAATAAAGATTTTGCTGTTGCATCCATATGTGCATCATTACTTCCAATTTGAGTTTCTTGCTCAGATTGATTTAATGCCAAACCTATAGTTTTTAGATCTGTAATTTTTTTATCAAATCCTACCGTAAAACCCTTGGTGCTAAGATCCTGACCTAAGTCTTTATCTTTGTTGTTTATTCTACCAAAAGAAAGGTTGCCTTCACTCCAAAAAGCAAATTTTCTCTCCTTTTTTTCATATTTTATTAAGTTAGTTGTTAAAGCATCAACTATTTTGTTTGCGTATGGGTCATTAAAATTTAATGCTATTTTATTTCTTGAAGTGTTACTATTTTGAATTGGTCTTATAAAATTTAAGCGGCTATTTACTCTATTTAATGACTGAGTCATTGATTGAATTGAGGCTGTTGTTTGATTTTTTACTAAAGTTTTTACAGTATCGTCAAAAATTTGACCTTTTGCAGTAGTAAAATTTATAGTTGTTGTGTTTGAAATACCAGCATAAGAGTTTCCAACTGCATCATCAAATGCGGTTGAATCTATTTTTACATGATAGGATGTGTCATTTTCTAAGTCAGATGACGGATTAATAGTAATTTCAGTTGTTCCACTTCCAGATAATAATGATCCTGTTACATCAATCTCTATCGCTTCGCCTGTTGATGTATTTATTATATCAATATTTCCACTTTCGGCATCTACAGCCTCATTAAATGTAAGAACTATATTTGATGATATGCTAACATTAGATGCATCATCAGATGGCGAAGAAGATGTTAAAGTAGGATTATTATTATCTACTGTTTTAAAATTTAATTCTGTTTTACTTGAAATACCATCAAAATTATTAAATGCTGCACTATCTACTAAGATATAATATTCAGTATCCTCATCTAAATTTGATGATAAAGCAAATGTAGCTGTAACTGTTGCTGGAGCGGACAAACTCATAGCTAAAAACATTCCATTAGTTGAAAAAGTTTCAACAGTGCTGTCATCTGATGTTTTTTTTAAAATTACATTTCCGTTATTTGCTGTTACAGACCCTGATGCTAGCCACACGAGATCTATTCCAGTATTCACTGTAATCTGTGTTGCATTATCTGCAGGAGTAGTTGATGATAAATCAACAGCGTATACATGCTTAGAGTTGATTAAAATAACACAAAAAATAATAAATATATGAATATATTTATTGATCATATTAGTAGTATATGATGGATTTTATAGTTAATTAAATTAATTCTAATATTAATTAAATGGATCTATTAAGAGAATGGTATCTTCTCTCTCTGGACTTGTTGAAATACTTGATATTTTTGTCTCAATGAAGTCTTCAACAGCTTTTACATAAATTTTTGCATTATTAGGTAAATCGTCAAATTTTTTAATACCTTGTGTTTTAGATTTCCAGCCTTTGAATGTTTTATATACGGGTTTGACATTTAATTGATCTTCAACAGCAGCAGGGAAATAATCTATTTCTTTGCCATTTAGTTCGTAAGCTACACAAAGATTTATTTCATCAAGTTCATCTAATACATCTAATTTAGTTAATGCTATTCCATCAATACCCGAAATCTTTATTGTTTGTCTTACTAGAACTCCATCAAACCAGCCGCATCTTCTTTTTCTGCTAGTTACAGTTCCAAATTCATGTCCCTTTTCACCTAAATGATTACCAATATCATCTGTTAATTCTGTTGGGAAAGGTCCTTCACCTACCCTTGTTGTATATGCTTTTGTAATTCCTAACACATAGTTTATTGAGTTTGGACCACATCCTGATCCTGTTGCTGCTGAAGCTGCTACTGTATTGGATGAAGTTACATATGGATATGTTCCATGATCTACATCAAGTAATATTCCTTGAGCTCCCTCAAATAATATTTTTTTATTTTCTGATTTAAATTGATCTATCTTTCTCCAAACAGGTGCTGAATATTTTAAAATATTTGGGGCAATTTTTAATAAGTCCTCAACAAGTTTATCTTTTTCATATATTGGTTTACCTAATCCTTTTCGGATGGCATTATGGTGTTCAAGTACTAATGATAATCGATTTTCAAGATTTTGTTTTGACGCAAGATCCATTACTCGTATAGATCTTCTCCCTACTTTATCTTCATATGCTGGACCAATACCTCTTCTAGTTGTTCCAATTTTCGATTTACCTGCAGAGTCTTCTCTTATTTCATCCATCTCTCTATGAAATGGTAAAATTAATGTAGCAGTCTCTGATAATATGAGATTATTTTCATTAATTTCCACACCTTTAGATTTCGCTTCTTCAATTTCATCTAAAAGCGCCCAAGGATCTACAACAACTCCATTTCCTATAATTGAAATTTTATTTTTTCTTACAATTCCAGATGGTAATAATCTTAATTTATAAGTAACACCATCTATTACTAACGTATGACCAGCATTATGTCCTCCTTGAAATCTTATAACAACATCTGCTTCGCTGGATAACCAATCAACTATTTTCCCTTTTCCCTCATCTCCCCACTGCGATCCAACAACAACTACATTATTCATCTAAATTTTTTTTCTATAATAAAACTGTTTAAGTGATTAATTGGTCCACTTCCTTTTCCAAAGTTTGGTCTTGTCCTTATGGCATTGTTTACATATCTAATACCCAACTCACAAGATTTCTTTAGACTTTTTCCACATCCATAGTATGTTGCAATCGCACTTGATAATGTACATCCAGTTCCATGAGTATTTTTTGTTTTAATTTTTTTACTTGTAAATATTGCAGTTTCTTTTTTATTTACAAAAATATCTTTCAAAGCTTTTGAGCTTAAATGGCCACCTTTAATTAAAACATTCTTAGCACCCAAATTTAATAATATTTGAGCAGCATTTTTCATATCCAGTATAGATTTTATTTTTATTTTAGTTAGTATTTCTGCTTCAGGAATATTTGGTGTTATTAAATCTACTTTTTTTATTAGTTTTTTTTTTAAAACTGAAATAGCTTTATTATCAATAAGCTTTGCACCACCTTTGGCTACCATAACAGGATCTAATATTATTTTTTTTAATTTTGATTTTTTTATTGATTTTAAAACTGAATTTATAACTCGAGTAGAATGTAGCATTCCAATCTTTACTGAATCTGGCTTGATATCTTTTGATGTAAACTCGATTTGATTAGAAATTTCTTTAATAGGTATTGGCATAATTGACTTTACGCCTGTTGTGTTCTGAACTGTCACTGCTGTAATTGCAGTCATAGCGTAAGAACCAAGAGATGTAACAGATTTTATATCTGCCTGGATACCCGCTCCTCCAGAGGAGTCTGATCCTGCAATAATTAATATTTTAGATTTAATTTTCAATTTACTGAATAGATTTTTTTATTATATTAACACACAATTTATTTAAACTTGAATCCTCTGACTCGCTCATAATTCTTATTTTTGGTTCTGTACCAGATTTTCTAACTAATATTCTGCCTCTATTTTTAATTATTTTATTTGCTTCGTTAATCGCTTTTTTACATTTTGGAGTGTTAATAATTGATTTATCTTTAACTTCCACATTCTCTAATATTTGAGGAGTGGGTTTAAATTTATTAAAAAGTTCACTCGCTTTCTTTCTTTTTCTTAATGAAAAAAGGATCTCTAGTGCAACCAACAATCCATCGCCTGTTGTAGCAAACTTTCCAAGAATTATATGACCAGACTGTTCCCCCCCTAAATTAAATTTATTTTTTTTCATTTTTTCTTTTACATATCTATCTCCTACATCTGATCTTAAAAATTTAATTCCATTATTTTTAAAAAACTTTTCTAAGCCATAATTTGACATTAATGTACCGATAACGCCTCCTTTTAAAATTTTTTTTCTTTTCCATCTCTCACCTAACATTGCAAGAATTTTATCTCCATCAATAATCTTTCCTTTTTCATCACATACAATTATTCTGTCAGCATCTCCATCCAACGAAATACCTATATGAGCTTTATTTTTTTTTGTCATTTGACAAATTTTACTTGGGTAAGTAGATCCAGATTTAAGATTTATATTTAAACCATTAGGAGATGTGCCAGTGTCATATACTTTAGCACCTAATGATTTAAACAAATCTGGACCAGCTTTGTAGCCAGCTCCGTGTGCACAATCTAAAGCAATTTTGATACCTTTTAAACTAAATGAAGATGGGAAATTTTGTTTTAATATTTTAATATAACTATCGTTAGCATCCTCTAATCTTTTAACTCTCCCTAATTCTATTGGTTTTGATAGATTTTTAGTAATCTTTGAATCAATTAGCTTTTCAATTTTCTTCTCAATTCTATCAGATAATTTAAGTCCATCAGGTCCAAATAACTTTAATCCATTGTCGTAATATGGATTATGAGATGCAGTAATCATTATACCCATATTAGCTCTCATTTTTTTTGTTAGCATTGCTAAACCATTTGTTGGTAGAGGTCCCAAAGTATAAATATGCATTCCTGCTGATGCCAATCCAGAAACTAGCGCAGGTTCAAGCGTATATCCTGACAATCTAGTGTCTTTTGCAATAATTGCCGTTTGTTTACTTTTTTTTAAATTTTTAAAGTATGTTCCCGCTGCTAAGCCAAATTTAAAAAACATTTCTCCATTTATTTTAGGTCCATTAACTTTTCCTCTAATTCCATCTGTTCCAAAATATTTTTTAATCATTTTTAATTTTGTAATTCTTTAAATACTTTAAATGCTTGATTAATTTCTTTAACGTCATGAACTCTAAGAATTTGAACTCCTTGAAGGTATGCTTGAATGCATGAAGATACAGTTCCACCAATCCTTTCTTTAGTATCATTTTCTCCTGAAATATCCTTAATAAATCTTTTTCTAGACAAGCCCAACATTACAGGAAGGCCTAATGAATGAAAAATAGAAATATTCTTTAGAAGAGTAATATTATGTTTCAAATTTTTTCCAAATCCGATACCTGGATCTAATATAATATTATTATGTTTAATACCTTGTTTTCTCAGATACAATAATTTTGTTTCAAAGAAATCATAAATATCTAGCAATACATTATTGTACGATGGTTTTAATTGCATGTTTTTTGGTGTTCCTTTCATGTGATGAATGACAAAAGGTTTTTTTGTTTTTTTTAAATAATTTATAGTCTCTGGATCATAACTTAGTCCAGACACATCATTTATAAGATCTACTTTTATTTTAGAGGCATTCTTCATCACAAAACTTTTTCTAGTATCTAATGAAACAAAACTATTTTTATTTTTCAAAATTTTTAAGATAAACTTTATTCTATCCCATTCTTTGATAGGGTGAATATCGTTTGCACCTGGTCTTGTAGACTCTCCACCAACGTCGATTATCTTTGCGCCATTTGATAATAAGTAATTTACATATTTTAACGCTAAATTTTTTTTATTATATTTGCCACCATCTGAGAAACTATCTGGGGTTAAATTAACTA
>LHBX01000056.1 GCA_001704065.1 Pelagibacteraceae bacterium GOM-A1 | reverse complement strand
CTTGCACCTCAGTTAGTAAAAAAAACTATTGATGAGTATCTTAAACCATTAGTTATAGGAGAAGATCCTTTTGATTACGCTTACATCTGGGAAAAAATGTATAGAAGAACTCATGCATGGGGAAGAAGAGGTTTGGGTATGGTTGCAATATCTGCAATTGATATTGCTATCTGGGATATATTAGGAAAGTTAACTAACAAACCCGTATTTAAATTGTTAGGGGGTAGAACAAAAGAAAAAATACCTGTTTATGCATCAAAACTTTATAGCCAACCTATCAAAGATTTACAAAATGAAGCTGAAAAATATAAAAAACAAGGTTTTAAAATGTTTAAAATGAGATTTGGTTGGGGGCCAAAAGACGGTCCTGAAGGTATGAGAAAAAACATTGAACTTGTAGAAGCTGTAAGAGAAGTAATCGGGGATGATACTGACTTAATGTTAGAATGTTATATGGGTTGGAACCTAGATTATTCTAAAAGAATGATACCTAAATTGGTAAAATTTAATCCAAGATGGTTAGAAGAGCCAGTTATTGCTGATGATATTCATGGGTATGCGGAACTGAATAATATGAACGCTATACCAATTTCTGGGGGAGAACATGAATTTAATCTATTTGGTTTTAAACAATTGTTAGACCTCAAAGCAGTTAGCTACATTCAATATGATAATAATAGAGTTGGTGGATTTACAATCGCTCAGAAAATAAATGCTCTTGCAGAGGCTTATCAAGTTCCAGTAATTCCACATGCAGGTCAAATGCATAACTATCATTTAACAATGTCGAATTTTAATTGTCCTATCTCAGAGTTTTTTCCAGTTCATGATGTAGAAATTGGTAACGAACTATTTTATTATATTTTTGAAGGTGATCCTGCTCCAATAGATGGAATGATAGATCTAGATGATAATGTTCCTGGTCTTGGGCTTAAGATTACAGATAAATATAAATCAGAATTTAAAATTATTGAGTAATTAATAATTTTCTACTTCATTGATACTTGGCATTGAATTTGCAGCCCCTTCTTTAGTTGTAGAAATGCCAGCAACTTTATTAGAAAATTCTAATGCATCAACAATTTTTAACGATTTAGCTAATGCCGCACTAAAAGCTCCATTAAATGCATCTCCTGCTCCAGTAGTATCTTTTACATCGTCTTTTAATTTATGAGCATCTACAAAATGGCTTTCGGTTCCATTTGAAAAATAAACTCCTTTAGAACCTAGAGTTATTAAAATATTTTTTACTCCTTTTTTTAAAAATTCTTT
>LHBX01000055.1 GCA_001704065.1 Pelagibacteraceae bacterium GOM-A1 | reverse complement strand
GCTAATATATAGGCTTTAAGATTTTTTAACGTGTAAAATATTTTTTTTTCTATTGCTGAAAGTGGATTTGAGTTTAGAGTTATTACATCTAAATCGGATATATCTATATTAGCTTCATTTAAACAGAAATTAACAGCATTTACTGGAAAATCAGATGTATGTTTAATTCTTGTAAATCTTTCTTCTTCAGCGGCTGCAATTAATTCTCCATTTTTAAATATACATGCAGAAGTATCTGAATGCAGAAAATTTAAGCCTAAAACATAGTCAATCTTCATTATTTTCAATCCAATCATTAGAACTCAAAGAACCAGTATGAATATCTTTATAAATTTTAAAAACCCGATCACTACAAGCTTCGTTATCAAAATACTTTAACATGATTTTTTTGGAGTTTTCCCCCATTTCCTTTAAATTCAAATTATTTAAGTCTAATAAAGCATCTTTGATACTATTTTTATTTGTTTTTACAATTATGCCTGCATTTTCTTTTTCTACTAAATTTAATCTACACTGCTCAGATATAATAACAGCATTACCTGCCGACATAGCTTCTTTTAAAGCAATAGAATCTCCTTCCTCATATGATGGTAGAATAAAAACATCAGAGCTGAGTAAATAATCGATCTTTTGTTCTCTAGATTTTGGAGGTAACATTGAGACGTAGTCACCAAT
>LHBX01000054.1 GCA_001704065.1 Pelagibacteraceae bacterium GOM-A1 | reverse complement strand
TTTGGATTGTAGACGATTAAATTTGAAAAAAATTTTACCTAAGCCAGATATTATAATTTATCTAGCTGCAGTCTCAAATGATCCCATAGGCAATCAATATAAAACTGCAACTGATGAAATAAATTATTTAAATTGTATTAGAATTGCACGTGAAGCAAAAAAACTTAAAATAGAAAAATTTATATTTGCATCAAGTTGTAGTATGTATGGTGCTTCTGGAAATAAAAAAAAAAAAGAAACCGATAAATTGTTTCCTCTTACTGATTATGCAAAATCAAAAGTAAATGCGGAGAGAGAATTAAAAAAAATTTCTTGTAACTATTTTAGGGTGACTTCTTTGAGATTTGCTACGGCAGCAGGTTTAAGTCACAATCTGAGACTAGATTTAGTATTTAATGATTTTATTGCCAATGCTGTTTTTGAAAAAAAAATTGTTTTATTGAGTAGCGGTAAATCATGGAGACCTTTAATTCATGTAAATGATATTTCTAGAGCAATTTGTTGGTCAATTTATTTCAATCAAAAAAAAAACTATTTGGCACTGAATATAGGAAGTGACAAATGGAACTTTAAAATTGTTGACCTGGCAAATAAAATTAAAAAAATAATACCAAATACAGAAGTTATAATTAATAAAAATAAATCACATGATAAAAGATCTTATAAGGTAAGCTTTAGCTTATTTAAAAAGCTAGCACCTCACAATCAACCTAAAATGAACTTCAAAAAATCTGTTTTAGAATTAGCGAATTTTCTTAAAAAACATAAAAAAGGTTTAAAAAACTTTAGAAATTCTCCAAAGTGGTCTAGATTATCTCGTTTAAATTATCTTGTAAGTAAAAGATACATTAATAAAGAGTTGTATAAAAAATATGATTGATGGAGTAATTATAACAGATCTAAGAAAGATACCAGATGAAAGAGGTGCTATTTTTCACATGTTAAGAAAAAATGATAAACATTTTATAGAATTTGGTGAAATTTATTTTTCAATAGCTTACCCTGGTATAATCAAAGGTTGGCACGAGCATAAAAAACAAATCCAGAATTACGCTGTTATAGAAGGAATGATAAAACTAGTACTTTTTGATAATAGAAAAAAATCAAAAAGTTATAGAGAGCTTCAAGAAATTTACCTTGGAGAAATGAATTATAAATTAATAACAATACCTACAGGAATAATTACTTCTTACAAATGTATAGGATATAAAAAATCTATTTTAGCTAATTGTTCAACCATACCTCACGACCCTAGTGAAATGATTAATTATAAAATTGGTAGTAAAAAAATTCCTTATTCTTGGAATTCTTAAAGGTGAAAAAAATAGCTATTTTAGGAGCATCAGGATATATAGGTAGCTATTTATCACAAAAATTAAAGTATAAATTTAAAATAATCACTCACTCTAGAAAAAAAATTTTTAATAGAGCTTTTAATTACAAAATCTACAAAACAATTAATGGTGACATAAAAAAATTAAGAACTTTAAAAAATATAATAAAACTTAAACCTGATATTATAGTCTATACAATTTCGTTAAATCATATTGCATCTGAAAAAAATTTAGATAATTCATTAAAAAATAATTATACACCATTAGTT
>LHBX01000053.1 GCA_001704065.1 Pelagibacteraceae bacterium GOM-A1 | reverse complement strand
GTTTAATAATCTTGATACCATAACCATCCAACCCAACAACCTTTTTTAGAGTTCTAGTAACTAATATCATTTTCTTTATTTTTAAAGATTTAATTATTTGAGCTCCAATACCATAACTTTTTATTAATTGATCCTTTTCCTTAGTTTTAGACTTTTTATCTTTAAATTCTTTAAGTGTTTGTGTAACAGATTTTAAATTTGGATCTCTTATAAAAATCATAACGCAATTGCTGTGTCTTTTAAAATACTTTAAAGTTTTTTCAAATGAGTTAGGAAGTTTTTGATTAACTAGATAATTTTGAACTACATTAGATGAAATGACTCTTACTCTTGGTAATTTACTTTTATTAACTTTACCCTTAACTAATGCAAAATGTTCAGAACCATCAATTGAGTTCTCAAAAACATAAATTTTAAATTTTTGATTATTTAAATTAATTGTAGATGTTTTTTTTAATCTAATAAAATTTTCTTTTCTTAGTCTGTATGAAATTAAATCTTCAATTTTAGCAATATGAAGTTTATGTTTACTTGCAAATTTTAATAAATCATCACCTTTTGCCATCGAACCATCTTCATTCATAATCTCACATATTACAGCAGCTGGAATTTTGTTGCCAAGTCTAGCTATGTCGACAGATGCTTCTGTGTGACCGGCTCTAACAAGAACTCCTCCTTCTCGAGAAATAATTGGAAATACGTGACCAGGAGAAACTATTTCATTTTTTAATACATTTTTTTTTGTGGCAACCTTTATTGTTCGTGATCGGTCTTTAGCTGAAATACCAGTAGTTATACCCTTCTTGGCCTCTATCGAAATGGTAAAGGCTGTTTGATTTCTTGATTGATTAACAGGAGCCATAAATGTTAGCCCAAGTTTATTTGCTTGATTTTTATTTAGTGTTAGACAAATTAAACCTCTGCCGTTTTTCGCCATAAAGTTAATTTTTTTAGAATTAACATCACTGGCATTAAATACTAAATCCCCCTCATTTTCTCGATTTTCATCGTCAACAAGAATATACATTCCTCCTTTTTTTGAGATAGAAATAATTTTTTCTATTGGGCTAAATTTATTTTTTATCATTAATAAATTTTTTTACATATTTAGACAAAATATCAATTTCAATATTAACTAAATCATTTTTTTTAATGTTAGCTAAATTTGTAAGTTTTAGTGTATGTGGAATAACCCAAATTTCAAATTTATTCTTCTTTATCTTAGCTATGGTTAAGGATACACCATTTATCAGGATTGATGCTTTCTCAACTAAAAATTTATAAAATTTTTTATCAATACTAAATTCGTAAATTGTAGATTTATCTACATTTGTTAAATTTGTAACTTTGCTTACTGTATCAACATGACCTTGACAAATATGACCTGAAATATTTTGTCCATACTTTAAAGGTAGTTCTAAATTAACATAATCACCAACATTAGATTTCTTAAATTTTGATTTTCTAATAGTTTCATTTGATAAATAAAATTCAGATATACCTTTTTTATATGATATTAATGTTAGGCAGACACCATCACAGGAGATAGAGATTCCTAATTGCTTATTAGTTAATTTTAATTTTGACTTGATAAAGACGTTTATTCCTTTAGCTCTTTTGGTAATATTTGTAAT
>LHBX01000052.1 GCA_001704065.1 Pelagibacteraceae bacterium GOM-A1 | reverse complement strand
AACTTACACCATTTGTTCCTTTTTCATATTTTTGAATTTGTTGAAATGTTACGTTTATTGCTTTTGCGACTTTAGTTTGAGTTAAACCTAAAGCCAAACGTCTAAGTTTTAATTTATTACCTAGATGTTTATTGAAATTTTCTTCCATCAAAGACCCCTCTTTAATTAAAAATAATAAGTTGAGTTAATAGAAATCAAAAAGTTATTTCAAGTAAAATAATTTTAAAAAGAATAATAATTTTTAAGATTTTATAAAGCTGTCAAGCGACTTTTTAGCAATTTAGTTATAATTTTTATAATATTTGGCTCAAAAAAAGCTTTGTTCTATCGCTTTTTGGGTTAGCAAAAAACTCTTTTGTTTCTGCCTGTTCTACAATCATACCTTCATCCATAAAAATAACTTCATCTGCAACTTCTTTTGCAAACCCCATTTCATGTGTCACAACAATCATAGTCATACCAGCCTTAGCTAAATTAACCATTGCATCTAAAACTTCTTTAATCATTTCGGGATCTAGCGCTGAAGTTGGCTCATCAAAAAGCATTATTTTTGGCTCCATACACAACGCTCTCGCTATTGCACATCTTTGTTGTTGACCACCAGATAATTGACCAGGATATTTGTATGCTTGATCAGCAATTTGAACTTTTTCTAAATGTTTTAAAGCTAATGCTTCTGCATCTTTTTTTGGCATTTTTTTTACCCATATTGGTGCCAATGTACAGTTATCCAATATTGATAAATGAGGAAATAAATTAAACTGTTGAAATACCATTCCAACCTCAGCTCTTATTTGCTCTATATTTTTTGTCTCTTCAGTTAATTCAGTTCCATCAACAACAATTGATCCTTCCTGGTGTTCTTCAAGTCTATTAATACATCTAATTAATGTAGATTTACCTGAACCAGACGGACCACAAACAACAATTTTTTTATTCTTCTCTACGTCTAAATTAATGTTTTTTAAGACTTGGAAATCTCCAAACCATTTATTCATTTCTTTTATTTGAATTATTTTATCTGACATTATCTCTCAGTTTTATATTTTTGCTCTAAATTATAACTATATTTACTCATTGCATAGCAAATAATAAAAAATACTATTGAAGCAAATACATAGCCTTCCATTGCAAAACCTAACCATTCAGGATTTGTTTTCGCAAGATTAAGCATTCCTACAATTTCTAGGAGACCAACAACAAATATTAATGGTGTATCTTTTACAAGTGCCAAAAATGTATTTGCTATACCAGGAATTACTAATTTAAGGGCTTGTGGTAAAATAACAAATATATGCATTTTCCAGTAACCCATTCCTAAAGATTTTGCAGCATCATATTGACCTCTTGGTAAAGCCTGCAAACCTCCTCTTATTACTTCTGCTACATAAGCAGCTTCAAATAAAGATATAGCAATTATAACTCTTACAAGTTTATTAATCAGATCTTTATCTAAAGACATTAAATATTTTCAACAGTGGATTCTTCTGAATTATATTTCAATCTTGCTTCAAATTCACTTAATCTTTTCCATACTGAAATCAATTCTACTATTGTAGACCAGCTTCTAACTAAATATTGTAATGAATTTTCAACTCTTCCAAATGCTCTAGTTATTTGTTGAACGAAACCTAATGTAATTGCACCTGATACTATAGTTGGTGCCAAAGCCAAATATGGGACAATTACCATACCTTGAAAATAACTCCACTTCACTGCATTAAAATATAAGTAGTGAAAATATGATTTATAGTGAATTCCCCTTACTCTATCATACAATTGACCAATAGTTGGTGGAGCTGCCCTTATAGGATCATCTTCTCCATGAACTAATTCTTTTCTATAACCAGCTTCTTCTTTTTGAATATCATATTCAATGCCTGGTAACTTTATACCTACAGCTGCTAATAAAACTGTTCCACCTAAGGCAGAAATTATAGCGACCCAAACTAAAGCATGATCAACCTCACCGATCCATGGAAGAACATCGACCTGTTTAGATAATCCCCATAATATTGGTAGGAAGGCTACTAGTGTCATTATACTATCTAAAAGTCCTACACCAAGACCTTCCATTATCCTTGCAAATTTTAAAGTGTCTTCTTGAACTCTCTGCGAAGCCCCTTCAGTTAATCGAGCTTTTAGCCATTGAGAGTGATAATATTCAGCCATTGAAGTTCTCCACCTAAACACCCAATGAGATACAAAAAATCCAGTCACAATTGCAATTATAATCCAAAGACCTGCAACTTTTGCGAATGTAAATAAATAACCAATAAATTCAGTTTCAGTTACTGAGCCTGGTTCTGTAAGGGCCTTTTGAAGTGTATCATAAAATTCACCAAACCATTCGTTGATTTTTACATCTAGTTGTACTTGATACCAAGTTGAAACTAAAATGAAGATTGATCCAAATATACTCCATCCATACCATTTTTTTTCTGTAATAAATTTTGTATTTTCTTTTTTTACAGCTGCAACCATTTCAGTGCTAGTAATACCTGTCGCACAAAAAATACTATCTCCTTTAACGATTTCATTTAACTCATATTTTTTATTTAGGTCAGATATACCCATTTTTTTTGCTCTAACTTTGTCTTGATCGGTTGCGAATATAAATCTTCCTTGAAATTTACATCCATAAGCATCCAAAGCAGCTGCAGAGATTACACCTTCAGGGACCCCCCCCTATCCCTAAAAATAAGTCTATATTATACTTATTATCAGTAACTAAGAGAGAACCACAAATATCACCATCTGAAATTAATTTTAAATTTACTTTTAATGATTTTAATTCATCAATAATTTCTTTATGCCTCGGTCTATCGAGAATACATACTGTAAGTTTATTAATATCTTTATTTTTGGCTTCTGCAATATTGTAAATATTCTTTTTTATAGGATAATCTAAATCTGTTGCATCGAATGGAACATCCTTTCCCACTGCAATTTTATTCATATAAGTTTCTGGAGCATTGAATAAATTTCCTTTTTCTGAAATTGCTAATACCGATATGGCTCCTGGAATATTTTTTGCTGCAAAATTTGTTCCTTCAAGTGGATCAACCGCTATATCTAGATTTGGACCTTTACCCTTTCCCAGTTTTTCTCCTATATATAACATTGGAGCTTCATCTAGTTCACCCTCTCCTATCACCACTTCTCCAT
>LHBX01000051.1 GCA_001704065.1 Pelagibacteraceae bacterium GOM-A1 | reverse complement strand
ATTTACTTTAATGCCACTAGCCAAATGTATAATTCCAATTTTATGATTTGGTAAAAAAGGTTCCACGAAAATTTTATTCTTTTCATCAAACTTTGGAAGTAAGTTGCTAGCTAACCAGTTGCAATTATGAGGAAGAAATTCAACATCTACATTATCAATATATACGCATATATTTATTGCTAGTTGCTCTGAACCAAATATTTGTCCATGACTAAGAGTAGTTTTTAAATTTTTTTGCCAAACATTCCAGCAGCTAGAGTCTTTTTCTAATGAGAAAACACCAATATTAATATGCGGAGCAAATGCTAACTTTCTTGCTTTATTAATATCAATTTTAGATTTAATAGCATGTTTAAAATTTTGAGATTTTATAATGGCTAATTTTCCAAACAACCAATTAACGTTACTTAATATTCTATATCCAGGTGTCATTGTCTGGGTAATGCCTAGTTTGCCATTATCACAAGCCTTAAAATATAAGTCTATTGAGCTCCAATCTTGAACCCAAGCATCACAATCAATCCACAGGTATTTTTTATAGTTTGGAAAATATTTTGGAAGAAACGCTCTTGACACCTGACTTTTTAGCCATTCTTTACCTTTAACTTTAGATTGTGGAACCTCAATATCCCATTCAGCTTTTTTGATCTCGTCTACTTTATCTTTTAGAAGAGCGGTTTGCTCCTCTGTTAAACCCGCATCAAGTATACAAATAGCAACCTTTTCACTGTAATTGAATTGTTTAATTGAGTCTATTAATTCATTTAGCAATTCAAAGTAATTAGAATCTGCTAAAGAAATAATTACATTCTCTTTCATTACAAAATATCTTCATGATGATCAACGCCATCATCTTTTTCTTTATTTTGTTTTTTTAAAAATAAGTAATGAATTGAACTTGCTGGAATCATTAATAAATAAATAATTCCTGAAATTATAATTGTATTAAAGGTATATATTAGCAACAAACCAAAATATAAAATTATTCCAAATAAAAGAAATATTGAAGTACTTCTTGGGACAACAATTCTTTTAAAAGAATATGTAGGAATTTTACTTATCAAAAGCACAGAAATAACAATAAATAAAGATGGAACAATAATATTTTTATTAATAGTTATAAACTGAACTTCGCTAAAACTATAAATTAATGGCATTAATACCAATACTCCACCTGCTGGTGATGGAATACCCTCAAAAAAATTATCCCTCCATGAAGGTTCCCCACCTGTTGAAACATTAAATCTTGCAAGTCTCAAAGCAACACAAACCACATATATTAAAGATATTAACCAACCAAATCTGCCGATATTATCTAGCGCCCAGAAATACATTATGAATGCTGGCGCAACTCCAAAACTAATTACATCCGTTAATGAGTCTAATTCTTTTCCAACTTTTGATGTGGCTTTAATTAATCTGGCAATTCTTCCATCTAAACCATCTATAATTGCAGCAATTAAAACTGCAATAACTGATAATTCAAATCTTCCATCAAATGCAAACTTAATTGAAGTCAAACCAATACACACTCCAACCAAAGTCATAATATTTGGCAAAATAACTCTCGAATTTTTATTTGATACTAATCTTATATTCTTTTTTGGATTTTCCATTTATCTTTTGGCTATCAATGTTTCTCCAGCAACTGCTCTTTGATTAACTTTTACGAGTGGTTCATAGTTTTCAAAATATAAATCTGCTCTACTTCCAAATCTAATCATTCCTATTCTAGATCCTTGATCAACATTTTCTTCAACTGAGGTATCTGTTACTATTCTCCGTGCAACCAGTCCTGCTATTTGAACTACAATTATTTCTTCTCCGTGAGAATTTTTAATTTTATAATAATTTCTTTCGTTATCCTCGCTTGCTTTATCAAGAGATGCATTAATAAATTTTCCAGGTTTGTATAAAATTTCTTCAATTTTTCCTGAACATGGAGATCTATTCACATGACAGTCAAATACATTCATAAATATACTTACTTTCTTAAATTTTTTATTTTCAAGTCCCAATTCTTTTGGTCCGTTTGTATCTAAAAC
>LHBX01000050.1 GCA_001704065.1 Pelagibacteraceae bacterium GOM-A1 | reverse complement strand
AAGTAAAATCTCTTAGAAGTAAAGGTATGGTTCCAGGAATAATTTATGGAGGAGAGGAGCCAAATCAAAAAATCTCTGTCTCTGTTAAAGAAGTAAAAAATTTATTAAATAAAGAAAATATTTTATCAAATATAATTTCAATTAATATTAATGGTAAAGAACAAAAAGTTTTACCAAGAGTTATTGATTTTGATACAGTGACAGATGAGCCTATACATTTAGATTTTTTAAGAATTGTTAAAGGTGCAAAAGTAATTTTAGAAATTCCAGTTAAATTTATAAACCACGAATTGTCACCAGGATTAAAAAGAGGTGGGGTTTTGAATATTGTAAGACGTAAAGTTGAATTAAGATGTCCTACAGAAAATATTCCAACAGAGTTAGTTGTAGATCTAAATAACTTAGATATTGGAGCAAGTATTAAAATATCTTTTATAAATTTACCTGAAAATGTAACACCTACAATTCAAGGAAGAGACTTTGTAATCGCGACAGTAGCAGCACCAACAGTTGTTAAAGAACCTGAAAAACCAGCAGAAGCTGAAGGAGAAGGTGGAGAAACTGCGGAGGCAGCTGCGGATGGAGACGCTAAACCTGAGGAAGGTGCAGAAAAAGCTGCAGATGGCGACAAAGGAAAAGACGAAGGAAAAGCTCCAGCAGAGAAAAAATAATAATCTGTGAAAATAATAATAAAATAAAATGTTGTTACTCGTAGGTTTGGGCAATCCAACCCCAAACAGTCATAATAATAGACATAACATAGGTTTTAAAGTTGTAGATGCGATAAATCAAAAATTTAGTCTTTCAAAGCAAAAGCCAAAATTTAAGGGTTTACTTACAACTGGCAATATTGGGGAAAAGAAAATTTATGCCATCAAACCTCTGACCTTTATGAACAACTCAGGGATATGTATCAGAGAATTGCTTGAATATTTCAAAATAGATGCAGAAGATGTAATTGTTTTTCATGATGATCTAGATGTAGAGTTTGGAAAAATAAAGGCAAAATTTGGTGGATCAAGCGCAGGTCACAATGGAGTTGCTTCAATTGATAAATTTATTGGAAAAGACTATTCAAGAGTGAGGATCGGGATTGGAAAGCCGGAGAATAAAATGTCTGTATCAGATTTTGTTTTAAATGATTTTTCTGATGATGAACAAGAACACTTAGAAAAAATTACTCACAATATAATAGACTCTATTGCTATTTTAATAGATAAAAAATTAGATTTATTCTCAAGCAAAGTTAATAATAATTAAATGGGTTTTAAGTGTGGTATAGTTGGTTTACCAAATGTTGGTAAATCTACTTTATTTAATGCACTTACAAATTCAAGCAAAGCTCAAGCAGCAAATTTTCCTTTCTGTACGATAGATCCAAATATAGGTGTAGTTCCTGTACCAGATTATAGGTTAGATGAATTGGTTAAAATTTCAAATTCAAAAAAAAAAATAAATACTACAATATCTTTTGTTGATATAGCAGGATTAGTCGAAGGAGCCTCTAAAGGTGAAGGATTAGGTAACAAATTCTTATCACACATAAGAGAAGTAGATGCTGTTATTCATTTAATTAGGTGTTTTGATTCTGATGATATTCAGAATGTAAATCCAACAGTTGATCCCATCAGAGATTTAGAAATAATTGAAACAGAAATGTCTTTAGCTGATTTGGAATCTATCCAAAAAAGACTTGATAGGAAAAATAAAAAAAATAATGATGAAAATCAGAACCAAATTCTAGAAAGAGCTCAGAATTTAATTAATGATAACGATGATATAAATAAATTATACGAAGAATTTGATAAAAAGGATGTTAAATTGTCAGGATTATTGTCAACAAAACCTAAATTGTATGTTTGTAATGTTGATGAAAATAGCATTGATAAAGGCAATGATTATACAAAAAGTTTTATTGAAAAATATGGTTCTAAAAACACCCTAACTATTTCAGCTGAAATAGAAAATCAATTAAATGAACTAGAAAATGAAGAAAGAAAAAACTATATGAAAATGATAAACGTTGATGATACTGGACTAAATTTATTAATCAAAAAAGGATATGACCTTTTATCTTTAGAGACGTTTTTCACTTCAGGAGTTGAGGAGACAAGGGCTTGGACAATTAACAAAAATTGTATGGCGCCTCAAGCAGCAGGTATAATTCATACAGATTTTGAAAAAGGTTTTATAAGAGCAGAAACTGTGTCTTATCAAGATTTTGTTGGTAGTGGTGGTTGGTTAAAATCCAGAGAAAACGGCAAAATGAGATTAGAAGGCAAAGATTATATCGTTAAAGATGGAGATGTTCTAAACTTTAGATTCAACACGTGACCATATCTTCTTCATAGTAAAGTAAACCAATACAGTCAATATTATCAAATAAGCTATAACTCTAAATCCTGTTTTATGTCTTTGTTCTAAATGTGGTTCCGCTGACCACATCAGAAAATTTGTAATATCTTTGGACATTTGCTCAGCTGTTGCTTTTGTTCCATCTGTATACTCAATTAAATCATCAGATAAAGGAGCTGGCATTTTAATTTTATTACCATACATATACTTATTGTAATAAACACCATCATCAAGTTCTACACCCTCTGGTGGTTCAGAATATCCTAACAATAAGGAATAAATATAATCTGCTCCGCCTTTTCTTGCCTTAACTAGAACAGACATATCTGGTGGATAAGCACCACCATTAGCAGCTTTAGCTTCTTGCTCATTAGCATATGGCATCACGAATTTATCAGATAATTTGGCTGGTCTTACAAACATTTCTCCAGTGCTGTCCGGACCATCTGTTACCTCAAAACTTGAAGCTATTGCTTTGGCTTCTGCTTCAGAAAATTCTGGTCCACCCTTTTCTGCCAAATTTCTATAGGTTAAATATTTCATAGAATGGCAAGATGCACATACTTCTGTATAAACTTGATAACCCCTTTGAAGTGATGCTCTATCAAATTTTCCAAAGAGACCTTTGAAAGTCCATTTAGTCTCTAAAAAAGGAGGTGATTTTTCAGCAGAGTTAGATGAATTTAGTACTATAACTGAGAATATTAATACAAAAAAAATATTTTTTAACTTTCTCACTTTATTGTTTTTTCTATTTTTTCATCACTCCTTGCTGCAGCTAAATTTGGTGAGCCTCCTAAAACTGGCTCGGTAATACTCAAAGGCAGCGGGGTGGTTTTTTCTTTCCATCCTAAAACTGGAAGAATAATTAAAAAATGCGCAAAGTAATACGCTGTAGCAACTCTTGCAATTAACAAGTACAAACCTTCAGCTGGCATCGCCCCTACATATCCTAGAATTAAAACATCAGCTACCAAGATCCAGTAGAACTGTCTAAATAACGGTCTGAAAACTGCTGATCTAACTTTTGAAGTATCCAACCATGGTAAAGCAGCTAAAATTAAAATAGCTGATAACATAGCAACAACACCCATAAGTTTATCAGGAACAGATCTTAGGATCGCATAAAAAGGTAATAAGTACCACTCAGGAACTATATGAGCAGGAGTTACAAGTGGATCCGCCTCGATATAATTATCAGCATGTCCTAAAATATTTGGCTGATAAAATACAAACAACGCAAAAACAATACAAAACATTAATAACGCAAAAGCATCTTTAATTACGATGTATGGATGAAACGGAACTGTATCTTTAGAAGGCTTTTTAATATCAATACCAACTGGATTGTTATTTCCAGGAACATGTAATGCCCATATATGAAGTACTACAAGCCCTAGTATTAAAAACGGTATCAAGTAATGAAGAGTAAAAAATCTTGTTAAAGTTGGATTGTCAACTGAGTAACCACCCCATAACCAAGTTGTTATACTCTCTCCCACAAGTGGTATTGCACTAAATAAATTTGTTATTACTGTTGCTCCCCAAAAACTCATTTGTCCCCAAGGAAGAACATATCCCATAAAAGCAGCTGCCATCATTAGCAGATAAATAATAATTCCAAGTATCCAAATTATTTCTCTAGGAGATTTGTATGATCCGTAAAATAAAGATCTAAAAATATGAATATAAACTGCAAGGAAAAACATAGAAGCACCATTTGCGTGAACATATCTTAACAACCATCCATAATTCACATCTCTCATTATATGTTCGACACTGCTGAATGCCATATCTGCATGAGCAATGTAGTGCATAGCCAAAACTAATCCTGTAACTATTTGAGTAATTAAGCAAAAAGTTAATATTCCACCAAAAGTCCACCAGTAATTTAAATTTTTAGGTGTAGGGTAATCTGTTAAGTGATTTGCCAATGTAAGCAAAGGCAATCTATCATTAAACCATTTACCAAATTTTGAACTAGGGGTGTATTCGTGATCACTCATATTTATCTTTATCCAATCTTAATCGTGTTAGTATTTACAAATTCGTATTTAGGTATCTCCATATTAGTTGGAGCTGGTCCTTTTCTAATTCTACCAGATGTATCATAATGAGAACCATGGCAAGGACAAAACCAACCATCATAATCACCTTTATCTGTTAATGGAACACATCCTAGATGAGTACAAATCCCAAGCATCACTAACCATTCAGGATTTTTTGCTCTATCTTCATCTTTTTCAGGATGCTTAAGATCACTAATGTCAACTGCTCTCGCTTTTTTAATTTCATCATCCGTTCTTCTCTTTATAAAAACAGGTTTACCTCTCCAAAGAACCGTTAAAGATTGTCCGGGTTGCATAGAACTCACATCTACTTCTGTGCTTGCTAATGCTTTTACAGAGGCATCTGGGTTCATTTGATCGACTAATGGCCAAACTGCAGCACCTACTCCAACTGCACCTGCGGCGGCTGTAGCAGTAAACAAGAAATCTCTTCTGTTGGTCTTTTTTTCGTCTTTTTGATCTGACATCTTTAATATTTTATAACTTTGGTAATATATGATTTCATATAATAAAAAAGAGATATTTCTATGGTAACAATGACACAGAAACCTTTAAAACACGGTCTAAAAGTAGCTCTATATCAGCCGGATATTCCTCAAAATACAGCTTCAATTATTCGAACTTGTTCTTGCCTGGGGGCTAGTTTAGAAATCATTGAACCTTGCGGGTTTTTATTTAACGATAAAAGGTTCAAGAGAGTTGTTATGGATTATTTAGATTACAGTGAAATTAAATTTTACAAGAGCCCTAAAGAATTCTTTGATGAAAATAGTAAAAATAGAGTAGTTTTAATGACGACAAAAGCTAGCAAAGTTTATACAAAGTTTAAATTTAAGCGTAATGATATATTGCTCTTTGGCAGAGAAAGTGCTGGTGTTCCAGAATATGTACATTCTAAGGTTAATGAAAGAATTAAGATTCCAATGCTAAAAAATAAAAGATCATTAAACATTGCAATATCAGTGGCCATAGGAGCTTCAGAATTTATAAGACAGTTAGGTTAAATGGATCAATACATAAAAAAGAAATTAGCAAAAAATTGGTTTAAAACTTTACAAGAAGTACTTTGTAGAGAAATAGAGGAAAAAGAGGGTAGTAAAACCAAATTTAAAATTACTAATTGGAATAGAAGTAAAAGTAATGATGAAGGTGGAGGACAATATAGAATTTTAGAAAACGGTAAAATTTTTGATAAAGTTGGAGTAAATTTTTCAGAAGTTTATGGAAAATTTTCAAATGAATTTAAAAATAAATTTCCAGGTACTAAAACAAGCTCTAAATTTTGGGCATCTGGAATATCTGTTGTTATGCATATGAAAAATCCTCATGTGCCTGCAATGCATTTTAACACGAGGTATATAGTTACTTCATTTGGTTGGTTTGGAGGTGGAATGGATGTTACACCTTGCATAAAAGATAAGAAATTAGAAAACTGGTTTCATTCAGAACTAAAAAAATCATGTAATAAACACAACAAAAATTATTACAAAAAATATAAAAAGTGGTGTGATGAATATTTTTATTTACCGCATAGGAAAGAACCAAGAGGTATTGGTGGAATTTTTTTTGATTATAAAAAAAATAATTGGGAAAAAGATTTTTCTTTTGTTAGAGAAGTGGGAATAAGTTTTAAAAACATTTCTAATGAAATAATTGAGAAAAAAAAATAAATTAAAATGGACAATTAAAGATAAAGAAATCCAATACAAAAAAAGAGGTAGATATGTTGAATTTAATTTATTACATGACAGGGGGACAAAATTTGGTTTACAAACTGGTGGAAATGTTGAAGCTATACTTATGTCATTACCACCAACAGCTAAATGGTAAATTATGGATAAAGAACCAATTACTACTGAAGGATTAGAAAAATTAAAAAGTGAATTAATTTTTTTAAAAGAAAAAAAGAGACCCGAAATTGTTGCAGCCATTGCTGAAGCAAGATCACATGGAGATTTGAAAGAAAATGCTGAATATCATGCTGCAAAAGAACAGCAATCTCATAACGAGGGAAGAATTCAAGAAGTTGAGGATTTGATTGCAAGAGCAAATGTAATTGATATCACGAAGATTAGTAATGATGGAAAAGTGATATTTGGATCAACAGTCTACCTTCAAAATTTAGATACAAATGAAAAAATAAATTACAAAATTGTTGGTAAAGACGAGGCAGATCTAAAACAAAAACTTCTTTATTTTCAATCACCAATAGGAAAAGGGCTTATAGGTAAAAATAAAGGGGATCTTGTAGAGATAAACACACCAGCAGGGACAAAAAATTTTGAGATTGTAGACGTAAAATACGTTTAATTTGATAAAACTTTTTCCATATCTTTTTTTGATAAATTAAAATTATTTTCAATCCATTTCATTTCTAAATTTTTTAATTTTTGACCCAATTCCCTTCCCTCCTTTAATCCATAATCATTTATTAATATCTGAGCTTTTATTGGAAATTCTGGTTTATCTAATTTTTCAAAGTAATTTTTTAATTCTGAAAGTTTTTTACTTTGTTTAAAATATAACAAATTGAAATCAATTAAATCGATTGTGCTAGATTTACCCTCATAATAAAATATTTTTTGTAAATCTTTCTTATTAAAAATTTTAGTACTATCTTTATTTAGCAAATTATTTTTTAGAAAATTAATTTTATCTTTTAACTCATTGGGTAAATTATATTTATATACAAAATAGTCAGAATTGTCAGTTTCATCGATTACAAGAAAAGAAATGACGAAATTTAAACTTTTATTTTTTAATATCTTTTCTTGTGGTTTTGATAACTTGCTCAATTTTTTAAAATTTTTTAGTTGAGGGAAAATTAATGAAAATAATTCAGAAGAGGTTTTATTTTTAAATAACTTTAAAAAGTTATCCAATTTGAGAATTTTTTTTAATTCATTGAATTGTCTTTCTTTTGATATTTTTCCTAAACCCTCTATATTTTTTTTAATGATTTTTATTATATTAATTTCATGATCGATTTTGCTATATTCGGTATAAAATCTTAAATATCTAATAATTCTTAAATAATCTTCTTTTATTCTAGTTTCTGGATCACCTATAAATTTAATTATTCCAACGTTTAAATCTTTATGACCAGAATTTGGATCATACAAATTTCCGTCTAAATCTGAATATATTGAATTTATTGAAAAATCTCTCCTTAATGAATCATCCTTCCAATTAGTTGTATATTCTACGACAGCATGCCTTCCATCCGTTTTTACATCTTTTCTTAATGTTGTAATTTCAAAATTTTGATCATCAATCACTGCTGTGATTGTGCCATGTTCAATTCCTGTTTCAAAAAACTTTATTTGGTTTTTATCTAAACATTGCTTAACCTGATCAGGAGTTAAATTAGTTGCAAGGTCGATATCATCTGTTTTTTCATCATTTAAAATTTTTCTTACACAACCACCAACATATCTAATCTCACTAGTTTCATTGTGTTTATTTATTGCACTAAATATTTTATTTACTCCCTTATTATTTTTTAAATCTAGGAATTTAAGATCTTTACCGCTAGAAATTTTTTTGTTTTGAAAAATTTTTTTAAGTAAAGCTTTCATAAATGGCTGGGGTGCTAGGATTCGAACCTAGGAATGGCGGTACCAAAAACCGCTGCCTTACCACTTGGCTACACCCCAAGATGTTTTTCGTATAACACAAAAAAAAAGCTTTATATAGTTTTAGAGTAAATACACCAATAGTTTTTATATTTATTTTTCAATTTTTTTTGAGCTTTTATTGCCGCATTTTTGGTTAAAAAATAACCAATTATAGTAGAACCCGACCCTGTCATATTTGCAAAGTAAATATTATCTAAATTTTGCAAGTAACTTTTGATCTTTCTTAAAATTGGATATTTATTAAAAGCTGCTCCCTCTAAATCGTTATTTGAAACTTTTAATAGATCTTGTCTGTCAATCTTGTTTGATTTATTGAATAGGCTCTTTGAAAATCCTTTGTGTTTTGCATAAATCATTTTAGTAGAACATCCAAAATTAGGCTTTATGATTAACAGATGAAAATTTAATTTTTTATTAATTTTACTTATATTTTGCCCTTGTAGGATCATTGGACTCTCATAAAGACCCAAAATTACATCTGAACCAACTTTATTTGCAATTTTTATTAAATTAT
>LHBX01000005.1 GCA_001704065.1 Pelagibacteraceae bacterium GOM-A1 | reverse complement strand
ATTACACCTAAAGCCTTTCTAATTGATTGTATTTCATCATTAACCTGTCTTTTTCCTCATCTAAACTTTTTAACTCTAGATTTAATCTTTGAATTTTTGACAAGTTTTCTTGATTTTTTTCTCTTATAGGATTTACATTTTTATTCTTTTCAATAATTTTCATGCTTAAATCCTCTAATTTATCATTGAAGGACTTAACTTGATTATCAGCCTCATTATTGATCTCATTCTCTACTTTAATTTCATTATCAATTTCTAAAAGACGTAAATAATATAAACCTGCCTCAACTTTTTTTATTTCTTCTGAAATAGATTTGTATTTTGCAGCCTCTTCAGCTTGCTTTTGCAAATTTGCTAATTGTCTTTCTTGTTGTCTTCTTAATTCATCTGCCCTTTTTAAATTATTTTCTGCCGCGCCTAATCGTAATTCTGCTTCGTGTCTTCTAACATGCAAACCTGCTATACCAGCTGCTTCTTCTAAGATAGCTCTTCGATCTGAAGGTTTTGCTGTGACCAATGCTCCAATTCTACCTTGACTAATAATTGAAGGTGAATGAGCACCTGTTGATAAATCTGCAAAAAACATCTGAGCATCTTTAGCTCTAACTTCTTTGCCATTTATATAAAATTTTGAACCTTTATCTTTTTCTATTTTTCTTCTTATTTCAATTTCATCGAGCTCATTATATTGTAGAGGACCATCTTTATTGTCATTTGATAAGCTGACTAAAACTTCTGCAATATTTTTTGATGGTTTGTTTGAAGTTCCAGAAAATATAACGTCTTCCATTCCTGAACCTCTCATACTTTTTGCTGATGTCTCACCCATACACCATCGCAACGACTCTACTATATTTGATTTGCCACAACCGTTTGGACCAACTATCCCAGTTAAACCTTCTTCAATCAGGAAATTAGTTTTTTCAGCAAAAGACTTAAATCCATTTAGTTGGATTTTTTTAAATTCCATCCACTGACTTATATCAGTTTTTCAATGTATTTTTTTAATTTTTTGTAGTTTGAGTGATTTTCAAACTTTTTTCCGTTAATTATGACTGTAGGAGTAGCATTCACTTTATACTTTTTAACACCTTCGATTCGGTCTTCTAAAATATGATCCTCTATTTTTTTATCTGCCAAGCACTTATCAAAATCAAGATTATATTCAGTATTATCAATAAATTTTTTCATTGCTTGATTTGCCTCTAATTCATTTTTTCCTTTTATCCACTTATCTTGATTTAAATATAAATGATGCAAAATTTCATGCTCACCATCATTTCTACAATGCGCTAATTTAGTTGCATTAAATGCAATGATGTCTAATGGAAAGCTTTTAAATTCTATTGAAATCAATCCTTTATCAATAAAATCTTCTTTTAATTTAGGATATATATTTTTATGAAAATTTGCACAATGACTACAAGTTAAAGATTCAAAAACCATTAACTTAACTTTAGAGTCTGCACTTCCAACTAAAATTGGTTTAACTTCAGAATTAGCATTGATGAAATTAAAAAAAATTAAAATTGAGATAAAAATTATCTTTTTCATTTTATTTTAAAATGTTTACTTAGCTCTAACAGTGAGTTTTTTATTTTGTCATTTTTAATATTATTTATGCTCTTTATATGTTTATTTTTTGTCGCATTAATAGCGGTATTTTTATGGCTTTCTTCAATTTTTCCATCAAATGTATTCAATTTAATGTCATCTAAAACATGATAGCCAAAAAAAACATTAATTTTTTTTATTATTTCTTTTTTAGAATACTCAACGTCAATTTCATTTCCCCTCTTTACTAAAATATTTAAACGACTGCCCGATAACTTGTTTGAACTTTTATATGACTTAGGAAAACTTACTTTAAATAAATCTTTACCTACTAAATATTTCCAATTATCTAAAGTTTCATTATAAATTTTACCTTTTTTACTAATTATTCTTTTTGCTTCTGTGGGTAAAGTATCTTTAAA
>LHBX01000049.1 GCA_001704065.1 Pelagibacteraceae bacterium GOM-A1 | reverse complement strand
CAAAGGAATTAAAATTTCGTCAGGAGAAGTAATATCTTTAATTCATGGAAATGATATTTTCTATGATGAAAACTCAATTTCTAAAGTTGCAAATTTTTTTACAGAGAATAAGACAACAGAAATATTGTTAGCAGATCTAGCTTTCAAAAAAAATATATTAAATAAAAATATTTCAAGATATTATTCAGCAAAAAATTTTAAACCTTGGATGCTAAGAATAGGTTACTCACCACCACACCTCTCAGCTTTTTTCAAGATTAGTGTGATAAAAAAAGTTGGTTTATATTGCACAAAATTTAAAATTGCTGGAGATTTTGATTACTTCGTTAAGTGTTTCTTAAAAAATAAAATTAGTTATAAATATTTGGGAGAATGCTTAGTTATAATGAGTACTGGTGGTGCAAGCGGAAAAAATTTTCAAAGTTATTTAATTTCATCAAATGAAATTAATTCGTCCTTAAAATCTAAC
>LHBX01000048.1 GCA_001704065.1 Pelagibacteraceae bacterium GOM-A1 | reverse complement strand
ATCAAAACCAACAACAACAACATCATTCATATCTGCATCTTTAAGAGCTTGCATAGCACCTAAGCCCATATTGTCATTTGAAGCAAATATTGCTTTGATGTTAGGATTTTTCAAAATAATAGACTCAGTAACTGATCTACCTTTTGCAGTATCCCACTCGGCTGTTTGTGTAGCAACTATATTTAAACCACAATTTTTAAATCCTTTAATTGCACCGTCTCTTCTTAGTAAAGCTGTTGATTGAGACTCTATTCCAGTCAAAATTGCAACATCTGAACCTTTTGGAGTTTTGTCACAAATGAATTTAGCAGCTAATTCTGCTCCATTCATATTGTTAGTTCCAATAAAAGTAACACCTTCATTGATTCCTTTTGTATCTACGAATACAACTGGAACACCACTTTTGATAGCGTCATCTACAATTGGAGCAAATGCATTTGGATCTCCTGGTGCAAGAGCTAAAGCATCAACACCTTTAGCAAGTTGGTCTTCCACTTGGTTAATTTGTGCTTGAACATCACCTTCTTGAGGTGGCGCAACCAAGATTAACTTAACACCTAATTTTTTAGCTTCTTCTTCAGCACCTTTTGTAACTGAAGCCCAGAAAGGATTTCCAGACCCAGGACCTTTAATACTGAATAAGATTTTTTTACCATGACCATCAGCAAAAGAAGCTGAAATCATGCTTATCGATAAAAAAATTGCTGATACTAAAACAACAATTTTTCTTGATAGTTCTCTCATAAATTTCCCCTTTAATAATTATTAAGGCTTAATTTAATAAAATTTTTAAAAAAAATTCAACTGTTTACAGGGTCTCTTATGATAGCATCTATTCAACTTTGACGTGTTTATTTTCTCGTGCCGAAATCTCTTCTTAAAACATCCACGTAAACCGCTAATACAATGATCGAGCCAATCAATACTTGTTGCCAGAAAGAACTTACATCCATCAAATTAAGTCCATTTCTTAAAATTCCCATAATCATTACTCCAGCAAAAACTCCAAGCACAGTTCCTCTACCACCAAAGAAACTAGCTCCACCAATTATACATGCTGCAATAGCATCCAATTCAGATTGTAATCCTGCATTAGGATAACCAGAGTCTGTTCTTCCTGCTAAAATTAATGCTCCAATACCTGATAAAAATCCACAAAGTGAATAAACAATTATTAAAATTTTATTAACATTAATTCCTGAAGCTCTTGCTGCGCTTGGGTTGCCACCAATTGCATAAATCCACTTTCCTGTTCGACTATGATTTAAGAAAACCCAAAAAACAAAATATACAACAGCGATTAAAACTAAGCTTACGGGGAGATATTGAGATTTCTCTAATCCTAACCAAGTAAGATCAATTCTACCATGCCCTAAGTACCTAACTTCATCGGTAAATCCACTTATGGGTGTTCCACCTGATATTAAGTTTCCTGTTCCTCTAAAAATATAAAGAGTTCCTAAAGTCATTATAAAAGGATGAGGCATTCTTAAAAGTGTTATCCCCAAACCATTTATCAACCCACATAAAAATCCAGCAAACAAAGGTACTAGAACAACTATAAACCAAGGTGCTCCAGCTTTAGCTACTATAGCTAAAATCATCAATGAAAGCATCATTATTGAGCCAACTGATAGATCTATACCCGCAGTCACAATCACCATAAAAACACCTAAAGCTAACATTGATTGCCAAGATATTTGTTTGAATACGTTTGTTACATTTCTCCAAGACAAGAAGACATCTGGTTGCAAAATATGCATTACCAAGATCATGATAACTAATAATAGTAAAATCCCATATTTTTCAAAATATGGAATAAGTTTTACATATAAGCTATCTTGTTTTTTTTCCTTATCGTCCATTTTATTTTTTTCCCATAATCCAACCAATGACTTCATCTCTTGAAGTTTTATCTAATTGAGACTCAGCAAAGTTTGTTCCTTGAAAAAGTGCCATTACTCTGTCGCAAACAGTAAAAATATCATCCATTCTATGACTTATTACTATAACACCTACGCCAGTACTTTTTAATTTATTAATTAAGTCTAATACTTTTCCAACTTCTTTTATTGCTAAAGCAGCAGTTGGTTCATCCATTATAACAACTTTGGCATTAAATGCTGTTGACCTAGCTATTGCAACCGCTTGTCTTTGTCCTCCAGATAATTCCTCTACTTTCTGATCAGCACTTTTAACATTTATTTTTAGTTTCTCTAAGTGTGCGCTTGTCATTTCTTGAATTTTTTTAAAATCTAGAAATTTTAAAAAGCCAATATTTTTTGTTGGCTCTCTTCCTAAGAATATATTTTCTCCAATAGGTAAATTACCTGCCAATGCAAGATCTTGATAAACCATTTCTAAACCTAAATTTTGAGAGTCTTTTGGACTATCTAATACGTGTTCTTTACCCTCAAAAAATAAAGCACCTGCACTTGGTTTGTACAAACCAGATAATACTTTCATTAGTGTAGATTTACCTGCACCATTGTCTCCCACTACACCTAAACATTCACCTTCGTGCACTTTTAAATTTACATTTTCTAAAGCAGTTATTGTTCCAAAATACTTTGTGATACCTTTAGCCTCTAAGAGTAATTTATTTGTTGAAGTCATTTAATTTAAATTAAAAAAAAAATTAATTAATTGCAACAGGTTTTGACCTTAAAAGATGAACAGTTTTTCTTAGAGCTCTTTTACAAAATCTTGGATTAAGATTTTTTGAAATTAATTTCATATCTTCAAAAACAATATTGCCCATTTCCTTGAATGCCTCGTCTAAAGCACCCGCTCTATGTGCAGAAAATAAAACATTTTTTAATTTTCTTATTGGGTCATTTTTTTTAACTGGTTCTTCCGGAAAAACATCAAGCGCTGCATAAATATCACCTTTTTTAAGCCTATTTTTTAAATCTTTAAAGTTAACAACTGCAGCTCTACTCATTAGTATAAAAAGTGAGTTTGATTTCATAAGATTGAGTAATTTTTTA
>LHBX01000047.1 GCA_001704065.1 Pelagibacteraceae bacterium GOM-A1 | reverse complement strand
GTAGACTCTCCACCAACGTCGATTATCTTTGCGCCATTTGATAATAAGTAATTTACATATTTTAACGCTAAATTTTTTTTATTATATTTGCCACCATCTGAGAAACTATCTGGGGTTAAATTAACTATACCCATCAAAATAGGTATATCCGATAAATTTATTTGTTTAAAAATTTTCTTTTTTTTTATATTTTTTAAATCTCTATTAACTTTTTTTTTTAATGTAGTTGAAAGTTTACTAATATCTTTAATATTGATTATTTTGTTTTTTTTTCTGTCAATGATTTCTAATTTATCAAAAGAAATATGATTATAACCATTGAGAGGAATAGATTTTTTTTTTTTAATGTATTTTTTTGATGTTGTTCCGTAATAAAAATTACACGCTCTAGTGTAATATTTATTCATTAACGATTAGTGCACTATCTTTGGTTTTAGGCCCATTGAACCAAGTGCTGAGCTTTGATCATCATCTTCAACTTTTAGATCTTCTTTATTTTTTGGATAAATATTTTTATTAATTAAATCCTCAATTTCTACACCTGTTAAAGTTTCATAAGTTAATAAAGCTTTTGCTAATTTATGCAGATCATCAATTTTTTCAGTTAATACTTTTCTTGCTCTCTCGTAACCCATATCAACAAATTTTCTAATTTCACTGTCTACTTTTCTAGCTGTTTCTTCTGACATATTTTGCTGTCTAGCTACAGATCTTCCTAAAAATACTTCTTCTTCGTTTTCCCCATAAGCAACTGGTCCCATCTCTTTACTTAATCCAGCTCTCATAACCATGGCTCTAGCTCTTTTTGTTGCTTGTTCAATATCGCTTGCTGCTCCTGTAGTTACTTTATCATCTCCAAAAATTAATTCTTCGGCAACTCTTCCTCCCATAGCAATTGCCATTTGTGCATGAAGCTGTTCTCTTGTTTGAGAAACTTCATCTCTTTCGGGTAATTGCATGACCATTCCTAAAGCTCTTCCTCTTGGTATTATTGTAGCTTTATGTATTGGATACGCGGCCTTTTCATTTATTGTTACAATTGCATGTCCTGCCTCATGATAAGCAGTTAATTTTTTCTCCTCTTCTGACATTACCATAGACCTTCTTTCAGATCCCATCATTACTTTATCTTTAGCTTCTTCAAATTCCTGATATGTCACAATCCTTTTATTTTTT
>LHBX01000046.1 GCA_001704065.1 Pelagibacteraceae bacterium GOM-A1 | reverse complement strand
CGCAAAGGAACAGACAGATTTTCAGCAACTGTAAAGGTTTCGCTTACTGATTTAGATAAGGACTCTTTAATTATATTTAAAATTTTTTCCTCGTCATTTCCAGGTGAAAGAATTGCAATTCTTTCAATAAGGTTTCTCAATTCTCTTACATTTCCTGGCCAATCATAATTTAAAAGATAATTAAAGAGTCCTTATCTAAATCAGTAAGCGAAACCTTTACAGTTGCTGAAAATCTGTCTGTTCCTTTGCGAGAAGCTAGAGAAAATTTTGAAAAAGAATATTTAATTTCTCAAATCAAAAAATTTGGTGGAAATATCTCTAAAACTGCAAAATTTGTTGGAATGGAAAGATCAGCATTACACAGAAAATTAAAATTATTAGGTGTTAAGGATCTAAATTAATGAACATAATAATTTGTGGAGCAGGTAGAGTGGGTTTTACTATTGCCAAATTACTAACTGAGCAAAATCATTCTATTACTGTGATTGATCAATCGAGTGAAGATATTCAAAAAATTAATGATTCCCTTGATGTAAAAGCTATTGTAGGCAAAGCTACATCTCCTGAAATTCTAGACCGCGCTAATACAGCTGAAGCTGATATGTTGATTGCTGTAACAAGAAATGATGAAATAAATATGCTTATTTGTCAAATTGCTTATTCTTTGTTCAAAGTACCAAAAAAAATCGCCAGGATAAGATCTCAAGAATATTTAGATCCAAAATTTTCAACACTTTTTAATAAAGAAAATTTGCCAATTGATTATGTTATCTCACCAGAACTAGAAATTGCTAAATCTTTACAACGAAAGTTAGAGGCACCGGGAGCATTAGATAATGTTCCATTTGCAGAGAATAAACTTAGATTATTAGAAATTTTGATTGAGGAAAAATGCCCAATTCATGGAATAAAAT
>LHBX01000045.1 GCA_001704065.1 Pelagibacteraceae bacterium GOM-A1 | reverse complement strand
ATTAGTTAAGTGACGACCTAACCCTAATTTCTATAGGCAATTAAGAATTTAAGTAAAATAAACCCGCGATCAAATATCATATATAATAAGTATGTCTTAGAAAATATATTTACAGTGTGTTTGAAAAAAATCTTAAAATTGGAATTATTGGAGCAGGCATTCAAGGTGTTTGCAACGCTTTATTTTTGCAAAAAAAAGGTTTTCAAGTAACGCTTTTTGATAGAGAGGAGCCAGGAAGTGCAGCTTCATATGGAAATGCTGGTCACTTTTCTCCTTATGCGTCTGTTCCTTTAAACAGACCAGATGTCATAGCAGATGTTCCTTCGATGTTAATTAGTTCAAGAGGACCTCTAGCTTTAAAGTGGAACTATGTGCCAAAGATGATCCCTTGGTTTGCAAGATTTATATTAAATTGTAGAGAAGAAAAAATGATGCATACAGCTAAAAATATGCACCAAATTTTAGATCAGTCTTTGCCGGCATTCGATGAATTATTTGAAGAAATTGATTTAGAAGGATTAGTTGAAAATAATGGCATTCTCTATGTTTGGACTGATCAAAATATGAAAAGTAGAGAACTAGAAATTAGAATAAGAGATCAGCTTGGTGTGAAGCAACAACTAGTAAATAAAAAAGAAATTCACGATTTAGAACCAAACTTAAAACCATTTTATCATGGTGGTGTATTTTATGATTACGCTAGGCATGCAAGAAATCCAAGAAAAATTTTAATTAAATTGTTTGAGAATTTTGTAAACAAAGGTGGAAAATTTTTAAAATTAAATATTCAAGATATTGATTTTGATGAAGAAAAACCGGTTCTTAGAACTGAAACACAAAGATTTATTTTTGATAAACTTGTAGTAGCATGTGGAGCATTTTCAAAAAGATTAACTGATAAGTTACATGAAAATATTCCTTTAGATACTGAAAGAGGTTATCATGTTCACTTCAAAGATTATGATCATTTAATTTCAAGACCAATTGTTTATGCAAATAGAGGTTTTGGAATGACACCAATGGAACAGGGTTTACGTGTTGTCGGAACTGTAGAATTTGGAGGTTTAGAAAACTCTCCATCTAAATCAAGAATAAAAAACTTGATATTAAACGCAAAGGATATGCTAGATGGTTTACCGGAACATAAAGATGAGTGGCTTGGCTTTAGACCTACATTGCCAGACTTTCTACCAGTTCTAGGGCCTTCAAAAAACTATAAAAATGTTTTTTATTCATTTGGTCATCATCATTTAGGTTGGACGCTTGGTGCAATATCAGGAAAAATTATATCTAAAATGATCTCAGGTGAGAATACTAACTTAGATCTGCAACCATACAGCTCAATAAGGTTTAGTTAAAAGTAATCTTTTATAGTACTCTATTTAATGCTTGAAAATAAAAGTAATATCATAATTGCATCTATTTTGCTTTTTTTAGCAGCTCTGTTTTGGTCAGGAAATTTTATTGTTGGAAAGATAGCAGGTTTAAATGACATACCTCCAATTTCATTAAACATATTAAGGTGGTCACTGGCGTTTCTAATTTTATTACCTTTTACTTATAAAGAGATGATTGAAAAAAAGGAATTAATTTTTAAAAATATTTATCTCTTATGTTTTTTAGGAATAACAGCAGTCAGTATTTTTAATTCAGCACTTTTTTATTCTTTGAAAACTACACAAGTGATCACAGGTGTACTTATGATCTCGACTGTTCCAGTTATGATAATTTTATTTTCTATTATTTTAAAAATAGAAAAAACAAATACCTTTCAAGTTTTGGGAGTTATATTTTCTTTATTAGGTGTATTATTTATAATTTCAAAAGCAGATTTTGAAGTCTTTAAAAATTTAGCTTTCGAAAAAGGAGATTTATTTGCATTATTTGCAATGATTTCCTGGTCACTTTATTCTGCTCTTTTAAAGAAAAAAAATTACGGATTATCTCCGATAACTTTACTTCAAGTTGTTATTGGTCTTGGTGTAATATTTCTTATACCAATGTATGCAATAGATTATATTTACATTGGTAATCGAATTACAATCAATACAAATTTCATTCTTGTTTTGTCTTATGTTGTTTTGTTGCCTGGGATCGTTTCTTTCTTTTTCTGGATAAAAGGTGTTGCTTTAATAGGTGCTAATAGAGCAGGAATTTATTTACATTTAATGCCAATTCTTGCAGCAATTCTTGCAATGATAATATTTGATGAAGTATTGCTATTTTATCATTATATCGGTGGAATATTTATTATTTCAGGGATATTACTTTCAAACAAAAAAAATGCTTAAAGTAGCTATACTCGACGATTATCAAAATATTGCAAAAGATTTTATTGATCTTAAAAAATTATCTTCAAAGTATGAATTTCAGGTATTTAATGAGCCATTTGAAGATGAAAATGATGCAATTGAACAATTAAAAAAATTTGAAGTTCTTTTTATTATGAGAGAGAGAACAAAAATAACAAAAAAATTTATAGAGAGTTTAAAAAATTTAAAATTAATTGTTACCAGTGGGATGAGGAATAAGTCAATAAATTTAGAAGCAGCTAAAAAAAATAAAGTTGTTATTTGTGGAACTGAAATTAATAGTAATCCAACACCAGAGTTAACTTGGGCTTTAATTCTGGGACTTGCAAGAAATTTTAAAACAGAAATAGATAATATGTATCAAGGTTACTGGCAGTCTACAATTGGAGTTGAGCTTAAAGGTAAGATATTAGGATTACTTGGATTAGGGAGAGTTGGTTCCCAAGTTGCTAAAATTGGTAAAGTTTTTGGGATGCAAATTATGGCTTGGAGTGAAAATTTAAACTTAGATAAATGCAAAGAGCTTGATGTTTTGCCATGTAGCAAGGATGACTTAATTCAAAATTCAGACTTTCTATCAATTCATGTTCAGGGTGGAGAAAGATATAGAAACTGTATTACTATTAAAGAATTTGAGAAGATGAAAAAAACCTCCTATTTAATAAACACTTCAAGAGGTGAAATAGTTAATGAAGATGATTTAATTATAGCATTATCAACAAATATAATAGCTGGAGCAGGTTTGGATGTTTATGAAAAAGAACCTTTACCGGAAAGTCACAAACTTAGATTTGTACAAAACGCTCTTTTACTTCCTCATATTGGATATGTAACCGCTGAAAATTATGCAACATTCTATTCTCAAATGATGGAGAATCTTGATAGTTTTATGTCTGGTAAACCGAAAAGAGTTATTGAATAAATTAAATTAAGACAATTTTTACAGATAAAAATTTTATTTTTTTGTGTATAATTACTCTGATGAGCAAAGAATTTAAAGCTAATCAAAACCTAAAAATAGATAATCAAGAATTGACAGATTGGTTAGATTCTCTTGATGCAGTTGTTGAAAATCACGGTAGAGAAGGCGCCAAACTAGTTTTAGAAAAACTTGAGAAAAGAGCAAAAGATTTAAGAGTATTATATTCACCAGTTCCATATTCACCATACAGAAATACGATATCTCAATATGATCAAGGAATTTATCCTGGAGATTTAGAAATCGAAGAAAAAATTACAGCAATTTTAAGATGGAATGCTTTAACTATGGTTATGAAAGCAAATAAAAATTATGGTGGGCTTGGAGGACATATAGCAAGTTATGCATCTTTTGCCGAGGTATTTGAAACAGGATTTAATCATTTTTTTAAAGGTGGTCATGAAGCAGATTTAATTTTTTATCAATCACAGTGTACAACTGGGATATATGCAAGATCATTTTTAGAGGGAAGATTAACGAAAAATCATCTAGAACATTATAGACAAGAACTAAATGAGCAAGGACTATCATCATATTGCCATCCGTATTTAATGAGAGATTACTGGACATTTACCACTTCATCGATGGGAATAGGTTTAGTTAATGCAATTTACCAAGCTCGTTTCATAAAATATTTGGAAAATAGAAACTTATTAAAAACTAATAAAAGAGTATGGGGTTTATTTGGAGATGGTGAAATGGATGAACCTGAAAGTTTGGCTGGATTATCTATCGCCTCAAGAGAAAAATTAGATAATTTGACTTTTATTATAAATTGTAATCTCCAAAGATTAGATGGACCTGTAAGGGGTAATGGACAAATAATTCAAGAACTGGAGACAATCTTTAAAGCTAATGGATGGAATGTAATTAAAGTTCTATGGGGATCTGAATGGGATAAAATTTTTCAACAAGATAAAGATCATTTGTTGTTAAAGCGTTTTGCTAAAACCGTGGATGGAAAATACCAAACATTAGGCGCAAGGGACGGAGAGTATAACCTTAAAAACTTTTTTGCAGAGGATCCAGAAGTTTTAAAATTGGTTTCTTCACTCAGTAAAGATGAAATTGATAAACTTAAAAGGGGAGGCCATGATTTTAAAAAACTTTATGCCGCCTTTAATGCTGCTGTTAAAACTAAAGGTAAACCTACAGTCATTTTAGCTAAAACAAAAAAAGGGTATGGAATGGGTAAAGCTGGAGAGTCAAAAATGACTAACCACCAGCAAAAAGAATTAAATCTTGATGCATTAAAAGAGTTTAGAGATCGTTTTCAATTAGATATTCCAGATAATAAACTAGAAAATATGGAGTTTTATAAACCAGATGAAAATTCTGAGGAAATACAATATTTAAAAAAAAGAAGGGAAGCTTTAGGAGGGTCTTTACCTAAAAGAAGCTTTAAAGAAGTTCAATTAGTTACTCCAAAAATTGATAAACATTCAAACTTTTTATTCGAAGAAAGTGACAGAGAATATTCAACAACGACTGGACTAGTAAGATCTTTAGGAAACATAATGAGAGATAAAGAGTTTGGAAAAAGGGTCGTACCAATAGTTGCTGATGAAGCAAGAACTTTTGGAATGGCTAATTTATTTTCACAAATTGGAATATATTCACCAGAGGGTCAGTTATATGAACCCGAGGATGCGACGTCCATTTTGAAATATCAAGAGTCAAAAACAGGACAATTATTAGAGGAAGGAATTAATGAAGCCGGGGCTATATCTTCTTGGCTAGCAGCAGCTACTTCATATAGCAATCATAATTTTCCAATGATGCCTTTTTATATTTTTTATTCCATGTTTGGCTTTCAAAGAATTGGAGATTTGATTTGGGCCGCAGCCGATCAAATGCCTAGGGGATTTTTAATTGGTGCTACAGCTGGGAGAACAACTTTAGCTGGAGAAGGATTGCAACATCAAGATGGTCAAAGTCACATAATTGCTTCAACATTTCCTAACTTAAAATCTTATGATCCTTGTTTTGCGAGTGAACTGGCAATAATTTTTGATGAAGGAATGAAAAGAATGATGACAGAATGTAAAGATGAATTTTATTATATTACTGTAAATAACGAAAAATACTCACATCCTAAAATTGATATAAAAAATAAAAATGGAATAATTAAAGGTGGCTACCTTTTCAAAGATCAATCAAATGATAAAATTAATATAAATTTATTAGGATCTGGACCAATCTTTAGAGAATGCATTGAAGCTTCTAAAATACTTAAAGATGAATATGGAATTGGTTCAAGATTATACAGCATAACAAGTTATTCAGAGTTAGAAAAAAATGCTAAATCAGTTTTAAGACAAAACACATTGTCTCCTGCAAATAAAAAACATAACTATTTGCAGCAGCTAATTTCTAATGACGACCCTATAATTGCTACTTCAGATTATGTAAGAGCATACTCACAATTAATCTCTAGCCACATTAATAATAAGTTTTTAGCAATGGGGACAGATGGTTTTGGAAGAAGTGATACTCGAAAAAATCTAAGAGACTTTTTTGAGGTAGATAGCAAACATATAGTCGTCAGTTCTTTGTATACACTTTATGAAGATAAGAAAGTCCCATTACAAACACTAGAAAAAGCGATTAGTAAGTATAATCTCAACAATAATAAAAATAATCCTTGGGAAATATAGTCCCTACCAATTTTTATGGAATTACCTGTCGTCAATCATAAAGATTATGAAGCTCAATTAAATGATGACAATAAATTTCCTATAAAAAAATTTGGAGAATTAGCTAAAGCGTTAATTAAAAATAAAATAGTTAAAAATTTCTATATTCCAGAGCCATGCTCAGTAGAAACTTTAAAAGAAGCACATACAGAGGACTATATAAATAAAATAAAAAATAAAACTTTAGATAAAAACGAGATTAGAAAAATTGGTTTTCCTTTAGTTGACAGCGTAGTTAGAAGGTCTTTTGTAGCAACTGGAGGCACAGTGCTTGCTACAAAGCTAGCTTTAAACTACGGCATAGCGTGTAATACTGCAGGAGGTAGTCATCATGCAACATCTAATGAAGGAGCTGGATTTTGTGTTTTTAATGATGTTGCGGTAGCAGCCAAATATTTAACCTCAAGAGGATTAGCAAATAAAATTTTAATTATTGATTTAGATGTTCACCAGGGTAATGGCAATTCTGAAATATTTAAAAATGATAATCAAGTTTTTACATTCAGCATGCACTCGAAAGTTAATTATCCAGCAAAAAAATCAGTAAGTGATCTTGATATTGAATTAGAGGAAAATTTAGAAGATAGAGAATATATTGACATTTTGAAAAATAATCTAAAATATTTGAATGAAGAGGAGTTTGATTTTGTTTTCTATATAGCTGGAGTTGATATTCACTATAATGACAGGTTGGGTAAACTAAAAATTTCTGATAATGGTATATTTGAAAGAGATGAATTGGTTATTGACAATTTCTTCTCAAATAAAATTCCAATATGTGGAGTATTAGGAGGTGGATATAACGAAGATTTTAACAAACTAGTAGAATTACATTCTAGTTTACATAAAACATGTGCTAAATTTTTATGACAAAAAAAAATTCAAATTTAACTTCAGAACAAGAAAATATTTTATTCAATGAAGCAACTGAACCCCCAGGTTCAAGTGAATTAAATAATGAAAAAAGAGAAGGCTCATATCACTGCGCTAATTGTGATACTGAACTATTTAAATCATCAACAAAATATGAAAGTGGATCAGGATGGCCTTCATTTTATAAATCTCTTCCAGATGTCTTTGAAACTAAAACGGATCATTATATTGGTTATGCTAGGACTGAGTACCATTGTAAGAAATGTGGAGGACATCATGGACATATATTTGATGATGGTCCACAACCAACAGGAAAAAGATACTGCAATAACGGGGTATGCTTAGTTTTTAAGCCAGATAATTAATTGTAATTAAAATGAAAATAAATTAAACCTATACGCATGTATTTATTAAATAAGTTTATTTTTATAACTTGCTTATATCTATTCACTACTTTTGCATACGCAGATACAAGTAATGATATAATCAATAAACTTTCAGACAAAGTCTCATCATTTGTTGAGAATACTTTAGGAGGAGACACTGAATTCTCTTTAGAATTTCCAGAAAATGATGAAGTGGAACTAGAATTACTTAAATTTAAAGAATTAGATAGTTCTGAAAATCAAAATTCATTTTCACAATTTAGCTTGCACACTCAAGAAGTTAACGATGATACTAGATTTATCCTGAACCTAGGTTATGGCCAAAGATATATATCTTCAGACAAATCAATGATCACAGGAATGAATGCATTTATTGATTATGATACCGAAGGTCATGCAAGAACAAGTTTGGGAGTCGAAGCAAAAGCTCCAATTTTAGAATTAACAGGAAATTACTATCTAGGTTTATCTGGTGTAGAAACGATAGATGGAACAAAAGAAAAAGTATTAGATGGTTATGAACTAAATTTATCATCTCAGTTGCCATATATGCCTTGGACAAGAATTAATATCCAAAATTATGATTTTGAAAAAGATAAAGCATCTGAAAATACAGGTGGAAATCTAGTTTCCTTAGAAATGAATTTATCACCAAGTATACAATTTGAGGCTTCTAGAAACTTTATAGACACAAGTGGTGTTGAAGATGAAAATTCTTTCAAAATTATGTATTACAATCCTCCAAGAAATAAAACATCACTTCAGGATGGGTTTTTATCAGCGAGTGCTTTTGAAAAAGGTGATGTCGAGGCAAAAATGAAAGACAAAGTTAGAAGAAGAAATGCAATGACAATAGAAGTTCAAGGAGCTGTGGTTTTAACGAAGCAATAAGTTATGAAAAATTTAATAAAATCAATATTTATTTTTTACATTTTGTTTTACTCAGTTAATTCATTTGCAGCGACAGGAGCAGCTACTGAATACAAGGTAACAATGACAAAACTTGAACTGTGCGAAACTGGAAGTACTACAGCAAATTGTTTAAATGCATTAACTATATCACCATCTGGTACATCTGGTGCTGTAGATATTGCATCAGTCAGTGCAGGAGCTACAGCTGGATCTTATGGAAACATTGCAAAAGCAAAAATTGGAACATTATATACCTTTATTCAAATTACTATGAGTAGACAATTTTCAATGACTGGGACAGCAGGAAGTTGCGCAACCAAAGCTGGTGAGTCTGGAACTAAAACTACAGATGCAAAAGGACAGACTGGAGGAACTCCTGGATCGTCAACTTTATATGTTCCCGATGGAAGTAGTTATGATGATCACATGAATGGATCAGTAGACTCACTTGGTGCAAGTGTTTCAAATGACGGTGTAATAGGAAGTAGTGATGAGTATTTTCAATACAGAAAAATTATTTCAGGAGGCGGTTTAAAAGTTAAAGCTGGTGATTTTCCTACAGTAAAAGTAGCATTTGATGTTTCAAATGCAGTCGGTGAAGCTACTGGTGGTGCAGCTGCATGCACTGGTAATGTTATGTATGCAAATGAACCTGGAATGATAATATCATTCGTAGATTAACAAATTATTCTAAAGAACTTAAAAGTTTTCCAGTTTTCTCTAATTCTCTTAATTCCTGATAGCCTCCAACGTGATAGTCATCAAAAAAGATTTGAGGAATGGTTCTTCTTCCATTTGCTCTTTTTGTCATTTCGTCTCTTAGATCCTCTTTTGTTGATATGTCTATTTCGTTATAATTAAGGTTATTTCTTGTTAATAATCTTTTTGCTGCATCGCAAAAGTTACACATTGGACCAGAGTAAACAGTTATATTTTTCATTAAAGTATATATAAGTTATGTTTCACAAATTACTATAGTAAGTAATCATTTTTATTGATTTTTGACTTAATCTGCTTTCTTGAATATTCAAATTTTTTTCTATGTTTTATACTTTGTGAGCTAGCTCTTTTTCTCCATAATCTAAATGAAGAAGGTTTCAACGATCTCCTCATAATTTTAATGACTTCACCTTCAGTCTTTCCAGTTTTTTTTTCAATTTCCTCAAAAGTAATTCTATCTGCCCAAGCTGCCCAGATGACCCAATCTGGACTATCAAGAGATGGCTCTGGATTTTTAACTCTGGTTGTAGGTCTGTGACTCTTTTTCATCAAAATTCAACAAATTGCTAATATTATTTTAATGCAAATACTTAAGTCTATGATATTATCATCTTTAGATAGTCCTATCTAGCCATCTTTAGCTCCCGGTTTTTTAGGACTATCCTTAAAATGCTTCCCTTAGATTTTATCCTTTTTTTACAGATTATCATTTTTATGTTCATAACTCCTGGAACACCTAGAATTGTAATTATTTCTTACTCAATGAATTATGGAGTTCAAAAGTGTGTTTGGACTGCATTAGGAGATGTAACTGCAAATATATTTCAGGCAACTTTAGTAATTTTTGTAATCGGATCTTTTTTGTCAGACAATCCAACAATATTAAATACATTAAAATGGTTGGGTATCGCTTATTTAACATATCTTGCATATGATATTTATAAATCGAGACCTAAGGATATAAATACAAAAGATATTTCCGATAAAAGTTTTTTTTCGTTTTACAAAGATGGATTTTTAGTAGCAGGGACAAGTCCTAAAGCATGGATGTTCTTTCCATTTATATTTCCACAATTTATTGATTTTAATTCTAATTATATTATTCAGTTTATTATTTTAATTACGACTTATGTCGTATTAGATTTTCTATCTTTGGTTGGTTATGCAGTTCTAGCTAATAAGTTAATTGTTTGGATAAAAGCCAATCCTAAAATTATAAATACAATTTCTGCTTGTGTAATTATTTTGATTGCAATAATTATTGCATTTACCCAACAATACTAAGGTATATTGCGCTACTACTCCCACTTGCAATTAAATAATTTTTGTTATTAATTTAAACTTTATTAATTAATTAAAGGGGAATAAATGAAAATAAAGAACATTTTAATTACATTTGTTTCTGCAATAGCATTATTATTTTCAACTTCAGTTGTATCGTTTGCAAAAGTAGTTGGAGATAAAATTATTTTAGGTGCTGCAATCTCTTTAACTGGAAAATACTCATCTAATGGTGTTCATACTCAAAACGGCTACAACATGGCTGTTGATAGAATTAACAGCATGGGTGGAGTAAAAGTTGGGGGAAAAACTTATAAGTTTGATATTATTTATTACGATGATGAGTCAAACCCAAAAAGAGCAGCTCAGCTTGCAGAAAGATTAATCTCACAAGATAAAGTAGAGTTCATGCTTGGGCCTTACAGTTCAGGTTTGACAAAAGCGATTGCACCAGTAACAGAAAAATACGGTGTTCCAATGGTTGAGGCTAACGGTGCTTCTAGATCTTTGTTTACAAAAGGTTACAAATATCTATTTGCAGTATTAGCACCAGCAAACTTATATCTTGACGTAGCAATAAGAACAGCTGTTGAATTAAATGGTGGTAAAGGTGTAAGAATTGCACAAGCTTTTGAGCAAGATGCATTCTCACAAGACGTAAGATTAGGTATTTTAGATGCTGCTAAAGAAACTGGATCTGAAATTATAATCGACGACAAACTTCCAAAAGAGCTTAATGATATGGCTGCTACTTTAGTTAAAGTAAAACAAATGAAGCCAGATGTATTGGTTGTTTCAGGTCATACAAAAGGAGCTTTAACAGCAATAAGACAAATTTCAGAAATGAAAGTTGATGTTCCGATGTTGGCAATGACACACTGTGATGCTGCAAAATTATCAAAGCAACATGGTAAAAATTCTCAATATGCATTATGTGCTTCTCAATGGCATAAAACATTAACTTACAAAGACGACTTCTTTAAAGATGGTATGACATATGCGGCAGATTTTGAAAAAGAATTTGGCTATGATCCACCATATCAATCTGCAGAGTCTTCAGCTGCGCTGTTAGTATTTAAAGATGCTTTTGAAAGAGCAAATACTTTTGATCAGAAAAAAGTAAGAGATGCTCTTGCTGCAACTAACATGCAAACATTCTATGGAAATATTAAATTTGCACCTGGTGGTCAAAATGTTGATAAACCAATGGTACTTTTCCAAGTAATGTGTGATGATGCTGGTAAGTGTGAAAATAAAGTTGTTGCTCCATTAAAATGGGCTTCAGCTGAGTTAATACACCCAGTACCAAAGTGGTCTGAAAGATAAAAAAAAATAATTAAGCCCCCTAGAAATAGGGGGCTTTTTTTTATAGAAATCAAAATTAAACTATGGATTTTTTAGTCTTCCAATATCCAATGATAACCATTCAAGCATGTCTTGATGGACTTCTACTTGGAATATTATTTGCGTTAATTGCTTATGGAATGGCACTGCAATGGGGTGTCATGAATATAATAAACATTGCACAGGGAGACCTTGTAATCTTAGGAGGATACATTGCATACTTTATGTATCTCTACGGCATTCATCCAGCTTGGGGAGTGATTGTTTCTCCCATTATTATGTATTTTGTTGGTATTGCAATTTACAAATTAGTTATAAATAAAGTTGTTGATAGAGATCTCTTCATATCGATATTAGCAACCTTTGGAATTAGTATTCTGTTCATGCAATTAATGAACTTTGCATTTGGTGCAGATGTTGTATTGGCTAACTCAGGATATGGAACCACAATGTTATTTGATAATAATGTTGTTTTACCAAACTCTAAAATATTTTCTGCTTTTATAAGTATTGTCTTTGCAATTTGTTTAGTAGTTTATATGAAAAGATCAAAATTAGGTCGCGCTATTAGAGCAACAGCTCAAAATGCAAGAGCAGCAAAGATATTAGGTGTTGATACTGAAAAAGTTTATGCAGCAACATTTGGAATAAATGCTGCATTATGCGGTGTAGCTGGAGCTTTAATTTCAATAACTTTTACAATTCATCCTTATATGGGATTACCATACACTATAAGATCATTTATGATTGTAATTGTTGCAGGATTAGGAAATTTACCTGGAGTAGCTATGTCAGGTATGGGATTAGGAATATTTGAAGAATTTGCAGATTACATTCTTGGTACTGAATTTAGAATTGGTTCAGTATTTTTACTATTAGTTTTAATTTTAGTTTACAGAAGATTTAAACTTTCAAGAAAGAGAGAGTATTTAAAGTGAGAAAAGCTAAAATTAAAGACGATAATGGCAAATTGATAGAGGTGGATATTGAAAAATTTAAAAAACATTTAGATGAATATCATTCAACAGGATCTAGTCTTCATGAAGAAAATGGACATTATTTTACAGTTGATAAAGATTTTAGAGATAAAATAGAGAATTTATATGAACAAAAATAGTTGGATTTTGTATATAGGAATTTTGGTATTTGGTTTAGTTGCACCATTTATTTTTCCGGCTTTTAAAGTTCAATTATCGATTCTATGTGTATTGATTGTTCTAGCAACTACTTGGAATATCCAAGGTGGTGAAATGGGCTATAATACATTTGGAAATATTTTATTTTATGGCTTGGGAATGTATCTTTGTGCATCCGTTCAAGTTGGTATGTTTTTTCCGTTAGCTGAGTGGACAGAAAGCGGTGGTGAAAAAACTTTCGTTCATACACCTTCGCAATTCTTTCAAGGCATGGCAGCTGGTCTAGTAGTTGCCGCTGTTGTTCCTACAATAGTTGCAGGATTAATTGGTTATGCAATTTTAGGATTAAGAGGTCATTATTTTGCGATTTGTACATTAGGTTTAGGAGTTGCGGCAGGAGAAATTTCTGGAGGTATTGAAATTATTGGAGCTGGACAGGGCTTTACCACTCCTCCTTTTCCAAATATTGGAGGTCTTGAGGCAAGAGGTGAATTTTTTTATTTTCTAAGTTTTGGTGCGCTCGTTCTAACTTTCATTGCTGTTAGAGCAATTTATACAACAAGATTTAGATTAATTCTGAACGCAATCAGAGATAATGAAGACAAAGCTGAAGCAATGGGAATTGAGACTATGAAATACAAAATAACTGGATGGATGATTTCAGCTTTCTTTTGTGGTCTTGCTGGAGGAATAATGGGAGGTCTAGTTGGTTATATCGACTCAACTGATGTTGCATTTGATGGAAGAGAAATGGGAGTGTTCATGGTTTTGATGGCAATCCTTGGGGGTAAGGGAACTTTATGGGGCCCAATTATTGGTGCAACTTTATTTCACTTTTTTAAAGAAGGTTTTTGGACATTCTTCCTTGGTTGGCAGTATGTTGCATTAGGAGTTTTAATCGTAGTGATAGTAATTTATTTCCCAGAGGGATTAATGGGATGGTTAAGAGAAAAATATCCAGAAAGATTTGGTGAGGTTGTCGATGAAGCTGATCGAAAAGCACAGGTGGAATTAAAATGAGCATCTTAGAAGTCAACAATGTAAGTAAATCATTTGGTGGTGTTAAAGCTAATGTTGATATTTCGATGTCAGTTGAAAAAGGAAAGATAGTAGGACTTATAGGACCTAATGGATCAGGAAAAACTACTTTATTTAATTCAATAGTTGGTACCTATCCAATAGACAATGGTTCAATTAAGTTTAATGGAAAAGAAGTATCAGAATTACCGGTACCAGTAATTGCAAAACTCGGATTATTGAGAACATTTCAACAAACTAGAATTTATGGAAAATTAAATTGTGTAGATAACATGCTTATCAGTCACAAAGGTAGTGATGAAAGTTTGTTTAAAATTTTCTCAAAAATCCCAAAAGAGCTCACAGAAAAAGCAGAAAACTTACTTAATTTTGTTGGATTGTATCAAAAAAGAAAACTCAGGGCAGGCGACCTATCTTTTGGACAACAAAAGTTATTAGAACTTGCAATGGCACTAATGAATGAGCCAGAAATGCTATTATTAGATGAGCCAACAGCAGGTATTAATCCTACTTTAATTAATGGAATTATTGATAGACTAATCAAAGTTAATCAAGATTTTGGAATAACATTGCTAGTTATTGAGCACAATATGAGAGTAATTATGCAATTAGCTGAAGACATATTTTGTCTTGCTCATGGCAAAATGCTTGCAAATGGAACTCCTGAAGAAATTAAAAATGATAAAAGAGTAGTTGATGCATATTTGGGGGCTCAATAATGTCTAACCAATACGAAGTTTTAGGAAAAGCACCTGGTGCAGAAGATCTAAAAAAATTATCTTCTGAAGATATTCATTTAACAATAAAAAATTTAAATGCTGGATATGGTAAAATGGAAATTTTACATAATTTTGATTTATTTGTAAGCAAAGCACAATCATTATGTTTAATTGGTCCAAATGGAGCAGGTAAATCAACAATACTTCACTCAATATATGGATTTACAAATATTTTCTCAGGTAAAATAGAAATTGATGGAAAAGAAATAACAAATTTAACCCCAGCTGAAAAATTAAAGTCAGTTGGCATAGCCTATATTCTGCAAGATAATTCAGTTTTTCCAGATATGACTGTTGAAGAAAATTTGTTAATGGGTGGTTTTATCAAAGATAAAACAGAAGAATCTTATCAAGAGGCAGAAAAGATTTTAGATAAATATGAAAGATTAAGGAACAGAAGAAACCAACCAGCAAAAGTTTTATCAGGTGGTGAAAGAAGATTATTAGAAATATCTAGAGCCTTAGTAATGAAGCCTTCAGTTCTTTTAGTTGATGAACCTTCTATTGGATTAGAGCCGAGATATATAGATATGGTATTTGAAATTTTGGGAGACTTACAAAAAAATGAAAAAAAAACAATTATTCTAGTTGAGCAAAACGCCAAAAAAGGTTTAGAGTTTTCTGATATTGGATATGTATTAGTATCTGGCCAAACCGCAATAGCTGGAAGAGGTGATGATTTGCTTAAAAATGATGATGTTGGACGTCTATTCTTAGGCGGATGATTAATTCAAAATATTTTTTTAAAGGAATTCTTTGTGCAAAAGAATTCGATAGCCCTGCAATCGCTCTTGGTTTAAGCTTTTTAGCAATTGGTGCTTTATTAAAAAATTTAGGTTTTACAATTCAAGAAAGTATTTTTTCTACCTTTTTAACTTATGCATTACCTGGCTCACTTGTGATGGCAGAATCGATTTTGATTGGCGTTTCGTTACTAAATTTATTTTTTGCAGTTTGGTTAGTTAATGCAAGATTGTATCCGATGACTGTATCTTTAATGCCATTGTTAAAGCACCAAAGTCAACCAAGATGGAAGTATTATCTTTCATGTCATTTTGTTGCAGTATCTTCGTGGTTAATTCTTAAAAATAATTATAAAGATATTGAAAAAAAATATAGAGTCGATTTTTGGATAGGAATTGGAACTGCAACTTGGTTGATAGCAATTTTTTCAACTATCTTAGGTTATTACTCTGCTGATTTCTTAAATAGAGAAATGATGATTGGATTAGCTATAATTAATCCAATTTATTTTACATGCACAATGATAGGAGTGATGAAGTCTATACAATTAAATGTTTCAATAATTTTAGGAGCTATCTTAGGACCTTTATTTTATTTTATTAGTCCTGATTGGTGTGTTTTGATTGGTGGGTTTGTAGCTGGAACTGTTGCTTTTGTAATTGGAGAGAAAAATGTCAGCTAATATTGTTTTAATAATAGTTATTACATCTTTAGCTACTTATATCTCTAGGTTTTTAGGAGCTTTTACATCTGAAATAATAGATGAAAATACTAAAATATATAGGTGGTTTAATTATTTAGCTTATTCGACATTGGCTGCTTTAATTTCTAGAATGATAATATTTCCAGCAGGTGCACTTTCTGACAGTAATTATTTGTCTAGATTTATTGTTGTACTTTTTGCAATAATAATTTTTAAATTAACTAGAAATAATTTAGTTTACCCAACTTTATTCTCTGCTATCATTATGTTTTTATTAAGTAACTTTACGATATAAATGAAAAAAATTATTTTACTATTGTTCTTGATTTTAATACCAGTTATTTCACAAGCAGCATGTGATGATCCTTTAACTGATGGTGTAGATTATACCAATTGTAGATTTTCAGATGGACAAGATTTACAAGGTAGCTATTTGCCTAACTCAAATTTATCATTTGCAAGTTTTATACAAGTTAATTTTGATAAAAGTATTATGATGAATTCAAATTTATCATTTGGAACTTTTCCAGAGTCAACATTTGTTAGAGCTAATTTATATGAGTCAACTCTCGTTGGTGGAAATTTTGAAAAGGCTAATTTTACAGGAGCCAATATGACAAGAGTTGATTTTATGGGCTCAACATTAATTGAAGCAAATTTTCAAAATGCAAATCTAATGGAAGCTAACTTTACTTCATCGAATATGACTAATGCTAATTTTGATGGAGCAAATTTAATTGGAGCAATATGGACCAATGGTGAAACATGTGGACCAAATTCAATTGGAGTTTGTAACAAATAATTATAATGGATAGCTTAGATACTATTCAAGGGTTTGATATTTCATTTAGTGATTATTCCAAAAGAATAATCAATATTAAAATTGAAGATGAAATTATAGATAAACTAATATTTCCTTTTAAAAAATTTGATATTATAGCTCTTGAATATAAACCTTTTACTAGATTTACACTTGCAAAATCTTTAGATGACTCAACAGGGGGGAAGCTAGGAAAATTTATAAACTCTATATTGAGAGATAGAGACACAGGTTGTTTCATTATAGGACCTAAAAATAAATCCAAAAAAATTGATAACAATTTTCTTATTAAACTATCAACAGCTGTAACACACTTACTAGGTAATCCAAATTTTGATTCAATGGCTGGAAAATATTATGCGAGATTTCATGTTAAACATGAGGACAATAGCGACTCATATCTTAGAAAAGCATATACTAATATGGATCTTCATACTGATGGAACTTACGTCAAAGAAAAAACTGATTGGTTATTGATGTTAAAAATGGAGGAAGAACATGTTCAAGGAGGTGAAACTGCAATGTTACACCTTGATGATTGGGAACATTTAGATAGCTTAACTAATGATAAAGTTGGAAAACAAAACTTTATATGGGGTTCTCCAAAAAGTAAAAATGTTGATTATAAGGTGGAACATCCTGTTTTTTCAAAAGACGAGAATGGAAAACCTCAAATTTCTTACATAGACCAATTTCCTGAGCCCAAAAATATGGAACAAGGACTATTTCTACAAAAATTATCAGACTCTTTAGAAGGAAGTCAAAAAAAGATTGTAATGCCTTTACCAGTTGGCTTTTCAGTAGTTGCAAATAACTATTTCTGGCTTCATGGTAGAAAACCATTTGTAGAAAATAAAAAATTATCAAGAGAATTACTAAGAATTAGAGGTTCTTTTTTTACTAATTAATTAATTTTAGTGATAATAATCACTTAGTTTATCATGAAAATTGGATTTATTGGTACAGGACATATCTCAAAATCAGTAATCAAGGGAATACTGGGGTCAAAATTAAAAATTAGTAAAATAATTGTTTCAAAGAGAAATGCAAAAATTTCAAGTGAACTTAAAAGAAAAAGTAAAAAGATAAAAGTATCTGCTGATAATCAGGATATTATAAATCAATCAAATTGGGTTTTTTTAGCAGTAACACCAACGATTGGAAAAATTATTCTTCCAAAATTAAAATTTAAAAAAGGTCAAACGATAATAAGTTTTATATCAACTATAAAAATGACTGAATTAAAAAAATATATTAAAGTTAAAACCAAGATTATTAGAGCAATTCCTTTGCCTCCAATTGCTCTTAGAAAAGGACCGGTTCCAATTTTTCCACCAGATAAACAAGTTAGAAATTTTTTTAATAAGCTTGGCACATCTGTTGAAATAAAAAATGAAAACTTATCACTAAATTTTTGGTCAACTTCATCAATGATGGCACCATTTTATGAATTATTACAAACTTTGAGTGAATGGTTAGTAAAAAAGGGAATTAATAGAAGCGACTCTCAAAAGTATATTACCTCGTTATTTATTGCTTTATCTGAAGATGCAAAAATTAATTCAAATAAAGATTTAAAAGTCCTTGTTAAAAATTCACAAACCCCAAAAGGTTTAAATGAACAAGCTGTTAAAGAATTAAGAAAACTAGGATTTTATAAATCTCTGAATAAAACAGCAAATAGTGTCTTGAATAGATTAAAAAAAAGCAAGTAAAATGTCCGAAAATATCTTACAGGTAAATAATCTTACAAAATTATTTGGAGGACTAGCAGCAGTATCAAATTGCTCATTAAATATTAGATCGGGTTCAATAACTGGAATAATTGGCCCAAACGGTTCAGGGAAAACAACATTATTTAATTTAATAGCTGGAAATTTAAAATCTAATGATGGAGAGGTAATATTTAATGATGAAAATATTACTGATGTACCATCACATGAGTTGTTTGGCAGAGGATTATTAAGAACCTTTCAGATTGCACATGAATTTTCAAACTTAACAGTTTTAGAAAACTTAATGATGGTGCCATCAAATCAAAGTGGAGAAAATTTATTTAATGCACTTATTAAACCAGGAATAGTTAAAAAAGAAGAAAAAGTTATTAGAGAAAAAGCCTATGAGGTTGTAGATTTTCTTAATTTAACACATTTAGCTAATGAAAGAGCGGGAAATCTTTCAGGAGGTCAAAAAAAATTATTAGAATTAGGACGGACAATGATGGTTGATGCAAAATTGGTTTTACTTGATGAAGTGGGTGCAGGAGTTAATCGAACACTTTTGAAGGATCTGGGAACTGCAATATTAAAATTGAACAAAGAAAAAAATTATACTTTTTGTATGATAGAGCATGATATGGATTTTATAAGCAGAATGTGTGATCCAGTAATAGTAATGGCAGATGGTTCAGTTTTATTTGAAGGAACATCTGAAGAAGTTAAAAAAAACGATAAAGTAATTGAAAGTTATTTAGGAAAGTCAAACTTAACAAAAAAAGAGAATTAATGGCATACTTTGAAGGAGCAAAAATGACTGCAGGTTATGGGGATGGTCCTGATATTATTAGTTCATGTTCCATAACTGCCAATAGGGGAGAGATAGTTGCCATTCTAGGTCCCAATGGTGCTGGCAAATCAACAGCTATGAAAGCGATGCTCGGATTATTAAAATTAAAATCAGGCTCTGTAACTTTGAATGGTGAAGATATTTCAAAAATTAATCCTCAAGATCGAGTAAAAAAGGGCATTTCATTTGTTCCACAAACAAGAAATGTATTTGCTGAGTTGACTGTAAGAGAAAATTTAGAGATTGGTGGCTTTTTGTCAGAAGGGAGTTTAGAAAATAAAATTGAGAGTATTTATAGTTTATTTCCAATCTTAAGTGAAAAAAGATCCCAAGTCGTCGGACAATTATCTGGTGGACAACGTCAGCAAGTCGCGCTTGGAAGAGCTTTGATGAGTGATCCATCAGTCCTCATGTTAGATGAGCCGACAGCTGGAGTTTCTCCAATTGTAATGGATGAATTATTTGAACATATAATAAAAGTTAAAAAAACAAATGTTGCCGTTATTATGGTTGAGCAAAACGCGAAGCAAGCATTAAGTATTTCAGATCGAGGCTATGTATTGGTAACTGGTCAAAATAAATTTGAGGGATCCGGTAATGATTTACTTGAGGATCCCGAGGTTCGTAGATCATTTTTGGGAGCATAATGGATTTCTTAAATGCAATAATTGTACTTTTTAATTTCACAGTAATACCAGCATTAGCTTATGGTTCACAATTAGCCTTAGGTGCTATTTTTGTTACTTTAATTTATGCTGTTTTAAGATTTGCTAATTTTGCAACTGGAGACATGATGTCTTTTGGAACAATGTTTGCAGTTATTCTAACATATTATTTTCAGTCTTTAGGTATTGGATTAGGTGTTTTACCAACAGCACTTTTAACAATTCCTTTTGCAATCTTAATGATGATTTTATACATGTTAATCATAGACAAATTTGTATTCAGTTATTATAGGATAAAAAAAAGTCCTCCAGTTCAATTTGCAATGGTTAGTGTAGGGGTAATGTTTGTCACTCAAGCCTTAATTAGAATAATCATTGGACCATCTGATAGAAGATTTTTAGATGGTGAAAAATTTATAATTAAAGCAGCAGAATTTAAAGAAATGACTGGTCTTACAGAAGGTATAACTTTAAAATCAACACAAGCAATAACAATAATCGTAACTTTAATTGTTGTTTCAATAATGTTTTGGTTTTTAAATAGAACTAAAACTGGAACAAGTATGAGAGCTTATTCGGACAATGAAGATTTAGCATTATTGTCTGGTATAGATCCTAAGAGAGTTGTTTTGATAACATGGGTCATCGCAGGAATTTTGGCTACTATTGGTGGAGTATTATATGGTTTAGATAAAAGTTATAGACCTTTTGTTTATTTTAATAATATGCTTCCAATATTCGCCGCAGCAATTGTTGGGGGAATCGGAAATCCATTTGGAGCCTTCCTAGGTGGATACGTTATAGCTTTTGCAGAAATATTTGTAACTTACGCATACAAAAGATTTATTTCATATCTATTACCTGAACATCTTGAGCCAGATTCTTTACTCCAGTTATTATCGACAGATTACAAGTTTGCAGTTTCATTCTCAATTTTAGTAATTGTTTTATTAATAAGGCCGTCAGGTATCTTTAAAGGAAAAGTAATATGAGAAATTATAAAAATGTCATTGCTGCATACTCAATCATGATATTTTTAATAATTTTGGTTGGGATATTTCAATCCTGGTCTATTGCATTAACTATTTTAAATTATTGTTTAATTTCCGCAGTTATGACAATTGGGGCAAATATACAATGGGGTTATGCTGGATTAATTAATTTTGGGATAATGGGATATACAGCATTAGGAGGATTAGCTGTAGTCTTAGTTTCTGTTGAACCAGTCAAAAAAGCTTGGCAAGTTGGAGGTTTAAATATTTTAGCTTGTATATGGATAATTGTTGCAATTATCTTTGTAGTTAAATTTGTACTTAATAGATTTGATAAGTCTAAATTAAGAAATTACTCAGTAGCTTCTGTAATCTTGGGTGGAATAATTTTACTAAGAGTAACTGCTGCACCAGGAATAGAAGCTATAGAGTCAGTTGATCCAGCAAAGACAGGATTTCTTGGTGGCATGGGATTACCCGTTTTATTTTCCTGGATTTTTGGTGCGCTTTTGGCTGGCGCTTTAGCATTTGTCATAGGAAAGATCGCATTAGGTCTTCGTGCAGATTATTTAGCTATTGCAACATTATTAATAGCAGAAATTATCGTTTCAATTATTAAACATGAGGAATGGTTGGCAAGAGGTGTAAAAAATGTAATAGGATTAAAAAGACCAGCACCATACGAAATAGATCTACAAACTTCAGAATGGTTTATAAATTTAGTTACAAAATTTAATTCATCAAAATTAAATTTAATTAATTCAATCTTTGATAAGCAAGAAGCTCTAAATCAAATGGTTATTGATGCTTCATCGGTTTATGTAAAATTATGTTTTACAGGTTTATTTCTTACTGTTGTTATTTTCTTGTTAATAGTGACACAGAAAGCCCTTTATTCACCTTGGGGAAGAAAAATGAGAGCTATAAGAGATAATGAAGAGGCGGCAAGTGCAATGGGTAAAAATATTGTTAAAGAGCATCTTCTTATTTTTATTTTGGGATCTGCAATTGTTGGCTTAGCTGGAGCTATGATGGTTACAAATGACGGTTTGTTTACACCAGGTAGCTACAGACCTATGAGATATACTTTTGTAATTTGGGTCATGGTTATAGTGGGTGGAACAGGAAATAATTTCGGAGCAATATTGGGGGGTTTTGTAGTTTGGTTTTTATGGGTCGAAGCTGCTCCAATTGCTTTATTTTTAATTAATTTATTTACATCCCATCTGCCAGAAACTAATGCAGTTAGAGTTCACTTAATTGAAAGTGCCCCATATTTTAGATTCTTAGTTATTGGAATTGGTTTACTTTTAATAATGCGTTATAGACCACAAGGAATTATTCCGGAAAAAATTATTAAACAATAATGTATTATATTTTATTAGGTGTTGTTATAGGATTAATATTTTATTTATCTGACAAATATTTATTTTAAAACCCCAGTTAAGAAACTGGGGTTTTAATTTCTAATTATCTTTGCTTTTTGTCCTTAAACTTTCCACCTTTTATTTCTTTTTCAATAAAAGATCCAAAAGCTTCACCAACATCTGTAAATTCAACAGCAGTAGCACCTTCATAATTTACCGCTTTACCTTTGGCTAACAAATCAAGTGCTTTTTTTAATTCACCTGGATAAATTTTTGTTCCAGGAGCATTAGCAACTGACATTACATTTTTTTGAATAGTCATTCTATCAGCTTTTCCACCAGCTTGCATTGCAAGTGTGATCAAAGCTGCTGCATCATAACTTTCACCTGTGTAAGGACCTGATGAGTCAATACCACCAGCACTAGCAACTTCTTTAAATATACCAGCACCTTTACCCATTGACCCAGGCAAAGATCCAAATGATTTATTTAAATCTTTTCCAAATCTGTCAGTAAGAGAGTCACCAATCATTCCATCTGAAAGAACAAAAGTATCAAATGATGCTGAATCTAAAGATCCTTGAATTATACTACCACCAGCTTGATCTAAGTAACCTAAAACAGCAAGAGCATCTCCACCTGCTGCTGCAAGTGTTGCTACCTCTGCACCATAGTCACCTTTACCTTCTTCGTGCGCTGTAACAGCTGTTACTTTAATACCATGAGCTTTAACTGCAGCTACATAAACATCTGCTAAACCTTTTCCGTAGTCATTGTTAGTATGAGTTACAGCTAATGATTTAACTTTTCTGTCCTTTGTAATATCCGCTAAGACTTGTCCTCCTCTAGCATCTGATGGAGCAGTTCTGAAGAAATAACCATTATCATTAAGATCAGTTAATCCTGGAGATGTAGCTGATGGTGAAATCATAACAACACCATTTGGTACGGCAACATTAGTTGCTATTGCACCTGTAACACCAGAACAATCAGCACCCATAATAGCAACAACACCACCTGAAACTAAACCTTCGGCAGCAGTTGTTGCAGCAGCAGAGTCAACACAAGTTGAGTCAGCTCTTTCTACAGATATTTTTTTTCCACCTAATAATGAACCTGAATCTGAGGCTTCTTTAAAAGCAAGTTCTGCAGAAGCAGCCATTGCAGGTGTTAGGGTTTCTATTGGACCAGTAAATCCTAAAATAATACCCATTTTAATTCCATGCCCATCTGAAAAAGCTTTTGAAGTAAAGCTTAAGATAAACACGAATATACCTATTAGTAATTTTTTCATATTTTCCCTTTAATTGTTAACAATTTATATAATCAAAATTAAATCCTAATAAATTATTATTTCAATGAGAAAATTATCTCAATTTTCGAACAAATACTTATAAATTTAGCAATTATCTATTTGGAGTGTCTGTCGCTATCATTTGACCTCTGACTTTTTCTCTAAAGTAAATATACACTCCTGCAGAAATAATAATAGCTGCCCCAAGAAATGTTCTTGGTTCAGGTATTGTTTCAAATAATATATATCCCGCAATCATAGCAAAAATTATATAAGAGTATTCAAACAAAGATACAATTGAAGGTGAAGCAATACTATAAGCTGAAAAGACACAAAAGAAAGATATAGATGCAACTACTCCCATTACAAAAACATAAGGCCATGAAGCTGAAGGGTTAGTAAACCATTCTCTCACAATAAACTGTAAAGTAGGATCAGAAAAATTATTAAATTTTCCGTCTCCGCTAATAAGATAAATAATTAAACTTACAATAACAGCAAAAATATAAAGCAAAGTCATTTGAGTATAAATATTATCTTTATCGGAAGTATATTTTGTAATTGTCATCGAGCAAGCATAACAAAGTGCACATCCAACAGGTGCTAATTTGAAAAAATTAAATTCCTCAAGTGTTGGATTAAGAACAATTAATACTCCTATAAAACCTACAACAATTGCACTCCATCTTCTAATTCCAATTTGTTCTTTTAAGAAAAATTTAGCAAACATAGACATAAAGAAAGGACATGAGAAAAACAAAGCACTAACCATCGCTAAAGACATAAAGGTTAAAGAAATATAAAAAAAAGCAAATCCAAAAAAGAAACAAACAACTCTAACTAAAGTTAAAAAAGGATAATGTGTTTTAAGAGTAATTTTTTTTTTTGTTATTAAAAAAAAAGATATAAGAATAGTCGCTTGTATTAAAGTTCTTCCCAAATATAACTCAAATAATGCAATATCTTCAAAAATGAACTTTATTAATGAGTCTTGAATGGAAAAAAAGGCCATTCCAGTCATAATAAAAAAAATACCCTTTGTATTATTGTTTGTTTGCATATCGCACCTATATCAAAAAAACTTTAACCTTCATAATTAATAAGATACTCTTAAAGAAATGAGTGATTTTGAACCAATTTATGGTGGATGTATTTGTGGGAGTGTAAAGTATTCAATAAATAGTAAACCTCTTTTTACTCAGGTCTGCCATTGTTTAGATTGTAAAAAATTAACTGGATCATCTTATGTAATTAATACTAGCATTTTTGAAGATTCTTTTAAAATTAGTGGTAAACTTTTAAAAGCTGAATTGATTGCAGGTAGTGGGAAAAAATGTACTCATTACTTTTGTAAAAAATGTGGGGTTTATATTTATGCCGATTATGAATTTGCAATTAGAAGATTAACAGTTAGAACAAAGACTCTTTTGAAACCGAAAGACTTTCCACCTCAGGCACATATATTTGTAAAAGATAAGGATCCATGGATAGATATTGCAGACAAAAATATTTGCTATGATGAAATGTATGATCCAAAAATTGCTTGGCCTAAAGAAAGTTTAGATAGATATAAAGAATATCTCGAGACTAATTAAGGATAAAATCTGCTGCTCTTTCACCTATCATTAAAGTAGGTGCATTTAAATTACCACTTGTAATCTCTGGCATAACCGAGGCATCTGCAACTCTTAAATTTTCTAAACCATGAACTTTCAATTTTTCGTCAACTACTGCCATTTTGTCCACTCCCATTTTTAATGTACAGGATGGATGATAAGCTGTTTCGGCTTTTGACCTAATATACTCGGTTATTTGTTCATCATCAGTTGCACTTTCACCTGGACCTATTTCTTTTCCAGCGTAAGGTTTCATTGAATCTTGACTTAAAATCTTTCTAGCTACACGAACACACTTAATTGTTTCTTTTAAATCATATTCATCTTTTAAATAATTAAATTGAATTTTTGGGTAATCGTATGGATTTGAGCTATTTAATTTAATATGTCCTCTACTTTTAGGTTGGTTCAAACTTGCATGTAATTGATAACCATGTCTGTCAGGATCAACTAATCCATGATCGATTACAAATGCTGGAAAAAAATGAAATTGAATATTCGGATAGCTTTTGTCTTCTGAAGATTTGCAGAAACCACCTGCTTCTAAAAATGAAGTAGAACATGGACCACTTTTTGAAAGAAACCATTGAATACCAATTTTAAGCATATTTATTTTGTTAACATAAGAATAGAGCGTATCTTTAGTTTTACATTCTTGCTGAATGTAGGTTTCTAAATGGTCTTGTAAATTTTGACCTACTCCTTCTAACGAGTGTACAACATTAATCCCTTTATCTTTTAAATCTTTTTCAGGTCCTACACCTGATAACATTAATAGTTGTGGTGAATTGATTGAACCGCCACTCAAAACAATTTCTTTGGTAGCATAAACCTTTGTAACTTTATTTTTAATATTTACCTCTATTCCAACTGCTTTTTTTCCTTCAAAAATAATCCTTTCAGCAAAAGAATTGGTAAAAACTTTTAAATTTTTTCTTTTTTTTGCGGGTTCTAGATAATATTTAGAGGCGCTAGCCCTTTGACCTTTATGAATTGTAATATCATACATTCCAAATCCCTCTTGATCTTCTCCGTTCATATCTTTATTTTTTTTATACCCTGCTTCAACAGAAGCATTAATAAAAGCACTAAACAACGGATTTTTGTTTTTGGATTGATTTACTGGTAAAATTCCTTTCCCACCTCTGAATTCATTCTCTCCTTCGGACCACGTCTCAATTTTTTTAAAAAATGGTAAAACATTTTCATAAGACCATGATTTCAAGCCAAATGAGGCCCATCTCTCATAGTCGTTTTTATTTCCTCGAACATAAACCATCCCATTATGTGCAGAACAACCTCCTATCATTTTTCCTCTTGGGCAAAATAATCTCCTATTATTTAAATTAGGTTCTGGTTCCGAATAATATTTATAATTATATTTTGGATCATGCATTGCATACAAAATTGCCAAAGGCATATTAACCTTCCAAATATCACTAGATCCACCTGCCTCAAACAAGGCAACATTAAATTTCCCATTTTCACTTAATCTATTTGCAAGAACACATCCTGCTGTACCAGCTCCAACAATTATGTAGTCAAAATTCATTTACTTTTTAAGTTTATCTGCAAGTACTAATTTATCTGATTTAAAACTATTTTTATTTTCGTTAATAAAATTATCCATAATTTTTATTTTATCTTCTTCAAATTCTGTAACTTTTCTTTTTTCAAGATCAATATAAAGAGATATACTTTCTGTAGTTGCAGCAAGTTTTCCTGTTTTTTTTTCGATCATCTCACATTTTAAATGTAATCTTTTCTTATCATGATCAAAGAAAGTGCAATAAACATCAACTTCTTCATTTTCTTTAACTTCATTGTCGTAAGTTGTTCTTGTTTCAACCACCATTGTACTTCTTTTATTTATTTGTGCTTTAGCTCCACCCATCTCAAATTTATTAAGCATGGTTTCCCATGCTTCATCAAAAATTAAAACATAATAAGCCATGTTCATATGCTCATTATAATCTGTCCAATCTTTTATTATTTTTCTCGAAGCCAAATGAAATGACATTTTATCAGCTTTTATTTATTTTATTTGCTACTAACAATTTTCTTTGCATCTCTCGTAAAACAGGTCTTTCTATCAATTTACCATCTATTACAACCAAACCTGTGTTTGCTTTTTTAAATTGATCCATAATTCTTTTAGCTTTACTTATTTCTTCCTCTGTTGGAGTAAAAATTTCATTTAAAATACTTATTTGCTTTGGATGAATAGAGCCTTTCCCAGTGAAACCTAAGTTTTTAACAAACTGTGCTTCTTTTTTCATTCCTTCCATATCTTCTAAATTTAAATAAGGAACATCAATAACATCAACTCCTTTACTTGCGCCAGCATGAACTAACCTTGATCTTGCATAAACTAAATTCTCTAATTTGTTTTCCACTCTCAATTCTGCTGCCATATCCTCTCCACCAAAATATAAAGCTACTATTCTATCGCTAGAATGTGCGATATCATAAATACTTTCAAGAGCTTGATTAGTTTCCATTATAACATGAAGATCAGTATCTAAACCACAATCAGTAAGCATGTCATCAATAAATGTAATTTCGTCAGGCGTTTTAACTTTAGGTAACATGATAGCTTTAACTTTTAGTTTGTTTGAAGCAATTGCTTCTAAGTCTAAAAGACCGTTTTTAGTTCTTTGACAATTTAATCTAACAACTAATTCAACATCATTTTTTACTTCTAGTGACTTTAATGCTTCAATGGTATTTTTCCTTGCCTCGTCTTTATCTTTCATGGCAATTCCATCTTCTAATTCTATACAAACCATATCAGCTCCTGAAGCCAAGGCTTTTGGAAACATCTCTGGTTGAAGACCTGGTGTAAATATAAAGCTACGTCTAACCCTTAGTTTATTTAAGTCCATTCAATTTTTATTTCTTATAATTGTTAATGATATGATATTATATTTTACTAGAAATAAAAATGAACAATAAGGTCTTCATCTCATGTGCAGTTACAGGATCTGGTGATACAGCAAGTAAACATCCTGATTTACCTAAAACTCCAGAGCAAATTGCAAAAGCAGCAATAGAGTCTGCTAAAGCTGGTGCTGCAATTGCTCATATCCATGTCAGAGAGGAAGATGGAACTCCAAGTAGAAGACTCGAGCTTTATAAAGAAGTGGTTGACAGAGTGAGATCATCTGAAACTGATGTAATTCTTAATCTCACGACAGGCATGGGTGGTGATTTAGATATTGGCCAAGGCAAGAACCCTTTAGACTTTGGTCCAATGACAGACATGGCAAATGTAATGGAAAGAATTGCTAATGCAGAACAATTTCTTCCAGAAATATGCACACTTGATTGTGGAACCTTAAATTTTGGAGATAGTTCAGTTATCACAGTCAACACACCTAACGATTTAAGAAAAGCTGCAAAAAAACTTCAAGAAATAAAAGTTAAACCTGAAATAGAAGCTTTTGATTTAGGAAACATGTGGTTTGGTGCTCAATTATATAAAGAGGGATTATTAAGTGATCCACCTCTTTTTCAAATGTGTTTAGGAATTCCATGGGGAGCACCGGCAACACCATTAGCTATGCAAGCGATGAAAGATATAATGCCTAAAGAAGGTATATGGTCAGGTTTTGCAATATCTAAAAACGAAATGCCATATGTTGCTCAAACTGTAGTAATGGGAGGTAACCCAAGAGTTGGTTTAGAGGATAATTTATATTTATCCAAAGGAAAATTGGCAACAAATCCTCAATTAGTTGAGAAAGCTATAAGGATCGTCACAGATCTTGGTGTAGAGATTATGTCACCTTCAGAAACAAGAGAAAAATTAAAGCTTGTAAAACACAAGTAATGTCAAAAATTAAAACTGTAGGAATAGTTGGAACTGGTGTCATAGGGACTGGCTGGATAATAAGAAATTTAGCTCACAACAAAATTGTTCATGCATATGATCAAAACAAAAATCTCAAAAACTATGTTTTAAAAGAAATAAAAAGAACTTCAAAAAGTATAAAAAAACTTTTTGGAAAAAAAATTTTAATTAAAAATTTAAAATTCTTTAATTCTTTGGAAAAGGTTCTTTCAAATGTGGATTTTGTTCAAGAAAGTGTATTAGAGAATTATAAAATTAAAACTGATTTAATCCAAAAAATCTCTAAATATGTAAAATCAAATGTAATTATTTCTTCAAGTTCGTCAGGACTTTTGCCCTCTAAAATTTTTTCTAAGTGTGAAAATCCTCAAAGAGGCATAATTGGACATCCATTTAATCCAGCGTATTTATTGCCAGCAGTTGAAATAGTTCCTGGAAAAAAAACTACAAGAAAGTTTCTTTCAGATGCAAACAAATATTACAAATCAATCTCAATGAGGCCAATCATTCTCAAAAAAGAATTACCAGGTTATTTATCGGATAGACTTCAAGAGGCATTGTGGAGAGAGGGTCTACATATTATTAATGAAAATTATGCAACGACACAGGAATTAGATCGTGCAATAGAAGATGGACCAGGTCTTAGATACTCAATAATGGGCACCTTTTTAACCTTTCATCTTGCTGGAGGTGATTCAGGAATGAAACATATGTTAAAGCAATTTGGTCCAGCCTTAAAATTGCCGTGGACAAAATTAAAAGCTCCAAAGTTAACAAATAAATTATCTGATAAACTTATATCAGGCACAAAAAAACAAGCTAAAGGTAAATCAATTAATATGCTTTCAAATATTAGGGACCAATATTTAGTTGATGTATTAAAAATTAGAAAAAAATATGAGAATAAAATTAGAAATTGATGAAAGAAAAAATTTTTATAAATAAAACTGGTGGATGTATCTGTGGAAATATAACTTTTAATGTTAAGCTTGATGAAGTCCCTTTAGTTTTCAATTGTCATTGCATTGATTGTAGAAAAAAAATAGGAGGAATGATGACAATTATACTACTTAGAGATGGAGCAATAAATATAGATAAGTCTAAATTAAAAATTTATGAACACGAAGGTGGTAGTGGTAATAAAATTAAAAAACATTTTTGTGGGAAATGCGCTGCTCCTATTTTAACTTATGTAGAAAAGTATAAAAAATATTATTTATATGCAGGTTTGCTAGATGATATTAGTTTTTTAAACAAAGCAGAGAACATACATTATAAAGAGTCTCATTTTCCATTTATGGAAATAAGCGAAAAAAATACTAAAGTTTAATAACTAATGCATTCTTAAAGTATTGCCGTCTACAGCAATTACTTGTCCTGATATCCTTGGAGCATCATTCGAAATTAAAAAGCTACAAATTCCTCCAATATCCTCTTCATATACCCAGGTATTCATTGAAGTCATTGAAACAAATTCTTTTTCTATTAATTTTTTTGAAACATTTAAAAACTTCGATTTATCCCTTATCACTCTACCCATTCTATCTCCTTTAATTGTTCCAGGACAAATAGCGTTTACTCTAATTTTAAATTTTCCTAGTTCCATTGCCAGTGTTTTGGTTATGCCGACAACTGCCCACTTACTTGCACAGTAAGGAGATCTTAATGGAAATCCAAATATACCTGCGGTTGATGATAAATTTATTATAGCTCCACCTTTATTTTTTTTTAGCAATGGAATTGAATATTTTGAAAAATAAAAATGGCTAATAACGTTTACCTTTAATGTATTTTCCCAATCCTTGCTTTTTAATTTTTCAAGTGTCCCAGTTGGTCCAGCAATTCCAACGTTATTTATTAAAGCATCAATTTTTTTTGTTTTTTTTAATATTTTGCTAAAAAAATTTTTTACTTGGTTTTCATCGGAGGCATCGCACTGAAATACAAATAATTTTTTATTATTGAGCTTGTGCTTCTTGCATTTATTTAGAAAAGTTGGATTGATATCACAAAGATATACTATTGCACCTTTATCTAAAAATATTTTTGCCGAACTCCATCCAATACCTGAACCTCCTGCGGATATGATTATTTTTTTATTTTTTAACGTAATGCTCATTTTTAATTTTAAAAGATAATTCAAACTAACAAATCTTCCAACTATTAATATGTCAACTAATAATTGAATTGAGCATTAAATTATTTTATATTGATATTGATTATGCACTCAATTTCAAAAATCTCAAAAAACGGGACTTATCTTCAAGTAATTTGGGATGACGGGAAAGAGAGTAGATTTAATTATATGTGGCTGAGAGATAATTGCCCTACAGCACACGATAAAGATTCCAGGCATCGAATGTTTAATATTTTAGATGTATCAGAAAATATAAACCCAAAAAAATATAATCTTAATAGCGATGGTAAATTAGAAATAGAGTGGAGCGAGGGAAATCATGTAAGCCATTATGATATTACTTGGCTTAGAGAAAATTGTTACACAATAAAAAATAACGAGGAATATAAATCACCCTATAAATTATGGGATAGCAGTTTAGAAAAAAATATTGATAGTATATATATAGATCACAATGAAATTATATCTTCTGAAGAGGGATTAATTAAATGGTTAGAGCTTCTTCATTACAAAGGAATAGCAATAGTTTATAATGCTCCAGTAGAAAAAAATTCAGCGTTCCCTGTTTTAAACAGAATTAGTCACACAAGAGAGACATTTTTTAAAACACCTTTTGAAGTTATAAATATACCAAAACCTAATAATTCAGCTTATACAGCTCATGCACTTCAAAATCATATGGATTTACCATGGTTTGAAAATCCTCCTGGATATCAATTTTTGCATTGTTTAGTTAATTCAGCAAAAGGAGGTGACTCATCAGCAGTAGATGCATTCGCTGTAGCAGAATATTTAAAGAAAAACGATAAAGATACTTTTGATACGCTCACAAAAATACCTTTAAAGTTTAGAGACAAAGATTACACGCAAGAAGCTTATAGAAGCTTTTATGGTACTGCAATAAGTCTAACAAAAGATGGTGATTATAATGATGTTAGATTTAGCACTGCAACCATGGACGCTTTAGATTGTCATCCAGATCAAATGGATAAAGTTTATAAATCTCACCATAAATTTGGAAAACTTTTACACGATGATAAATTTCAAATAAAATTTAGACTAAGACCTGGAGATATATATACATTCAATAATAGAAGAGTACTTCACGGAAGAACTGAGTTTGATCCAAATTCTGGACACAGACACCTACAAGGTTATTATATGGATAGAGATGAAATTGTGGGTAGATTAAATTATCTTAAGAAATAAAAAAAAAGGGCTTTGAAAATATCAAAGCCCTTTTATCTAATTTATTTTAAAGTTATTATGGAAGCCAACTTTTCCATTTATCTGGATTATTGTCTAACCACTCATTAACAACTTCTTTTACATCTCTTTTCTTAATATCAACTTCAACTAACATTTTAGCTTGGTCAATATTTTGTAAAGACATTTTTTCAAAGAACTTCTTAGCATCAGCATGTTCTGCACTAGCAAAAGTAGCTGGGTTACCGTAGTTCATCGTGTAATCTTTAGCCCAACCAGTTGCTGGCCATGCAGCAGTTCCACAATCTTTCCAGTTATTTGCTTCAGTGAAGCTGTCACAAGTTTTGTGTTCTGGAAGTTGTACACCAACCATATCATACTCACCAAAGAACCAATGCGGTGACCATAGATAAAGTAGGAATGGCTCTTTTCGCATGTAAGCAGCTTTTGCTTCTGCGATAGCAGCAGCTTCTGTTCCAAGTTCATCAGCCTGGAAGTCTATTCCTAAAAGATCAAGTCTTTTTTGGTCATGACAGTTCCAACCTGCAACCGGACATCCAATAAGTCTACCTTTCTTACCACTTTCAATTGTTGCAAATTTTGCTTTGTGTTTATTTAAGTCTTTCCAAGTTTTAATACCTAGTTCTTCAGCAGCATATCTTGGTATCCAGTAGTCTGACATACCGATTATTCCTGCTGTTCCAAGTAAGTCTACACTTCCATCACCATTGTATGTTCCAACGACTTTACCTTCGTATATTAAGTCCTCTTTTAACATAACAGTGTCAGCTTCAGCATAACTTGGCCAACTTTCGCAAGCGAAGTCTAACTCACCTGCAGCGATTGCTTCCCATAAACCAGTTCCTGAAGGAAATACAGTTTGTTTAATTTTGTATCCCATTTCTCTTTCAAGAATTGCTACGGCAACTTCGCACGTAATTATCCCACCAGTCCAATCTGCTATAGCTGCATGAAGTCTTTTGGCTGCGTTGGCTTGACCAAAGCTTCCAATTAACAGAGCTACAGAAAGAATTAGTGCTGATATCTTTTTTGATAACTTCATTTATTTCCTCTCTTTTTAATTAATTAAAAACACATTTTAGATCAAAATGTATTGGTATGTAAACCACGCAAATAGTACTATTTGTCTTAGCTTATTAAGCCCAAAGCTTCTCTTTGTTTCTTAGTCCACGCAAGTGTAATTCTATCAATAATAATAGCCAGTAATACTATTCCGATACCAGCCGCTAATCCTCTTCCAGTATCTGATCTTGCAAGACCATTAAAGACTTCTAGACCTAAGCCCTTACCACCAATAAGCGGTGTAACTATTTGCATAGCAAAAGCCATAATTACAGTCTGATTAAATCCAATAACTAAACTTGGAATAGCTAACGGAAATTTAACTTTATTTAATGTTTGAATAAGTGTTCCGCCAAATGATCTCGATACTTCAGAGTAAGTACCAGAAACCTGTGTTAAACCTAGTGATGTTAATCGAATTATGGGTGGAATTGAATATATTACAGTTGCAAGAACAGCTGACACTGTTCCACCACCAAAAAACATTAGAACAGGAATTAAATAACAGAAATAAGGAAGTGTTTGCATTGCATCCAACACAACGTTCTGAATATTTCTAAATCTTTCATTGTAAGATGCAATTATTCCAAGAGGAACTCCTATAACAAAACACAGCACTACAGACACAAGTACTGAGGATAAAGTTATCATTGATTGTGTCCATATTCCACATGCACCAATGAATAGAAGAAGTACTGCAGTAATTATTGCAAATCTTATTCCAACAGTTACATAACCTAAAGCCGAAAATACTGCTAATGTATACCACCAAGGTATTTGAGTTAGAAAGACATCTAAAGGTCTTAACAAATTTAAATAAACAAAAGCTCTTAAACCTTTTGCAAAAGAAATAAATCCTGGATTTACAGTCAAGCTTTCCACTGCATTAGTAATTGGTTGTCTTATTGATAATTTCCATTCTTTTGGAAATGTTCCTACTTCTAAAAAGTAATGATCTATAAATGCAATTAGAAATAAAACTAAAAAATAAGGAATAACATAATATCTTTTGCTAATGAATTCACCGATGTTTTCTGCTGTAGATTTATTAAAAACCGAAACTAAGACTCTAAATACTATTGCTATAGCAGATGTAACTGTTTGACATATGATTTTTAAAATCTTATTTCCAAAACTTAATGGGGTTTCTAAAATTTTTGCGATTTGATATTTTTCCCAACTTTGGGGAAGTAAATAAAATCTTTGAACATCTGAAGGAAGTCTTTCTTTATCTTTACTAAACGCTAAACTAAATCTATCAAACATTATCGCCATAAATAAAATACATAGCCCACCTTCCATTGCCCAGCCAACATCCAATCTTCTTATTGCTTGCCAAACTTGGCCACCAATACCTTCGGCACCTATAAAACATGCAAGAACCACTAATGCCAATGCCATCATTATTACCTGGTTAATACCCATCATTATACTTGGTAAAGATAATGGTATCTTAATTTTAAATAAAAGCTGAAGTTTACTTGAACCAAAGGAAGTGGCAGACTCAATAGTTTGAGCTGGCACTTGTCTTATGCCGGTATTTGTCAATCTTATTATTGGAGGCATCGCATATATCATGGTGGCTAATATTGCCGGCGCACCTCCTATCCCAAAAAAAAATAATGCTGGAAACAAATATACAAATGCTGGCATCACTTGCATAGTATCTAAGACTGGCTTCATAAAATTTTCAAATCTATTACTTTGTGAACATAAGACACCCAGTATAAATCCAAAAAATACGCATAATAAAACTGACAATCCCATCAATGCCACTGTTTGTAAGGATGGTTCCCACATTCCTGTTGCTCCCCAAAAATAAACTACAAAAGAAGAATAAATTCCCAATCGCAAACCACCTGCAATTATGCAAGGTATTACAATTATTGCAGCTATCAAAATCCAAGGAGACTCTAGCAAAAAGTCTTCTAAAAAATAGTAAGTTTCTTTTATATAGCTTGCTATAATTTTAGTTACCCATCTGTAATTTTTTTTTAAATAATCTTCTCCGTCATTTACCCAAGCTGTAAAGGTAAATTTATCAGTGACTTCTTTAGGAAATTTTGAAGGCCCTTCACTTTGAGTAGACAACCAAAGTGCTACCAAAAAAACAACTCCAATAATTACATAAGTTATTATGTTTTTTGATTGATTTGATTTATCTATTAAATCAGTTCTAATAGCCATGTCCGCAAGTTAAAATAAATAATTTTACATTTAAAGTAAAATATTGTCTATTTTTGGGATAATATTATTTATTAAAAATGGCTGTAGAACAAAAAATCACTTGTACAAATATATGGAAGTTATTTGGACCAGACGAAAAAAGAATTATTAAAAACCTTGATAAAAATTTAAGTATTAAGGAAGTTCAAGAAAAGACAGGACATGTTGTTGCTGTAAAAGATGTCAGTTTCTCAATTCAAAAAGGTGAAACATTTGTAGTAATGGGATTATCTGGTAGTGGAAAATCAACACTAGTCAGATGTATTTCGAGATTGATTGAACCAACAGCTGGCATAGTGAAAATGGATGATGTTGAAGTAACAAAAATGAGCGCAAGTGAATTATTAGAATTAAGAAGAAATAAAATGAGCATGGTTTTCCAACATTTTGGTTTATTTCCTCATAGAACAGTTCTTGAAAATATTGGTTATGGATTAGAAGTAAGGGGAACAAAAAAAGATATAAGAACAGAAAAGTCAATGGAAGTTTTAAAAATGGTTGGCTTAGATGGTTGGCATAATAATTATCCAAGAGAATTATCTGGAGGTATGCAGCAAAGGGTAGGACTCGCAAGAGCGTTAGCTGTGGATCCTGAAATATTAATTTTTGATGAACCTTTTTCAGCTTTGGATCCTTTGATTAGAAGAGAAATGCAAGATGAGCTTTTAAAGATCCAAGAGAAGCTTCAAAAAACTATGGTATTTATAACTCATGACTTTTTAGAGGCAATTAAAATGGGAGACCATATTGCAATCATGAAAGATGGAGAAGTTTCTCAAGTTGGCACACCTGAAGAAATTGTATCTAATCCAAAAGATCAATATGTTAAAGATTTTTGCGAAGATGTTCCTAAATATAAAGTATTAAGTGCAGGCAAAGTCATGAGAACAGAATGCTGCAATGAAACAAAAAATTTATTTGAGAATGGAAAAGATAATATTTTAGATAATTCTAAAATTGAAAATTTAATAGATAGGCTAATTGATAATGATAAAACTTATCCGGTAGTTTGTAACGAAAGCGGAAAGCTATTAGGTGAAATAGATAGAGTAATAGTCATGAAATCTATGAGATCAAATCAATAAATTTGTTTATTACCTTCTATTGATTTCTTTTTAATATTATCTCTCCATATAATAATCATACCAGCAAAAATAATTACTATTACTCCAGGAAATAGTTGGCTCCATGGTGCTTCATTAAAGAAAATCCAACCAAGAATAAAAGATGACGGTATACCAAGATATTCAAATGAAGCAATTTTACTTGCTGAAATTAAACGGTAAGAATAAATAAACAATATTGCAGCTGTACCACCCAAAACCCCAGTCATTGTCATCAAAATAAAATCTTTAAAATTTTTAATTTCAACATGTCCTGTAGTTACAAAAAATAAAAGTAAACCACCAATGACATTAAATATTAATGTGTATAACTGAATTTTTGCAGTTGAATGATTGCCTTGAATGAATTTTAAAATTATGACAGTGAAAGCCCATGCTATAGCGGTTAGAATTGGAAAAATTGAGTACAAACTAAAAATTTCACTTGTTGGTTTCATTATCATAACTACACCAACAAAACCAATTATAACTGCTGACCATCTGTAAATACCAATTTTTTCACTCAATAAAATTATTGATAGTATTACTATGAAGAAAGGTGACGAAAAGGTTAGCGTCATTGCTGTTGCAAATTCCAGATTTACTACTGAGATAAAAATGAATACATTCATAGAAAGAAAACATATTCCTCTCAAGCAACTCAATATCAAAAACTTATTTCCTAAGTTTTTGAATATTGTTGAAAATTCATTTGTGAATAAGATCAATAATAACAAAGGTATAATTGCTGCTACATTTCTAAATAAAGTTAATTGAATTATTGAGTATTCATCACCTAAAAATTTAATAATAACCATGTAAAGATCTATACATAAAATTGCTAAGAGCATTGTAGCAATTGCTAAATATGTTTTTTTTAGATCTGTTTTTTCAGATGAAATTTTCATTTAATAATATTGAAATTAGTATAAGTTTTTAAAATATTATGCAAAATTTTAAGCTTAATGAAGAATTTTTATTAAATAATCAGGATTGGACATTCCCAACTTTTACAGCTTATGGACCTGGAAGATTTAAAGAAATTGGAAAGTTTTGTAAAAATTTTAAAATAAATAATGCATTAATCGTTACTGATAGTGGTAGTATAAATTTACCATTTATAAGTGATTTACAAAATTTACTTAATGATTCAAAAATCAAATCAGATATTTATTCAAATATATCGCCAAATCCTAGAGATGATGAAATAGATTCTGGATGTAAAAAATTTCGTGAAGGCAATCATGATGCAATAATTGCAATAGGCGGTGGAAGTGCAATGGATGGAGGAAAAGCAATTTCTCTTACAGTTGATAGCGGTGTGCCTTTATGGGATTTTGAATTTGAAAAAGAGCCACCAAAACTAACTATGGAAAATCCTTTTCCAAAAATAATTACTATTCCAACTACAGCAGGAACGGGTGCTGAAACAGAAGTTACTGCCATGGTCACTCATCTTGAAAAAGGAATGAAATTTTGTTTATGGCATCCAGATGCCCGACCATGTTTAGCTTTAGTAGATCCAGAGCTAACTTTAAAATTACCGGCTAATCTTACTGCTTGGACCGGTATAGATGCAATGATACATGCAATTGAAGGTTATAGTGTTCCTATGTTTCATCCACTTTGTGATGGTTCTGCATTAGAAAGTTTAAATTTAATTTCAAAATCACTTTATGCAGCTGTCGAAGAACCTGATAATCTTTTAGCGAGAGGAGGAATGATTATAGGATCTTATTTGGGTGGAATAGCTTTCTTAAAAGGCCTAGGTTTAGTTCATGCAATTTCGCACATGGTTGGTGCTGAATATAATACTCATCATGGATTGACTAATGCAATTATACTTCCTGCAGTCATGAAATATAATTTACCTGGATTAGAAGAAAAAGTAAAAAGAATGTCAGAGGCCATGCAATTTGAAAACCATTCAATTGAAAGTTTTCAAGATAACTTAAATATAATTCTAGATAGATTAAAAATCCCTAAAGGATTAAATGAATTAGGAGTGCCAGAAGATTGCCAAGAGAGAATAGCAAAGAAATCGATGTTAGACCAAGCTTATGGACAAAATCCTAAAAAGGCATCATTAGATGAGGTCAAGACTTTAGTTTTAGAAAGTATTAGACAAGCAAGATAGGTTTAATTAAGTGCTTGAGAATTTTTCTGTCCATCAAATAATTTCAAAAATAAAAAAAAGAGAAATTAAAATAGTAGAGGTACTAAATTTCTATTTAGATAGAATAAAAAAATTCAATCCAAAATTAAATGCTATTATTTCACATATAGATGAAACAAAAATTACTGAAGAGGCAAAATTAAAAGATGAAAATTTTAATAGTGATAATGACAAAGATGATATTTATGGACTTCCAATTGCTGTTAAAGAATTATTTGATATTAAAAATGAGGTAACATGCTATGGATATAAAGAGTTATTAAAAAATATACCAAAACAGGACTCTTTATTAGTAGATAATTATAGAAAAAACACAATTTTAATTGGTAAAACAAATCTCTCTGAATTTGCTGTTGGTTGTCATACTACTAACAGAGTTTATGGAGCAACTTCAAATGTTTATGATCATAGTAAGTCAGCGGGAGGGTCTTCTGGTGGTGCAGCAGCAGCTGTTGCAGCAAATTTAATTCCTTTTGCAGATGGCACAGATATGATGGGATCTTGTAGAAACCCAGCAGCATTTGCAAATATTTATGGATTAAGACCAACACCTGGTGCGATTGCAGAAGATAGATTTGAAATTAAAAATTTAAAAGATTTTCCTTTAATATCTACAACTGGATGTTTTGCTAGGACTCCCAATGACATGGAATTTTTATTTAACTATATAAAAGGGAAGAATGTAAAGGATAAATTATCTTTCGATCTTGAAGATATAAATATTAAAAAACTTTCAGATTTAAAAATTGGATGGTGCATTGATCTAAACGAACAATATAAGTATGAAGATGGAATCGTCGACTTATGTGAAAATATTTTAAAAAAATTACAGTCAAATAATTTAAATATTGAAGATTTAAAAACTGAAATTAATTCAGAAGAGTTGTGGTATTCTTGGACAATATTAAGAGCCAAATTTTTGTATGAAAACTTTTTGTTATATAATTTAAAAAATTTAAATGAATTACCTTCTCAAGCATATTGGGAATATGAAAAAGGGAAAAGCTAAAAATAAACGATGTTTTAAAAGCAATAGAAATAAGAAATAAATATATGGATAAAATACAAAACCTATTTAAACATTATGATTTTTTAGCATTACCTTCGGCTCAACTATTTCCTTTTGAAAAGAACCTAAACAATCCAGAATTTATCAATGATAATAAAATTGACACTTATCATAGATATATGGAAGTCTATACATTATCAAGTTTGCTTGGTTTGCCAACTATATCTATTCCAGTTGGTTTTAATAATAAAGGGCTACCAATGGGAATGCAGATTATAGCAAATGTTAAAGAAGATAATAAACTAATTAACTTTGCCAAATCTTATGAAGAAATTTTTAACTTTTCAAAATTTAAACCAAAATTAACGGAATAATAATGACCAGACACCCTCATCATTTTAAAATTTCATTTGCATTAGCTATTGCTGCTGGTTCATGGGGAATTTATTGGTTACCTCAAAGAATACTAGAAGATGGAGGTTTGACTGGTGGCTGGGGAACAATATCCCAAATGGCGGTTGGAATATTAATATTATCACCAGTCGCAATTTGGAGAGTTATAAAAGGAAAGTCTATTGGATTGGAATTTCCTCTGACTGGTTTTTTTGTTGGAAGTGGATTTGTTTGTTATGCTCTTAGCTTTCTTCTTACTGATGTAGTTAAAGCATTAATCATGTTTTACATGATACCTGTTTGGACAACAATATTTGAAATTATATTTTTAAAAAAGAAATTTGGTTGGAAGAGGGTAATCACATTAGGTTTGGCACTAGGAGGTTTATGGATTGTATTCAGTCAAGAAAATATAATCCCATTACCTCAAAATGCAGGGGATTGGCTGGCTCTTGCTGGAGGTGCACTATTTGGTGCTGGTTTAATTAGAATGGAAATAATTAAAACAGATGGAGTCTTTCCAATTATATTCACATTCTTTTTTTATGGAGGTTTAGCCAGTATACCTATTGGGTTATTCTTAGTAGATTATTTAGGACCAGTTCCATCAGTGGAGGTTATCATGTCAATGTCCACTTTTTTATTACTTATCTCGATATTTTATTTTATTCCTACAGGAGTAATAATCTTTTGGGCTCCAAGCAAACTAGGAGCCGGCTTATCATCTATTTTATTTTTAGCTGAAATAATTGTTGGTGTTGTTAGTGCTAGTATTTTAACAAATGAACCTTTTGGTTGGAGAGAAACAATAGGTAGTATTCTAATAATTCTTGGTGGTGTAATTGAAGTTGTATATGTTCCAAAGTCAGAGAAGAAATTAGCATAATGGATATTAATGAATTATTGAAATCAAAAAAAAAAGTCTTCTTAGATGGTGGAACAGGTTCAGAAATTCAGAGACTTGGCGGAACTATGGGACCAGCTTTTTCTGGTTTAGCAAATGTTTTCTCACCAGAAATAGTAATCAAAGTACACGAAAGTCATATAAACGCCGGATGTGATATGATAACAACCAATACTTTTGGAACTGCAAGGCATTGTCTTGAGCCTTCAAATTTAGGAGATCAGACTATAAAAATTAACATTGATACAGTTAAGTTAGCAAGACAAGCAGTCAAAAATTCTGGAAAAAAAATTAAAATTGCTGGGAGCATGTCAACATATTTAGCTTTGGCTGAAAATGAATTTAGACCTGACACAAAATTTGTACCATCATTTGCAAAAGAAGAAAAAAATTATAAAGAACAAGCGAAGGTATTAAAAGAAGAGGGAGTCGAAGTGCTTATTCTTGAAATGCTTTTAGATATTGACCATGCTAAAATTTTGCTTAATGCAGCTTTGGAAACAGGTTTACCTGTCTGGGTTGGATTAAGTTGCTGCATAAGTAAGTTTGATGAAACCGTAGTAGGTAGAAATTTTAGAGCTGAAAAAGAGAGATCTATTATATATGACCCTTTAAAATATCCTGATGAGCCAAAATTCCTTCCTGAAGATAAAATTATAAATTTCGCTGAAATAATTAATTCACTCAAATCTATCGGTGGAGATGTTTATGGCATTATGCACAGTTGGTTTATTGATACAAAAGAGGGAATGAAAGTTTTAAAATCAAATTGGAATGGGCCAATTATGTTCTATCCAGAAATTCATAAATTTGACACGAGTACTATGCAAGCATTAATAACTGAAAATGAAATTGAATTTGTTGAGAAGTGTTCTGAGTTAATAGACGATCAGGTAAAAATTATTGGGGGTTGTTGTGGCGTCACAGATAAACATTTAAAATCCTTGATAACAAAATTTTCTTAAATTAGTAATCTTTACTAATTATTTGGTCTATCATATTTACCATATCTTTTTTATATTTTTCATTTGTTGCAGATTTAGTCTCTAAGACAGAAAAAAACGCAGCAACAACTTTTGTTTTCAAATTTATTCCTAAAAATTGGCCCCCATACCCAGAGTGACCAATCCAGTTACCGCATTTCATTAATGAATTAACATAACAGACAAATTTATCTTTAGATAATTGAATGTATTTGGGTCCCTCACTATTAATAGTTTTACTCAAAAAAGTTTTAGAACCAATATTTTTTCCATTTATACCTTTTCCAAACCTAGAAAAAAGTAAACCCATTCTTAAAAAATCTCTTGTAATTAAACTTCCGCCTCCAGACATCCACGGTGTTCCAAATCTATCTGTTCCTATATACAATCCTTCTTCAAATCCTGTTGCTTCAACTGTTTCCAACAGCCATTGTCTTAAACTTTTTTTACTTACTTTTTCTACAATTAGTCCAATAACATCGGTATTAGCTGATTTATAATGCGCCAGATCGGTATAATTTTTTAAATCTCTGCTTTTTAAAGATTTAATTGAATTTAAATATTGTTCCTGGCTTTGAATGTTTTTGCCTTTAATCGGAAGTCTCCATCCTCCCACAGGCTCATGTAAAAATGAAGACGAATAAGCTTTTGTATAATCTTCGCTATATAGATTTACAATGTTCATGTCTAAAACGTCTTTTACTTTTGCATTTGCATAACCACTGCCAATTTTTGGCAAGTAAAATGAAATTTTCTTATTTAAGTTAATTAGCTTTCTGTCTATCAGCTCTCCCACAAATAAATGTATAAACATTTTTGTAATTGACATAATTGTTTGAGGCTGATTTGTAGAAAAGTCCTTTGCGTACTGCTCGAATAAAATATCCTGATTTTTACCAACTATTAAAGAGCAAAAAGCTTTATTTTTAGTTACCTTTTTTACAGAAGATAATTTACCAATTCTCTTATTAATTTTTTTTTTTAATTTTAAAACAAAATCTGATCTAAGGTATATTCCATATCTATTAATTTTATATAAATTTCTAAAACCCAACCTCCTTTTATTTGGAAGATTCCATTGAGCTTTATTATCTTTTCTTGTAACTAATTCTGGATTTTTTTCTGAAATAATTTTTTTCAAATTAGTACTTTTTATCCAAACTTAAGAGATTTATTTTTCTCGTACTTTTGATGATAGCCTTCTGCTTTACAATAGTTTTTTTCTTTGGAAATTTTTGTAGTAACTTTTCCATCTAATTTCTCATTCATTTCTTTTAAAATTTTCTCTGCTGTATTTTTTTCATTATCATTATTATAAAATATCTCAGAGCGATATTGAATTCCTACATAAGTTCCTTGTCTATTCTTTTGAGTTGAGTCATGGAGTTTAAAAAATAATCTGACCATATCTTCATAGCTTAAAATATTTTCATCATATTGAACTTTGACTACTTCTATGTGACCCGTATCCCCACCACAAACTGCTTTGTAAGTAACATTAGGATCATCACCTCCGCAATAACCACATTCGGTAGATAATATTCCTTTTATACCATCGTATTTAGTTTCGTCCCAAAAACAACCAATACCACCAATAAAAGTTTTCATAATTTTACAATATATTATTACTTCAAAATTGAAACAGCTTTTATCTCTTCAACTCCTATACCACAACAACCACCAACAATTTTTACACCTTTGCTAAACCATTTTTTTGCAACTTCCAAATAATCATTGGGTGAAAAATCATCCACAAACTTCCAATTTGGTTTTTCGTAATAGCCTTTGTTGGGGTATGCACCAATAACTCCATTATAATTTTTTAATGCAGTATCTAAAGCTGCACTCGTTGTTTTAATATCTGAATGAGCAATTAAAATTGGCCCCTTATGTAATTTACCAAAATTTTTCAACGATACTTCTAAATCCTCGTAAATTTCCGTTTTATTCTTCACATCATCATAACCAAGTGTAATATTTTTTGTATTCTGATCTATTACACAGGAAATAGAAAGCCAAACAGGTAACTTTATATTTGAAGAACACTCAAGCATAGTCTCCACGATTTCTGCTTGAGATGTCATTGCTTCTAAAATTATTAAATCAACACCCTCATTTGATAAAATTTTAATATGTTCATTAAAACATGGCTTCATGTTCTTTGTTCCTAGTTTAAGAAAACTTCCATAACTCGAAACACTTCCCGCTAAACAGATGTTCTTTTTTGAATTATTAATTGCTTGTTTTGCAATTTGAACTGCTTGTCTATTAAATAATTCAATTGAGTCTTCATATCCGTGCTTTCTAAGAGAAATTGGAGTTGTAGCATAAGTATTTGTTGTAATAACATCAGCACCTGCATCAATATAATTTTCATGAACTTCTTTTAGAAATTCTGGGCTATCTACCGAACATTTTCCACACCAGAGGTTTTGATCCATTTTAGCTCCTTTTTTTTCAAGCTCAGCACCTATACCTCCATCAAGTAAAATAATTTTTCCTTCATTGATTTTTTCTTGAATTAAATTGTAAGACATTAATTGTTTGTGAAAGCACAAATTTTATTATTATCAAGATCTCGAATATAAGAATAGTAAACTCCAGAACCTTCTGGTCTTTCACCTCCAGCTCCTTCACTTTTTCCACCTGCCTTAAGTCCAATCTCATGAAACTTATCAACTATATCTCTAGATGATGTAATAAATGAAACTTGCGTTCCATTTCCATTAGTTGCCTCTTTCATATTGACAGGTTTGGTCACATAAAACTCTATAGTTCCATCGCCATTTTTTTCTGTGTAACCAGCGCAAACTTCATCTTTATAATTTCTTTCTAGATTTAAAACTTTTAAGACTTCATCATAAAAAATTATTGCTTTTTCTAAGTTATTGGTTCCTACCATTACATAACCAAGCATTTTAATTTTTCCATTCAGTAATAGTTTTTACCTCTAGATATTCATGCAATCCCCAGGTTCCACCTTCACGTCCATTTCCAGATTGTCTATACCCACCAAAAGGAGTCCCAGAGTCAGCTGCTTTATGATTTACATACACAATTCCGGACCTTAATTTTTTTGAGACTCTTTTTGCCTTTTCATTATCCTCTGTTTGTAAATAGTTTCCTAATCCATATTCTGTATCATTTGTAATTTGGATAGCTTCCTCTTCATTTTCAAAAGGAATAATCGACAATACTGGTCCAAATATTTCCTCTTTAGCAATTCTCATATTATTATTAACATCAGTGAATACTGTTGGTTTAATAAAATAACCTTTCTTTAGATCTTCAGGTTTGTCAGGACCACCTGCTACTAAAGTAGCACCTTCTTCAATTCCACTATTTATTAAACTTTGAATTTTATCAAATTGAGTTTTTGAAATTACAGGCCCAATATGGTCACCAGCTTTTGAAGCAAGATCAACTTTAATTTTATTTGCTTCATCTGCAGCTTCTTCAACAGCTCTTTTATAAATTGATTTTTCAACTAGCATTCTAGTTGGGGCATCACAGGATTGACCTGAATTACTCATTACGTTTCTAATACCATCTCTGACTGCATCAGGATATGCATCAGCAAAAACAATATTTCCACCTTTACCACCAAGTTCAAGACAAACTCTTTTTATAGTTTCAGCAGCATTCTTTGTAATTAATTTTCCAGCTCTAGTAGATCCTGTAAATGAGACCATATCAACATCAGGATGTCCTGACAGGTCAGTTCCAACACCAGGCCCATCACCATTTACCAAATTAAATACTCCAGCTGGAAATCCAGCCTCATCTATCATCTCTGCAAATAGCATTCCTGACAATGGTGCAATTTCAGATGGTTTAAGTACCATTGTACACCCAGTAGCAAAAGCTGGAATTACTTTTAAAGCAATTTGATTTATAGGCCAATTCCAAGGTGTAATTAATCCGCAAACTCCAATTGGCTCATATACAATATGATTAGTAGATCCTTTATCAAAACCTGGTTCGAATTCGAATTCTTTTAATCTTTTTATAAAGTCTTCGATATGACCTGCCCCAGAAGATGTTTGATTAGCTGAACACCAATCTTTAGGACAACCAAGCTCTGTAGTAATAGCATCAGTCATATCATCCCATCTAGAATTATAAATTTTTAATAATTTTTCTAATAAATTTAACCTTTCTTCTTTTGAAGTTTCTTTCCAAGTCTCAAATGCAGATTTTGCTGCTTTGACTGCAGCATTTGTATCATCAGAACTTCCAAGACTTATAATTGCACAAACTTCTTCTGTTGATGGATTAATAACTTCACATTCATTCTTGTTTACTGGCTCAACCCATTTGCCATTGATATAAAATTTTTTTTTATCGAGCATATATATTTCAAAATTAATTTTTCTTATTATACGTTTATTTACTATAACCATTCAAGAAATTAGATACAGTTTTTAAATTTTAATGATTAATCAATATGTGGTGGTATATTGTATTTATGAAATCACAAAAAATAGAACCAAAGTTTGAAAATAACCAAAATCCACGCATTGGACTTATCGCTTTAGCAACCGATCTAGTGATTGAAAAAGATTTTATAAGTGTAATTAAAGATAAAAAAATAGATTTTTTTGTAAATAGAATAGAATGTTATAATCCCTTAACCAAAGAGAATTTGATCAAAATGTCAGAGAATATTACTCAAGTAACAAGAGATATCTTGCCAGAGCAAAAATTAGACTGTGTTGTATATGCTTGTACATCAGGAACTATTGCAGCAGGGTACGATAATATTAAAAATAAAATACAAGCAGCAAAACCTGAGGCAAAACTTTCAACACCAAGCACAGCAGCTTTGAAAGCATTGAAAAAATTAAATATTAAAAAACTTTCTATATTCACACCTTATAGTAAAAAAGTTAACGATGATGTTGTTGATTATTTTAAATCATCTGGTTTTGAAATCACCTCAAATTCATACTTTGATATTCATTCTGACATGGAGATTGGTAAAGTAGATCAAAATTATCTGTTTGATGTGCTAATAAATTTAGATGTAAGTGAGGCAGATGCTTTATTTGTATCTTGCACCGCTTTACCAGTTCTTCCTCTAATACAAAAATTAGAAGATAAACTTGGAATACCAGTTCTTTCAAGCAATCAGGCTTTAATCTGGGAATCTTTAGAAAACATAGGTGAAAATAAATCTGTAAAAGGATTTGGAAGACTGTTTGATTAATTTATGTCCTTTTCAAAAGAAGAATACAAACAAAGACTATTAAAAGTTCAATCTCTGATGAGAGAGAAAAAAATTGATTTAATCATTTCTCACGACACAAATAATATGAATTATCTTACAGGCTACGATGCTTGGTCTTTTTATTATGCACAATGTGTATTAGTGCACGTTGATTCAAAAGAGCCAATTTGCTTTGTAAGAGATCAAGATGCGGGTGGTGCATACATAAAGACCTATTTAAATAAAGATAATATTATTGTTTATGATGAGAGTTACATTCACACTTGGCCAAAACATCCCTATGATTACTTGACCAAAGTAATCAAAGAAAAAAAATGGGATAAACTGTCCATTGGAGTTGAAATGGATGCTCATTATTTTACAGCTTTTTGTTATGAAAAGATTAAACAGGGGTTACCAAATGCAAACATTATTGACTCTGATCGACTAGTTAATTGGGCTAGATTAATTAAATCTAATGCAGAGATAAATTATATGAAGTCTGCTGCTTTAATTTCTCAAAAAGGAATGCAAACTGCAATGGAAGTAATTAAACCTGGTACAAGACAATGCGATGCTGTTGGAGAAATTCAAAAGTCTTTATTTTATGGTACAGAAGAATTTGGAGGTGAATATTCTAGTATCGCAACGCTTCTTCCAACTGGAAAAGGTACATCTGCTTCACATTTAACAGCAACCCAAGATAAATTTATTGAAGGTGAAGCAACTATAATTGAACTTTCAGGTGTTTATAAAAGATATCACGCACCTATGGCTCGAACAATTTTATTAGGTAAACCTGATCAATTAAAAATAGATACAATGAATAAAACTATAGAAGCTTTACAAGCTGGAATTAATGCTACAAAACCCGGAAACACAGCAAATGATGTTGCCAAAGCCTTTTGGAAAATATTAGATAAATATGGTATCGAGAAGAAATCAAGAACGGGTTACTCAATAGGTATTGGATATCCACCAGATTGGGGAGAGCATACTTTAAATATTTATAAAGGCGATATGACAGTACTTGAACCAAATGTTTGTTTTCATATGATTGCAGTAATGCAGTTTGGTGATTGGGGAGTAGAAGCATCTGAAGCAATCCGAGTTACCGACAAAGGTTGTGAATTATTCTGTAAATTTCCAAAAGAGCTACATATTAAGAACTATTAGCTATTGATAATTAACTTCTTAAATGTTTTAAACACCAGATGTCTAAAAATACAGAATTCGTTAAGTTCGATAAAGTTGACAAAAGTTACGATGGTAAAATCTTAGTAGTAAAAGATTTAAATCTTAATATCTCAGAGGGCGAGTTCATTACTATGCTTGGTCCATCTGGTTCAGGAAAAACAACTTGTCTGATGATGTTGGCTGGATTTGAAACACCAACCAATGGTGAAATCTATTTAGATTCTAATCCTATTTCAAATATTCCACCGCACAAAAGAGGAATTGGAATGGTTTTTCAAAATTATGCATTGTTTCCTCATATGACAGTTTATGAAAATTTAGCATTTCCTTTAAGAGTTAGAAAAGTTCAAAAAGATGAGATTGATAAAAAAGTAGATAAAGCTTTATCAATGGTTTCTTTATCAGGATTTGAAAGTAGAATGCCAGCGCAATTATCTGGTGGTCAGCAACAAAGGGTAGCTGTTGCAAGAGCTCTAGTATTTGATCCAGCAGTAGTTCTAATGGATGAACCTCTTGGAGCTTTAGATAAAAACTTAAGAGAAAGTATGCAATACGAAATTAAACATATTCATGAAAATATTGGTGTTACTGTAGTTTACGTTACACACGATCAAGGAGAAGCATTAACAATGTCAAATAGGATCGCAGTTTTTAATGATGGTAAAGTTCAACAATTATCAAGTCCTGATAAATTGTACGAAGAACCAGTTAATTCTTTCGTTGCAGAGTTTATAGGTGAAAATAATACATTTGGAGGAGAAGTAACTGAAATTTCAAAAGATGTTTGTAAAGTTAAATTACAAAATGGTGAAATTTTAGCTAATCCAGTTTCAGTAACTTCCAAAGGTGATAAAACAACAGTTTCAATAAGACCTGAGAGGGCATTGATAAATCCAAAAAATAAAATGGATAATAATCAAACGGGAAAAATCGAAGAAGTTATTTACCATGGTGATCACACTAGAGTAAGATTAGATCTTTTAGGTAATAAAGAATTTATTTTAAAAGTTCCAAATAGCTCAAACGAGTTAGATTTAAAATTAGGTAATGAGATTAAAGTAGGATGGAACAGTCAAGACGCAAGAGCTCTAGATCCTAAATAATTTCTTAAATATCCCAGTATTCCTATAACAAAATGGCCTGTTGACTCTGAATATCGTTTTTGTTGTACTTCGCTTATATAAATTAATTTATATTAAACGTTTAAACGGAGGATAAATGAAAAAATTAAGTAAATTATTACTTGCTCTTTCTTTTGCTCTTTCAATAACTTCATCTGCATTTGCGGTTACAGTAGCATCTTGGGGTGGAGCTTATACAGAGTCTCAAAAGCTAGGGTATGGTGATCCAACTGCAAAAGCTCTTGGTGTTGATATCAACTGGGTAGACTATTCAGGTGGATTATCTGAGATTAAAGCTCAAAAAGAAGCAGGTGCAATTACTTGGGATATTATCGATGTATTCGCATTTGATACTATCAACGGATGTGACGAAGGAATTTTCGTTGAATTCGATTTTGACAAAGACTTCCCTGCAGCTCCAGATGGAACTCCTGCAAGTGAAGATTTCTTTGCTCCAATGCCAAGTAAATGTGCGGTAGGAAACATTTTATATTCTTGGAACTATGCTTATAACGTAAACAACGTTGATGGTACGCCAAAAACTATAAAAGATTTCTTTAACACTAAAAAATTTCCAGGAAAAAGAGCTATTTATAAATCTGCTCTAACAAACCTAGAAATCGCTTTAGCTGGTGACGGAGTTTACATGGGTAAAGGTGGATCAGAGATCTACAAATTACTAGAAACTGAAGCTGGTGTTAATAGAGCAATGAATAAAATCAAAGAGCTTTGTACAGATCCAAATGGTGGATGTGTATTTTGGTCTGCAGGTGCTCAACCACCAGAATTATTAGTATCTGGTGAAGTTGTTATGGCAACTGGTTGGAATGGAAGATTCTTTAATGCTGAAATTGGCGAAGGTGCTCCAATTAAACAAGTATGGGATGGACAAGGTCTTGACTATGAATATTTCGCACTTGTTAAAGGTGGACCAGATGAAGCAAATGCTAAAAAAGCTTTAGCAATGATGACTAACACTGAAATGTTAGCTGGAAGTGCTAAATATATTGCTTATGCTCCATACAGATTATCATCTTTAGAAATTATCAAAGCAAATGAGCCTTGGTACAAAGATGGTAAAACTGAAATGATGCCACAAATGCCGACCGCTCCTGGAAACACTAAAAAATACTTTTTAGTAGATCCATTTTTCTGGGCTGACAATGGAACAGAACTTGGTGAGAAG
>LHBX01000044.1 GCA_001704065.1 Pelagibacteraceae bacterium GOM-A1 | reverse complement strand
TAAATATTCTTTACCATTAAATTTTATATTTACATTTGCCATTTATCTATTTCTTCCAATAAATTATCTGTTTCTTGATTTAATTCATCAATTTTTTCATTAAATTGATTTTCTTTTCTTTTTGAAGTTTCGTAATTCTTTTTTAATTCATTTATTTGACTTCTAAGTTTTAAGTTTTCTTCTTCTAAGCTTTGTAGAGATGTGGTTATCTGTTTTTTTTCAATTTCTAATTGATTTTTTTGATCTTTTAAAATTGCAACTTTATCTAATTCTTCATTATGTTTAATGTTTATTTCTCCTAATTTTTTTAAAGTATCCTTTAGTTTTTTTTCTTTTTCATCAATGTTTTTCATATATATATCTATATTAATAAATTGAATCACCTAAGTCTAGATAGGATACTTTTTGAAAAATATAGAAAAAAATTTATCAAATGCTATTCGTTTTTTATCAATGGATGCGGTTCAAAACGCTAATTCTGGTCACCCAGGTATGCCGATGGGTATGGCTGACGTTGCAACAATTTTATTTAAGTATTTTCTAAAATTTAATCCAAAAAATCCAAACTGGCTTAATAGAGATAGATTTATTTTGTCAGCTGGACATGGATCAATGTTGCTTTACTCGCTTTTGTACTTAACTGGATATAAAAGTGTATCAATTAACGACATCAAGAAATTTAGACAACTAAATTCAATTTGTGCTGGACACCCAGAGTATCACCCAAACTCAGGCATTGAAACAACAACTGGTCCTTTAGGTCAAGGAATTGCAAATTCTGTGGGTTTTGCAATTGCAGAAAAAATTTTAAAGAAAAAATTAGGAAGTAATTTAATAAATCACAAAACCTATGTCTTAGCTGGTGATGGGTGCCTTATGGAAGGAATAAGTCATGAAGCAATGAGTCTTGCCGGTCACCTTAGACTTAATAATCTTATAATGCTTTTTGATAATAATTCTATTTCAATAGATGGTCCTACTAGTTTAGCAGTCTCAGATAACTATAAAAACAGATTTAAAAGCTATGGATGGAATTATATTTTAATCAATGGGCATAATTACAGAGAAATTTATAATGCGTTAAAAAAAGCGCAAACATCAAAAAAACCTACTGTGATTTCGTGTAAAACTAAAATAGGATTTGGATCTCCAAATAAAAGTGGAAAGGCCTCTTCTCATGGAAGTCCTCTTGGAATAGATGAAATTAAGTTAGTTAGAAAAAAATTAGATTGGGATTATAAACCATTTAAAATACCTCAAAAAATTTTAATTGATTGGAGGAAAATTGGAGAAAAAGGTATTAAAAAGGAAAAAATATGGAATAAAACTTTTAGCAAACACAAACTAAAATTTAAAAATATTATAAAAAATAAATTCTCAAGCTCAATTATTAAACAAAAAAAAGATGCGATAAAAAATTCTAAGACTATAGCTACAAGAAAATCCTCAGAAGAGTTTTTATCAGCTATATTAAAAGAGAGAAATACTTTAATTGGTGGCTCTGC
>LHBX01000043.1 GCA_001704065.1 Pelagibacteraceae bacterium GOM-A1 | reverse complement strand
CAATTTCCGAATAGATAATAAAATTAAATTCTTTTTTAAAAAGCTCTTGCCAAGTATTTTTTCATCAGGGGTTACTCAAATTAATATATTAGTTGGAACAATAATTGCTTCTTTCCAAGCAAGTGCAGTCTCATATTTGTATTATGCAGATAGAATATACCAGATAAACTTAGCTATAGCAGGCATTGCAATTAGTATAATTATTTTACCTAACTTAAGTAGATATGTTGAGAGCAAAAACAAATCAAAATTAGAAATTTTACAAAATAAATCTTTAGAGTTGAGTTTGTTTTTAAGTCTTCCCGCAACACTTGCATTAATTTTTGCCTCTGAAGAAATTGTTTCTGCACTTTTTGGTTATGGATCTTTTGACAAAGAAAGTGTTAAAAGTTCAGCACTTGCATTATTTTATTTTGCTTTGGGTCTCCCTGCATTTTCAATGATTAAGATATTTTCAAGTTTTGTATTTGCTAGAAATGATACCAAAACACCTTTTTACTTTTCATTAATTTCTGTAATTGTGAATATAATTATTAGTGTATCTTTTTTCAGTAAATTAGGTTTTATTATTATTCCTATAGCTACAACTATTTCTTCATGGTTAAATGGACTACTATTGATGGTATTTGTTTTAAATAAAAATTATTTTAGTTTTAACAATTCTTTTTTTATGCAGCTTTTTAAAATATTTATTTCAAATTTAATTTGTTTGGGATTATTTAAAATATCAATAAATTATTTTAGTAATTATTTTATATTTTCAAATAGTTATAAATTTTTAGCAATTATATTATTAGTTTTTTTAACTTTTGCTTTTTATTTATTGATTTCAATACTCATTAAGGCCTTTAAAATGTCTGATATTAAATTAAACTACTAAATTATGTCTAAAAAAATTTTTTCTGGAGTTCAACCAACTGGAAATTTACATCTTGGTAATTATATAGGTGCAATAAAAAATTTTGTTGATTTACAAAACAATAAAGATAATAGCTGCATCTTTTGTGTCGTTGATCTTCATGCCATCACTGTAATGCAAGATCCGATAGAGTTAAAAAATAATATTAGAGAGACAGCAGCAGCATTTATCGCAAGCGGTATTGATCCAAAAAAAAGTATAATATTTAATCAGTCTTTAGTTCCTGCACATTCCGAGGGATCTTGGATTTTGGGATGTGTTGCTAGAATGGGTTGGCTTAATAGAATGACACAATTCAAAGAGAAAGCTGGTAAAGATAAGGAAAAAGCTAGTGTTGGTTTATATATTTATCCCATCCTAATGGCCTCTGATATTCTTTTATACGACGCTACTCATGTACCAGTCGGAGATGATCAAAAACAACATTTAGAACTCTGTAGAGATATAGCTCAAAAATTCAATAACGAATACAAATGTCCAGATTTCCTAAGACCCCCTGAACCTCTCATACAAAAACATTTTTCAAGAATAATGAGTTTAAAAGATGGTGAAAAAAAAATGAGTAAGTCAGATATTGCTGAAGGTAGTAGGATTAATTTAACAGATAATGAGGATCAAATTATTAATAAAATAAAAAAAGCAAAAACAGATAATGATACTTTACCTGGAAATGAAGATGGACTTAAAGGTAGACCTGAAGCAGAAAATTTGATGGGTATTTACTCAAGCTTAAGTAATCAAAATATTACAGATACATTAAATGAATTTGAAGGAAAAAATTTTTCTGATTTAAAAAATAAATTATCTGAAGTGATTGTGACTAAACTGTCCCCTATATCAAAAGAAATACAAAAATTATTGACAGATAAAAATTATATAGATCAAATTTTAGAAGATGGAGCATCAAAAGCAGAAGATATTTCTTCTAAAAAGGTTAAAAAGATGAGAGAAATAGTTGGTTTTTAATCATTTAATATTTTGAAATAAACATTATATAAAAGTTATGTTTATACAAACTGAGAACACACCGAATCCAAATTCATTAAAGTTTTTACCTGGTAGAATGGTATCTAACAATGGTCCTTTAGAAGTTTTAAATCAAGAAGATACAAATAATTTACTAATAAAAAATTTATTACAAATAAATGGAGTGACTGGAGTATTCTTAGGAGAAGATTTTTTTTCGATAAATAAAGAAGAGAATATAAAGTGGGAAGACATTCAGCATATTGTCATATCATATGTAAATGAGCATTATGCAAATGGTAATACTTGCATTATCGACAAAACCAATGAAGAAGAACAACGCATAAATTATTCAGAGATTGAAAAAAAAATAATAAGTATTCTAGATTCTAAAATTAGACCTGCTGTTGCAAGAGATGGTGGAGATATAAAGTTCCAAGAATTCAAAGATGGAAAAGTTAAAGTTTTGTTAAAAGGTAGTTGTTCAGGTTGTCCATCTTCAACTCTTACTTTAAAAAAAGGTGTGGAAAACTTACTTTGTCATTATATCCCTGAAGTTAAAGAAGTTTTAGCTGTATAATTAATCAATAATAATTATATTGAAATTAATGATTAGACGTAAAAAAAATAAAATTATTAAACTCAAGCAAAAAAAAAATAGTATATTTAGATTTTCGGCAATTAGCATTTTTGTAATATTCTCATTTTTTTGCTTACCAACTGTAAGCAATTTTTTGGATAAAAACTTAAATTTTAAAAGATCTATACTTTCAAATGCAGGTGTGAATTTTGATCAAGAATTAGAAAAAACAAAAAAAATCCTTGATGGAGAAAACGAAACTAAAACAAAAAATCTGAGTTTAAAAAATATTTTTGCTGATATTGATTTTTTCAGTACAGATGGTGAGGGACAAAATTCAATAAGATTTGATGCAAGAACAATTGAGCAACTGTTTAAAGATACAAATTATAATCTTGAAAGAGTTCGGGAGACTAAGTTAGTAAATATAGGCAACAAAATTGACCATCTTCCAAAAGAGATTAAAAGTATTGAAAGCTCAAAAAAGAGAAAGAGACTATTTATTCAAATAGTTTTACCATTAATCGTAGAAGAGAATGCTAAAATTCGACTTGATAGGAAGGAATTATTTAAAATATTAAGTAAGAATATCAACACGCAAAAGGAAAAGAATTGGTTAAAAGAAAAATTTAAACAATACGGTTTAAGAGATGGAGATTTTTATTCTTTGAAAATAAGAATGGATGAAATTCCTGTCTCTTTAGCACTTGCTCAAGCTGCTAAAGAAACTGGATGGGGAACATCAAGGTTTGCACAAGAAGGAAATGCATTATTTGGACAATGGACTTGGAGTGGAGATGGTATTAAGCCTGCAGGTGTTGATAAGGATGCTAAACACAAAGTGGCAAGATTTGCAGTTCTTAAAGCATCAGTGAGAGCATACCAACGAAATTTAAATACGCATAGCAGCTACATCGAATTTAGAAAAGAAAGAGCAATTCAAAGAGACAACGATGAAAAATTAGACAGTTTAAAGTTGGTAAATTATTTAGATAAATATGCGGAGACAGGACATCTATATATTGATGTGTTAAAACAAATCATAAAGCAAAATTCCCTAACAGATTTTGATGATGTAAATGTAATGCCTACAAGTAATAAGACTAAAAAATTAATTTAATTTTGAACAAATTGGAAACCTGAAAATCTCCACCCTTTTTCATCTTTTAAAGAACAATTAATTCTCCCTCTTCTTTCAACAAATTTTTCTGAAAAATTTATATTTAATATATTATCATTTAAGACAATTTTTGTTTTTCTCCATTTTGAGCCTTCATTTGAAAAGCAATTAATATTTTCTAAATTTTTTTGATCTTTAAAAAATTCTATTGTCATTTTAGGGGGGTTCTCTCCATCATTCATAAATTTATTTTCAGGTTTAATAGCTTTATACTGAAGTGGCAAATAAGATATTACCTCTTTAAATCTATTTATTTCTCCATATTTTTCGTTTATAGGAAATCTTGGTAGTTCATATTTATCTTTGTTTAAATCAATAACACCGGAATGTTGGCCGAATGCAAATTCAAAATTATTTGAAATATAATTTTTTTGCTCTAAGTTATATTCACCAAATGGATAAGAAAAAAAGCTTGGATTGTAACCTAATTTATTTTTAAAAATTTTAGTTGATTTTTCGATATCTTCTTTAAACTTTTGAAAAGTAAATTTAGTTAAATAATCGTGTGAGTGTGAATGATTACCAATGTATGCAAAGTTTGCTTTTTCTACATCTTTTATTTGGTCCCAACTCATATATCCTTTATTCCCAACTGCCTCTGTTGAGACAAATAAAATAAATGGAATTTTTTCTTCTTTTAAGATTGGCCAAGCATTTTCATAGAAAGACGTAAATGCATCATCAATAGTTAATAAAATTTTTTTCTCTTCTTTAATCTCTTTAAAACTTTTTGAAAATTCACTAGGATTATAAAAATTTAAATTATTTTCTTTTATTAAATTAATATGTTTTTTAAATATATCTAACCTTATATTTGTGGATGGATACTTATTTTCTTCAAATCTATGATACATAATTGCTAAAACACCTTGTTCATTTTTAAAATATTTTTTATTTACTACTTCAGCTTTAACGTTTAAAAAAATAATAAAAAAAATGAATACTTTAGTTATTAACGCCGCAGATGATAAAATTTTATTTTCTCTCATAACCAACACGAAATCTTATACTACCACTCATATAAACAGTAGAGAAAATTTTGACAAAATAATGATATTAATTTTAAATTTTCTTAAAGAGCATGATTCAAATTTAGATAAAATAAGTCAAATATTTGTCAATCAAGGTCCTGGCAAAATCTCCAGTATTAGAAATTCTATTGCAATTGCTAAAGGCATTGCTTTCGCAAAAAATATTGATTTATATGGATTTTTGAGCGAACAATTGAGAGATAAAGACGTAGATCAGTTAGCAAAAATTAATAAAAAAAATTTTACAAATATTAATTTGATTAAACCCCTTTACTCGAGTTAAAATATATTATGCTAGAAACAATTGAAGAAAAATGTCAAAAAAATGGAGTCAAGCTCACAGATCAGAGGAGAATAATCGCAAGAGTTATATCTGATTCTAAAAAAACATATGGAGAATCTGACCACCCAGATGTTGACGAATTATATAATAGAGTTTCTCAAATAGATTCTAAAATTAGCATTGCTACAGTTTATAGAACAGTCAAACTTTTTGAAGAAGCAGGCATATTAACAAAACATGATTTTAAATCTGGAAAGGCAAGATATGAATTAAATGATGATCATAATCATTTAATTGATATAAAAACTGGAGAAATAATAGAATTTGTCGACGAAGAGATCGAGGAATTACAAAAAAAAATCGCTGATAAATACGGTTATAAACTCGTTGATCATAAATTAGAACTATACGGAATTAAAAAAAAATAATTCATGCATAAAAAGGTTTTTATAAAGACATTTGGTTGTCAAATGAATGAGTATGACTCAAATAGGATATATGATGCTGTCAGGGCTATAGGTTATAATAAAACTGAAAATCAGGATGAAGCTGATTGTTATATTTTAAACACTTGTCATATTAGAGATAAAGCCAAAGATAAAGTTTATCATGAGATTGGGAGGGTTAAGAAATTATACAAAGATAAAAAAAAACCAATAATGGTAGTTGCAGGTTGTGTAGCACAAGCTGAAAATACAGAGATGCTCAATAGAGAAAAATATATAGATTTAGTTATAGGTCCACAATCTTATCAAAAAATAAATAATCTTTTAAAGAATTTTGAGGAAGAAAATAAAGTTGAAGAAACTGAATTTGACTCAGTTTCTAAGTTTAGGTACTTTGATAATATTAAAAATAATAATACCACTGTTTCATCTTTTCTAACAATTCAAGAGGGTTGTGACAAGTTCTGTCACTTTTGCGTTGTTCCTTATACAAGAGGTCCAGAGTATTCTAGACCATTCAAAAGCATTATTGATGAAGCTGAGAGATTGATAAAGAATGGATCTAGAGAAATAACTTTTCTTGGCCAAAATGTAAATGCATATTCTTATATAGATGGATCCAGAGAATACCGACTTTCAGATCTTATTAACACGCTAAGCAAATATAACGAAATAAGTAGAATTAGATATACTACATCTCATCCGAAAGATATGACAGATGATCTAATTGAATGTTACAAAAATTCAAAAAAATTAATGCCTTTTGTTCATTTACCCATTCAAAGTGGTTCTGATAGAATATTAAAAATGATGAATAGAAAGCATAATGTAAATTATTATTTAAATATATACGAAAAATTAATCAAAATTAATCCTGATATAAAATTTTCTAGTGACTTTATTATTGGATACCCGGGAGAAACGGAGGAAGATTTTAAAGAAACCTTAAATTTAGTTAATACAATTAAATTTATAAATTCATTCTCTTTTATTTTTAGTCCACGACCAGGAACAAAGGCTGCTGAATTAAAGATTACTGATAAAGATAAACTTAAAAATAGGCTGATAACTATTCAAGAAAAATTATTTAGTAACCAAATAGAATTGAATAAATCTTTAGAAGGCAAAAACTTGGAGGTACTTGTGGAAAATAAACTTAAAAACCAAAACAAATATTTCGGAAGAAATAAATTTTTGAATTCAGTAATTTTTGACGGTAATGAAAGTCATATCGGCAAACTAATTAAAATTAATGTCGAAAAAAGTAATCAAAATTCTTTATTTGGTAAAGTAATAGATGAAATGAAAGCAGCATAATTTGAAAAATTTTGCAAAATCAAAAATCAATCCTGATCTAAAATACGTATATTCAGAAAACAATGCCCTAAGCATTGTATTTCAGAGTAATGAATTACTCTTAGGTGTTTTAGGAGAATTTAATAATAACTTAAAAGAATTAGAAAAAATTACAAATACCAGTATTTACTCGAGAGGAAATTCAATTTTATTAAAAAATACTCCTGAAAAAAATGAATTAATAAAAAATGCAATTCAATTTCTTGTAGATCAATTTTTAAATAATGGATCATTAGAAAAAAAGGATATAGAATCATCTGTAAACAAATTTATGATTGATGAGAAAGTTACAAATAAAAGTGAAAATATTGAATATATAATAAAAACTCCAAAAAAATCTGTAATACCAAGGTCAGAGAAGCAAAAAAATTATATAAGGGCTTTAAAAGAGTCAGATATTGTTATTTCCGCAGGACCAGCTGGAACTGGTAAAACTTTTTTAGCCGTCGCAGTTGCATTAACAATGTTACTTGAAAAAAAAATAGAACGTATAATTTTATCTAGACCAGCAGTAGAAGCAGGAGAGAGATTAGGTTTTTTACCAGGAGATATGAGAGAAAAAGTTGATCCTTATTTAAGACCTCTTTACGATTCATTGTATGACTTATTAGATTTTGAAAAAATTCAAAAAAAAATAGAAGTTGGTGATATTGAAATTGCACCACTAGCTTTTATGAGGGGAAGAACTTTAAAAAATTCTTTTGCAATTCTTGATGAAGCGCAAAATGCCACTGATACTCAAATAAAAATGTTCTTAACAAGAATTGGTGAAAATTCCAAAATAGTTATTAATGGTGACCCGTCCCAAATAGATTTACCAAATAAAACAATTTCAGGTTTAAATAGATCAAAAAAATTACTTGGTCATTTAAAGGAAATATCTGTTGTAGATTTTGATCATACTGATGTTGTGAGACACCCACTAGTTTCTAAGATAGTCAAGGCTTATTCTGATAAAAATTCAGATTAATGATTAAAGCCAACATAGTCATAGACAAAAAAATTTGGAAAAAAAAATTAAAAAAACCAGAAATTTACTTTAAAAATAAATTAAATAAATTATCAAAATTTAGCTCCTTTAAAAATAAGAACCAAGAATTTACAGTGATGCTTACTAATAATAAAAAAATGAAAGATTTAAATTTAAAATTTAGAAATAAAAATGTTTCAACAGATGTACTATCTTTTCCTCTAAAAGTTAAATCAAAAAATAAATTATATTTAGGAGATATAGCAATTTCTTTTGAAATAATTAATAGAAGAGCAAAATCATCTTGTTTTGATCATGAATTAGATAAAATGTGGATACACGGTTATTTACATCTTTTAGGATATGATCATAAAAAAAATATAGATTATTATTTAATGAAAAAAAAAGAAAATTTAATATTTAAAAAATTGAATAAAATAAATTGAACTCTATTCTTGAAAATAAAACGTTCATATTTTTAATATGTTTACTTTTGGGTATACTAACGTCATTTAGTTTACCCCCTTACAATTTATTTTTTTTTAATTTTTTAACACTTCCGTTACTACTTTACATATTAGTCAATTATGTAAATAATAAAGCCATTTCATTTTTTGTTGGTTGGATCTTTGGATTTGGTTATTTTATTTCAAACCTTTATTGGATTACAAATTCTTTGACATTTGATGTAAATTTTAAATTTATAATTCCATTTGCATTAATATTAATCCCTTTATTTTTGGGATTGTTTTATGGTTTAGCTACTTTTCTATGCAATTTTTTTAATTTGAAAAATAAAATCTCATCAATTTTAATCTTTTCAATCTTTTTTGGTGGAATTGAGTTTCTAAGAAGTTTTATTTTTGGAGGTTTTCCCTGGAATTTAGTAGTCTTTAGTCTTTCCAATAATTTATATTTTTTACAAATTTTATCTTATATAGGCACTTATTCATTAAATTTATTAACAATAACTATATTTTTATTACCAGTAATATTTTTTTTTAAATATAAAAGCTTAACTAAGTTTTTAATTTTTAGTGTTGGTTTATTTTTAGTAGTAATCAATTTTTTACATGGAAATTTAATTATTAATAATTTTGAAAAAAAAAAATATGATAATTTAAGTTCCATTATTCGAGTTGTTTCTCCAAATATACCTATCGAAAGATTCTTAGCAAATCAAGATGTAGAAAGAAATATTAATGAATTAATTAGTTTAAGTGATCCAAATAATTATAAAAAAACAATATTTATTTACCCAGAGGGAATTATTACAAGTATATATTTAGAAGATCTCAAACTTTTCAAAAATATCTTTAGAGAAAATTATAATGTTAACCATAAGGTTATATTGGGTATTAATAACATAAACAAAAATAAAATTTATAATTCTTTAATAGTATTAAATAACGACACAGAATTATTATATAAATATAATAAGAACAAGCTTGTTCCATTTGGAGAATTTTTACCTTTTGAAAATTTCTTTAAAAGAGTAGGTTTAAAAAAAATAACTCAAGGATATCACTCATTTTCAGCTGATAATCAAAGGGAAATTCTGGATATTAATCAGTTAAAATTTATACCACTTATTTGTTACGAAATTATTTATTCTGGCAAAATTAATCTAAGTAACAATTATTATGATTTTATATTAAATATTTCTGAGGATGGCTGGTTTGGTAAATCCATTGGACCTAAACAACATTTTTCTCATTCAATATTTAGATCAATTGAAGAAGGTAAAAATCTCATTAGGTCAACAAATAATGGAATCTCTGCTTTTGTTAATCCCAAAGGTCAAATTATTAAACAAATAAGTGAAAAAGGATATTTTGATGTTAATAAAATTAAACGTGTTGAAAAAACCTATTTTGCTAAACACGGTAATAAGATCTTCTTTTATTTTGTTCTAATTTATATTACTTTAATTGTGGTTTTAAAAATTAGGGAGAATAAATGAAAAAAAATTATTTATTTACTAGCGAGTCAGTATCCGAAGGTCATCCAGATAAAGTATGTGATAGAATTTCAGATATGGTTGTAGATACATATTTGGCAGCTGAACCTCAATCAAGAGTTGCCTGTGAAACTTTAACAACAACAAACAAAGTTGTATTAGCTGGAGAAGTAAGAGGACCAGAAATTAAAAAAGAAGATTTAATAGAAAAGGTAAGACATTGCATTAAAGATATAGGTTATGATCAAAAAGGATTTACTTGGAAGGAAACAACTTCAGTTGAAAGTCATTTACATGCTCAATCTGCAGACATAGCTATGGGTGTGGATTCCTCTGGAAATAAAGATGAAGGAGCAGGTGACCAAGGAATTATGTTTGGTTATGCTTGTAATGAAACTGATGTCCTTATGCCAGCACCAATACATTATTCTCATAAAATATTACGACTTATGGCAGAAGATAGAAAATCTGGGAAGTTAAAAAATATAGAACCAGACTCAAAAAGCCAAATTACAATCGAATATATAGATGGTAAACCATCATCAGTAAAATCTGTGGTTATATCGACTCAGCACACGCCCGAAGTAAATCAAGCTCGAGTTAGAGAGTTGGTTAAACCTTATATTGAGAAATCAATACCAAAAGAACTATTAAGTTCATTGGATGAAAAGGAAATATATGTGAACCCAACAGGAAACTTTGTAATTGGAGGTCCTGATGGTGATAGTGGTTTGACTGGTAGAAAAATTATTGTTGATACTTATGGCGGTGCTGCTCCCCATGGTGGAGGTGCATTTTCAGGAAAAGATCCAACTAAGGTAGATAGATCGGCAGCTTATGCATCAAGATATTTAGCAAAAAATGTTGTTGCATCTAAGATTGCTGATAAATGTTTAATCCAGCTTGCCTACGCAATTGGAGTATCAAAACCATTATCAATTTATGTGGATTTATTTGACAATGATGATGAAAAAAATAAACATGTGGAAAATCTTATACGTGAAAATTTTGATTTAAGTCCAAGAGGTATTAGAGAAATGCTTGGTTTAAATAAACCAATCTACGAAAAAACAGCCGCTTACGGACATTTTGGAAGAATTCCTGACGACAAAGGATCATTTTCATGGGAAAAGACAGATAAATCAAACGTATTTAGTAAGTAAATAAAGTTGAATATTAAAAAAAAATAAATATATTTCACTAACATTATTGAAATTTCAAAATGGGCTTCGGCCCATTTTTTTTTAGGAAAAAAATGTTAAATAGAAGAGCAGATAAACTAGAATTAATAAGAATAGCAGAAGCAGTTGCTTTAGAAAAGTCTATCGATAAAGAGTTAATCATTGGTTCAATGGAAAATGGTATAGCAAAAGCTGCTAAATCTAAATTTGGATCTGAAAATGAAATCAAAGTTGAAATAGATAGAGAAAGTGGTGATATCGGAATTTTTAGAAAATTAGTAATTGTAGAAAAACCTGAAAACTCTAATTTAGAGATAACACTAAATGATGCGATAAAGCTTAACGAAAATAATAAAGGAAAACAAGTTGGGGATGAAGTTCTTCAACCATTGCCATCATTTGATTTTGGTAGAATTGCAGCCCAAACTGCAAAGCAAGTCATTAGTTTTAATGTAAGAGAAGCAGAGAGAGAAAGACAATTTAATGACTTTAAGGATAAAGTGGATACTATTTTGAGTGGAATTGTTAAAAGATTAGAATTTGGAAATGTAATTGTTGATCTAGGAAGAACAGAAGCAATAATACAAAAAAATGAAATGATCCCAAGAGAGAACATAAAAGCAGGAGATAGAGTAAAAGCATATTGCCTTGATGTAAGAAGAGAACCACGAGGTCAGCAAATATTTCTTTCTAGAGCACATCCTAAGTTTATGGAAAAACTATTTATTCAGGAGGTTCCAGAAATTTATGATGGTCTTATAGAAATTAAATCATCGTCAAGAGATCCGGGTAGCAGAGCTAAAATTTGTGTCAAAGCAATTGATACATCCTTAGATCCTGTAGGTGCATGTGTTGGCATGAGAGGAAGCAGAGTTCAAGCAGTTGTTAATGAACTCCAAGGTGAAAAAATTGATATAGTAAATTGGTCAGAAGACCCTGCAGTTATAGTAGCGAATGCATTGTCACCCGCCGAAGTACAGAGAGTAAATGTAAATGAGGAAGAAAGAAAGCTTGATGTTATTTTGAATGAGGAAAATTTAAGCAAGGCTATTGGTAGAAGAGGTCAAAACGTTAGACTAGCAACAAAATTAATGAATTATGAAATTAATATAATGACTGATCAGGAGGACTCAGAAAGAAGACAATTAGAGTTCAAAGAGAAGACAGAAAATTTTGTAAAAAATCTACAATTAGATGAAACACTTGGACAATTACTTGTAGCCGAGGGATTTTCATCTATAGATGACATTAAAGATAGTAATCCTGAAGATTTAATGAAAATTGAGGGGATAGAGGAAGACACAGCAAAAGAATTAATTGAAAGAGCAAAAGAATTTCATCAAAAAGATCAAGAAGAGATAGCTAATCGAATTAAAAAATTAGGTTTAGAAAACGATCTAATTAATCACAAAGGTTTGACGCCAGGAATGCTAGTCACACTTGGTGAAAAGAAAATATTAACATTAAATGACTTTGCAGACTTAGCATCTGACGAATTGACTGGTGGATATGATGTTATTAAAGGTGAAAGAGTAAGAATTAAGGGTTATTTGGAAGATTTTGCTCTTTCCAAAAAAGAAGCAGATGATCTAATTATGTCTGCAAGAGATATTGTTTATCAAGATTGAGTGATGAAAAATGGAAAAGAAAAAATTAAAGTTATCAATTTCTGGAGCTTCCAAAAAAACAATAAGTAGTATTGAACAAGCTAAATCTAAATCAAAGAACACAGTTGTAATAGAAAAAAGATCTCCAAGATATGGAGGAAAATCAAATTTTTCTAGAGGGGGAGCCAGATCAATTGAAAATAAGTCACAAAACAGTTTTATACCAAAAAAAACAAACTTTTCTAAACCTACATTACCTATATCATCTGATTTTGAGAAAAGAAAATTAGCAGAACAAAGAGCTACAAGAAGATTAAAAGGTGAGAACACTCAAAAAGAAAACAAATCCAATAAATTAGCAGTTAAAAGAAGGGAATTAAAACTTACAGTTTCTAGAGCTTTGAGTGAGGAGGACATTGGAATAAGATCTAGAAGCTTAGCTTCATTAAAAAGAGCTAAACAGAAAGAAAATAGATTATTAAACAAAGAGGATGCAAAAGACAATTTTAAACCAATAAAAAGAAATATAAATATACCTGAAGTAATTACAATTAGAGAGCTAGCAAACAAAATGGCTGAGCAATCAAGTAGTATAATTAAACATTTAATGGGGATGGGAGTAACAGTTACAATAAATCACACAATTGATGCAGATACCGCCGAATATTTAGTTAAGGAATTTGGTCACAATCCTGTTAAAGAGGAAAAAACTGAAGAAATCCTTGATAAAATAAAAGAAATTAAAACACAGAATTTAAAAAGTAGAGCTCCTATTGTTACAGTTATGGGTCACGTGGATCATGGTAAGACATCCGTTTTAGATGTGCTAAGAAAAGCAAATGTTGTCTCTGGTGAGTTTGGAGGAATTACACAACATATTGGCGCATATCAGATCATACATGAAAAAAATAAAATTACTTTTATCGATACTCCCGGTCACGCAGCATTTACTGAAATGCGAGCGAGAGGTTCAAAATTAACAGATATAGTTATTCTGGTAGTTGCGGCTGATGACGGTGTAAAACCCCAAACAATTGAATCTATTAAACATGCAAAGGCTGCTAAAGTGCCAATTGTTGTAGCAATAAACAAGTGTGATCTCCCTGATGCTGATCCACAAAAAATTAAAAATCAGCTTTTAGAATATGAGCTTATAGCAGAAGATTTATCTGGTGATACTTTAATGGTTGAAATATCAACAAAAACAAAACAAAACTTAGATAAATTAGTTGATAGTGTTATTTTACAAGCGGAGATATTAGATCTAAAAACTGATTTTGAAACAGATGCTAAGGGAATTGTTTTGGAGTCTAAAATCGATATTGGAAGAGGACCAATCGCAAATGTAATAATTACCGCAGGTACTCTAAAAAAAGGAGATTACTTTGTTAGTGGTTTGAAGTGGGGTAAAGTCAGAGCTATAATAAATGATCAGGGAAAACAAATTGAAAATGCCGAACCTGCAACACCAATTGAAATATTAGGTATTAATGGAGCTGCAAAATCAGGAGATGATTTTATTGTATTAAAAAGTGAAAAAGAGGCAAAATCCCTATGTGATGGAAGAGTCCAGGAAGCAAAAGAAAGCAAAAATCCATTGTCATTTGTAACACAAGACTCAGCATTTAAAGATATATCATCTGAGGAACTAAATATTATTATAAAATCTGATGTTCATGGCTCTTCAGAGGCAATAAAAAATGCAGTAAATCAAATTAAACACGATGAGGTAAAGCCAAAAATACTTTTATCTGATATTGGCATGGTTACAGAAACTGATGTTACATTAGCTAAAGCATCTAATGCCCTGATTATTGCATTCAATGTAAAACCTAGCAAAGAAGCAAAAAAAAGAGCCGAACAAGAAAAGATTTCTATATCTAACTTTAATATTATTTATGAAGCTTTAGACTTCATAAAAAGTAAAATGTCTGGTCTATTGACTCCAGAAATAGACGAAAAAATTGTTGGAACAGCCGAGATATTGGAGATATTTAAAGTTTCAAAAGTAGGTAAAGTTGCAGGTTCCAAAGTAACAGATGGAGAAATTACTCAAGACTCTAATGCGAGAGTTATCAGAGATGGAGCCATAATTTTTAATGGTAAAATTGGCTCAATATTTAGAGAAAAAAATCAAACTAAACAGGTATCTGCTGGTTTAGAATGTGGAATAACACTTAAGGATTTTGTCGATTTCCAGAAAAATGACGTAATTGAAGTATATAATTCTACTATAACAGAGAGAACAATATAATGACTCACTTAGGAAAACCAGTTACTCAAAGACAATTAAGAGTTGGCGAAATGATTAAACAAGCATTAGGAATGTTATTTATAAGAGATGAGGCAAAACTACCAAATTTATCCACAAAAGAGATAACAGTGACTGAAGTTAGAATGTCTCCAGATTTGAAAACAGCAAAAATTTTTGTAATGCCTTTAGGCGGAAAAGACGCTGAAGAAGTCGTTGCTAAATTAAAAGAATTTTCATTTGTAATAAGAAAAGTCTTATCAAAAAAGATAGTAATGAAATTTTTACCAAAGCTATTTTTTGTAAAAGACGATTCTTTTGATTATGCAGAAAAAATTGAAAATTTAATAAAACAAACAAATAAATAAGGAATAGAAAATGGTAAATAAAGCAAAAGAACTAGCAATCCATGACAAGGATACAGGTTCTTCAGAGGTTCAGGTTGCTCAATTAACAGTCAAAATTGAGAACTTGTCTAAACATATTAAACAGTTCAAAAAAGATAAACATTCATCCGTTGGACTTTTAAGAGCAGTAAATAAAAGAAAAAAATTATTAGACTATCTAAAGAAAAATAAAGTGGAGTCTTATAAAGAAGTAATATCAAAATTAAATTTAAGGAAGTAAATGTTTAAAGTTGTAAAGAAAGAAATAGAAGTAGCAGGAAAAAAGATTAGTTTAGAAACAGGTAAAATAGCAAGACAAGCAGATGGTGCAATTATAGCTCAGTGTGGAGAAACAGTTGTTTTAGCAACAGCAGTCGGAGCTAAAAAAGTTAATCCAGATATGGATTACTTTCCTTTGTCAGTAAATTATCAAGAAAAATATTACGCAGCTGGTAAAATTCCAGGTGGATATTTTAAGAGAGAGGCAAGGCCAACAGATAGTGAAACATTAATTTCAAGATTAATTGATAGACCCATCAGACCACTTTTTCCAGATGAATTTAAAAACGAAGTTCAAGTACTGCCAACTGTTATATCTTATGACAAAGAAAACGAAGCTGATATTTTATCAATAATTGCTTCATCAGCAGCTTTGGCAATTTCTGGAATGCCATTTCTTGGTCCTGTAGGTGCTTCTAGAGTTGGCTTTATTAAAGGAGAATATGTTCTTAACCCCACCAAAGCACAACTTAAAGATTCTAAGTTAGATCTTGTGGTGGCTGGAACAAAAGATGCGGTTTTGATGGTTGAGTCCGAAGCAAACGGTTTAACTGAAGAGGAAATGTTAAATGCTGTTAAGTTTGGGCACGAAGGGTTTGTACCTGTAATCGAGATGATCGAGGATCTAGCCAAAGAATGCAAAAAACCTGATTGGGAAGTTGAGAAAAAAGATCTTTCAGAAGTAAAAAATAAATTAGAGAGTGAATTTACGGATGAACTTAAAAAAGCATTTTCAATAAAAGATAAACAAGAAAGATCAAATTTAATTTCTGAGATAACTGATAAAGCAAAAAAACTGTATGAAGAAGATGAGAATTATACAGATCTTGATGTAAATTCTGAACTTAAAAATTTAGAAAAAAGGATTGTAAGAACAGATATTCTAAAAAATAAAAACAGAATTGATGGTAGAGGTCTTGCAGATGTTAGGCCAATTACGTGTGAAGTTGGAATTCTTCCAAGAGTTCATGGCTCTGCTTTGTTTACTCGAGGAGAAACTCAAGCAATAGTTACAACTACACTCGGTACGTCGGATGATGAGCAGAAAATAGAAAGTCTTGAAGGATTACAAAAAGAGAGATTTATGCTTCATTATAATTTTCCACCTTTCTCTGTTGGTGAAACTGGTAGAATAGGTACTGGGAGAAGAGAAATTGGTCATGGAAAATTAGCTTGGAGAGCAATAAATTCTTCTTTGCCTTCAAAGGAGAGTTTTCCCTACACATTTAGAATTGTATCAGAGATAACCGAGTCAAACGGTTCTTCATCTATGGCAACTGTTTGTGGCTCCTCTTTGGCATTGATGGATGCAGGTGTACCAATTAAAGAACCAGTTGCTGGAATTGCAATGGGATTAATTAAAGAAGGAGATGACTTTAGCGTTCTTTCAGACATTCTTGGAGATGAAGACCACCTAGGTGATATGGACTTTAAAGTTGCTGGAACTAAAGATGGAATAACATCTCTTCAAATGGATATTAAAATTACAGGAATAACATTTGAAATTATGGAACAAGCTTTAAAACAGGCGAAAGATGGAAGAATTCATATCTTAGGCGAAATGAACAAAGCTTTATCTAAATCAAGAGAAGATGTCGGAAAACATACACCTAAAATGGAAAAAATAACTGTAGACAAGAAAGATATTGCTACAGTCATTGGAAAAGGTGGAGCAACTATAAGAGAAATAGTTGAGGTTTCAGGTGCAAAAGTTGACATCAATGACGAGGGTGAAGTTACAGTAGCTGCTCCAGATGAGGAATCTAGAAATAAAGCTATGCAAATGATTAAAGACTTAACTGCTAAAGCTGAACTCAATAAAATTTACAATGGTAAAGTTATGAAAATTATGGAGTTTGGTGCATTTGTTAATTTCCTAGGAAAACAAGATGGTCTTGTTCACATATCTGAGCTTGCTGATAAGAGAGTCGGCAAGGTAACTGATGTAGTAAAAGAAGGTGACGAAGTTAAAGTTAAGGTAATCGGTTTTGATAGAGGAAAAGTTAAGTTATCAATTAAACAAGCTGCAATATAAAATTATAGGAGAAGCATGAAAAAATTTGATGATTTGATGAGTGTAAGAAATGAAATTGAAAATATCAGCGCTAGTGATGCAAAAGAAAAGCTAAATGACCCAAATGTTCAATTTATTGATGTTAGGGATAAAGAGAGCTTTTCAAAAGGCACTATCGGTAATGCAATTCACTTAGATAGAGGTTTATTAGAATTTTATTTAGCAGAGGGAAGTCCTCTAGAAAATGATATGTTTAAAAATAATCCTGATAAAGAATATGTAGTTTTTTGTGGTGTTGGTGGACAAGGAACATTAGCAACCAAAACTATGAAGGATATGGGGGTTAAAAATGTCAAAAATCTCACTGGTGGTATTAAAGAGTGGGAAAAGATCAAGTAAAAAATAATTGTAATAAATTATAAGAGAATGAAGCTTTTAAAAAACCTTAAGTTAGAACTACAGAAAAATAAATATGGAAGATATTTATTACTTGGTAGTTTTGCATTTTTTTTTATTAAAGGTTTAATCTGGTTAGGTATTTTTATTGCTGTTGGCTTAGGTATTACTAATTCTTTTTAAATCAAGACAATTACCAACAAAATCATTTGCACAAAATTTATTACCACAGAAACAAAGTGTGATTGTTTAAATTTTTTATCCTGCTTTTCATCTCTGAACTTATTTATCATTGGCATTAGTATAAAATTTGATACAGCAAATAATATCGCAATACTCAAAATTAAATAAAAATCTAAGGAAAAAATTTTCAGAATTATAAAGCAAATTAAAACTGAAATACTAATTGCTAAATTAACAGTGTAGTAATAAGGAAATATTTTTCTTATGAATTTTCTAGCATTTTCTTCATCTAATGCTGTGAAAGTAACAGGTGCTACAACAAAAGAAAAGAAGAGCATAATTCCCAATATAATACTTGTTAGATAAATACTAATTTGTTGCATCATTAATTAAGTATTTTTTCTTTTGCTTTTTTAAATTCTTCCTCTGTTAAAATTCCTGATTTTAATAAATCTCTTAACCTATTAATTTGTGTAATAATATCATCATTTTGTTCAACGTTACCAATTTCTAAAGAATTTGAAATTAATGAACTTAAATTTATTTTGTGATGTTCTTTTGCTCTCACTTCTAACTCAAACTGTTTATGCCTTTTAGCACCAAAAGATACTACTTTCTCCATAATTTTTTTGTGATCTGGATAATTATTAATATTATATTTATGATATTCTGACCTATCCTCGTCTATAAATTCACTTTTTGGAGCACCTAATACTTCAGGATCGAAACCGTGAGTCATTACAAACCATTTTCCTCCTGTTAGTCTTGAGAAATAACTATGCGAACTACCTATAGCAATTTTTGGTAGTTCTATTTTGTTGTCTCTTAGCCATGCTTTATATTGAGCATTCACACCCCTCAATTCTGGATCATCAGGATTAAATAATTCTTTATAAACATCTTCATGAGAAATCCAAAAACAATTATGAGATGAACCTTTTGTAAAATACTCCAAAATATAATATTCAGGTCGATCGTAACATCCGTCATATTCATTTTTAAACATAATTAGATGTAGTACATCGTTGAAAGCGCTTTGAAATCTTGCTCCGATATCTAGTTCAGCAATTGAAAATCCTTCTATAGCTTTATTACCTTTAATTTTTAAAAGTTTGTAACCTTTTGCAGTCGCACCATAGTAGCTATATCTAAACCTGTCAGCTATTGTCCATGTTCCTGAAGGTAATTCAAATTTGTATTTTTTATAAAATTCTATTTCTTCTGAGATTTTGTCACCTATTTTGTAGCTTTTAGCATTTACATTTTCAAAAATACAAAAAATTAAAAAAAAATATGCAATAATTCTAATTTTAATCACTAATTAATATTTTAAGTATCGCTTATGTTTTTTGGATCTGGCATTCCAACTTTATTGTAACCAGCATCCACGTAATGAATTTCACCAGTTACACCACCTGCCATATCGCTTAAAAGATATAGTGCTGAATTTCCAACATCAAGATTATCAACATTTCTTTTTAAGAACGAATGATCGGCATTCCACTTGTAAAGAAATTTAGCATCCCCAATTGCAGAAGCTGCTAGAGTTTTAATTGGTCCGGCACTTATTGCATTAACTCTAATATTCTTTGCTCCTAGATCTCTTGCAAGATATTTAACACTAGATTCTAGTGCAGCTTTACATACGCCCATTACATTATAATTAGGTATGGCTTTATTTGCTTCATAACTCAAAGTAATCATACTACCACCTTGCTTCATTATTTTAGATGCTTCTCTAGCAACTTCGGTAAATGAAAAACAAGATATTAACATACTTCTTAAAAAGTTTTCTCTAGTTGTATTTAAATATTCTCCTGATAACTCAGATTTATCTGAAAATGCAATTGCATGTACAACAAAATCAATTTCTCCCCATTGACTCTTTACATCTTCAAATAGTTTTATAATTTCTTCTTTTTTTTCTACATCACAGCTAAAAGTTACATTTGAATTTAGTTTTTCTGCAAGTGGAACAACTCTTTTTTTTAAAGCATCACCTAAATATGTAAAAGCTAATTCTGCTCCAGCTTCTGCAAGTTTTTGAGATATACCCCATGCAATTGATCTCTCATTGGCAACGCCCATGATAAGACCTTTTTTTCCCTTCATTAAACTCATAGATTTAAACTTTCTCAAAAACTAATGTTGCATTAGTTCCACCAAAACCAAAGCTGTTAGACATAATTGCATTTAAATTTACGTCTTTTTCAACTCGTGTAACAATTGGATACTTTTTTGCTTCATCATCCATTTCCGAAATATTTGCTGACGCTGAAATAAAATTGTTTTTCATCATTATCAAACTGTAAATTGCTTCGTGAACTGAAGTTGCACCTAATGAATGGCCTGACAAAGATTTTGTTGAACTTATCTTAGGTTTATATTCTGGAAAAGCCTCACCAACTGCTTTTAATTCTGTAATATCTCCCACAGGTGTTGATGTCCCATGAGTATTAATATAGTCAATTTTATTTTTTGAGGTTGCTAGAGCCATTTTCATACATCTCACCGCTCCCTCGCCAGACGGTGCAACCATATCATAGCCATCTGATGTTGCTCCATATCCAGTTAATTCTGCGTATATTTTAGCACCTCTTGCTTTGGCATGCTCATATTCCTCTAAAACAAGAACTCCACCTCCACCAGCAATTACAAAACCATCCCTTGTTTTATCATACGGTCTTGAGGCTTTTTCAGGGGTATCGTTATATTTCGAGGATAGTGCAGTCATTGCATCAAACATTGCAGTCATTGCAAAGTGAACCTCATCACTGCCACCAGCAAAAATAATATTTTGTTTTCCTAATTGAATAAGTTCCATCGCGTTACCAATACAATGACCACTCGTTGCACACGCAGAACTTATTGTGTAATTAGTGCCTTTTATTTTAAATGGAACTGCTAGAGTGGCAGAAGCAGTACTTGCCATAGTTCTTGGAACTATAAATGGACCCATTTTTTTTGGATTTTTTTCTCTAGTTTTATCTGCTGCTAAAATCACATTTTCAATTGATGGTCCTCCAGATCCCATGACCATACCTGTTGAAATATTACTAACCTCATTTTCTTCTAATCCAGAGTCTTTAACTGCTTCACTCATTGCAACATAATTATATGCTGATCCAGCACCCATAAACCTAATAACTTTTCTATCTATGTAATCTTCCAATTTGATATTTGGTTTACCATGAACATGGCTTTTTAAATTATGCTCTTTGTATTCCTCAAAAAATGTTATTCCTGATTTTGTATTAACTAAAGATTGATAAACTTCATCTTGATTATTTCCCAAACATGAAACTACACCAAGTCCTGTTACAACTACTCTTTTCATTATTTAAATAATCCTACCTTAAGATTTTCTGCACTATAAATCTTTTTTCCATCAGCGAGCAATATTCCATTTGCAAGTCCTACAGTTGTTTCTCCTTTAACAAGAATTCTTTTCATATCTATTTCGTATGTTGCCATTTTGACATTTTTAAGAACTTCACCAGTAAATTTTACAGTGCTTACACCCAATGCTCTACCTCTTCCTGGTTTTCCAAGCCAACCAAGAAAAAAGCCAACCAGCTGCCACATTGCATCTAAACCAAGACAACCTGGCATAACTGGATCTTCTCTAAAATGACAATCAAAGAACCACAAATTATCCTTAATATCAAGTTCGGCTTTCATAGATCCTTTTTTATAAAAACCCTCACTCTCAGTTATTTCTGTAATTCTATCAAACATTAGCATTGGTGGAGATGGTAATTTTGCATTACCAGGACCAAATAACTTACCATTAGCGCAATCAATTAGTTCGTTATAATTAAAGGAACTTTTTTTCATAATTTTGTAATCTTATTACTTGATTTAGGTACATTATAATATACAAATAGTTTAGAATAGTTTTAAATTGCTAATGACTACTAGACAAGAATTTATTGAAAAACTAAGAAACTCTAGCTTAAGACCAACTAAACAAAGAATAAATATATGCGAGGTTTTATTTAATAGAGATAAAACTTTCCATTTCACAATAAACGACTTATTCAATTTGATAAAAGATAAAACTGGAGAGAAAGTTTCTTTAGCAACTGTTTACAATACAGTTCATGCATTTCATAAAAAAGGATATTTAAAAGAAATACCTATTAATTCTAATCAAACTTATTTTGATACAAATGTCACAGATCATCACCACTTCTTCGATGTTAATGAAGAAAAGCTTATTGATCTTAAAAATGAGGATGTAGGACCAATAGAAATTCAAAAATCAATACCTGGAAAAAAAATTAAATCAGTTGAAGTTTTAGTAAAATTAGAAGACTAAGTTTCAAAATTAAATCATAAATATTCTGACTTATTGACAATCTTCTTTAGAATAATTATAAACAAGTAATTAGAATAATTATAATATTAAAGGAGATAAATAATAATGAGTGCGGAATTTCATAAGAGTAAAACATTTAAATCAACAGAATTAAGCAAGTGCCCGTTTACAGGTGCAGGTACACCAGCAAAATTTAGCGCTGGTAGAGGACAAACAAATAGAGATTTTTGGCCAAATAGTTTGAATTTGAAAATTTTAAGTCAGCACTCGAATTTATCAAATCCAATGGAGAAAAAATTTAATTATTCTAAAGAATTTAAAAAACTAAATTACAAAGCACTCAAAAAAGATTTAAACAAATTAATGACAGACTCACAAGATTGGTGGCCAGCAGATTACGGTCATTATGGTCCTTTGTTTATTAGATTAGCATGGCACGCAGCAGGTACATACAGAACAGGTGATGGTAGAGGGGGAGCTGGAACAGGTAATCAAAGGTTTGCACCTTTAAATGCTTGGCCTGATAATGTTAATCTAGATAAAGCTAGATTACTTTTGTGGCCAATAAAACAGAAATATGGAAAAAGAATTTCTTGGGCAGATTTATTTATACTAGTTGGAAATGTAGCATTAGAGTCAATGGGCTTTAAAACGTTCGGTTTTGGAGCGGGAAGAACTGATATCTGGGAACCAGAAGATGATATTTACTGGGGTTCAGAAAAAGAAATGTTAGGTGTTAAGAGATACAGCGGAAAAAGAGATCTTGAACAACCATTGGGGGCTTCTCACATGGGATTAATTTATGTAAACCCACAAGGTCCAGATTTTAATCCAGACCCATTGAAAGCAGCTCATGATATTAGAGAAACATTTGGAAGAATGGCAATGAATGATTATGAAACAGTTGCACTAGTTGCTGGTGGTCATACTTTTGGAAAATCTCATGGTGCTGCACCTGAATCACATAAAGGACCTGATCCAGAAGCATCAAGAATTCAAGATCAAGCAACTGGTTGGAATAGTAATTACAAATCAGGAAAAGGTGTACACGCAATAAGTAGTGGTATTGAAGGGGCATGGACACAAACGCCAACACAATGGGATATGGGTTACTTTGATTGTTTATTTAACCATGAATGGGAATTGACAAAAGGACCTGCGGGAGCATTTCAATGGACTCCAAAAAAAAATGGTCAGAGAATTAAAATGGTTCCTGATGCTCATGATAAAAGTAAAATGCATCCTCCAATGATGCAAACAACTGATTTATCTTTGAGAATGGATAAAAGTTATGGACCAATTTCAAAACATTTTTATCAAAATCCAGATGAATTTGCTGATGCATTTGCAAGAGCTTGGTTTAAGCTTACTCATAGAGACATGGGACCAAAAGTATGTTATTTGGGTAGCGAAGTACCAAAGGAACAATTAATTTGGCAAGATCCTATAGATAAACCAAAATATAAACTTAAATCAAAAGATATAAGAGATTTAAAATCAAAGCTTTCAAAATCAAAAATCTCTGTTTCTGATTTAGTTTCTACGGCTTGGGCTTCTGCTTCTACATACAGAGGTTCTGACAAAAGAGGTGGGGCAAACGGAGCAAGAATTATGCTTGAGCCTCAAAGAAGTTGGAAAGTCAATAACCCTAAAAAACTTTCAAAGGTTATTAAAGCTTTACAAAAAATTAAGAAAAAATTTGATACAAATAAAAAATCAGTCTCAATGGCGGATCTTATAGTATTAGGTGGAAATGTAGGAATAGAGATGGCGGCAAAAAAAGCTGGTCATAAAATTCAGGTTCCATTTACTCCTGGAAGAGGAGATGCAAGACAAGACCAAACAGATGTAAATTCATTTGGATTACTTGAGCCGCAAGCGGATGGTTTTAGAAACTACATGAAAAAAGGTAAATCTAACGTTTCAGCTGAGGAAAAATTAATTGATAAGGCACAATTAATGGGATTAACGGCACCTGAGATGACAGTTCTTGTAGGAGGAATGAGAGTTTTAGATACAAACTATGATAGCTCTAAAAATGGAGTTTTCACAAAAAAACCTGGAACTCTATCAACAGATTATTTTGTAAATCTTCTTGATATGAGTACCACTTGGAAAGAAACTGACAAATCTGAACAATATTTTGTTGGTAAAGATAGAAAGTCTAAAAAAACTAAGTGGAAAGGTTCAAGAGTTGACCTTATTTTTGGTTCGAATTCTCAATTAAGAGCATTAGCTGAAGTCTATGCCTGCAAAGACTCATCTGACAAATTTGTTAAAGACTTTGTATCTGCATGGGTCAAAGTGATGAATGCAGATAGATTTGATTTAAGATTAAACTAGTATTAAGGAAAGCGGAAAAATGACATCACTATCGTTCGAAGACTTTTATAAAGTTCCTGAAATTAAGTTTGATATAAATAGATTGCGAAATGACTTAAATCTAATTTTAGAGAAAAAGAAATTTAATTCGCCAGGTGTTACTCACTTTGGTGCAATTCCTCTAAATCAAATTCCAAATAACAAAGACTCTATAGAAGGGAACAATATCAGAGGTAGATATTGGACTATTGCAGATGAGACAGGCAAAGAAGTCTCAAGAGATATTGATATTGATGAGTCGAAATATACTCAGTTGCTACCAGAGTTCGAGAAAACTTATTTTAAAGAGGTTTATGAAATTCTTAGTAAAAAATTTAAACTAGGAAGAGTAAGGCTTTTATTAAAAGAGCCAAGATCAACGCTAAGCTGGCACAAAGATCCAGAGTGTAGATTGCATATTCCGATAGTAACTAATGCAGGTTGTTCAATGGTCATTGAAAATGTTGCAAAACATTTGCCTGCAGATGGACATGTATGGATTACTAACAATACAAAGTATCATAACTTTTTTAATGGAGGAGAACAGGCTAGAGTTCACTTAGTTGCTTGTGTTCTTGAAAGCCCGTTTAAAGAATAATGGAAGTTACCAACGGTATTTTTAAAGCTGCCGGTCAGATTTATTCCAATAACAGAGGATCTATTTTAAGAACAATTGTTTATACTGTTGGTCATTTTGCAATTGCTATAACTGTTTTGATGTTAGTTGCTGATGTATCTTTTATGATAGCTTTGACCGATGCAATTGTAGAACCAATTGCCAATTCTATTTGGTATTTCATTTTAGATAAGTGGTGGGCAAGTAAATCAAAAAGTAAATAATAATCATTATCAATAAGTATTTAAGAAAAATTTAATAAGGATAATTTGTAGTAATAATAATTATTCGCAAAAAAAATGCGTAAATAATAATTATTCGCAAGGATATTTGTTGAAAATAATTTTTTCATATTTAATTTTAAAGTATGCAAATAGAAAATTACAATTGTAAAAAATGCGGATTAACAATTTCTTCAACTTGTTCTAAGTGTGATAAAATAGTTGATGTTGAAGTCCTTGATGATGGATGTATTGTTCAAAAGACTAAATGTGTTGATTGTGCGAATGCTCCAGTGATCAAAGATGTATGTGTCCAACAAAAATAATTAGTTAATATATATAACTTAAAGGCTTAGTTGATTTTTCCCCAAAGATCTTCTTCATCAACCCACCCTTTAAAACTTTTTGTTTCTACTAAACACCAATTTCTCTCACATTTTTTTACTAACAATAATCTTCCAGTTTCTATTTTAGCCAATGGTTTGGAAAATTTAGTTGGTTTTTTGAAAAGAATTTTATTTGACGCAGCTATAAATGATTTTGATTGCTTCAATTGAGATATATGTATCCACCCACCATTTTTTTTATTATCAATTATTCTTCTAAAATTTTCTTTTTTATCAATCACTTTTACTGGCAAGTATATTTTCTTGTAAATATACTTTATTGGATAATCAAAACTTGGTCCATATCTTACGTTTACCTTATCATTTTTAAGCATTAAAAATTTTTCATTATCCTCCGAAATGGCATTCGAGGTAAAAAATATTATGATTAAAATCTTGAAGATTAATTGCACAAGCAACCTCTTTTTTTAGTAAATTTTATTTTTCTAAATTCTAGTTTTTTTAGATTAACCACCAGAATTGATGAGTGAAGACTTTTATCAGAAGAAATTATGTTTTTTAAAACTTCATTTGCTTGCATACTCCCAATTATATTTGATGTAGTTCCTAATATTCCTTCACTTTCACAATTTAAAACTTCATCAGAAGGTTCTGACTGGTAAAAACATTTTAAACATGGGCTTGATTTATTATTAAAATCGAATGAAAAAATATGTCCATCGTATTTGCTAATAGCACCAACTATTAATTTTCTTTTATATTTTAATGAAAATTTATTTATTAAAAATTTAGTTTTAAAATTATCTGTTCCATCTACAATTATATCGAAATCTTTTACAATTTTATTTAAATTTTTTTCTGATGCTTTTTCTTTTAAAATTTTGACTTTTACATCTCTGTTAATTAATTTTATTCTTCTTTTAAAGATATCGACCTTAAATTTTCCAACATCTTTTGAAGTATACAAAATTTGTCTTTGAAGATTTGAAATATCTACTTTATCGTGATCAATAGCACCTATATACCCTACACCGCATCTAGCCAACAAATCTGCAACTGGACTACCTAATCCACCAATTCCTACAATTAAAACTTTTGAATTAATTATTTTCTTTTGTCCTAATATACCAATATCCTTAAGTATTATTTGTCTAGAGTATCTCTCAAGCTTTCGTTTAGATAATGAATTTTTCACTTACCCGTTGATCCAAATCCACCCGAACCTCTAATTGTCTCAGGCAAAGTTTCTACAGTTTCAAAATCTACTTTTAGAATTGGCATTAGTATCATTTGAGCAATTCTATCATCGTTATTTACTGTAAAGTCTTTATGTCCATGATTAAATAAAATTACTTTTATTTCTCCTCTATAGTCACTATCAATTGTTCCAGGAGTATTTAATACACTTATATTATTTTTAGCTGCTAAACCTGATCGTGGCCTGATCTGAACCTCGGTATCCTCAGGTATTGCAATGGATATACCTGTTGGCACTAAAGCGTTTTCGCCCGGTTTAATTACTATTTTCTTTTCAATGAATGCAGTCAAATCTAGTCCAGATGATCCTGTTGTTTTATATTCTGGCAGTTTAACTTTCTTGTCTAATTTTTTAATTAAGACTTTCACCATTAAGTTAATTAATCTGTTGAATTATTCTTTTGACTATTTCCTCAGCTACCAATGATTTATTCATCTTTTCAAAATTTTCTTCAGGTTTATCTTTGTAAAATATAGAAATTTTATTAAAATCTGATCCAAATCCTATAGTTTGATCTGAGACATCATTTGCAATTACCCAGTCGCAATTTTTTTCATTCAACTTCTCTTTTGCATTTGTCGAGAGATTGTTTGTTTCTGCTGCAAAACCAATTGTTATTTTTGGTCTTAACGAATTGTGATTAGATATATGATTTAAAATATCAATATTTTTTTCTAGCTCTAAGTTAAATTCTTCATTCTTTTTAATCTTTGTACTTTTATAATTTTTCACTTTAAAATCAGAAACAGCTGCAGAAAAAATAGCTACATCTGTTGGTAGATTATTTAAACTTTCTTTGAACATCTCTTCAGCCGTTTCAACACTTACAAAATTAACACCGTCCAAAGGTTTAATGCTTGTCTTTCCAGAAATAAGTGTCGTATCAAATCCATTGTCTCTAAGACATTTGGCTATTTCATATCCTTGTTTGCCACTGGATTTATTTGTAATAAATCTTACAGGATCAATATATTCATTAGTTGGTCCTGCAGTAACTAAAGCTTTTAATTTTTTATTTTTATCTAAATTAGAAAAATAATTTTTAAGCGTATTGACTATTTCATTTGGTTCTGTCATTTTTCCTTCACCGTATTCACCACATGCCATATCTCCTATCTCTGGCCCAATAATTTTGTATCCAAAGTTTTTTAATTTTAATATGTTTTCTTTAGTAGAAGGATGCTCCCACATTCTTACATTCATTGCCGGTGCTAAAAATATTTGTTTATTAGAAGCTAATAAAACAGTAGACGCCAAATCTTCTGCATTTCCCGAGGTTACTTTCGATATGGTATTAGCTGTAATTGGTGCAACTAATACTGCATCAGCCCATCTTGATAAAGATATATGGTCCATCTCAGCTTCGTTTTCTGCGCTAAATATATCGTCATAAACTTTTTCTTGGGAAAGAGACGAAACAGATAGTGGAGTTACAAATTCTTTTGCATTTTTTGTTAATATAGTTTTTACACGAGCACCATTTTTCTTAAATAATCTTATTAACTCAAGACTTTTGTAAGCAGAAATTCCACCACATATAATCAACAGTATTTTTTTATTCTCAAAATAATTCATCGTCGAGATTAAAATACTACTAATCCTAAAATTACAAGTAATAATAAACCAATGATTGATTGATTTCTGAAAGCTACCATTTCATTTTTTTTTGTATTTAGATCATTATACGTATTAGTATTTTGTGGAATTTGTCCACTTGCAAGAAATGTTAATGCTTGGTTTGCTTTATCCATTATTTGCGGCATTTCTGGTAATCTTTTTATAACTTCTGCAGAATTTTTTAGAGTTTCATTTAATGTTGTTATGGGATCTTTTGTTTCTTTAAGCCATTTTTCAAGAACAGGTCTTGACGTTTCCCAAATGTTTGTCTCTGGATTTAATCTTCTTGCAACACCTTCAACTACTACCATGGTTTTCTGTAGCATGAGCAACTGTGGTTGAGTTTGCATATTAAATTTTTCTGTCACATCAAAAAGTTGTTTGAGTAATTTACCGCCAGATATATCTTTAATTGACTGACCAAATATTGGCTCTCCTATTGATCTTAGTGCTTGGGCGAGATCATCAACAGGCACTTCTTTTGGAACTAACCCTGCAGCCAAATGAACTTCAGCCACTTTTTTATAATCTCGTTTAATAAAACCATATAAAATCTCAGCAAGAAATTTTTTACTCAAATCATCGAGCCTTCCCATTATACCAAAATCGATAGGAACTATTTGACCGCTATTGTTTATAAAAATGTTACCTTGATGCATATCTGCATGAAAAAAACCATCTCTGACAGCATGTCTTAGAAAATGTTGAATAATATCTGATGCAATTTTTTTGGTATCTATATTTCTTTTTTCTAACTCTTCTGTTTCTCTTATAGAGACACCTTCAACCCAGTCTAAAGTCATTACATTTTCACTTGTAAAATTCCAATAAATTCTAGGAACTTGAAATCCACTGTCATTCTTTGTGTTTTCAGAATACTCATTAGCTGCAGCGGCTTCAAATCTTAAATCCATTTCTAAATTGGTTATTTCTTTTAGCAAATAAACAACCTCAACTAATTTAAGTCTTTTTGTCTTTTTGATAATTGACTCAGTTAAAAAAGCAAAAAGCATCAAAGCATCAATTTCTTCGTTGAATATTTTTTTTATATCTGGTCGTAAAATTTTTATAGCCACGTCTTTAATTGTGCTATTATCATTTATTTGCGCTTTATGAACTTGAGCTATAGATGCTGCTGCCACTGGTTCAGATAGATTTATAATTGAATTAAAATTATCTTCCCCTAGATCCTTTTTGATTATTTCTTTAGCTTTAGATAATTCAAAAGGAGGCAAACGATCTTGTAAACTCTCTAGTTGCTTTGATAACTTTTCTCCAATTATATCTGGTCTAGTTGCTAGAAATTGACCTAATTTAATGAATGTTGTACCCATAGATTGCAACGAGTTTGATAATCTTTCACCTTCGGTTTCATTTACAAAAGAATTATCTTTTTTTGAAAATGATAAAGACAACAAATAGAATAAAATTTTTATTCCAAATGGTGGATTATGAAACTTTGTGAATATACTTAAAGCGTCAGATTTTGCTAATTTCCTTCCAAGCTTAAAAAGTATGTATAATTTTTTAATCATATTTTCCAACCTGAATGAATAGCTACTATTCCACCAGAAAAGTTTCTATACTCACATTTAATAAAATTATTTTTCTCCATTAAACCCTTTAATTCCTCTTGATTAACAAATTCTTGGATACTTTTTATTAGATATTCATAAGGTTCTTTTTCACCAACCACAAATTTTCCTATTTCTGGAATTAATTTAGAGTATCTTTTATAGACTAAATCTAAGTTTAAATTTTGAATTTTTGAAAATTCTAAACAAAAAAATCTACCTCCTGACTTTAAAACTCTGTACGCTTCACTTAAGGATTTATTAATATTTTTTGTATTTCTTAGACCAAAACTGATTGTATAATAATCACATGAATTAGATTTTAAAGGCAATTTCTCTGCCGAACCCTTAATCCACTTGATATTTTTGTAATTTGATAGTCTATTTTTTCCCTTTTTCATCATTCCTTCATTGGGGTCAATACAAAATAATTCTATATTTTTATTTGAACTATTATCGATAAAAAGTTTTGCTATATCACCTGTGCCACATGCAACATCTGCTAGAATTTTATTTTTACCTGGGTTCATCCAATTTATTAAATTTCTTTTCCAGATTCTATGAACTCCGAGTGACATCAAATCATTCATGATGTCGTATTTATCATAAACTTTATCAAAGACACCTTGGACTAGACCTTTTTTATTTTGAAGATATTGTTGCATAAAATAAATAATATTAATTAATATAATAATAAATGCCAGAATTGCCAGAAGTAGAAGTTGTTAAAGAGTCACTAAGTAGAACAATAACAGGAAAAAAAATAAAAAAAGTAAGTATAAAGAATAGGAATTTAAGGTACAAAATAAAAAAAGGTTTTGAAACAAGACTTCAGTCAAAATCAATAAAAAAAGTTAAGCGGTTTTCAAAATATATCATACTAGTTTTAAATGATGAAAAATTTTGCTTAATTCATCTTGGAATGTCTGGCACTATACATCTCTTAAGAAAAAATATTTTAAATCAAAAAACAAATGCAAGTTTTTATCACAGTCCTTATTTACCAAAAAAACATAACCATGTGTTTTTGGAATTTGATAACATAAAAATTATATATAATGATCCCAGAAGATTTGGTTATTTCAAATTATTTGAAAATAAGAATAATTTAGAAAATTTTATAAATAACTATGGTCCTGAGCCTTTTTCCTCAAAATTTAATCTCAACTACTTAAAAAAATTTTTTTATAAGAAGAAAAAGAATATAAAAAATTTTCTCTTAGATCAAAAGTTTGTTTCAGGTTTGGGGAATATTTATGCAAGTGAAATTTTATTCAAGTCTAAAATAAATCCAAAAAAAAAAGCAAAATCTTTAAGTGATAATGATTGTATTAATATTATTAAATATTCAAGAAAAATTTTAAATTTAGCGATAAAAAAAGGTGGGTCTAGTATCAGAGATTTTAAAAATATAGTTGGTAAAAATGGATCTTTTCAAGATAACTTTAAAGTATACAATAGAGAAAATAAGAGTTGTCTTTCACCAGGATGCAAAGGGACAATAAAAAAAAAATTTATCACTAATAGATCAACATTTTTTTGTAATATTTGTCAAAAATAAAAAATTATTATATTGACCGTATAAATTTCTCGTTATATACAATCGCGCTTATGGCAAACACTAAATCAGCTATTAAACGAATAAGACGTATATCACGTCAAACAACGGTAAATAAGTCTAGAAAAAGCAGGTTTAGATCTGCAATAAAAAAAATGAATTTAATTCTTGATAAAAAGGACAAAAAAGAAGCTTTAGCATTCTTGCCAAAATTAAACTCTGAATTGATGAAAATAGCAAAGACAGGGGTGATAAAAAAGCAAAACGCGTCAAGAAATATTTCTAGAATAACAAAAAAAATAAATTCCTTATAACAACTTTTAGTTTACTTAAAGAAATTACAACCCTAGAGATTATTTTTTCAATTAAAAAAAGAATCTTTTAATCTTTTAGTCCCAAGATAAAAAAAAAATAAAAAAAGTAAATTTAAGATTACTAATTTTAAGTCCCTAAAAATAGATTCAATTATTAATTTATACAATTGTAAATTTTATTTTTTTTTGAGAATAAAAATAAATTTATTGCATTGAATTATGAATAGGAGTTTAACAGACTCTCATGAAAAATAATCTCACGAACATTAAATCAGACAATATTAATAAGATTGATTGGAAATTATTACAAAATGAAATGAAAAATAAGTTTGGTTCTGAGATTTATGATAGTTGGTTAAAAAAAATTGATTTGGTTGATGAGTTTAAAAATTATGTTTTATTATCCGTTTCGACAAGATTTATTAGAGACTGGATAACTTCAAGATATTTAGATCAAATATTACAAATAATTAAATTATATAAAAAAGATATTTCCAGGATAGAATTTGTGATTAACGAGAATATAAAGAACAAAAATACTGATGAAATAAAACCAGATAATTCATCTGATAATGAAAAGGTTTCATTCATTAAAGATTCATATCTTCAATATAATCGAATTGATCCAAATAAAAACTTTGAGAATTTCTTGCTAGGCAAAAGTAATAAACTAGCTTTTGAAGCCGCAAAAAAAGTCTCTGAGCAGATAGCCCACTATAACCCTCTATATATTTATGGTGGAGTTGGAATGGGTAAGACACATTTGTTAAATGCAATTGGTTTAAGTTTGAAAGAAAAAAATAAAGTAATGTTTATTTCAGCTGAAAGATTTATGTATCAATTTGTAAAATCTATAAAATCCAATGACATGGTAAAGTTTAAAGAGTATTTTAGAAATACCGATATATTTTTGATTGATGATATTCAATTTATGAATGGAAAAGAAGCTATGCAAGAAGAGTTTTTTCATACATTCAATGTTTTGCTAGAGAAAGGATCTCAAATTATTGTATCAGCAGATAGACCACCAAACAAATTAACTAGAATACAAGAAAGAATTAAATCCAGATTCTCAGGAGGACTAGTAGTTGATATCCAAAATGCAGATTTTGAATTAAGATACAATATAATAAAATCTAAAAATGATGATCTCAAAATTCATGATCCAAATAATATTAAAATTAGTGATGAAATCATAAAATTTATCAGTACAGAAGTTAATACTAGTATTAGAGAACTTGTAGGAGCATTTAATAGAATAGTATCTTTCTCAAGAATTTATGGAAAAACTCCTTCGATGTCAGAGGTAAAAGTAATATTAAAAGATCTCTTAAATTTAACTGAAAACAAAGTCGATATAGATAATATTCAAACAATAGTCTGTAAATATTTTAAAATAAGTAAAAACGAAATGTTGTCACCAAGAAGGTCAAGATATCTTGTAAGACCAAGACAAACTGCTATTTATTTAGCAAAAATGTTGACATCTAAATCTTTGCCAGAGATAGGTCGATCATTTGCCAATAGAGACCATACAACTGTTATTCATTCAGTCAAAACAATAGAAAAATTAAGAAAAGATGATAATGAATTAAATTTAAGCATAGATAGCCTAAAGAATAAAATATTATACAAACAAGAAAATGAAATTTAGTGTTAATCAACAAGATTTGCAAAAATCTTTAGGTTACTGTCAGGGTGTAATAGAAAAAAGAAGCACTTTACCTATTCTTTCAAATATTTTGATAGAGGCAGCAAATTCAAAGTTAAAAATTACAGCAACAGATTTAGATTTAATATTTGTAAATGAAATTTCAAATATTAAAATTTTTGATGAAGGCAAAACAACTACTTCTTCATCAATTATGTTTGATATTGTAAGAAAAATACCCTCTGGTAGTCAGATAAATTTTGAAAATACTGGAGAAAGTAAATTACAACTAGAATCAAATAAATCTCTATTCAATTTAAATTCAATTAATGCTTCTGAATTTCCAATTACAGATGAAAATTTTAATGAAAATGAATTTACTATAAATTCAAAAGATTTATTAAAACTTTTAAACAAATGTAAATTTTCGATTTCAAATGATGAAACAAGGCATTATCTTAGTGGTATTTTTTTCCATCAGACCCAAACAGATGATAAGAATTTTTTAACAGCAGCCGCAACAGATAGCCATAGAATGTCTATCTCAAAAATAAGATTAAAAAACAAAATTGAATTTGAACCAATAATACTTCCAAAAAAAACTATATTTCAATTATGTTCTCTTTTAGAAGATTATGATGGTGAGGTTAAAGTCTCAAATATTAAATCCAAAATTAAATTTGAACTTAATAATAGTATTTTGATATCAAAATTAATCGATGGAAAATTCCCTAATTATATTCAAGTTATCCCTAGAGAGAATCAAAAAAAACTTGAAATAGATCTAAAATCTTTTCTAAATTCCGTTGATAGAGTAGCATCAGTTTCTCTAGATAAAAAAGATGGTGTAAAATTTAATTTGACTAAAGATAATTTAGATTTATCTGTCAATAATACTAATAGTGGTGATGGTAAAGAAAGCCTATCTGTAAAATTTGAGTCAGATTTAGATATAAGTTTTAATTCTAGATATTTGCTAGATATAGCATCCCAACTAAATGGTGATAACATTGAAATATATTTGAAGGATACTGGATCTCCAGCTTTAATAAAAGATCCTGCAGATTTTGACAGTATTTATGTTGTAATGCCTATGAAAGGTTAGTTAGCAATACCAAGCTCGGAATAAATTTCTTTTTGCAATAATTTTACAAATTCTGTTTCTTCGATACCTGTGTTAATTGGTTTTAAAATAGAAATAGTAATCGTTTTATTGGGTATCATCTTTCCAGATTTTGGCCATACTCTTCCAGAGTCAATAGCGATGGGTTGACATTTTACATTTAATTCTCTGTAAATTCTTCCAACTCCCTTTTTAAAAGGAATAATTTCATCTGGTAGAACTCGAGTAGCTTGTGGAAAAATTATTACAGGTCTTTTTGTTTTTTCCATAACTTCTTTAATTTTTTCAGTAAAATTAAGGTTTTCTTTAGAAACTTTATTTCTATTCACAGAAATAGAATCTATCTTTCTTAAATACCAACCAAATATCGGAATATTTAATAGTTCTTTTTTAAGAATAAAAATTGGTGAATTAAATATTGTTTGTAAAAAAAAAGTTTCAAACATCGATTGATGAGAGCATGCGATGAAGAAATTTTCGTTATTAATTATGTTTTCTTGACCTTTTATTACTATGCTGGTTGAGTAAAAAATTTTTAAACAGAATGAGGACCAGTATCCAAAAAGTTTACCTCCAAAAAGAGTGATTTTCTTTGGTAGTAATAAAGATGGAAGAAAAATAATACATATTAAAATTAATCCAGTAAAAAATATACTTTTAAAGAGGATATTTCTCATTATAAGTTTTAAGTTAGATAATATCTGTTATTTTTTGTCTTTTTTTTATAATCTTTACTTTATTTCCTTTAATCAAAATTTCAGCAGGCCTTAATCTAAGATTATAATTAGATGATAATGAATAACCATAGGCACCTGTATCGCAAATAATCATAATATCATTTTCTTTTATATTCTGAAATTTTCTTTCTGTTAAAAATTTATCAGTTGTTTCACATACTGGGCCTACAAATTCTAATATTTTCTTTGATTGCGACTTATTTCTTTGGGATGGAACTATTCTATGTTTTGCATTATATAAAGCTGGTCTTATCAAATCATTCATTGCCGCATCCAATATCACAAATGTTTTTGTCTTATTATGTTTTAAATAAATTACTTTAGTTGCAAGTATACCAACATTTCCGATTATAGATCTACCAGGTTCAAAAATTATTTTACAATTGTATTTATTTTTAAATTTGATTATTGATTTTTTATATTTTGTATAATTAAGTTTTTTCGTTTTATTGTCATAATTAATCCCCATTCCCCCACCTAAATCAATAAACTCAAATTTATAATCTAAACTTCTTAAAAGTTTATCAAGAACATTTAGCATTTTTTCGTAGGGTTTGTGGTTTAAGATTTGACTACCGATATGAACACTTAAGCATTTAATATTTATAAATTTTGATTGTTTCATCAAATTAATAATTTTTACAAAAGTCTTTTTATCTACACCAAATTTATTTTCACTTTTACCAGTTGAAATTTGTTTCAATGTTTCAGCATCTGTATCTGGATTTAATCTTAGTCCTATATCAACAACTTTATTTAGTTTTTTTGCAGTCGCTTCAATCGCCAAAACTTCACTCAATGACTCAGAATTTATTAATAATATTTTTTGCTTAATTGCGTATTCAATTTCATCTTTTGTTTTACCAACTCCAGAGAAAACTATTTTGTTTTTGTTAATACCTGCCTTAAGTGATGCATATAATTCACCTTTTGAAACCACATCTGCTCCAAGGCCAAGTTTTTTTATTTCTTTTAATAGTGAAATATTAGAATTAGATTTTACAGAAAAACAAATTAAAGGTCTTATTTCCTTAAAAGCTTTTTTAAAATTCTCTACATTTTCTCTTAAATTTTTATAAGAGTAGCAGTATAGAGGTGTATTAAATTTTTTTGTCAAACTCTCAACGTTTTTTCCTTCAATAAAAAATTTATTGTTTAAATATCTCATAATACTTTTTGAATATTCTTACTTAATTCAGATTTATACTCTGGATCGCCTTTACGCCCACAAGCAACTACAAAATATAAACAAAGTATAATAATTAAAATTTTTTTACACATTTTTTGCTTTTTTTATCATTTTCTTAACGTTCTCAAAAGAAGTTCCGCCATAAGATTTTTTTGAATTAATTGAATTTTCTAGATTTAGTATTTTATAAACATTTAATGTAAGTTTTGGCTCAATTTGATTTATTTCTTTCAATTCTAGTTCGTGAAGTTTTTTGTTTTTTTTTTCAGCTAGATTAATTATTTTTGCAGTTTGTATGTATGCCTTTCTAAATGGATATCCAAGTTCTCTTACAATGTAATCAGATAAATCTGTAGCTGTAGTAAATCCTTTTTCCGCAAGGGATAGCATACTTTTTTTATTTATTATTAAATTTTTTAATACATCATTCAATAATGATAGCGATATTTTTAATTGATCATTTGTTTTAAAAACAATTTCTTTGTCATCCTGTAAATCTTTAAAATATGATAACGGTAAGCCCTTTAATATTGAAATCATAGAATTGATATTTCCAATAAATATTCCAGCTTTACCTCTCAGATATTCCAATGGATCAGGATTCTTTTTTTGTGGCATTATAGAAGAACCGGTTACTAATTTATCATTTAAAGTTATCAAGTTAAATGCATCAGAATTCCAAATTATTAGTTCTTCAGCAATTCTAGAAATGTGTAAAGAGCAAGCAAGAGAAGAATACAAAAAGTCTAAAACAAAATCTCTATCAGATACAGTATCTACAGAATTGTTTGTTGGTTTTTTAAATTTGAGTTTTTTTGTGGTGTAATTTCTGTCAATTTTAAAAGAGGTGCCAGATAAAGCCCCTACACCTAAAGGATTTTCATCTAAAAATTCTAAATTATTCTTAAATTTTTTCTTATCTCTCTTAAACATTTCAACATATGCTAGTAGATAATGTGCTAAAGATAGTGGTTGTGCATTTTTTAAATGTGTAAATCCTGGCATAATTGTTCTGATATTTTTTTGTGCAAGATTTAGAATATTTGAATTTGTATTATCTAACAAAATTATTATTTTTTTTGTTGCTTCTTTTAACCATAATTTAAGGTCGGTAATTACCTGATCATTTCTAGATCTAGCAGTATGAACATATCCAGCATCATCACCAATAAGTTCAAATAATCTGTTTTCTATATTCATATGAATATCCTCTAAATCATAATTAAAATTGAATTTCTTTTTTACAATTTCATTTTTAATTCTTTTTAATCCCCAAATTATTTTATTTTTTATCCTGAAATTTATAATTTTCTGTTTGTGAAGCATTTCGACATGAGCAATTGATCCCTCGATATCTTCTTTAAATAGTCTTTTATCTATTGGCAATGAACCACCAACTTTTTTAAATAAAGTTGACGCATTCTTCTTAATTCTTGTACCCCAAATTGGTTTATTGTTTTTATTTTTACTCATGTTATTCAATTACAAATTTATGAAATTTATATTTATATCCATTAAAATAATATTACTTTACTTCATATCACTTAGTTATTCATATTCAATAGAAGCGCCTAATATAAAAAATCTAATAATTTATGAGAAAAAACAAAAAATTAAGTTTTTTGATTTTTTAAATGAGGCTGGAAATAAAGTTAATTTGAAAGATTTTGAGTCTGAATTAATTATTCTGAATTTTTGGGCAACATGGTGTGCGCCTTGTAGAGAGGAAATGCCATCTTTAAGTAATCTTCAAAAACTTAAGGATGAAAAAAAATTAAAGATTATCCCAATAAATATAGGTGGAGAAAATATTAGTAAATCTAAAAAGTTTTTTGATGAACTACTCATAGAAGAATTACAAGTTTTTGTTGGTGATGGTGCTGGAATTGCAAAAAATTTAAAATTAAGAGGAATACCCACAACACTATTCATTGATAAAGATGGTTATGAGTTTGCAAGAATTGTTGGCTCAATAGATTTTAACAGTGATGAATTTTTAAATTGGTTAAATGAATTAAATTAATTTTTATAAAAGTAGGCTAATGCTACAAGCACAATTATAGCAACAAATTGTAGTAAAACTCTAAGCTGCATTAATTTGTTAGATGTTTTTTTATCTCCGTCTCCTTTAAAAAGAGTTCTAATTCCAAGAATTAAGACTACAGCTACAGCTGCAAGCAAAACAATTGCTGCAATTTTGACAAATATTTCAGAAATCATGTTTTGATTTTAGTTTCTTTTTAAAATAAAAAAACATAATTACTTATCTATGACATTTTGCCTTGAATCAACAATTATAAAACCTGAAAATGGGTCTGACATCAAAAATGCGGTAATTTTACTTCATGGATATGGTGGAGATGGAAAAGATATAAGCATGTTAACTCTGAATTGGAAAAGGTTTTTAACCACTACAGTTTTCTTATGTCCGAATGGACATGAACCATGTAAAATTAATCCAATTGGTTATCAATGGTTTGATTTAGAAACAAATGATAAAAATTATATTTTAAATGAAGTAAAAAAAGCCGAAAATAAATTAAGAAAATACATTGAAGAAGTTAAAGCAGAATATAATTTGGAAAATTCAAAGATATGTTTATCTGGATTTAGCCAGGGTTGCATGATGTCAATAAACTTAGGATTAACTTCTAAAGATCCCTTTAATTGTATTGTTGGATTTTCCGGAAAGATTATAGATAAAGAGGATCTTAGTTTAAGATTAATTTCTAAAACAAAAACTTTATTAATTCATGGTGAAAAAGATGAAATAGTTCCACCCTACAATTTGTTGGAAGCAAAAGATTTTTTTACACGCAATAATATTAGTATTGAAACTTTAATGATCAAAGACTGCGACCATCATATACCAGTTGAAGCTTCAAGTAACGCATTAAAATTTATCAAAGATAATTTTGATATTTAAAGAGAATTAACTTTTTGTTACATTGATTAATAATAATATATGATATATTAAATAAACATGACTCTGATGATCAATGAAAACCTTTCACTCGAAAAATGTCCGGCTCTAGTTCTTAATGCGGATTACAGACCATTAAGTTATTATCCTTTATCCTTATGGTCTTGGCAAGACGCTATTAAATCTGTATTTTTAGATAGAGTCTCAATTGTAAGTCATTATGATAGAATGATAAGAAGCCCATCATTCTCTATGCAGTTACCGAGTGTTATCGCATTAAAATCTTTTATAAAACCTCGTTCAAATCCAAATTTCACAAGATTTAATGTTTTTCTACGAGATAAGTTCAGTTGTCAATATTGTGGAAGTAATGATGAACTAACTTTTGACCATCTCCTTCCAAGATCAAAAGGTGGGAAAACTGATTGGGAAAACGTTGTTACTGCTTGCTCAGCATGTAATGTAAAAAAAGGTGGAAGATTGCTCAAAAATTCTGGAATGAAGTTAAATCAATGGCCTTTTCAACCAACTACAGAAGACCTTCATAGAAATGGGAAGAATTTTCCTCCTAATTTTCTACATAGCAGTTGGATGGATTATTTATATTGGGACGTAGAATTAGATCCTAGTTAAATTTTTTCAGAGATATTTATAGCAATTTTTGAGCCAGTTTTAATAATTTTATCCATTATTGAATATAATCCTTTTTTTGTTGCGCCGTGCTCATATGCAATATCTTTATGTTCCAATTCATCAGCTCTAAATTTTTTAATTTTTTCTCTAAGTTTTTTCTCATCATCTTGTAATTGATCTATTTGACTTTGGTAATGTTTATCAATTACTTCCTCAACAGAGGCTGTGCACAACATTGCAGCCTTTTTTCCTAATATTGTTGAGCCGAAACCTAAGCCTACCCCTAATAAATCCCATAGTGGTAAAAATTTAGTAGGTTTTATACTTCTTTCTCTGATTTCATTTTCAAAAAAATCACTATGTTCTTGCTCATGTTCTCTCATTTCTTCTACTAATTTTAATAGTTCAGGATCCTTTTTAAATGTTTTCAGTGCTAAAAGTTGACCTTCATATATTTTAATTGCACCTCTTTCACCTGCGTGATCAACTCTAATAAATTCTTCTAATTTTTTTTTGTTAGTCTTTCTCATAAATAAGAGCTCTTAGCGAAAATAATACAATTAGTAAAGATGTTAAAAAATTCAATCCAGATAAGGATATGCCTAAGATAGTAAACTCTACATCTTTACAATTTTTAACCATTCCAAGACTTTCGATTATTTTTTCTTTATTCGTGATATCTATATTTGTGTTTGTACAACCAGCATATTCTTCAAAAATGCCATTTTCTATACCAAAATGATATCCTGCAAGAGCAGTGCTCAGTGTGAATGTAATGATTAAAGCAATTAATATTCTATCAGATTTAAAATAGTTATATCCCAAAAAACAAACGAAGATCGCTAATAAAAAAGGAATTCTTTGATAATTACATAATTTACATGGCAAATATCCTAAAACTTTTTCAATATAGATTGCAGATAGTATAGCAACAATTGAGTATATAAAAATTAATAAATAAATATTTTTTCTTTTTAAAATAAAGTTCATTTTAGTTTATAAAATTTTGTAAAAATTTATAAATTAAAAAAGCAAATACTATTAATACAATTGAAATTACGATTGAAACTTTGAGCAGTTTTTTTTCAAGTATTGTTTTCATAGCTGGACCAAAATTTCCAACCAAAAAAGCTATAATAAAAAATCTAGATCCTCTTGTTAGTATGGAGACAATTATAAAATAAACAATATTAAATTGAACAAACCCACTAGTTATTGTGAGTAATTTAAATGGGATGGGTGTAAAACCTGCTATAGCCAGCAAAGTTGCCCATGCAAAAACCCCTCCATCTGATGAAATTTTATCTTTTAAAAATGAAGTATTATCTACACCGTAAAGCTCAAAAATCTTAATTCCAATTTCATTGAAAAAAACATATCCTATAAAATATCCCAAACATGCACCTAAGACAGATCCGGTAGTAGCAATAATTGCTATCTTCATCCATCTTTTTCTGTCAGCAATAGTCATCGGAATGATAAGAACATCTGGTGGAATAGGAAATATGAAACTCTCAATAAAAGATATAAACCCTAAAATTTTTTTTGAACTTTTATGTCCTGCAAGTTTAATTGTTTTATTAAATAGTTCCTTAAACATATTTTCTTTTAATATAAATAGTGTTTTAATACTATTATTTATATTCTATGAAACCAAAAATAAATGGGCGAATGGCGGAACTGGTAGACGCGTTGGACTCAAAATCCAATAGTAGCAATACTGTGAGAGTTCGATTCTCTCTTTGCCCACCAAAAAACATATGAGCTTAAAACTAATTAATAATTTAACCGAGTTATTTTTTGATCAATTTAATAAACAAATTGATAAAGATAAAATTTTATTATCAACCTTAGGTGATAAAAGAAAAAATTATTCTTGGCAGGAAACTCACGATTTTATTAATTTAGTTTCTAATGAATTAAGAAAAGTAATATCAAAAGGTGATAGATGCTTGTTAATTTCTGAAAATAGACCTGAATGGTTTATTACAGACTTATCGATTATGCTATCAGATGGGATAACAGTTCCAGCTTACACAACTTATGCAGAAAATGACTACAATTATATTCTCAATGATTGTACTCCCAGTATAATTTTTGTCTCAAATATTGAACAATTCAATAAATTAAAAAATATTATTAAAGACAAAAAATTTATAAAAAAAATATTTTCTTTTGAAAAATTACCAAATGTAGAAATTGAATATATTAATTTAGAAGAATTAATCCAAAATAATATTAAAAAAAAATTACCACTTCATAAATCCTTAGCCTCAAGAAAAGACCCGTCTTGTATAATTTACACTTCAGGTACACAAGGAAATCCAAAAGGAGTAATTTTAAGTCATGGGGGCATTTTAAATAATTGTGAGGGTGCAATAGATATTCTAAAACCATTATTATCTGAAGAACAACCTAGATTCCTTACATGGCTCCCACTTTCACATTCTTACGAGCACACTGTTCAATTTGTGCAAATTACTGTAGCAGCTAGAATTTTTTATGCAGAGAGCATAGATAAATTAGTTAAAAATATGGGTGATTGTTCGCCAGAAATCATGACTGCTGTGCCGAGATTTTATCAAAATCTTTATCAAAAAATTAATGCAAGTTTTAAAAAAGCTACAGGTTTGAAAAAAAAATTAATATTTAAAATGTTAGAATTAGGTCTAAAAAAAATAAAAAAAGAAAATTTAACTATTTTTGAAAAAATACAAGATAGTATTTTAGAGAAATTAGTTAGAAAAAAAATAAAATCACAATTTGGCGGATCCCTTAAAACATTCGTTTCAGGAGGTGGTGCCTTAGATAAAGAAGTTGGATATTTTCTGAATGCTATAGGTTTACCAACTTTACAAGGTTATGGATTAACAGAAACCTCTCCAGTTGTAAGTTGTAATCCCATAGATGATATCAGAATAGATACTGTTGGCCCACCGTTCAAGGGAAATGAAGTAAGAATAGCTGAAGATGGTGAAATTTTAGTAAAAGGTGAAAATGTAATGCTAGGTTATTGGAATAATAAAAAAGAAACAGAAAAAGTCTTAATAGATGGCTGGCTTCATACAGGGGATATTGGAGTATTTGAAAATAATTTTTTAAAAATTACTGATAGAAAAAAAGACATTATCATTACTCCAGGAGGTGATAATATTTCCCCACTTAAAATAGAAAATGAATTAGTAAACTTAGATTTCATAGATCAAGCTGTTGTTTATGGGGATAATAAACCTTATCTAGTTGCTCTAATAGTTTTAAATGACGAATATATTAATATTACAAATGAAGATATTCATAATGCAATAAATAATTTGAATAATAATCTTTCAAAAATTGAAAATGTAAAAAAATTTTTTGTTGTTAAAGAAAAATTTTCAATTGAAAATGGAATGTTAACACCAACATTAAAATTAAAAAGATACAAGATTATAATTAAATATAAAAAAAATTTTGAAAATCTTTATAGTTAATTAGAAAAATTTGTTTAATAATCGCTATTTTACTTAACTTTTTTTAATTATTAATTTTTTTATTTTTTAAAAAAAAAATTTAAAAAAAATATAAAAAATTATGTAATTGACATAACTATTCAAAAAAATTAAAAAAAGGTAATTAAACGAATCAAAAAGATTCGTAATAAAAAAGGGAGCTAAAGATGGCTAAAAGAAGAAAAAAAGCTGCTAAAAAGAAAACTAAGAAAAAAGCTAAGAAAAAAGCTAAAAAGAAAAGAAGAAGATAGTTTAGTATTCTTTTTATTAAATAACGCTTCTCATGGCGCTTGCGTGAGGAGCGTTTTTTTTATTTAGCTATTTCTTCAGTATTTTCTTCCTCGGGGGGTTTGCTCTCAATTTTCTGAACTTGCTTTTCTAAATTTCTTTTTAATGCTTTATCAAGTTTTTTTTGTGTATCTTCCAAACTTAAACTTAAGACAATTTGGAATTCGGTAAGAATTCTATCATAAGCTTTCTCAAAAAGTTGTCTTTCACTGTATGACTGATCAACCATAATATCATCCCCTTTATTTAGATCTCTTACTACTTCTGCAAGTTCATAAATTTTACCAGATGAAATTTTTGCTTCATATTCTTGAGCTCTTCTACTCCACATACTTCTTTTGATTTTAGGTTTACTTTTTAAAATACTTATACATTTGTTTACTTGATTTATCGTAGCTAATGGCCTCAAATATGATTGTTTGTTTACAGGAACCATCCCATTTGCCTTATCTTTTTCAAACTTCAGTATATAAGCTTCAATTTCAATTCCGCCAATATTCATTTTTTTAAATTCAATAATTTGCCCAACTCCATGTTTTGGATACACAACATACTCTTTGATTTTATATTCTTTTTTTTCAGTATCTTGTTTTTTTACTTTTTTGATCTCAGGCTTTTGTTCGTTGCTTTTAGATATTCTTAGTACGTTTGTATTTGATTCTGAGCTTTCTTTTTTTTCTACTTTTAATGGTTTTGATTTAGAAATTTGTTTTGGTATTTTTTTTTGTAATTTAACTTTTTTCTGCTTTTTTGCAATTTTTGGTTTTTTTGCTTTTTGAGCTATCTTTAATTTTTTTGATTTAATTTCTGATTTAGTATTTTTTTTTTTATTAATATTCTTTTTGGTTTTAAATGTTTTCTTTAAAGTATTTATCAAACTTATTTTCTTCATTTTCAAACTTTTTGTGTTCTGGTAAAGGATCCTTTTTTTCTGTAATATTAGGCCATATTTCAGAATACTTCGAATTTACTTCTAACCATTTTTCGCTACCCTTTTCTGTGTCTGAAATTATTGCATCGATTGGACACTCAGGTTCGCAAACGCCACAATCTATACACTCATCAGGTTTAATTACAAGCATATTTTTACCTTCGTAAAAACAATCAACCGGGCACACATCAACGCATGTTGTATGTTTACATTTAATACATTTATCATTTACCAAGTATGTCATCGGTTTGATTTAATTTTTTCTTTTATATCTCCAACCACTTTTGGGTCTAAATATAATAATCCTGATAATCTTCTCATCAAATTTGTTTCATACATGTCTGCATTTTCATCTGAATATATAATGTTCCATAAAGCCTCAATAACTATCTTTTTTTCTTCAATATTCTTGTTTTTTACTTCCTTTGTAAATTCTAAAATTTGGTTTGAGTCTTTTTCTTTTAACTCTGCATCTTCTAAAATTTTATCTAAATCTTTTTGGTCTGCGCCCATTTCAGTTAATGCTTTTTTAATTATATTTTTTTCCTTCTCAGTAAAATTTTCATCAATTTTTGCTGAATGAATTAGTAAGGCTGCGATACTGATAAGAGATAGATGATCATTGTCATTTTTATCTTCAACATCTTTTTTAAATAAACTAAACATTATTTTAAGTTCAATTGATTTAATACACTAAAAGGATTATTTGTATCGTCTTTTTTGACATATTTTCTAAAAACGTTCTTTTTTGATGGAATATATTTTATGAATATCTCCTTTTCCTTCTGATAAATCTTATAATCCATTTTTTTTAAGAGTTTATTAAAATTTTCTTTTGAACACCCAAGCAAGTTCAGCATCTCAGGTATAACTTTTACCTCTTTTTTATTATCTTTTTCAGAATTGAATATTAATAAAAATAATCTTTCAAGTATATCTATTCTGACATAAATATCATCAAACTTTTCAAAACCACAAAGCAACATAAAATCTTTGTTAGCTTCTTTCATATTATTTAAAAAATTTAATCCAAACGTTGGAGGTGACAAATTCAAAAATTTATTATTGTAACTTTTCCATAATAATATTCTTAATGAGACTGAATTTGGCTTAAATAACTTAAACAGAAAAATATGGTATCTACCAAACTTGACACCAAGTTTTCTTAATTTTTTTCTATCATCTTGATTTATTTTATTTAAGTAATCTGAGATATTAGATCTTTTTATAACTCCATTATTTTCATAAAGTCTGTAAGCCAATGCTCTAAGTTGTGGACTTTCTTCTTTTATATTTTTTAATTCAATAAGACTATTAAGTTCGTTATTAATTTTTTTAATTATCCATTTTTGTAAATATTCATTTAATTTATTTCTCTCATCATTTTCAATCATTTCATCAATAATTAAATCTATTTTTGGATTAAGATAATCTGAACCTGCCACCATTTTTGCTATTGGATCTTTGTTCCAATATATTTTAAAATCATCTTTTAGCTCTACAAGACCTGTATCTATAATTTGTTGTATTCTTCTTATTATTTCTGGTCCTACATTCTGCCTTGCTGCTTTTTTTAAGGACTTAATATCTGTATCTAAGGCATCAATTTTTAAATCCAATTGTAATTTTAATCCCTTTAGAATTCCTATGTACTGTCCATTAATTAATACCTTTTCTTTTTCAAGAATTTCAGTTTTTAACTCAATATCTTGTTTTAAACCTTTTGCTAAAACACTTGCTCTTTTATCAATAAAGGTTTTTGTTAACTCATCATGAAGTCGATCTGATAACTTATCTTCTAAGTTTTTAGTTCTTTCGATCCAGTAATCATGGTTTTCAACCCAATTAGACTTATTTGAAACGTATGACCAAGTTCTAACATTAGATATTCTGTTTGAAATTGAATCTACATTTCCATCAAGTTTATCAAGCATTGAAAGCTGTTTTTTCATGTAATGGTTTGGTATTTTTTTTTCGTTACCTGTCAAAAAATTGAAAACTTTATTTACTACTTCTAAATGGTGACCATAAGTTTTTTTTACAAAATCAGGAATCTGACAGCATTCCCAAAGAATTTTTAAAACATCTGGATTGTTGGCTACATTAATATTATTTTCTTTTAAAAAATATTTTAAAACTTTCTCATCTTCGCATTCCCCAACTCTTCTCAACCAGTCTTTATTAGGTCTTTCGTCTAATGACTTTAGCAAAGTTTCTTTATTGTTAAAGTTTAAATTAGAATTTCTCCAATATATATTCTGTATTTCAGGAAAATTATGATTTTCTAGAAATTCAATTTCCTCTGGACTAATTTCGTCACAATCTCCCGTAATACCAAAACTACCATCGTTTAAATATCGACCAGCTCTCCCTGAAATTTGTCCAATTTCAGAGATTTTCAACCTTCTTATTTTTTTTCCATCGAATTTTTTTAAGTTTGAGAAGAAAACGTGATCTAAATCCATATTTATTCCCATTCCAATCGCATCTGTAGCAACAAGATAATCAACATCTCCAGATTGATATAAATTTACTTGAGCATTTCTAGTTTTAGGACTGAGAGACCCCATAACAATTGCTGCACCTCCTTTCTGTCTTCTTATAAGTTCTGCAATTGCGTAAACTTCTTCTGTTGAAAAAGCTATAACTGCACTTTTTCTTTCAATTCTCGAAATTTTTTTATGTCCCCCAAATGAAAGTCTTGATAATCTTGGTTTATTTATAAAATCAATATCATCATCAAGTTTTTGAATAATACTTTTTATTGTATTGGAACCCATTAGCATTGTTAATTTCTCACCTCTTAGATTTAACAATCTATCTGTAAAAATATGACCTCTCTCGTGATCTGAGCACATCTGAATTTCATCTATGCCTACAAAGTCTAAAACTTTATCTACAGGCATTGACTCTACGGTACACAAAAAATATTTTGCATTAGTTGGTATAATTTTTTCTTCACCAGTAATAAGAGCAACCTTAGATACATCTACCTTTTGTACAATATTGTCATATACTTCTCTTGCTAAGAGTCTGAGAGGAAACCCTATCATTCCCGTGTCGAATGAAAGCATGGTTTCTATAGCTAAAAAAGTTTTACCAGTATTTGTAGGTCCAAGAACTGCGGTGATCTTATTTTTTGACATATCAACTTTTAGTATGATCTTTTTTAAGCCTACTATATTTTGTTACTCAAAAAGAACAAAAATAGACTAAAACTAGTCCGAATCAGATGGAAAAAAGTTCTCATTTTCAATTTATATCATCTAAGGTTAGCATAAATTTTACAATATAAATATAATTATTTAATGCCAAAAAAACTTTGGGAACCATCTAAAGAACTTATAAAAAATTCGAATTTATTTGCATATGAGCAATTTATTTCAAAATATTATAAATATAATTTTTCAGGAAATTATAAAAAGTTATTAAAATGGAGTGTAAAAAATCCTAAAGATTTTTGGAACTCAGTCTGGAAATATTTTGAAATAATAGGAATAAAAACTAATAAATTCAAACTAACCAAAGATCTTATTAATAGTAAGTTTTTTGTTAATTCAAAATTAAATTTTACAGAAAATCTTTTAGTTAAAAATTCCAATCAAAAAGCTATTACATTTGTTAGTGAAAATGGTTACAGAGAAAAAAAGTCCTGGAAAGAACTAAATATCGACGTAAAAAAAATAATTACGTTTTATAAAAAAATAAGTATTTCTGAAAACGATAGAATAGTAGCATATACTCCAAATCAGATAGAAACAGTAGAATGTTTCTTAAGTGCTAGTGCTATAGGATCAATTTGGAGCTCATGCTCACCTGATTTTGGTGTACCCGGAGTTATAGAACGTTTTTCCCAAATTAAACCGAAATTATTAATTATTACTGATAAATATTATTATAACGGAAAGGAAATAAATATTATTGAAAGATTGCCTAAAATTTTAAAAAAAATAAAAAGTATAAAATCAGTATTAATTCTAAATTACCCTGGAAAAAAACTAAGAAAATTAAAAAAAATTAAAAACATAAAAATTTATTATTTTACTGAGATTAAAAAACATGAAATTAGCAGAAATAAATTAAAAAAATTTGATTTCGACCACGAATTAGCAATTTTATACTCAAGTGGCACAACAGGAAAACCAAAATGTATTTGTCATAGATCTGGCGGAGTTTTATTACAACATTTGAAAGAACATCAATTACATTGCAATATAAAACCAAATGATAATGTATTTTACTTTACAACTTGTGGATGGATGATGTGGAATTGGCTTGTTACAGCTTTAGCATCTAAAGCATCAATATTGTTATTTGATGGCTTTCCTATGCATAAATCTTCAGATTTATTGTTAAAAATTGCAGATAAAGAGAAAGTTACTTTATTTGGCATAAGTGCAAAATATATTGATCAACTTATTAAGCAGAATGTAAGGGTAAAAGAAAAAATTAAACTTAAGTCTTTGAAAACCATATGTTCTACAGGGTCTCCACTTTCTAAAGATGGTTTTGAATTTGTTTATAAAAATATAAAAAAAAATGTTCATTTGGCATCTATTTCTGGAGGAACAGATATTGTTTCCTGTTTTGTAAATGGAAATATTTATTCATCTGTAAATAGTGGTGAAATACAAAACAACGGTCTTGGCATGGATACGGCAGTATTTTCTGAAAAAGGTAAATCCATTTTAAATAAAAAAGGAGAATTAGTATGCAGAAACCCTTTTCCGTCAATGCCATTAAAATTTTGGAATGATCCTGGAAAAGTTAAATATAAAAAAGCTTATTTTTCAAAATTTAAAAATATTTGGCATCATGGAGATTATGCTGAAAGAAAGAATAATGGGTCTTATATTATCTATGGAAGATCAGATGCAACATTAAACCCAGGTGGTGTACGACTTGGTACAGCTGAAATTTATTCTGTTGTAGAAAAATTTAAAGAAGTAAAAGAGTCTATTGTGGTTGGTCAATCTTGGGATAACGATGTAAGAATAATACTTTTTGTAGTCTTATCAAAAAATAATAAATTAGACAAAAACTTAATTTCGAAAATAAAAAGAACAATTAGATATGAAGCTTCTCCTAGGCATGTACCTGCCAAAATAATTACGGTAAATGATATTCCAAGAACTAAGAATGGTAAAATTGTAGAAGTAGCTGTTAAAAATGTCATAGATGGTAACAAAATAAATAATATTGAAGCATTATCAAATCCATCTGCTTTAAATGAATATAAAAATCTTATTGAGTTAAAATCGTAATGATCAAAGATACTATTAAAAGCCTAAGTTTATCAGCAACACTAAAAATAAATGAAAAATCAAAAGTTATTGAAAATGAAGGAAAAAATATTATTAAGTTTGGATTTGGACAATCACCATTCCCGGTTCCAATTACTATTGTTGAAGAATTAAAAAAAAATGCACATCAGAAAAGTTATTTACCTATCCAAGGATTAAATAAACTAAGAAACTCAATTTCAAAATATGAATCAAAAAAGAAAAATTACAATTTTAACTCAGATCAAGTAATAGTAGGTCCTGGAACCAAAGAGTTAATGTTCTTGATGCATCTAGCATTTGAAGGCGAAGTTTTATTGCCAGCTCCAAGTTGGGTATCTTACAAGCCTCAATCAATAATAGCTAAAAATAACTATAATTGGATACAAACATCTGCTGAAAATAATTGGTTTCCTAAAGCTCAAGAAATAGAAAAAATTATTTTGAAAAAACCAGATAAAAAATATCTTTTATTTCTTAATTCTCCAAATAATCCATCAGGACAAGTATGTGAAAATTTAAAAGAAATTTCTTCAATAGTAAAAAAGTATAATATTTTAGTTTTATCAGATGAAATTTATTCTGAATTAACATTTGATGAAAATTATATTTCTATTTTCGAACACTGCCCTGATAATGTCGTAATAAGTAACGGACTTAGTAAATGGTGTGGCGCTGGAGGATGGAGACTTGGGTACTTTATAATACCAAAGAAAAAAATTGAATTACTTAAATCTATGAAAGTTTTAGCAAGTGAAACATTTTCTGCAGTAAGTTCACCAATTCAGTTTGCTGCAATATCTGCTTTTAATGCTAACCATGATGAATATATCTTAAAATCGAAAAAAATTCTTAAAGCTGTTGGAGAGTACGTATATAGAAATTTAAAATCAAATAATATTATCATGAACAAACCCATGGGTGGCTTTTATTTGATGCCTGAATTTTTGAACAAGAAATTTAATAATTCTTCAATCATGTGTGATGAAATTTTAACTAATTTAAATATTGCTTTACTTCCAGGAAGTGATTTTGGATTTGATGAAAAAAGGATGATTGTTCGTCTAAGTTTTACAGATTTTGACGGCGATATATTTATGAAAAATATTAATGAAAAAACTGATATTAATGATGAGTTAATAAAATTGTACGCCCCTAAGGTTGTAGAAGGAGTAAATAAATTAAAATCTTGGGTTGAAAAATTATAATCAGTTAAAAAACTCCTTAATTAACAATACTTATATTAACTGAATTTACTAGACACTCGTAGTAATAAATAGTTAGATTCGATTTTAAAACTTTAGAGAGGGTATATGAAAAAAATATTATCAACAATATCAAGCTCTCTGATTATTTTTGCTGCTATATTTTCATTCGGATCAATAGCAAAATCAGCAGAGTTTTTTACAATAGGCACAGGTGGACCAACTGGAGTTTATTTTCAGACAGGAAACGCTATTTGTAAAATGTTACACAAATCAGCAATTAGTGCTGAACATGGTAGAAAAAAAGGTATGAAAGATAAAGCTTACAGATGTACCGCTCCTTCAACTGGAGGCTCAAATTATAACATCGGACAAATAAAAGATGGCGAGTTTCAATTTGGTGTAGCACAATCTGACTGGCAATATCATGCTTACAATGGATCAAGCAAATGGGAAGGGAAACAATTCAAAAATTTAAGAGCTGTTTTCTCAGTACATAATGAGCCATTTCAAATCTGGGCTAGAAAAAAAGCAAAAGTCAAAGATTTTATGGGTCTCAAAGGAAAAGTTGTAAACATTGGAAATCCAGGTTCTGGTCAAAGAGGAACTATGGAAGAATTAATGAAAGCTATGGGAGTTGACAACAGCTTCTTTAAATCAGTTACTGAGCTAACATCTTCAGAGCAAGTAAAAGCTCTATGCGATGGTAAAATTGATGCGTTTGGATATTCAGTAGGTTTTCCAAATGGAGCAATGGAACAAGCAGCAACATGTGCGGCTAAAGCAATGCCAATCAATTTAACAGGAGATGTAATTGATGGAATTATTAGTGGAGCTGATTATTATGCATCTGCAACAATTCCAAAAGGTACTTATACTAAACAGAAAAAAGATGTAACTACATTTGGTGTTAAAGCTACTGTTGTAACAAGTATGGATGTTTCTGAGGATTTAGTTTATCAGGTTACAAAAGCTGTTTTTGAAAATTTTGATGATTTTAGAAAACAACATCCAGCTTTCGCTCCTTTAGAGAAAAAAAATATGATAGCTGATGGTTTATCAGCACCACTTCATCCTGGAGCTGTTAAATATTATAAAGAAGCTGGTTTAATGTAATTAAATCTATATAAAAAATTTAGGCCCAATATATCTATTGGGCCTTTTTTTTTATATATTAAGCTGAATGTCAGCAGACATAGATAAAAAAATTGAGAATAAGATTAAAGAAGATCTTTCTCCTACAAGAAACCTAACAGGTTTTCATTTAAAGTTAGTTGCTATTATTGCAATAACCTGGTCTTTATTTCAGCTTTGGTATGCTTCTCCATTTCCATTTTGGTTAAATTTTGGAATGTTTAAAGGTTTACCAGCTAGAGCAATTCATCTTGGCTTCGCACTTTTACTAGCTTTTTTAATATTTCCATATGCAAGGGGTAAAAAAGTAAATTTTATAGATATATTAATTGCAATAACAGGTGCAATTTGTTGTTTATATATTTATGTTTTTTATGATCAATTAGTAGATAGGGGTGGAATATTACTTAAAATAAATCTTTCCGATAATTTTACTATTCCAATTGAGTTAATACTCGGAATAATTGGAATATTAATTCTTCTAGAGGCTACACGCAGAGTAATAGGTGTCCCATTAGTTGTTATTGCAGTTTGTTTTTTGTTATTTTCTTATTTTGGGCAATATGCACCAGACATAATTTCTCATGGTGGATTATCATTAAAAAGGTTAGTTGGTTTTCAATGGTTTGATCAAGAAGCTATTTTCGGAATTCCGATAGGTGTTTCTGTAGATTTCATATTTCTCTTTGTACTTTTTGGAGCACTTTTAGAAACTGCTGGAGGGGGTAAATATTTTTTAGATTTAGCTTTTGCAATGGTTGGAAAAATGCGAGGTGGTCCTGCCAAAGCAGCTATTCTTGGATCTGGTATGACAGGATTAATCTCTGGATCATCAATTGCTAATACAGTTACCACTGGAACATTTACAATTCCAATTATGAAAAAGACTGGCTTTTCTAAAGAAAAAGCGGGTGCAATCGAAGTTTCTTCATCAGTTAATGGTCAAATAATGCCTCCTGTTATGGGAGCAGCAGCTTTTGTGATGGCAAGTTTTATCGGTGTTACATATTTTGAAGTTGTCAAACATGCTTTTTTACCAGCTATAATTTCTTACATTGCGCTATTTTATATATCTCACCTTGAAGCGCTTAAATTAAATTTAAAAGGTATGGATGAAAACGATATTCCAAAATTGAAAAAAACGTTTTTTGAAGGAATACATTTTTTAGTTCCAATATTTGTTCTTATTTATCTACTAGTTTATATGAGGCTTACAGCTTCTTACTCTATTTTTTTTGCAACAATAACTCTAGTTATAGTTAATCTTTTAAATAAAATTTTTAAAGAAAAGAACTTTAAGAATGCTTTAATTTATTGGTACAACCAAACTGTTGTTGGTTTTGAAAAGGGTGCTTTGAATATGGTTAGTGTCGGAATAGCAATTGCAACAGCAGGTATTATAGTTGGTGCAGTTGGATCTACAGGTTTGAGTACTAATTTAATAATTGTAATCGAGTCGATTGCAAAAGATAATGTTATTATTCTCTTATTTTTAACTATTATTTTGTGTTTACTATTGGGTATGGGTTTACCAACTACGGCAAACTATGTTGTTGTAGCATCTCTAATGGCAACTGTTCTTGTGGATGTTGGAAATGCATCAGGATTTATTTTTCCTTTAATTGCGGTTCATTTATTCGTGTTCTATTTTGGCCTAATGGCAGACGTAACACCTCCAGTTGGCTTAGCATCATACGCAGCTGCTGCTATTTCTGGTGGAGACCCATTAAGAACAGGAGCCCAGGCATTTTGGTATAGTCTGAGAACTGGAATACTTCCTATTGTATTCTTATTTAACAGTGAGTTATTATTAATTGGTATTGAAAGCATATGGCATGGCTTAATGGTCATAGCAACCTCATTGATTGGGATTTTAGTATTTACATCTGCTACTCAGGGATGGTTTATAAATAAACTGAGATGGTACGAAATTATTATCTTTTTAATAATTTCAATTTCATTATTATCTCCAGAATTTATTCTAAATAAATTTTATCCAAAATATAACTATTTAAGTATTGATGAAATAAACAAAAAACAGTTTGATTATAATAAAGAGATAAGAATTAAAATTACTAGACTTACAGAGTATGGCGAAAGATATAAATTGTTTGTAATTGAAAAAAATAGTTTTGATGAAAATTTCAGTTTAGATGATTATGGAATGAGCTTAGTTGTAGAAGACAATAAAACCATAATTGATACTTTAACGTGGAATGGAATTGCAAAAAAATCTGGTTTAGATATGGGAGATATTATTAATGAATTTAAAATTGAAAATCAGAATAGGCCAAAAAAAGAAATAGTTTATCCTATTGCTCTTATTCTTTTATCAATCTTTGGTTATTTAAATATAAAAAGAAGAACCTAGCTTAGACCTGCATGGGGTAACTTACGTTGCAGTATTTTCCAAATACCTGTTGCAGATGCAATTATTTTACCTTTACATTCTAAATAGCACTCTAAAAAAACCATGCTTTTTGTTTTTTTTTTAATTTTTACATATCCAAAAATTTCATCACCAATAGTTGAAGGCCCGATAAAGTTAATATTAAGAGTTATAGTTACACAAGGTTGATTGCCCGAAATTCTATGGGCTCCAGATCCGCACCCAGTATCTATAATCGATGCTATATACCCACCATGAGTTATGCCAGCTCTGTTAAGATGGTTTTTTTTTATTTTGGTTTTAAATTCATATTTAGTTTTTGAGATATCTCTTAGTAGCAAACCACCATTGTGTCTCATGAAACCTTTTTTAACGCTAATTTGTGTAAATTTTTTCATTAAATTATTAAAGTTATTAAAAATAATATTATTAACACTATTACAAAAAAATAAATTACAGATTTTTGCAAAGATATTTTCATTTTTCCTTCTTTTTTGGTGCGCCTGCTAGGAGTCGAACCCAGAACCTCCTGGTCCGTAGCCAAGCGCTCTATCCAATTGAGCTACAGGCGCTAAATATAATCTATTCTTTTAACATTTATTATTAATTTTACTAAATTTTAATAATGGTCAAAAATATACATCTATTAAAAGTAAATAATATATATATATACAAATAGCGAAATGAGTGAAAAATTACTAGTTCCAGATATTGGAGATTTTGAAGAAGTAGAAATCATAGAAATTCTTGTAAAAGAAGGAGATAAAATCTCTAAAAATGACCCTGTAATAACTTTAGAAAGTGATAAATCAAGTGTTGAAGTACCATCTGCTTTTGAGGGTGTTGTAGATAGTATTAACATAAAGATTGGTGATAAAGTTTCTAAAGGAGATTTGATACTAACATTATCCTCTGAGAATGGAACTAAGCAAAAACAAGAAACTATTGAAAAGATACCACCTGCAACGGAAAAAATAATTGCAGAAGCGGAAAATTCTAATGGATATAATAATTCTGAATTAGATACGAGTGCACATAAAGAGATCAAAGTAGAAAATACACAAGTAGAAGAACATAATGAAAGATTAGAAATAGTTGAAAATAATAATGATATTGATCCTCAAGAGACAAAAGAATGGTTAGAATCTTTGTCTGCTGTAGTACATTCTGAAGGACCTGAGAGAGCTCATTTTTTAATTAAACAATTAATTGATCAGGCATATAAAGAGGGATCAAATATACCCTACACCCAAAATACACCATACATAAACACTATACCAGCAGATGAAGAGATAAAATCTCCAGGCGATCAAAATATCGAAAGAAAAATCAGAGCACTAATTCGATGGAATTCAGCAGTGATGGTTGTCAGAGCTAATATGAGAGATCCTTCATTAGGAGGTCACATTGGAACATTTGCTTCAGCAGCAACTCTTTATGATATAGGAATGAATCATTTTTGGAGAGCTAAAAACAATAAATTTGGTGGAGATTTAATTTATTTCCAAGGACATTCAGCGCCAGGTATTTACGCTAGAGCTTTTTTGGAAGGAAGACTTGATGAAAAGCAATTAGATAAGTTCAGACAGGAAGTTTACCCAGGAGGTTTATCATCTTATCCCCATCCATGGCTGATGCCTAAGTTTTGGCAGTTTCCAACTGTTTCTATGGGTCTTGGACCAATGATGGCAACTTATCAGGCAAGATTTATGAAATATCTTATTAATAGAAAATTAATAAAAGATGAGAATAGGAAAGTTTGGTCTTTTTTAGGAGATGGTGAGATAGATGAGCCAGAAGCTCTAGGATCTATTGGTTTAGCAGCAAGAGAAAAGTTAGATAATTTGATTTATGTTGTGAACTGCAACCTACAAAGATTAGATGGCCCAGTAAGAGGAAATGGTAAAATTATTCAAGAATTAGAGGGAATTTTTAGAGGAGCTGGCTGGAATGTAATAAAAGTCATTTGGGGTTCATATTGGGATCCTTTAATTGCAAATGATAAATCAGGTTTACTTGTAAAAAGAATGAACGAAGCAGTTGATGGAGAATATCAAGCTTTTAAAGCAAAAGGAGGTTTATACGTTAGAGATAACTTCTTTGGGAAATACCCTGAACTTAAAAATTTAGTTGCAAGTTATACGGATAGCGATATTTGGAAATTAAATAGAGGTGGTCACGACCCACATAAAGTTTATGCTGCTTATCATAAAGCTATTAATACAAAAGACAGACCAACAGTCATATTAGCCAAAACAATCAAAGGATACGGTATGGGAAAATCTGGTGAAAGTATAAATACAACCCATCAGCAAAAAAAATTAGGTGTCGATGATTTGTTATATTATAGAGATAGATTTGATGTTCCATTAACAGATGAACAAGTAAAAAATATAGAATACTTTAGACCTGATGAAAATTCAGAGGAAATAAAATACTTAAAAAAAAGAAGATTGGCTTTAGGAGGATATATTCCTGAGAGATCGTCTTTTTCGAAACCAATCAAAACACCAAGCAATGATATTTTTGACTTTTTGAAAAAATCAACCGGTGAAAAAGAAATGTCAACTACTATGGCACTTGTCAGGATGTTAACGAATTTGCTAAGAGATAAAAATGTTGCTCCAAGACTTGTTCCAATAATCCCTGATGAAGCAAGAACATTTGGTATGGAAGGTTTTTTCCAAAAAATAGGTATATATGCGCATGAAGGTCAAAAATATGAGCCAGAGGACTCAGCTCAATTAAGCTCTTACAAGGAAGAGAAAAGTGGTCAAGTTTTAGAGGAAGGAATAAATGAGGCTGGATCCATGGCATCATGGATAGCTGCAGGAACATCGTATTCAAATCATGATATAGAAATGATACCAATTTATCTTTTTTATTCTATGTTTGGTTTTCAAAGAACTGGCGATTTTGCGTGGGCAGCTGGAGATAGTCAAACAAGAGGATTTCTAATTGGAGCTACAGCTGGAAGAACAACTTTGGCTGGAGAAGGACTTCAACACCAAGATGGTCACAGTCATTTATTAGCATCAACAATTCCAAATTGTGTTTCTTATGATCCAACCTTTCATTATGAATTAGCTACAATTTTTAAAGAAGGTTTAAGAAGAATGCATGAAAAACATGAAAATATTTTTTACTACATCACAACAATGAATGAAAATTATTCTCACCCGGAGATGCCCAAAGAATGTGAAGAAGGTATATTAAAAGGGATGTATAAAATAAAAGATTTCAGTAAGAATAAAAAGAATAAAATTCAATTATTAGGTTCAGGAACAATTTTAAGAGAAATGATGGAAGCAGCAGAAATTTTACAAAATGAATATCAAGTAGATAGTGAAGTGTGGAGTGTTACCAGCTTTAATGAATTAAGAAGAGATGGACTTGAAACAGAGAGGTATAACTTGCTTAATCCGGGAGAAGAGAAAAAAATCTCTTACGTTGAAAAATGCCTTGGAAAAACCGAAGGTCCTATTTTAGCAGCTTCAGATTACATGAGAATGAACTCTGATCAAATTAGACCTTACATAAATAAAAGCTTTTATTCATTGGGTACAGATGGATTTGGTAGAAGTGATACAAGAAAAAATCTAAGAAAATTTTTTGAAGTTGATAAAGAGCATATAGTTGCATACGGCTTAAGTATTTTATCCAATGAGCAATTAATTGCTTCTAAACATGCGGTAGATGCAATTAAAAAATATAAAATTGATAAAGATAAGCCTATGCCCACAAAATTATAATGAGCGAGAAAGAAGTATTAGTTCCTAACATTGGTGATTTTAAAGATGTTGAAGTAATTGAGGTATTAATAGAGGCAGGATCAAATATTAATAAAGATGATCCGATAATTACAATAGAAAGCGATAAATCAAGTGTTGAGATTCCAAGCCCATACACTGGTATTGTTAAAAAAGTTAATTTAAAAGTTGGTGATAAAGTTTCAGAGGGTTCATCAATACTAATAATTGGTTCAGAAGAAGAAAAACTAGATGAGCAAATTGAAAAAGAGGTCAAAGAGATTAAAGAAGAAACTATTATACAAAAACCTCCTGAAAAAGTAATTTCAAAACCAAAAGAAATATTAAAAAATAATAGAGTTAGTGTATTCAAATCAAGCAAAGCACTTGCTAGCCCAAAAACTAGAAAATTTGCAAGAGAACTTGGTGTTGATATTAATAATGTTACTGGATCAGAAAGATCAGGAAGAATTATAGAAGAAGATATAAAAAAATTTGTATCTTCTAATTTTAATAAATCTCAAGAAGAGAAGAAGGCTCAATCAATAAAACCCTCAGAATATGATCATGCTGATTTTGGAGATGTAGAAATTCAAGATATACCAAGAATTAAAAGAATTGCTGCTCCACATTTGTCAAATTCGTGGCAAACAATACCGCATGTTACTAGTTGTGATGAAGCAGATATTACGGAGTTGGAAGAATTTAGACAAAATTTGACTGATACTTTTACTGGAGAGAAAAAGAAAATTACTCCATTGGCATTTATTATAAAGGCAGTAGTGGAAGCTTTGAAAGTTTTTCCAAGATTTAATAGTTCAATTGATAATATTGAAAATGGAAAAATAACTTTAAAAAAATACTTTCATGTAGGAATTGCAGTTGATACACCCAACGGATTAATGGTGCCTAAAATAAGAAATGCCAACCAAAAGAATATAGATCAAATAAGTAAGGATCTTAAAAAAGTAAGTGATGATTGTCGAAATTTGAAGATAGATAAAAAAGAATTTTACGGAGGATCCATAACTATAACAAGCCTAGGTGGTATTGGAGGAACTTATTTTACTCCTATTATAAATTATCCAGAGGTTGCTATTTTAGGAATTGGTAGGACTTTTATTAAACCTGTATTTATTGATGGACAATTTAAACCTAGAACAATGTTGCCTTTATCTCTTTCTTACGATCATAGAATTATTGACGGTGCCGAAGGTTCAAGATTTAATAATGAATTAAAAAATAACCTTGGTAAAAACTTTGCCTATAAATTAGCTAAGCAATGATTAAAAATTTTAAACTTTTAAATAATAAAACTGTATTTTACTTTAATGATAATAAGTTTGAAACATTTCCTAATATTTGGTTAAGGGATCATATTAAAAATAAAGAAAACTGGGATTTTAAAACCAATCAAAGAATAACTTATACCGCAAATTTAGACGTAAATATCAAAGTTAAAAAAGCAAAATTATTAAAAAAAGGTGAATTCATTGAAATATTATGGTCTGATGAAAATAAACCAACTAAATATTCATATAAATTTTTAAAAAAAAATTCTTTAAAAAAAGAAGAAAATAAAAGTTATACTCAATTTTGGAAAGATAAAGACATAAAAAATCAAATTTTTATTAATTATAAGCAATTACAAACTAAAGTTGGATTTAAAAATTTATTAAAAAAAATCCACATATACGGTTTTGCAGTTGTAAAAAACTGTTCAAAGAATTTAAACTCTGTAGAAAATATAGCTAAAAAAATAGGTTATGTCAGAAATTCAATTTTTGGAGGATTGTGGACTTTTGAATCAAATAATAAAAAAGCAGACAGTGCATATTCAAACCAAGAACTGAGACCACATACAGATTCTACTTATAGTAATGATGCGCCTGGTTTACAATTATTACTTTGTTGTAAGTATGAAGCTAAAGGGGGAGATTCTATAATGGTAGATGGATTTAAATTAGCAAATGATATTAAACAAAAATATAAAAAACATTTTAAAACTTTAACAACTACAAAAGTTAAAGGTTCTTATATTGGGGACGGTGTTAGCCTTGAAGCAAAAAGACCAATAATAAAATTAAATGAAAAAAATAATTTTGATCAAATTAGTTTTAACAATTATGATAGAGCGCCTTTTAGAGAAACTAATCAGAAAACAATTAATTTTTATAAAGCAATTAAAGTATTTGATACGATGGCAAACCAAAAGCAATATCAGTGGAGGCATATCTTAAAACCTGGTGAATTACTAATTTTTAATAATTGGAGAGTAATGCATGGTAGAGGTGCATTTTCAGGTATAAGAAAAATGGCTGGTTGCTATATCAATAAAGAAGATTTTGATAGCTGTTGTAGAATGAATAATATTATCTAAACTTAATTTAATTAATGTCCAAAACTACATCGCTTATATGCGCTTTAATAACAACATTTATTTGGGGTACTGCTTTCATTGCTCAAGACACAGGCATGGATAATATTGGTCCATTAACATTCAATGCATCTAGATTTTTTGTTGGTTTTCTTACAGTCCTTCCCATTGCTTTAATTTTAGAAAGAAAAAAAATTAATTATGAAATTAATTCTAATAAAAAATTATTTTTAAAATATTTATTTTTAATGGGTATATCACTATTTTTGGGCACCTACTTGCAGCAAGCCGCATTACAATACACGAATATAGCTAATGCAGCTTTTTTTACAGTTTTTTACGTTCCATTAGTTCCAATTTTATTATTTTTTATTTATTCTATTAAAGTCCATTGGAGTCTTTGGCCTTCAATAGGTTTATGTATAATAGGTGTTTACCTATTAAGTGATTTTTCAAACTCAGAAATTATGATAGGTGATGCTTTAGTTATTCTATGCTCACTATTTTGGGCTTTACATATAATTTTCGCTGGAAAATTTATGGAGAAATTTAATATACCAATTTTTTATGCAGCATTGCAAGCAGCTCTAGTTTTTGGTTTATCTCTTATATTTGCTTTTATTTTAGAGGAAGTAGTTATTACAAAAATTTTAACTGAGTATAGTTCAATATTATATGCAGGTGTCTTATCTGGAGGAATTGCTTTTACTTTACAAATGTTTGCACAAAAAAATATTGAAGAAGCTCCTGCAGCAATAATTTACTCTCTTGAAGGTGTCTTTGCAACAATTGCTGGATGGATTATTTTAAGTCAAGTTCTTAATATAAATAATATTATAGGATGTGTATTAATTCTTATTGCTGTAATTTTTTCTCAAATTGCTCCAACGTCAAAAAAATCATAAGTAAATAATTGAAAAAAGAATAATGCTTAAAACTATTCTATAAATAACAAAAAAACTCAAACTAAACATTTTAACATAAATAAGAAAATATTTAATTGTAAAATAAGAAAATAAAAATGAAGCTGACGTAGAAAAAATAAATATAGCATCAAAATTTATTTGATCATCAAAAACATCTTTAAATCCCAAAACACTTGCACCTGCTAAAGCTGGAATAGACAAATAAAAGGCTATCTTTGATGACTCAACTCTGTCAAATTTTAAAAATCTTGAAGCTGTAATTACTATACCTGATCTACTGACTCCTGGAATAATAGCTAAAATCTGAAATAATCCTATTACAATAATACTTTTAATATTTAATTCTGAAGAAATTTTATTTTTCAATTCAAACTTATCCGAAAAGTATAATAAAATTCCAAAAATCAAAGTTGTCCAAGCGACAACTTTTAAGTTCCTAAATTGATCAATTAAATTTGTGGAGTAAAAAATATAACCAACAATAACTAATGGTATAGACCCAAGAATTATTAGTAGAAATATATTTTTATTGTTAATGATATTTATTAACTCTTTTCTAAAAAATAAAATAATTGCTAACAAAGAACCTAAATGCAGACTAATATCTAATTGTAGGTTGCTAACATTGAAGTCACTCAATCTTGATATAATTAAAAGATGTGCAGACGAGCTAACTGGAATAAACTCAGAAATACCTTGAATAATTGATAAAATTAGCGTCTCTACATATTTTGAAATCATTAGATCCAATACTTCATAATGAAATTGTAACCAAATTAAAGCAATTACATATTTGCATATCATCTATGCATAATAAGAAAAAACCGCTGATTTACTTAAGTTTTATGAAATATTAGTCAATATTTATGACCTTGTAATTGTTTATAATTAAATTTTTATCGTATATACAGCGTCCACCATGTCAGAAAAAATGCTTAAGTTTGTTGATATAGGTCAACAAAATCCACCTAAAAGAGATATATCAGACCGAAAAGAAGATTTTGATGAAATATATCAAGAATTTCTAAAAGACAGAGCTGTTCAGCAGTCAAGCAGATGTTCCCAATGTGGAGTACCATTTTGCCAAGTTCATTGTCCATTAAGTAACAATATACCAGATTGGCTTAAACTAACTGCTGAGGGAAGATACGAGGAAGCTTATCAATTATCACAAAGCACAAACAACATGCCAGAAGTTTGTGGAAGAATTTGCCCCCAGGATAGGCTGTGTGAAGGAAATTGTGTAATAGAGCAATCGGGTCATGGAACAGTAACTATTGGATCAATAGAAAAATACATCACTGAGAAAGCTTGGGAAAATGGTTGGGTTAAACCAATAGATATAAATAGTGAAAAAAATGAGAGTGTAGGAATTATAGGTTCTGGTCCTGCTGGACTTGCTTGTGGAGAACAACTCAGAAAAAAAGGATACAAGGTAACAATATATGATCGTTATGACAGAGCTGGAGGGTTACTAATTTACGGTATCCCAGGATTTAAGTTAGAAAAGCATGTTGTACAAAGAAGAATAAAACTTTTGGAAGAAGGTGGAATTAAATTTGTCTTAAACTTTGAAGTTGGAAAAGATTCCAGCTTGACGGAGTTAAGAGAAAAACATGATGCAATTTTAATAGCTACAGGAGTTTATAAAGCTAGAGAAGTTAATCTACCTGGTAACGATTTAAGTAATATTTTCCCTGCAATGGAATTTTTGACAGCATCAAATAAAAAAGGACTAGGTGATAAAGTTGAGTTGTTTGATAACGGAACTTTAAATGCTGAAGGCAAAGATGTTGTAGTAATTGGAGGTGGTGATACAGCAATGGACTGCTTAAGGACCTCAGTGAGACAGAATGCTAAATCTGTAAAATGTTTATATAGAAGAGATAGAGAAAATATGCCAGGATCAGCAAGAGAAGTTGGCAATGCAGAAGAAGAAGGTGTTGAATTCATTTGGTTAACAAGCCCTAAAGAGTTTAAGGGAACAAATAAAATTGAAAGTGTAGTTGTTAATAAAATGAAATTGGGTGAGCCAGATGATAGTGGTAGAAGAAAACCAGTTGTTGAAGAAAATTCAGATTTTGAAATTAAAGCTGATCTTGTAATCAAAGCACTTGGATTTGATCCAGAAGATCTTCCAAAATTATTTAATGAAGAAAAATTACAAGTATCAAGATGGGGAACAATAAAAGCAGATTTTGATACAATGGAGACTAGTATAGAGGGAGTTTTTGCAGCTGGAGATATAGTTCGCGGAGCATCTTTAGTGGTTTGGGGTATCAAAGACGGAAGAGATGCCGCAACATCAATTGATAATTATTTACAAAGTAAACAAAAACTTAGAGTTGCTTAATGAAGTTAAGAAATAAAAATTTAAAAATTTTAAAAAGTAATCATGTTTACTCAGAAGAAATGGAACATGATGCATGTGGTGTAGGTTTAGTAGCATCCACCGAAGGTCTAAAATCAAGAAAAGTCGTAGAATATGGAATCGCTGCCTTAAAAGCTGTTTGGCATAGGGGTGCAATCGATGCAGACGGAAAAACTGGAGATGGTGCTGGAATCCATATTGAAATTCCTAAAGATTTCTTTGAGGAAAAAATTGAAGTCACTGGTCATAAACATGATAATTCTGAACTATGTGTAGGTATGATTTTCTTACCAAGAAATGATTATAGCGCTCAAGAGCAATGTAGAACTATTGTTGAAAGTGAATTAACAAAGAGAAATTTTAGTATCTATGGCTGGAGACAAGTTCCTGTTGATCCTTCTGTCTTAGGAGAAAAAGCTGAACAAACAAGACCTGAAATTACTCAAGTATTGTTCACATACAATGACAAAAAAGTCGTCAATAAATCCCTGGAACAAAAATTGTATGAAACTAGAAGAGTAATTGAAAAAGAAGCTCTCAATAATCAATTAAATAATTTTTATATATGTTCATTTAGTTCTAAATCTATCATTTATAAAGGAATGTTTTTAGCAGAAGCTTTGTCAGATTTTTATACTGACTTAAAAGATGAAAGATTTATATCTAGGTATGCAATATTTCACCAAAGATTTTCAACCAATACTGCGCCTAGTTGGGACTTAGCTCAACCGTTTAGATCTATAGCGCATAATGGTGAAATAAATACCCTTAAAGGAAATGTTAATTGGATGAAGGTTCACGAAGAAGAGATGTTTAGTCCAGTTTTCGAAGATATAGAGAATCTTAAACCTGTAATACCAGCTGGAAATTCTGACTCTGCATCATTAGATAATGTTTTTGAGTTATTAAATATTTCTGGACAGCCTGCTCCTCTAGCAAAATTAATGTTAATACCAGACGCTTGGTCAAAAAAAAATAAGGTATTAAAAAAAGATCATCAACAACTATTCAATTTTTTAAATAGTACCATGGAGCCTTGGGATGGGCCAGCTGCTATAGCTGCAACAGATAATGAGTGGGTAATTGTTGCAACTGATAGAAATGGATTAAGACCACTTAGATATACAGTGACAAGAGACAAACTTCTTTTTGCAGGAAGTGAAACAGGAATGATAGATTTAAATGAGAAAAAAATTGTATCTAAAGGAAGATTAGGTCCTGGAGAAATATTAGGAGTAAGAATAGAAAAAGGCAAAGTATATTCAAACGATGAAATAAAAAACTACCTTTCAAAAGAATATAAACATTATAACAATCAGATTATTGATCTTGATAAAAAATTAGAGGCAGAAACTGAAAAAGTAGAGCTAGAAGGTCAAAGTTTGAGGAATTTTCAACATTGTTTTGGGTATAGCATAGAAGATTTAGAATTAATTCTTCATCCAATGGCAGAAGATGCTAAAGAAGCAACAGGCTCAATGGGTGATGACACGCCTTTAGCAGTTTTATCTGATAAATATAGACCACTATATCATTACTTTAGACAAAACTTTAGTCAGGTTACAAATCCACCAATTGACTCTCTAAGAGAAAATAAAGTTATGAGTTTAAAGACAAGATTTGGAAATCTTGGTAATATTTTAGATTTTAGTAAATTAACTAAAGACAATATTTATGTCTTAAATAGTCCGATATTATCAAATGCACAATTTGAAAAATTTTTGAAATTCTTTGGAAATAATAATAAAGTTTTGGATTGTACATTCAGCAAAGATGATGATTTAGAGACATCAATAAATTTACTCAAAGTTAAATCTGAACAAGCTGTTAGAGAGGGAATTAAACAAATAATATTATCAGATAAAAATATTTCAGAAAATAGAATGCCAATGCCGATGCTTTTATGTATAGGTGCAATAAATACACATTTAGTTAAATTAGGTTTAAGAGGTTATGTTTCTATTAATGTTCAAACTGGAGATGCTTTAGATACCCACTCTTTTGCAACATTAATTGGTGTTGGTGCTACTACAGTGAACCCTTATCTAGCTTTTGATAGCTTATATCAAAGACATTATAAGAAATTATTTGGAAATTTCACTTTTGATGAATGTGTTTCAAGATATATCAAATCAGTCAATCTGGGTCTTCTTAAAATAATGTCTAAAATGGGAATTTCTGTTTTAAGTTCTTATAGAGGCGGATGTAATTTTGAAACTGTGGGACTAAGCAGAACAATTGTGAAAGATTACTTTCCTGGGATGTTATCAAAGATTTCTGGAATTGGTTTAAAAGGAATAGAAAAGAAAATCAGAACTATACACAAAGAAGCATTTTTCAATAATTCAAATATTTTACCTATTGGAGGTATTTACAGATATAGAAAAAATGGTGAAACACATCAGTATCAAGGTAAACTAATTCATTTACTACAAACTGCGGTTGGACAAGGATCTTATGAAATATATAAAAAATACACAAAAGGTATTTATAATCTTAATCCAATAAGTTTAAGAGATTTAGTAGATTTTAAATCTAAAAATCCCATCGATATATCTAATGTTGAGCCTGCATCAAATATATTAAAAAGATTTGGAAGTGGAAGTATGTCTCATGGAGCTTTATCTAAAGAAGCACATGAAACTCTTGCTGTTGGTATGAACAGAATTAAAGGCGCATCTTGTAGTGGCGAAGGCGGAGAAGATGAAAAAAGATTTAAGATTATGGAGAATGGAGATAGTGCAAATTCAAGGGTTAAACAAATTGCATCAGCTAGATTTGGAGTAACCATTAATTACTTAAATAATTGTAATGAGATTGAAATCAAAATTGCACAGGGTGCTAAACCAGGTGAAGGTGGACAATTACCAGGTTTTAAAGTTACGGATGAAATTGCGAGATTGAGACACTCAACGCCAGGAGTTACTTTAATATCACCTCCACCACATCATGATATTTACTCAATAGAAGATCTAGCTCAATTAATTTATGATTTAAAACAAATAAATCCTAAGGCTAGGGTTGGAGTTAAATTAGTTGCTTCATCAGGAATTGGAACGATAGCTGCTGGAGTTGCAAAAGCTAAAGCAGACATAATTTTAATCTCTGGGCACTCAGGAGGAACAGGAGCCACTCCACAGACAAGCGTTAAATATGTTGGAGTTCCATGGGAGATGGGATTAACAGAGGCAAATCAGGTATTGACTTTAAATAACTTGAGGCATCAAGTGACGCTTAGAACAGATGGTGGAATAAAAACAGGAAGAGATGTTGTAATTGCAGCCATGATGGGAGCAGAAGAATTTGGCGTAGCAACAACTGCTTTAGTAGCAATGGGTTGTATAATGGTCAGACAATGTCATTCAAATACATGTCCAGTGGGTGTTTGCACACAAGATGATAAATTAAGAGAGAAATTTACTGGAACTCCTGAAAAAATAGTAAACCTTTTTACATTTATAGCAGAGGAAGTAAGAGAAATACTTGCTGATCTTGGTTTAAAATCTTTAAATGAAGTAATTGGAAGAACTGACTTATTAAGGCAAGTAAGTAAGGGATCACCAAACTTAGATGATCTAGATTTAAATCCTCTTTTTGTTCAGGCAGATCCTGGCAAAAATAAAAGATATTGTGAGAAACCTGAAATTAATTCTGTTCCAGATACTTTAGATCAAAAATTATGGCCAGAAATAGAAAACAAAATAGATAAAAAAGAAAAAATAAATCAAGAATTTGAAATTCAAAATACCGATAGAGCAGTTGGTACTAGAATTTCTTATCATTTGTACAAAAAATTTGGAAATAATAATCTTGATGAAAATTCGATCGAATTAAATTTTAAAGGTTCAGCAGGTCAATCCTTTGGAGCTTTTGCTATTAAAGGATTAAAACTAATTTTAAAAGGTGATGGAAATGATTATGTTGCTAAAGGACTATCAGGTGGAACTATTGTGATTAAATTACAAGATGAAAGTAACCTTGTTTCAAATGAAAATACTATTATTGGAAATACTGTTTTGTATGGAGCTACTTCAGGAAAATTATTAGCCGCAGGACAAGCAGGAGAGAGATTTGCTGTTAGAAATTCAGGCGCAACCGCAGTAATAGAAGGTTGTGATTCAAATGGTTGTGAATACATGACAGGCGGAAACATTATTATATTAGGAGATATTGGTGATAATTTTGGAGCTGGTATGACAGGAGGTATGGCATTTATTTATGACCCTGAAAATCAATTTGATAAAAAAGTAAATCCTGAAAGTGTAGTTTGGCAAACTCCAGAAACTAAATTTTGGATTGAGCACCTAAGGAAATTAATTCAAGAGCATGCGATAGAAACAAATTCATTAATCTCAAAAAAAATTGCTGAGAATTTTGAAAATGAAATAAATAATTTCGTCCAAGTTTGTCCAAAAGAAATGTTAGATAAGTTAGAAAATCCTATATCAAACAAAAAATTAGTTGGTCAAGCTAGTTAGTATTTTTAATAATATTATCTAACTCTTTACAAATAATATTTAGATTTTTTTTTGATGAGAGACTATGATCACCCTTCTTAATTATATTTAATTTTTTTTTTGCTTTGTTGAAGATTTTTAAAACTTCTCTTGAGTATTTAATTGGTACCACTTCATCTTTTTGACCATGAACCATAGTAACAGGTATTTTCATTGGAATTTTAACATTCAAAACTTTATTTTGTTTTTTTCTTCCATCTTTAATTAGTTGATTAGTTATGAGATACTCATACCCACCATTTTTAATTTTGCTAATACCTTTTTTGATAATTTCACTCTTTGTCTTTTTTGAAAATTTTTTCCACATTATTCTTGTTAAAAATTCTGGAGCAGAGCCAATTCCCACAAAGCCTTTAATCTGTTTTTGAATTGATTTAAATAGTAATAAAGAAATCCAAGCACCCATACTAGAACCTATTAAAATTATATCATTTTTTTTAACTATATTCTTAATAGTTCGTTTTGCATCATTTGCCCAAGTGGAAATATTCCCTTTTGTAAACTTACCTGAAGATTTTCCGTATCCAGAATACTCTAGTGCCAAAAAACCCAATTTATTTTTTTTAGCATAGTTTAAAAATCTTTTAGGTTTATCTCCTTCTATATCGGATGCAAAACCTGGTAAAAATATAATATAAAGATTTTTTTTATAATAATTGCTTATATATCTTAGTTTTTTTGTTTTAGAAATTTTTAGAAATTTAAATTTTTTCATATAAAGTATTAAAATTGATTTGAAATATTATAATTCTACCATATGCATCCAAAATTGAAAGTTCTGCAAGTTATACCAAAACTTGGATATGGTGGTGCAGAAACAGGTTGTTATGATATCGCACATTATCTTCATGAAAATGATTGTAAATCTTTTTTAATATGCAACGGTGGTGAATTAACAAAGTTTATAGATAAAAAAAAAGTTAAATATATAAGATTGCCTGTTAATACCAAAAACCCCATTTTAGTTTTTTTTAATTCAATAATTATTTCTTTAATAATTTTATTTTATGGAATTAATATTGTTCATGCTAGAAGCAGAGCACCTGCATGGTCTTGTTTGCTAGCTACCAAAATCACAGGACGTAAATTTGTAACTACATTTCATGGAACATATAATTTTAAAAGTAAATTAAAAAAATTATATAATTCTATAATGTTGAGATCAGATTTAATTATTGCTGGGTCTAATTTTATATTTTCGCATATTAAAGAAAAATACTCTGAATACCTTAATGATAAAAAAAAATTCTTGGTGATATTTAGAGGCATTAATACTGATTATTTTGATCCATCAACTACTATAGAAACAGAGGAAGATGAATTATTTAAATCATGGGGACTTAAAATTGAGAGAAAAACTGTTCTATTGCCTGGAAGATTAACAGAATGGAAAGGCCAAGAAATGTTTTTAGACGCTATTAATAAAGTAAATATTAATTTAGGACACGAGGTATTTAATGTAATTATTCTTGGGAGCGATCAAGGAAGAGAACTTTACAAAAAGAAACTTATTAGGTTAGTTGAACAGTACAGATTAACTAACCAAGTAAAATTTGTAGATCATTGTAAAAATATGCCTCTTGCATACAAAGTTTCAGACATCATAGTTTCTTCATCAATAGAACCCGAAGCCTTTGGAAGAATATCTGTTGAGGCTCAGGCAATGAAAAAACCAATTGTTGCAAGCAATATAGGGGGATCAAAAGAGACTATAAATGAAAATAAAACAGGATTTTTATTTGAAGCAAATAACTCTGAGGATCTTTCAAAAAAATTAATAGAAATTATGAATTTAGATGAACAGACTATCAATCAAATGGGCATAGAAGGTAGAAAAAATGTCGTTTCAAAATTTAATGTTGAAAAAATGTGTTTTTCTACTTATTCAGAGTATAAAAAATTAATAAACTAATGCCAAATATTACACTACCTGATGGAAAAAAATTAAACTTTGAAAAAAGTATCACAGGTACAGAGGTTGCTGAAAAAATTAGCAAGTCTTTAGGTAAGCAAGCTTTGGTGATGAGCATAAACGGTGAACTTAAAGATTTATATACTGTTATTGATCAAGATTGTTCTATTGAAATATTTACAGCTAAAGATCCTGAGGGTTTAGAAGTCATTAGACATGACACTGCACATATAATGGCTATGGCTGTTCAAGAACTTTACCCAGGAACACAGGTAACAATTGGGCCAGTTATAGAAAATGGATTTTACTATGATTTCGCAAGAAAAGAGCCTTTTACTAGCGATGATCTAAAAAAGATTGAAAAAAAAATGTTAGAGATAATAGACAAAGATGTAAAAACAAGAAAAGAAGTTTGGGAGAGAGATAAAGCAATAAGTCATTTTAAAAAAATTGGAGAAAAATATAAAGCTGAGATAATTGAGAGCATTCCTAAAAATGAAGAACTTACAGTTTATCATCATGGTGAAACATGGCATGATTTATGCAGAGGTCCTCATTTAGTATCTTCTGGTAAAATAGGTAAGGCTTTTAAATTGACAAAAGTATCCGGAGCTTATTGGCGTGGTGACTCTAATAATGAAATGCTTCAAAGAATATATGGTACTGGTTGGGCAACTCAAAAAGAATTAGACCTTTATCTTAAGAGAAATGAAGAAGCAGAAAAAAGAGATCATAGAAAAATTGGAAAAGAAATGGATTTATTTCATTTTAGAGAAGAAAGTCCTGGATCTGTATTTTGGCACCAGAAAGGCTGGAATTTGTTCCAAAAACTTGTCTCTTATATGAGAATGAAACAAGATCATGATGGTTACAAAGAGATAAATACTCCAGAAATACTTGATAGATCTTTGTGGGAAAAATCTGGTCACTGGGAAAAATTTGGAGCTAATATGTATACTTCAACTACACCAGATGAAAAAGTATTTGCAATTAAGCCCATGAATTGTCCAGGGTGCGTCCAAGTATTTAATCAAGGACTTAAAAGTTATAGAGACTTACCTTTAAAGATGTCAGAATTCGGAAAAGTTCACAGATATGAACCTTCAGGCGCATTGCATGGATTATTACGTGTAAGAGCCTTTACACAAGATGATGCGCATATTTTTTGTACAGAAGAACAAATTACAGAAGAATGTTTGAGTGTTACAAATTTAATTTTAGAAATTTATAAAGATCTTGGTTTTGAAGATGTTATTTTAAAATATTCAGATAGACCAGATTTAAGAGTTGGAGATGATAAAGTTTGGGATAAGTCAGAGGCTGCTTTGTTAGAAGCTATCAAAGCGACAAAGCTAGAGTACTCAATTAATAAAGGTGAGGGCGCATTTTATGGACCAAAAATTGAATTTGTTTTAAGAGATGCAATCGGTAGAGATTGGCAGTGTGGAACTTTGCAAGTGGATTTAAATTTACCTGGTAGATTGGGAGCTTCTTTTGTTGATAAAGATGGAACCAAAAAAGTGCCTGTAATGTTACACAGAGCATTATTTGGATCTTTAGAAAGGTTCATAGGTATCCTTATAGAGAATTATGCAGGCAAGCTGCCATTTTGGATATCACCTTTACAGGCAGTAGTTATTCCAATCTCTAGTGATTTTGATGAATATGCTAAAAGAGTAGCTAAGGAATTAAAACTGAGTGGTTTGATTGTCGAGGTGGATCTTAAAAATCACAATTTAAATTATAAAATAAGAGATCATTCTTTAACAAAAGTTCCAATGTTATTGATTTGTGGAAAAAAAGAAGTTGACTCCAACAGTGTAACTATTAGAAGATTGGATTCTAATAAACAAGAAAATATGGCTTTGAAAGAATTTATAAAAAAATACTCCGATCTTAATAAAGCCCCTTCAATCTAAGTGGCAGATTTTAAACAAAATTATTTTCAAAAAAGAACTAAAGCAAGAGGCCCAAGGTCTAACAACAGGATTACATCAAATGAAGTTCAAGTTATTGCAAGTGATGGAGAAAATTTAGGAATTTTAAATTTAAATGAAGCAATCAATAAAGCAAAAAATGAAAGTTTAGATTTAATTGAAATTGCTCCAAATGCAAAACCGCCTGTCTGTAAAATTATGGACATGGGTAAATATAAATACGACGCACAAAAAAAAGCTAACAAGGCAAAAAAAAAACAAAAGAAGATTGAATTAAAAGAAATAAAATTAAGGCCAGTTACAGAAGTTCACGACTACACTTTCAAAATTAAAAATGCTCAAAAATTTTTGGCAAAGGGCGATAAAGTCAAATTTACAATAAGGTTTAAAGGGAGAGAATTACAACATTCGAATCTTGGCAATGAATTAATGGATAAAATTAAGGCAGACATGGAGACTATTGGAAGAGTAGAGCTTCAACCAAAATTTGATGGAAAGCAAATGATTATGGTAATTCAACCTTTATAAGCCATATTTCTAGTTGTAAATTTAATTTAATATTTGTATAAAGCCGAAAATTATGCCCAAGTTAAAAACAAAAAGTTCAGCTAAAAAAAGATTTAAAATCTCAGCCAAAGGTAAGGTTATTACACCACAGGCCGGAAAAAGACATGGCATGATTAAAAGAACGAATTCACAAATTAGAAAACAAAGAGGCACAACTGTTTTATCTAAACAAGATGGTAAGATAGTAAAATCTTATATGCCTTACAGCTTAAGAGGATAAAATGGCGAGAGTTAAAAGAGGAGTTACAAGCAGAGCTAAACACAAAAAAGTTTTAAAAGCTGTTAAAGGTCAGTGGGGAAGAAGAAAAAATACTATAAGAGTTGCAAGACAAGCAATGGAAAAAGCTATGCAGTACGCTTATAGAGATAGAAGAAATAAAAAAAGGGATTTCAAATCACTTTGGATACAAAGAATTAATGCTGGTGTCCGATCCGAAGGTATAACATATTCAAAGTTTATTAACGGTTTAAGTAAGTCAGGAATTAAATTAGATAGAAAAATTCTTGCCGAAATTGCTTACGACAACCCTGAAGCATTCAAAACTATAGTTAAAAGGGCTCAAGCAGCATTAAATTAATCAAGACTATTGTTTTTCTTCCTTTAACAAATATTCTATCAAAATGTCTGATATTAAAAAAATAAAAGATGATTATATCGATAAACTTAATACGGAAAATAATGTTGATAAGGTAAATAACATTAAATCCGAACTATTTGGAAAAAATGGAATTATATCGAACGAATTTAAAAAATTAGGTTCGATTTCTGTAGAAGAAAGAAAAAAATTAGCCTCAGATTTAAATAATGTTAAAGACGAACTTCAAAATAAAATATCAATCAAAATTCAAGAAATAGAAACTCAAGAAATTAATTTAAAGCTTGAGAAAGAAAAAATTGATGTAACTCTTCCAGAAAGAGATATTGAAATTGGTAAAATACACCCAGTCTCTCAGGTAATAGATGAAATTTCGTCTATATTTTCTGAAATTGGATTTAGTGTTGAGGAAGGCCCAGACGTAGAAAATGAATATAATAATTTTACAGCATTAAATACACCTGACAATCATCCAGCTAGAGATATGCATGATACTTTTTATCTAGATAATAATAAGGAATTACTTTTGAGAACTCACACATCTCCAGTTCAGGTAAGAACCATGTTAAAAGGTAAGCCCCCTTTTAAAATTATTGCACCAGGAAGAACTTACAGATCAGACAGTGATCAAACTCATGCTCCAATGTTTCATCAAGTTGAAGGGTTACATATAGATAAAAATATAAACATGGGACATCTAAAAGGATGTTTAAATTATTTTATTAAGGAGTTTTTTGAAGTTGATAAAATTAAAATGAGATTTAGACCAAGTCATTTTCCATTTACTGAACCTTCAGCAGAAGTAGATATAGGATATGAAATTAAAAATGGAAAGATAGTAATTGGTGAAGGTGATAAATGGCTAGAAATTTTAGGTTGCGGAATGGTTCATCCAAATGTTTTAAAAAACGTAAAAGTTAATCCAAGTAAATATCAAGGATATGCCTTTGGAATTGGCATAGACAGACTGGGAATGTTGAAATATGGAATTAATGATTTAAGAGCCTTTTTTGAGACAGATTATAGATGGTTAACTCACTTTGGTTTTGATCCATTAGATGTCCCATCAAATTATAGAGGACTGAGTAGATGAAGTTCACAGTTGACTGGTTAAAAAACCATCTTGATACAAAATTTAATAATAATCAAATAATAGATAAATTAACCAATATTGGTCTAGAAGTAGAAAGTTTTGAGAACTCTACATCTGAATCAGACTCTTTTATTGTTGCAAAAATTATAAATGCCAAAACTCATCCAAATGCTGACAGATTGAAGTTATGTGATGTTGATATAGGTAGCGACAAAACAATTGAAGTAGTATGTGGAGCCCCAAATGCAAAAAATGGTCTTTTGACAGTTTATGCTCCTCCAGGATCAATTATTCCCAAAAATCAGATGAAATTATCTGTAAGTAAAATAAGAGGTGTAACTTCTTATGGAATGCTCTGTTCTGAATCAGAATTACTATTATCTAATGAAAGTGATGGAATAATAGAATTAAAAAACAATAAATATGCAAATAAAATTGGAGAAAAATATTTTAAAAACACTTCTGAAAAAGTAATAGATTTATCAATTACGCCCAATAGACCAGATTGTTTAGGGGTAAGAGGAATTGCTAGAGATTTATCTGCTGCTGGTGCTGGCAAATTAAAAATTAATAAAAAATCCAATTTAAAACATAGAGGTAATCAAAATATAAAGGTAACAATAAAAAAAGAAAAAGCTCAAGGATGCACAATATTTGGAAGCTGTTTAATAAAAGGTGTAACAAATAAAGAGAGTCCAAAATGGCTAAAAGATAAAATTTTGTCTTTAGGCCAAAAACCAATATCTGCGATAGTCGATATTACTAATTATGTAATGTTTGATTTAAATAGACCATTACACGCTTATGATGCAGATAAAATAGATAATGAAATTATTGTTAGAAGTTCTTCTAAAGGAGAAAGCTTCGAAGCCTTAGATAATAAAAAATATATTTTAGAAAATGATATGTGCGTTATTTCTGATAGATCTGGAGTCCTTGGTCTTGGCGGCATAATTGGTGGGACAAGATCTGGAACAGAATATTCGACTAAAAATATATTATTAGAATCTGCTTATTTTTTACCACGTTCAATAAGAAAAACCTCTAAACAATTAAATATAGATACAGATGCAAAATTCAGATTCGAAAGAGGCATAGATCCCCTTTCAATTGAAGAAGGATTAATAAAAGCTTCTGAATTAATAAAACAAATTTGCGGAGGTGAAATAAGCAATTTAGATGTAAAAAAAATTGAAAATTATAAAAAAACATCAATAAATTTTGATCCATTTCTTTTTGAAAAAACGACTGGATTTAACGTTGAAAATAAAGAATTAATCAAAATACTAGAAAAGCTAGGTTTTAATGTATCTAAGAATAAAAAAATTTTAAAATTAGCAATACCTTCATGGAGACCTGATATAACTCAACCAATTGATATTGTTGAGGAAATAGTAAGAATAAAAGGTTACGAACATATTAATACTTTAGAACCTATTAAGACAAGATTAAAGCCAACACTTAATTATTATCAGAAATTATTTCATTTTTTACAAAGATCTGTGGCATCTAAAGGTTATTTAGAGACTGTGACATGGTCATTTACTGACTCTAAAATTAATCAATTATTTAAAGAAAATGATGAAGAAATACAAATTGTAAATCCGATTAGTTCAGATCTAAATGTTTTAAGAAATTCTATTTTTCCAAATTTATTATTTTATTTGAAGAAAAATTTAGATAGAGGATTTAAAGATATTTCTTTATTTGAAATTGGTCCAGCTTTTAAAGGAAAAAATCCTGGAGATCAACTGACAGTGATAGGCGCTGTAAGAGCAGGAAAGGTTTCAAGATTGTCTTGGAATGATAAAGAGAGAATTGTAGACACATTTGATGTAAAAAAAGATGTAATACAAAGTCTTTGTGAAGCAGGGATTAATAAAGATGATATTATTATAGACGATAGAACTCCTTCTTACTATCATCCGGGAAAATCTGGAGGAGTGTACCAAAATAAAAATGAAAAAAATGCTATAGCATATTTTGGAGAAATACATCCAAACATAATAAAAAAATTAGATATAAAAACCGAAGGTTTGGTAATATTTGAAATTTGTCTTGATTACATAAAAGAGTCAAAACAAAAGATAAAAGATTCAAAATCTGAATATAAGTTTTCTGATTTCCAAAAATCAGAGAGAGATTTTGCATTTATTATTAATAAAAATTTTAAATCTCAAGAATTAGTTAATATAATTAAATCTGTTGATAAAAAATTAATTAAGTCAGTAAGAGTATTTGATGTATTTGAGGGAGAAAATATACCAGAGGGAAAAAAATCTATAGCCGTTAATGTAACTATTCAATCAGAAGAAAAAACATTAAATGAAAATGACCTGGACAACATTAATAAACTAATTATCTCTTCAGTTGAGTCAAAGTCTGGCGCAAAAATTAGATCCTAAAAATGGGTGACACAATAGACAACATTAGGAATTTTGCAATTATAGCTCATATAGATCATGGTAAATCAACTATAGCTGATAGAATAATTCATAAATGTGGAGGTTTGAGTGACAGAGAAATGAAATCTCAAGTGCTTGACTCTATGGATATAGAAAGAGAGAGAGGGATAACAATTAAAGCACAAACAGTTAAATTAAATTATAAAGCTAAAAATGGTAAAAATTATATTTTAAATATTATAGACACTCCGGGACATGTAGATTTTAGTTATGAAGTTAGCAGAAGCCTTTATGCGTGTGAGGGCTCAATATTAATTGTGGATAGTACTCAAGGGGTAGAGGCTCAAACACTTGCAAATGTATATCAAGCACTTGACATAAATCATGAGATTATCCCAGTATTAAATAAAATTGATCTACCAGCATCTGATCTCGAAAGAACAAATAATCAAATTGAAGATGTTATTGGGATAGATACATCTAATTCTGTTCCTTGCTCTGGAAAAACTGGACAAGGAATAGATGAAATTCTTGAGCAAATTATTAATTCTTTGCCTGGACCTAAAGGTGAAAAAAATAGCAAATTAAAATGTTTATTAGTTGATAGCTGGTATGACACTTATCTTGGAGTTGTTATATTAGTGAGAATTATAGACGGAAAACTTAAAAAAAATATGAAAATAAAAATGATGTCTACAAATCAAGAATATATTGTAGAAAAAGTTGGTGTTTTTACACCTAAGGCAAAAGATGTGAGCGAACTTAACGCTGGAGAAATAGGTTTTATTACAACTGGTATTAAAATTTTATCTGAAACTAAAGTTGGGGACACCATATGCGATGCAGAAAATCCTCTCCAGGAAGCATTACCTGGCTTTAAACCAAGTAAACCAGTAGTTTTTTGTGGTTTATTTCCTGTTGATAGTTCAGAATATCAAAAATTAAAAGATGGACTTGCTAAATTACAATTAAATGATGCAAGTTTTTCTTATGAAGCCGAATCATCATCTGCTTTAGGACTTGGTTTTAGATGTGGATTTTTAGGTCTTTTGCACCTTGAAATAATCACAGAGAGGCTTGAACGAGAATTTGATATAAATTTATTAACCACAACACCAGGTGTTGTTTATAAGGTTCACCTAAATAACGGTGAAATTGTCGAACTTCAAAATCCCTCGAATTTACCAGATCCTACTTATATAAAATTTATTGAGGAACCATGGATTAAAGCCACAATTATTACTCCAGATCAGTATTTAGGATCAATTATTAAGTTATGTCAAAATAAGAGAGGTATACAAACAAATTTAAGTTATTCAGGAAACCGTGCAGTAATCAATTATGAGATACCTTTGAATGAGGTAGTATTTGATTTTAATGATCGTCTTAAATCTATGACGAGTGGATATGCTAGTTTTGATTATGAAATTATTGATCACAAAGAAGGAGACCTTGTAAAAATGAATATACTTGTAAATTCAGAGCCTGTTGATGCTCTTGCTATGATGATACATAAAGATTTTGCTCAAACTACTGGTCGAGAGGTATGTGAAAAATTAAAAGATTTAATTCCAAGGCATAATTTTATGATTCCAGTCCAAGCAGCTATTGGGGGTAAAATTATTGCAAGAGAAACTATCAAAGGTTTTAAAAAGGATGTATTAACAAAAATTCATGGAGGAGGAGCGACAGATAGAAAAAGAAAACTGCTAGAAAAACAGAAAAAAGGTAAAGCTAGGGCTAAGCAATTTGGAAAAGTTGAGATTCCCCAAGAAGCATTTATTGGAGTATTAAAAATTTCTAAAGAGAAATAAAATGGGATTTGGATTAAGTAGAAAAATTAAATCAGTGAGAAATTCTTTATTCCAGTGTCTAAAAGAGATTGCGCCAAAATTACATAGTCTTGTTTTGATATTTTCAACTAGATGTAAATTTCTTTATAAAATTAATAAAAAAAAAAAAAAGAGAATTTTACTCCGATAATTTGGATGAAATAAACAAGTTCGAATATAAAAAAACATCTCAAAATAACGAAGATGGAATATTCGATTATATAATTCAAAAACTTGACTTAAAAAAAATAAATTTTGTTGAAATTGGTTTTGACTATTATGAAAATAATTCTATCAATTTCTTGAAGAAATCTAATAAGGGATTATTTGTTGATGCTTCATATGAAAAAGTCTTTATTTTTAAAAACATTACAAATTTATTTTACAAAAATAAAAAAATTTTTTTTAAAAATAGTTTAGTAAATAAAGACAATATAAATAATATAATACTAGAATATTTCGATAGTGATGAGGAAATTGATATTTTATCATTAGATGTCGATGGTGTGGATTATTATATTTTTGAAAAATTAAATTTTCGACCAAAAATTATATGTATTGAATATAATTTTTGGTTTGGAAGTGAATTAAAATGCTCTATTCCATATTCTGAAAATTTTAAATGGGAGATTGGATCTCCATATTCAGGTGCTTCCTTGAATGCGATTTGTTCATTAGCATTTTTAAAAGATTACCATCTGATTGCTTTAGAATCTTCTTCGGTAAATGCTTTTTTTGTAAGAGGTGATCTAAAGCATCATTTTAAAGTTTTAGACCCAATAAAAAATTTCAAAAATCCTATTAGACACAGTATAAGTAAAGTAAAAAAAATACAAATAGAACTTTTAAAAAAAAATTTAGTTTTTTTTTGATTTAAAATTTATATTATATGACAAACTTTTGTATTTCTTTAACTACAATACCTCCAAGAGTAAAGTCTATAAATAAAACATTGAGATCATTAAACCAGCAATCAGTAAAAGCAAACAAAATTTTTTTAAATTTACCAAAAAATTTTAGACGGTTTAATACAAATATAAAAATTGATATAAAATCTTTAGAAAAAGATTATGAAAATTTAGAAGTTGTAGATTGTGATGACTATGGATCTGGAACAAAATTACTTGGATCATTGGAAAAAATTCAAAATTACGATTATGTTATTTTAGTTGATGATGATCATATATATAAAAAATACATGTCAGAATATTTTAAAAATCGGTTTTTAAACAATTCAGACAAATCCTATAGTTTTCATGTTTATAATGTTTTAGATTGTAAAGTTGGACAAGGTGCAGACGGGTTTCTTATAAGTTCAAAATATTTAAAAAATATATATAATTTTTATGAGAACTATGTAAAAAATGACGAAAGACTTATTCTCAATGACGATTTATGGATTTCAATTTATTTAAATAAAGTTTTGAAAATTGACATAGAATCAATTTTTTCAATGATAAGACAACCATTTTTTTTTAAAATTAAGTCAATATATAAAAAACACACTCAACTTGGTGCAATTATTGAAACTTATAAAAAAGATAGAAAGCAGGCTAGAAAATTGAAATACGAAGAAAATTGTCAAACATACGAAGAATTAAAAAGTAGAACTAACAATTTTACTATTTTATAAAGTAGGAGAGGTGGCCGAGCGGTTGAAGGCGCACGCTTGGAAAGCGTGTATAGGGGAAACTCTATCATGGGTTCGAATCCCATTCTCTCCGCCATATTTTTATTAGAAAATTGATCTTTTTAACGGGTTTTACTGAAATAGAAAAAAAATCATAAAAACATCAAATAAATGTTGGTATTCAAGGCTTATTTAAGCATTTACACTTCTAACATTTTTAAATTTTTTGTAAAAATGTTATAAAAATTTTTTTCATATTAAAAATTAATGACAAAAAATAATACAAACAATTACAAAGCTGACTCCATAAAAGTACTAAAAGGTCTTGAAGCTGTGAGAAAAAGACCAGGCATGTATATCGGTGACACTGATGATGGAACTGGATTACATCATATGGTTTACGAAGTTGTAGATAATTCTATAGATGAAGCTCTAGCAGGTTTTTGTAAAAAAATTGAAATAAGTATAAACAATGATAACTCTGTAACAGTGATTGATGACGGCAGAGGAATACCTGTTGATATTCACAAGGGTGAAAAAAAATCAGCTGCCGAAGTTATAATGACCCAACTTCATGCTGGTGGTAAATTTGATCATAATTCTTATAAAGTTTCTGGAGGACTACACGGAGTAGGTGTTTCAGTTGTTAATGCTCTTTCAGAGAAATTAAAACTTACAATTAATAGAGATAATAAAAAATATCATATAGAATTTAAAAATGGAGACGCTAAAACTTCTTTAAAAGAAGTTGGAAAATCAAAAACTAGTGGTACCGAGATTAATTTTGTTCCATCCAAAGATATATTTTCATCCATTAAATTTAGTTTTTCTGTTTTAGAAAAAAGGATGAGGGAGTTAGCTTTTTTAAATAAGGGCATAAAAATAGTTTTAAGTGACTTAAGACAAAAAAAACCAAAAACATTAGAGTTTAAATTTGAAGGAGGTATCAGTGAATTTGTACAATTCATTGATGAAAAAAAAGAAAGTTTAAAAAATAAAAATGAAAATGATCTTTTTAAAAAACCAATTTACATTGAAGGTCTAAAAAATAATATTGATGTTCAATGCTCCCTTAAGTGGAATGCAGGGTATAGCGAAGATGTATTGCCTTATACTAATAACATTTATCAAAAAGATGGAGGAACACATCTTCTTGGATTTCGAAGTGCATTAACAAGAGTAGTAAATAAATATGCAAATGAACAAAACCTATTAAAAAAAAATAAAGTTTCTTTATCAGGGGATGATGTTAAAGAGGGATTAACTTCAGTTCTCTCTATCAAAATTCCTGATCCAAAATTTTCATCTCAAACAAAAGATAAATTAGTATCATCAGAAGTTAGAAATATTGTTGAAACTATCATTAACGAGAAGTTGTCTATTTGGTTTGATCAAAATCCATCAATTTCAAAAATTATCTTAACTAAAATTATCCAGGCTGCTGTAGCAAGAGATGTGGCTAGAAAGGCAAGAGAAAATGTAAGAAGAAAAGGAGCCTTAGAATTAACAGGATTGCCCGGAAAATTAGCCGATTGTCAAAATTCAAAACAAGATGGCACCGAACTATTTATTGTAGAGGGTGACTCAGCTGGCGGTTCAGCCAAACAAGGTAGAAACCGTGAAAATCAAGCAGTTTTGCCGCTTAGAGGAAAAATATTAAATACTTTCACAGATTTGAATGGATCGAAAAAGAACGGAAATGCGAATGATTTAAGAACAAAAAGTTTATCAAAGATGATTTCATCAAATGAAATAGTTACATTGATAAACGCGCTTGGTCTTGATCCAAAAAATGAGGATATAGATCTCAAAGATTTAAGATATGGAAAAATAATAATAATGACAGATGCTGATGTTGATGGCTCACATATAAGAGCATTATTATTAACGTTTTTTAATAATAAACCATTTGATAAATTAATTGAGTTTGGACATGTTTATCTTGCTCAGCCACCTTTATTTAAAATTAATAAAGGAACTAAAAGCATATATATCAAAGATGAAAATGAGCTCGAAAGTTATTTAATAAAAAATTCAAAGGATATTAAAAAATATAAAAAGAATTCAAAAGAATTTAACAATATTCTCCAAATTGAAAAGTCCAAATTAAACATTCAAAGATTTAAAGGACTGGGAGAAATGAACCCTGATGAATTATGGAATACAACTTTAAATCCTGAAACAAGAAATTTGTTGCAGGTTCAATACTCAAAGAATAGTAAAAAAGATCAAGATTTGATACAAACCTTAATGGGTAACGATGTTTCCTCAAGAAAAGATTTTATTGTTGAAAATGCAATAAATGTTTCAAACTTAGATATTTAGATGGATTTTAAACAATCTGTCAAAGCAGCATCATTAAATAAGTCTACTTATATCAATTTAAGATGGATTGGTATTTTAGGTCAATTTATAACTATAAACACAGTAAAATTTATTTTTGGTTTTGAGTTCAATTTTATTATATCTAATATTATAATTTTTGTTGGAGCTTTAAGTAACTTTTACTTAATGTTTTTTTATAAAAAACCAATACTTTCAAACGTAACTTCTTTTAATTTTTTATCTTTAGATATTCTTCAATTGAGTGCTTTACTTTATTTATCTGGGGGTATCTTAAATCCATTTTCAATATTTCTTTTGATACCAAGTGTATTTGCTGCATCCAATTTAAATATTAAAACAAATATTGCTCTAATTTTAATTACTCTAGCATCGATTATAATTTTAACTTTTTATCATTATGAATTACCAAAACCATTAGATGAATATAGTATTAGTATTTATTATTACTATGCAATTCCTCTTGCATTAATAATTGCATTATTTTTTTTAAATTATTTTGCATTTATTTTTGGACAAGAAACAAATCTAAGGAAAGATGCTTTAGATAAAATCCAAGAAGTAATTTCCAAAGAACACGAACTTGTTTCACTTGGGGGACAGGCTGCAGCTGCAGCTCATTCATTTGGTACTCCTTTGTCTACAATTAAAATTATTTCTCATGATTTATTCGATCAATTTAAAGACAATAATGATGTAAAAAAAGATCTCGAACTGTTAATCAGTCAGGTTAATAGGTGTAATGATATTTTAAAAAAATTAACATTAAATCCAACTATAGAAGATGATTTTATTGACAAAAATAAAACGCTTTACGATTATATTAGTGAGATAGTTAACTCATTTAAGGAAATTTCTAATAAGAATTTCAATATTGATAAAGAGCAAGATTCTAACTCATTTGAAATATTAAAATCTGTTGAAATTGTTTATGGTTTGAGGAATTTTATTGGAAATGCTAACAAATTTTCAAATGAAAATATCTATATTGCTATCAAAAGTGATAGTCAAAAGACTGAAATAACAATAGAGGATGATGGCCCTGGTATACCAAAAGATATAATTAATAAGATTGGAGAACCTTATATCAAGACACTTAAACCTAAAGATAATAAAAAAACTGGACTAGGTTTAGGAATTTTTATAGGCAAAACGTTGTTAGAAAAAAATTCTGCAAAAATAACAATTAGAAATTCAGAAACTAGAGGCGGGGCTGAAGTAAAAATAGAGTGGGAGAATAAAAATTTAAAAAAATTAGTGTAATTTTTTATTATTTTCAAACAAACCACTAAGCTGCCCAATCATTACATCCCCTAACTCTTGAACATCAGCAATTTTTATCGCTTTTTTGTAATATCTCGAAACATCGTGGCCTATACCTATAGCAAGAATTTCGATATCACTTTTGTTTTCTATTGATTTTACAGTTTGCTTTAGATGTTTTTCTAAAAAATCACCCGAGTTAACAGATAATGTTGAATCATCAACTGGAGCTCCATCCGAAATAACCATAAGAATTTTTCTTTCTTCTTTTCTTTTTTTAAGTCTATTGAAAGCCCAAGTAATAGCTTCACCATCAATATTTTCTTTAAGCAAGCCTTCTTTAAGCATTAAGCCTAAATTTTTTTTCGATTGTCTCCAATGAGTATCAGCAGATTTATAAATTATATGTCTTAAATCATTTAAACGTCCTGGGTTTTTTAATTTTCCAAGTTTATTCCACTTTTCTCTACTCTTGCCACCCTTCCAATTTTTTGTTGTAAAACCAAGAATTTCTACTTTAACTGAACATCTTTCTAGTGTTCTTGATAATATATCGGCACAAAGAGCAGCAATAGTAATTGGCCTTCCTCTCATTGATCCAGAATTATCTATGAGTAAAGTCACGACTGTATCTTTAAACTCTAAATCTTTCTCTTTTTTAAATGAAAGAGAATTATATGGATCAATTATTATTCTTGGTAATTTTGAACTATCTAATAATCCTTCTTCAAGATCAAACTCCCAAGATCTATTTTGTTTTGCAAGTAACTGTCTTTGTAATTTATTAGCAAGTTTTGTAATTATATCTTGGAAACTGGTTAGCTGTTGATCTAAATTTTTTCTTAATTTAGAAATTTCCTCTAAGTTTTCCAATGTTTCTGCTTTTGCTATCTCATCAAATTCTGAAGTATATATTTTATATTCTTTATTACTTATTCCTAAATTTTTTTTCTGAACAATATTTTCTATTTCATTATTTTCAGCATCATCATTTCCTAGTTGTTCATCAAGTCTAAATTCATTCATTTCGTCGGAACTATCAACACCTTCATTTATACTGTCTTCCTCTTCTCTTTCCTTAGACTCTCCACTATCTGTTTTTTGATCATCTTTTGAATTATTATTATCTTGCTCATCTTCTTTCTGCTCTTCTCTTTTGTTTTCTTCTTCGGACTCAAAGATTTCCATATTCTGAAGAATTTCTGATATTTTAGAATTGTATATGTCTTGGTTTTCTGCATTTTCTTTTAAGAAGTCTATGTGTTTATCTAAAGATTTTTCAAAATCATCTTTCCAATATGATAAAATTTTTTCAGCACTTTCTGATAAACTTAAATTCATTAGTTTACTAAGCATGTAATATTCAAAAGCTTCAGAAACATTAGATTCTTCTTTCTTATTTATGTTTTCAGATTTTGCCATACTGATCTTATTGGTATATCTGGTCATTAAATTTTTGGAAATTCCCTTCATCATTTGTGAACCTAAAAGTTCATATCTTATTTTTTCAGAAATTTTATAAAGTGTATGACAAGTAGGTGTTTTTGGAATATTTCGTTCCAATGTAGAATTATTAGAAAATTTTCTTTTTAATGCCTCTGAATCTGCCTCGGCTCTTAATTTAATAAAGTTTTCTTTATCTTTTAAATTATCAAACTTTGAAATATTAAATTCTTTTAAATTTTTTTTGTCTTTTAATGGATATGTTTCATCTGAAATGGCTTTAATTGTTGAGTTTAAAGCTTGTTTAAATTGCTCTTTTATAAGATCATCTTTGTTCATTAAACCTGAATATTTATCATTGATTCTGGCAGTTCTTCGCCAAAACATCTTTGATAGTATTCTGCAATTGTATTCTTTTCTACATCATCACATTTATTTAAAAAAGTTACTCTGAACGCATAGCCCACATCTTTAAATATTTCAGAATTTTCTGCCCAATGTAATACTGTTCTAGGGCTCATAACCGTTGAAATATCTCCAGCCATAAAGCCTTTTCTTGAAAGTGTCGCAACTTTTATCATGTTTGCAACTCGCTCTTTACCTTTATTATTATCTAAAGATTTATTTTTTCCTAAAATAATTTCCATTTCTTTTTCCAAAGCTAAATAATTTAATGTTGTAACGATATTCCATCTATCCATTTGCCCCTGGTTTATTTGTTGTGTTCCATGATAGAGTCCAGTTGTATCCCCTAAACCAACAGTATTTGAGGTTGCAAATAATCTGAAATATTTATTCTGCTTAATGACCTTATTTTTATCTAATAAAGTAAAATTTCCTTCCGCTTCTAAAACTCTTTGAATTACAAACATCACATCTGGTCTACCGGCATCATATTCATCAAATACTAAAGCTACTGGATTTTGTATCGACCAAGGAAGAATTCCCTCCTTGAATTCTGTGACTTGTTTTCCATCTTTAATTACAATTGAGTCTTTACCAATTAAATCTATTCTACTGACATGACTATCTAAGTTAATTCTGATACATGGCCAATTCAATCTGGCTGCAATTTGTTCTATATGTGTGGATTTACCTGTTCCATGATAGCCTTGCACTAAGACTCTTTTATTAAATGAAAATCCGGAGAGGATTGCTAAAGTTGTATCTTTATCAAATTTATAAGTTTTATCTATATCCGGCACATAATCTGTTTTTTTTGAAAATGCGTCCACTTCCATATCAGAATCTATACCGAATGTTTGTTTAATCGATAATTTAATATCTGGGGTTTGTTCAATATTAGTTGTCAATTTTTTCCTTATAAGTATTTTTTAATTGGGTATAAGCTAAAGTTATCACTTTAAGCTTATCTTCAAATTTTTTATTGCCAGCATTCATATCAGGGTGAAATTTTTTCACAAGTCTTTTGAATTTTTCTTGTATTTTGGCCCATTTTAAACCAACTCCAACACCCAAAATTTCAAAGGCTTTAAGATCATTACTATTAAACTTAAACTTATTCATATGATTCAAATTACTAAAATCTTTAAATTTTCCATTTTCATCTTTTAAAGTATTATTCCACAATATTTTGAAAAAATTGTCTGAAGAGCTGAAACTTTGCGTTGGCTTATGCCATGTCATGTCAGACTTTAAAAAGTTGATTACTTGTTCGTCGCTCATACCTGAGAAATAATTCCAGCTTTTATTAAATTCTCTTACATGCTCTAGACATAGAAGCCTATATTCTTTGCTGTTATCCTTTTCTTTTGGAGCTTTGTAAAGTCCTTCCTCATTGCAATTATTCCATTCACAAATATTTTTCATATAATATAATATCAAGTTTAATGGATATTAATCAACTTTCAAAAAAAATTGAAAATAAACTTTTAAATGACACCTCTATAAAAAATGTAAAGATAATTGACAACACTTATAAGCATTTAAAACACAATTCACATCAGAAAGGCAAATATCATATTAAATTAGAAATAAAATCTGAAATATTAAAAAAAACAAATAGAATTCAGTCTAATAAAGTAATCTACAAAATTTTAAGCGAAGAATTGAAAACTGATATTCATTCTTTACAAATAAGCTTTATTTAACTCTTTTACTAAAAATTTGTTCAATTCACCAGATTTGGCCTGATAATTAAGGTTTAATTTTCCAAAATTCCTTATTAAAATTAAGTTTATACTGTCTGATTTATTTTTTTTATCACTTTTCATAAAATTAAGAATTGATGTAATTTTTGTTTTATTAAAAAGGTCTTTATATTTATTTTTAATTTCTATCTTTTTAATATGATTGTTTATTAATTCTGAATTTGAATTTGAAATAATTTTTTTTTCTTTACTAAAATTTACAGCATTCATTAAACCAAATATAACAGCTTCTCCATGATTTAATTTTTTTGAGTAACCAAGACTAGCCTCATATGCGTGAGCAAAAGTATGGCCAAGATTTAAAGATTTTCTTAAATTTTTTTCTTTTTCATCCTTTTCAATAATTTTTTTTTTTAATAAACAGCTATTTAAAATTGCATTAATTATAAAATTTCCTTTGAGACTTAAAATCTTATTAAAATTTTTATCTAAAAAAATAAAATTTTTTTTGCTATCAATTAAACTACTTTTTAATATTTCAGCATATCCACATATAATTTCTCTTTTGGGGAGTGTACGTAGTAAATTAATATCTGAAATTACTAAATCTGGCTGATAAAAACTTCCTACAAGATTTTTTCCAAATTTATTATTAATACCTGTTTTACCGCCTATCGAAGAGTCGACTTGAGCTAATAAAGTGGAGGGTATGTTAATAAATTTTATTCCTCTTTTAAATGTGCTGGCCGCATATCCAACTACATCTCCTGTAATTCCTCCGCCAAATGAAATTATACAGTCTTCTCTATAAAAATTATTTTTAAATAAAATATTGTGTATGTTATCGATACTTAAGTTACTTTTATTTTTTTCATTTGCATTAAAATTTAAAGTAAAAATTTTTTGATCATTTAAATTTCTTAAAAGTATCGTTCTAAATTTTTTTGGTATCTTACTATCAATTACTATTAAACATTTTGAAAATGATAATTTATTTTTTTTTATAATATTTCTTAATTTTGAAATTAGATTGGTACCAATATGAACTTCGTAATTTTTACTTTTAGTTTTAACCTTTATTATTTTTGATTTCATATTTTTTTATAATTTTATTTGCTATTTCATTTTTATTTAGCTGATCACAATTAATTGTGAAATCTGCTAAACTATATATTTTAGCTCTCTCATTTATTAGTCTCTCTAGATCTGTTTCACTTAATGACATGGCTAGAGGTCTTTTTTTGCTACCATTTATTCTTTTAATTATTATATCTTTTTTCCAGTTCAACCAAAAACTAAAAGAACTTTTCTTACATTCTTTCCTAATATTAGTATTAATATATGCACCTCCACCTAGTGATAAAATTTGTTTTTCACCTTTTAAACATGATAATGTTATTTCTTCTTCACATTCACGGAAGTATTTTTCTCCTTTTTTTTTGAAAATTTCTGCAATTTTCATTTTTTCTTTTTCTTCAATTTTATTATCTATATCAATAAATTTAAGTTTGGTTTGTTTAGAAATCAATTTTCCTATTAGTGTCTTTCCCGAGCCCATCATACCTACTAAAACTAGATTTTTATTTGATTCCATATATTTCTAAGTTGAAAAAACACAAATATGTCTTATTTTGATTTTACAAAATTATATGCTTTTAAAACATTATACTACAAAGGAATATAACATAATATGAAATTTGCAATTAAAGCTGGAATTATTTTTTTTATATTAATTTTGTCTATTGTTGTTTTGAGTCAGATTGATTTCCCATCCCCCAACAAAAAAATTGAAGTGATTTTGCCTAATGAAAATTTTAAAACAATTAAGTAAAATAATTTTCAAAATAACCTTAATTTTATTTTTCTATAATTGTTCTTTTGCAAATGAACCAATCGATATCTGGAAAATTGAAAAAAAAGATATTATTAACAAAGAAAATTCAACCTCAAACATAAACGTAAGTAATAATCTAAATACTAATACAACATTATCAGTTCAATCTAGTTCTGAGATAGTGATAAACGAAGAAATCGAGTCATCTGCTATAAAATTAGCTGGATTGTATGATCCTGCGCAGAATGGCTTAAAAATTGACATGTGGTCGAACAGTGATGGTGAGATAATTAAAAGTATACTAAATAAAAATTTAAATAGAAATTTATCTGAATTTTCAAAAAAAATATTAGATATAGCTTTACTAACAAATTCATATATTCCTACAAATAATATTACTGAAGAGGAATTTTTAGAGTTTAAATTCAATCATTTAATAAACAAAAAAGATTTTGAATTAATTAAAGAATTTTTAATTAATAACTCTGAAGTTTCAAATAAAAATAAATTGATTAAATTTTATTCAGAATATTTTCTTTCAAACTCAGAAGTAAAAAAAGCATGTGAAATATTCAATATTAGTGGTGCTATTACTGATAAGTATCTAAATAATTTTAAAATTTATTGTTTAATTCTAGAAGATAAAAAAGAACAAGCACAACTACTTTTCGATTTGTCAAAAGAGTTGGATGAGATAGACACTTTTTTTGAAAATAAATTTAATATATTAATGGGTTACGCTAGCAAAGATGAAATAATTTCAGACGAAAATATTTTATATTTTCACTTATCTCATAAAACAAATAATGATTTTAATTATGAGCCAAAAATGGACTCACCTAGATATATCTGGAGTTATTTGTCGTCATCAAATATTCTTAAAAATGCAAATTCCTTTGATATTGAAAATCCAGAAGATTTAAGATTATTAGAAAGAGCAACTCACGAAAGTGTATTTGACGAGAGAGAACTACTAGATACATATAAAAAATTTCAATTTAACATAACACAACTATTAAATGCCAAAGATGCTTATAAACTACTTCCAGATTATGAGGGCAGAGCTTTATTATATCAAAGATTACTTTTATCTGTTGATATCGAGCAAAGATTAAGTATGGCTTCTGAATTATATAAATCTTTCCAAAAAAAAAAATTAGATAATGCGTTTGATAATGAAATCAAAGTAATATTAAAAAAAATAAAAAAAGATGATGTTCCCTCGAATTTTACTACCTTTTATGAAAATCATACCGACAACAAGTTAAAAAAGGAGAGAAAGATAAAATTTAATAATAAAAAAATACATCAGTCTAAATTATTAAATTACTTTTTAAATAAAACTAGTTTGCCTAAAGCTGAAAAGGAAACAAACGATATTTTAAAAAAAATTAAAAGAAACAAAAAATATGTTTTTTCAACAAAAGATATGATTCTTATTGAATCGCTCAAATCAGATGGAGTAAAAATAGATAAAAAATACGCAAACCTTTATGAATACAACTATCAATTTTCCTCTGATATAAAACAAATGCTATCGAATGGAGAGTTAGGCTTATTATTAATTAAAATAGTAGATATTGTTGGTGAAAGTAACCTTGAAGATCTAGATATAAACACTGTGAATTTATTAGTTTCAACTATGAATGAGCTAAAAAATGTAGATTTAAGGAACGAAATTCTAATAGAAGTCTTGCCTTTAAAAGTCTAAACAATAAATAAACTATGTCAGTAAAAGAGCTAATCACAGTACCTGATGATATTCTTAGAAAAAAATCTGAGCCTTTAAATAAAGTTGATGTTAATGAAAAAAAACTCATAAAAGATTTATTTGAAACTATGTACCATCACAATGGTATAGGTTTGGCAGCTGTTCAAGTTGGAATACTTAAAAGAGTAGTTGTTTTAGATGTCTCAAAAAATGAAAATGAAAAAGAACCTTTATGCTTTATTAATCCACAAATAAAAACTTTAAGTGAAAAAATGTCTACATATGAGGAAGGTTGTTTATCAATACCTAATACCTTTATTGAGATAGAGAGACCAGAAATTTGTACCGTATCTTATATAGATGAAAATGGTGATAAGAAAGAAATGGAATGCGATGGATTACTCTCAACATGTTTACAACATGAAATAAATCACCTAGATGGAAAACTAATAATTGATTATTTATCTAAAATCAAAAAAGATTTAATAATAAAAAAATTGTCTAAACAAAAAACTTCTAATAGAGTTGTTGTTTAAATGTCAAATATTGTATTCATGGGCACACCGCAGTTTGCTGTGCCTATCCTAAAAAAAATTAATCAAAAATATAAAATTAACTGTGTATTTACTCAGCCTCCAAGTAAATCAAATAGAGGTCAAAAGTTTACGAAATCATCTATTCATATATGTGCAGAGGAACTTAATCTAGAAGTTAAAACTCCAAAAAAAATCGATGAAGAATTTGAATATCTTAAAGAATTAAATTTAGATCTTGTAATTGTTGTTGCATATGGACAATTAATTCCAAAAAAAATTCTTGATTTGAGTAAAAAAGGTTTTTTGAATATTCATGCTTCATTATTACCAAAATGGAGAGGTGCGGCACCAATCCAAAGATCGATTTTAAACAATGAAAAAAAAACTGGTATATCATTTATGAAAATTGATGAAAAATTAGATTGTGGACCAGTATGTAATAAATATTCAATAGATATTCTTGATCAAGATAACGCAGAAATTTTATCAGAAAAATTATCCTATTTGAGTACAGAAAAAATTTTAGAAAATATGCTAAAAGTTTTAGACGGAGAGGCAATATTTAAAGAGCAAGATCATGCAAAAGCTACATACGCAAAGAAAATTCAAAAAATAGAGGGAAAGATAGATTGGAATAATAGTGCTCGTAAAATAATTGCTCAAATAAATGGATTATATCCAAAACCTGGTGCATGGTTTGAGCTTAACAACAAAAGACATAAAATATTAAAAGCCAAAATAAACAAGCAGTCAGCAAAAATTGGTGAAGTAATCGATGAACAAATGACAATAGCATGTGGTGAAAATTCAATAAATATTATTGAGATACAAAAAGAGGGCAAGAGTCCTCAATTAATAAAAGAATTTTTATTAGGGAATAAGGTTAGAAAAGGAACAATAATTACAAGTGAATAGATATCAGATTCTAATAGAATACGAAGGCACTTTATACAATGGTTGGCAAATTCAAAAAAAAGGTAAGTCAATCCAGGAAAATATTGAGATTGTCTTATCTAAACTATTAAAAGAAAAAATAAAAATTTACGGGTCTGGACGAACAGATACAGGAGTTCATGCTAAAGAGCAATCAGCTCACTTTGATACTACAAACAAAATTATTCAAAAAGATAAACTATTGAATTCACTAAACTTCTTTTTAAATAAAAAAAAAATATCTATTTTAAAAATAAAGAAAAAAAATAAACTTTTTCATTCGAGATATTCTGCAAAAGAAAGACGGTATACGTACTTAATTAGAAATGATGCTTCTCCTTCAGTTATCAATTTTAACAGAGAGTGGCATATTAAAAAAAAAATTGATGTTGAATTGATGAAAAAAGGAGCAAAAAAATTAATTGGAACTCATGATTTTTCAACTTTTAGAGCATCTAATTGTGCTGCAAAAAGTCCGGTAAGAACCATGAAAAAAGTAAAAATAACCAGAGTTAAAAATGTTATAAAAATTCAATTTGTGTCAAAATCATTTCTTAAGAGTCAAGTTAGATCCATGGTTGGTTCACTCAAATACCTTGGTGAAAAAAAATGGAACTTAAAAAAATTTACCAGTGTATTTAAATCAAAATATAGAAAAAATTGTGCTCCTATTGCCCCTGCACATGGTTTATATCTTGAGAAAATTATTTATTAGATTTCTTTTTTTTCTTTTTTATTCTCCATCTTGATCCCTCTCTAACTATGTAACCACAACAATTTTTGGAGCCACACTTACAAGGAAAATCCTTATAGTTTTCATCAAAACTAAACCCATAATCATAAGTTAGTTCCTCATTTTTATTTATATCTTTAATAGAACTAATCCATAATTTTAAACCTTTGCCCTCAACTTCACAGTTTGGATCACAAGAGTGATTAATAAGTCTTGCAGTATTGTAAGCAAAATCACCGTCTAAATCATATCTATTATTTAAGTTAAAAAGATAAATCGCTTTATCATTATCAAATTTTGGATTATTTTCGGTCTGTTTTTTTGTAATTATTTTACCTGTGTAGTAAATAATCTTAGTTCCTTTTTTTATATTTTTAGATGCAAACAGTCCCCTGTTATCAATATTTGATGTTTTTTGTTTATATAGTTTCATGATTATGTATTTTCCGACTCGATTAATGCATTTACATGATAATTAGCGCTTTCAGCAAGTGCTTTTAGGTCGTATCCACCTTCTAATAAAGATACCACTTTCCCGTTAGTAAATTTATTAGTGGCTTTTAGTGTTCTTCTTGTTATTTCATAAAAATCTTTGGATGAAAGTTCAAATTGAGCTAATGGATCATTCTTGTGAGCATCAAAGCCAGCAGAAAAGATTAGGTAATCAGGCTTATATTCAATTAACCTATCTAAAACTCTATCATAAGCATTAAAATACTCCTCAGAATTTGTGCCAGCAGGAAGAGGTATATTAAGAGAATTATTATACTTTCCCTTGTCTTTTTCTGAGCCACCACCTGGATAGAATGGATATTGATGTGTTGATATATAAAGTGAATTTTTATTATCATACATTACATCATAATTTCCATTTCCCCAATGAACATCAAAATCTACACATGCAATTCTTTTATACTTATATTTTTTTATTAAATAATTAACTGCAACACCTGCATTAGAAATACAGCAAAAACCCATTGATTTGTTTTTTTCAGCATGGTGTCCTGGTGGTCTTACAACGCAAAAAGCATTTTTATATTTTTTGCTCTCAATTCCGTCTATTGCACTTATAGCTGATCCTGCAGCTTGAAATACTGCATCCTTACTTCCAGGCGATACAACTGTATCACCATCTAAAAAATTTAAGCCACTTTTAGGAAATGAGTTATTTAAATTGTTAATATAATCTTCAGAATGAGTCATATTAAGAATATCATTAGGAACAACATCTGGCTTATCCCAAAGCAGTTCTTTATTTTTTTTTAAAGTATCAATTATTGAAACCACTCTCTTCGGTTGCTCTGGATGACCATCGCCTGTTATATGTTTTTCTGAAGATTCGGATGTTATAATTGCAGTTCTCAAGTGAAATAATTGTGTAAGATATTCTTATAAATTTTAGTTAACTTTTTTAAATCTGATATCGATGTTCTCTCGTTAACCATATGAATAGTATTATTTCTTAACCCCAGCTCAAGACGTGGTATCGAACCTAAAAATCTGCTGTCACTTGTGCCACCTCTACAATTTAATTTTGCATTGTTCCCTGTAACTTTTTTTACAACTTTTTTTACCATATAAATTTCTTTATTTGGTACTGTGTAAAATGCTTCTCCACTTACTTTATATTCTATTTTTGTTTTGCAATTTTCTTTTTTTGCAACTGCATTAATAATTTTACTAAGTTTTTTTTTCAAAGATGTAGATTTATAAGATGAATTAAACCTAACATTAAATTTAGCACTTGCAGATTGCGGGACTACATTTTCAGATATATTATCTACATTCATTTTTGTAAATTCTAAATTTGATGGTGGCATATACTTTGTTCCTTTGTCTAGCGGAACACTTTTCAGTTTAGATATTATTTTAGCAAGAGCAGTACATGGATTTATATATGTCCCATAAAATGCAGAGTGCCCACTTTTTCCATACACTATTACTGTTGCATTCATAGAACCTCTTCTTCCAATCCTGATTTCATCCCCAACTGATTTATTTGAAGACGGTTCGCCTACTATTGAAAAGTCAATTTTTTCTTTTTTTTTCTTTAAATATTTCATAACTGCTGGACAACCATGACCTGTAGTTTCTTCATCAGCTGTAATTATTATTGATATAGAACCTTTAAATTTTTTATCTTTAATAAAATCACTTACAGCACTTATCCAACACGCTACACTACCCTTCATGTCTTGAGATCCTCTGCCATATAAATATCCTTTTTTTACTAATGCTTTAAATGGCGGAAACTCCCAATTATTAAGGTTAGCAACAACATCTGTGTGACCCAAATAATTAATGTTAGGTTTTGATTTACCAAATTTTGCATATAAATTTAATGCAGGTTTAGCACCTGTGCCTTTTGATTTTATTATCTGACATTTAAAACCTAATGAGGAAAGTTTCTTTGAAAGAAACTTCATAATCCCTTTATCTTCAGTTTTAATGGTTTGAAATTTTATTAGCTCCTGAGCTAACTTTAGTTCATTATAAGTTTTCATAAGTTTATTCTCTTAAAAGATCATTAACAGATGTCTTTGATCTAGTTTTTTCATCAACTTGTTTAATTATTACTGCACAATATAAAGATGGTGCTTGTGGATTGTTTTTATCTGGCAAGGATCCTGGAACTACTACTGAGTATGGTGGAATTTTTCCATAAGTTATTTCACCAGTTTTTCTATTAACAATTTTTGTTGATTGCCCAATATACATTCCCATACTTAAAACAGAGCCTTCTCCAACTATTACACCTTCTACTACTTCTGACATTGCTCCTAAGAAAACATTATCTTCAATAATTGTTGGTAATGCTTGGGCTGGTTCTAATACTCCACCAACTCCAGTTCCGGCTGAGATATGACAATTTTTTCCAATCTGACAACAACTTCCTGCACGACTGAATGTATCCATCATAGTACCTTCGTCTATGTACGCTCCAATATTTACATAACATGGCATAAGAACAGCATTTTTTGCAACAAAGGAACCACGTCTTGCTGCTGTGTTAGGGACCATTCTGAACCCAGCTTTTTCAAAATCTTCATTCGTCCAGCCAGCAGTTTTGCCTTTTAATAAGTGACTCTTATCTCTCCATGTTGAATATGGTCCCGCCATGATATCCATTCCATGCATTCGAAAACTTAACATGATAGCTTTTTTTAGATGTTGATGAGTAACCCATTCACCATTGATCTTTTCAGCTACTCTTGCTTTTCCACTGTCTAGATTATTAATAATTTGATTAACAGCATCCTTTAAAGATTTATCTGAATTTTGGTTTACTAGGTCTTTATTTTCCCAAGCTTCATTTATAATTTTTTCAACACTCATAATTTTATGAGTTTTTTAATAACCTTATTTCTTTTAAAAATAAAGAGAGATTTTCGATTTTATAGTCGATGTAATCTTTATCAGACTCTTTTTTACCCCAATATTCATTATTGATAAGCCAAGCTGTTATAGTCCCCCGCTCTTTACCTATTGATAAATTTTTAGCTATATCCTCAATATAAAGAGTTTCTTTTGGATTAATCTTAAATTTATCAACCATAAGATCAAAAGTTTTGGCCTCAGGCTTTGGGTGATATTTTGCGTCTACTATATCAAATATATCTTTAAATTGGTCTTCTATACCAAGAGTTTTAACTATATTTTTTACGTGTGCTCTACTTCCGTTTGTGAATACGAATTTATTTAAATTTATCTTTTCAAGCTCATTTCTTAAAACAAGATCTTTTTCCATAAATGAAAGATCAATATCATGAACATACTCCAAGAATTCTTCTGGCGGTATATCATGATGTATCATTAATCCATTTAAACTTGTGTTATATTTATGAAAATAATCCCTTTGTAATTCTTTAGCTTTTGTAAGGTCTAAGTTAAGTTTATTCGAAATATATTTTGTCATTCTCTTACTAACTTGGCCAAAAACTGCTTCTAAATCATTATATAAAACACCATCACAGTCGAACAAAATATTCTTTATATTTTTTAAATTATTCATTTTCTTATTAATGTTCCTGCGCCCTTATCAGAAAATAATTCAAATAGTATTGAATGTGGTTTTCTCCCATCGACAATAACAACACCTCTAACACCATTAGATATTGCATCTAAACAAGTGTTTATTTTTGGTATCATGCCTCCAGAAATAGTATTATTTTTTAACATTTCATTGGCTTTATTGAGATTAATTTCAGATATAAGTTTTTGATTTTCATCAAGAACTCCTTCAACATCTGTCATCAAAAGAAGACGTCTGGCATCGATCTCTTTTGCAATTGAACCTGCAGCAACATCTGCATTAATATTATAAATTCTGCCATCATCACCCAATCCTAAAGGGACAACAATTGGAATTTGTTTATTATTAATAAAATTTAATATTTTCTCTTTATTAATTTTTTTTGGTTTCCCGACATATCCCAATTCTTCACTTTCTGGAATAATATTAATTACATTATTTTCTTTAGGTGATATTGAACAAACATTAGTGTTTTTAGATTTTAATTCATGTAAAATCTCTAAATTAAGCTCTACTAAAGCCTCTTCTATATATCTTATTGTTTTTTCGTCTGAAACCCTAAGTCCTTTGACAAATCTTGTTTCAATATTATTTTCATCTAATTTTTTTTTAATATTTTTACCTCCACCATGAACTACTATTGCTGATAAACCAATTTTGTTTATTACTGAAATATCTTCTATGAACTGATTAAATAGTTTTTTATCTAATAAAACAGATCCACCACATTTAATTACTATAACCTCAGACTGGTATTTGTTTATATATTTTTCAACCTCGTTAATATTCGGTCCATCTTTTGGAATAATCTTATCTAATTCCATCAATTAAACTGTTTTAACTGAAGTTCTCTTCATAATTACATATTGTTGTGCCATTGTAAGCACGTTATTAATTGTCCAATATATAACTAATCCTGATGGAAAAGGTGCAAGTATAACTGTTAAGAATACAGGAAAAAACATAAATATTTTTTGTTGAATCGGATCTGGTGGTGTTGGATTAAGTTTTTGTTGCATCCACATTGTTACACCCATCGCTACTGGCCAAGCGCCAATAATTAAAAATGATGGAACATCATATGGTAACAAACCAAATAGATTAAATAAACTTGTTGGATCTCTTTCACTTAGATCATGTATCCAACCAAAAAAAGGCTGATGTCTCATTTCAATTGTAACAAACAACATTTTATAAATTGCAAAAAAGAATGGTATTTGAATTAAAATAGGTAAACACCCACTTACAGGATTCACCTTCTCTCTTTTGTAAAGAGCCATCATTTCTTGCTGTAACTTCATTTTATCCTCCTTATGAAGTTCTTTAAGCCTAACCATTTCAGGTTGAAGAACTTTCATTTTTGCCATTGATCTAAATGAGTAGTTAGCGAGAGGAAAAAATAATATTCTTATACAAGCGGTTATTAGTATAATTGCAATTCCATAGTTACCGGTTAATTTAAAGAAATAATCGGATATCAAAAATATTGGTTTTGTTAAAAAATATAGGAAACCCCAATCAATTGCTAAATCAAATTTATTAATATTTAGTTTTTCCGCATAACCATCAACAACATCCACTTCTTTCGCCGCAATAATCACTTTTACCTGATTAGTTTTGCTTTCATTAGCCCTGACTTCTGTTGCAGCAGTCTCTATGAAGTTAGCTTTAAATTTATTTTTATAATCGAAATCTGATCTAAAACTTTTATTACTTTCTGGGATTAAACTTGTTATCCAATATTTATCTGTAATACCCATCCATCCTTTGTTAGCATTTACAGAGTACTTTTTGTCTTTTATGTCATCGTAATCTTCCTCAACAAGATTATCATCAAAAACACCTAATAAACCTTCGTGTAATATATAAAAATCAGTTACATCAGGAGCTAGGTTTCTAATAATCTGTCCGTAGGGATAAAAGTTATAAGTATTTTGAGTATTATTGGTAATTTTTTGGTTAACAGTAAATAAAAATTTATCATCTATGCTTATTTCTTTCTCAAATGTTATATTCTGCTTATTATTCCATACTAATTTAACCGGACTGTTCGGTGTTAGTAATTTATTGCCAATAACTTCCCATTTTGTGTTTGAATTAGGAACTTCGATATTTTTATTATTTATAGCCCAACCTGTTTCTATATAATAACCATTTTCAGACTCTTTGGGATTAAGCAAAACCACATTTTCATCAGAGTCCAAAGTTTCAGTGTATTTCTTAAAAATTAGGTCATCGATTAGAGATCCCTCTAGAGAAATAGAACCTTTAATATTCTCATTTTCAAAAAGTATCCTTTCAACTTTGTTAATTGCTTCTGATCTGGAAATTTTATTATTCTCAATATTTTGCTCTATTTTTGGTGCCTCGCTTAGTTGAAGATTGTTCTTATTTTGATCATTATTAGTTACCTGCTTTGGATCAGGACTTGGCGGAGCGAAAAATAATCCATAGAGAATTATTACTGCTGCACTTAATGAAATTGCTGCTATTACGTTTCTTGTGTCCATTATTTAATATTCTTCTTTTTTACCGGGTCATACCCATGTCCTCCTCCCAATAATTTTATAGGATGACAAGATAAAATTCTTTTGATACCTTTATAACAACCTTTCAAAACACCATGTTCATTTAAACTATCAATAAAATACTCTGAACAAGTTGGAAGATATCTGCAATTATTACCCAAAACTGGTGAAATGAAATATTTATAAAATTTTATTAAATATATTAATCCCTTTTTAATCATAACTATCTAATTTTTTTTAACTCACTAAAAAGTTTTATTTTGATAAAATTGTACTCATCTTCTAAAACAGATTTTCTAGCAATTAATAAATAACTATAATTAAGATTAATTTTAATTTTTTTTAGAGCTTCATTCATCATATTTCTTAATCTTCTTTTAATTTTATTTCTTATAACAGCTGTACCAATCTTTTTTTTTGTAATAAAACTTATATTAAAATATCTATTACTTTTATTTTTTAATCTCCTGTAAAAAATTGTTGAGTATTTATTTGAAATTTTTTTACCATTTAAAACAAATTTAAAATCTTCATTTTTGGATAAACTTTTTAATTTAACCTGCATTAAACAGTGAGTTTTTTTCTACCCTTGCTTCTTCTTCTTCTAATTAGTTTTCTTCCACCTTTAGTCTTCATTTTAGACCTAAAACCATGCCTTCTTTTTCTCACTTTTTTACTAGGTTGATATGTACGTTTCATATTAAGGCTTCTTTTTTGTTAAATTTCGGTAGTTATACAATTAAATGTATATAAGTACAGCGATTTTTAATAAATTAGAACAAAATGGAAAATGAAAATAAATTAAAAATAATTCTCGGTATTGTATATCTTTCCATAGTTACTGGCTTTTTGTTGCTTTTTTTTAGCTATTTCTCGTTCGATGACTTTTCAAGTTTTGAACTAATAAAAAATAATAGAGATAAACTTAATGATATCAAAAATTCCAATCTTTTAATTGCTAGCTTATTATTTTTTATTGGAGTGATTATTTGGGTATTGCTTTTAGGATTTGGTTCTCCAGTTTTTTTAGTTGGAGGATTTGTTTTTGGAAAATGGATAGGGACAATCCTTATAGTATTTGGTTTATCTATTGGTGCAACACTTTTATATATTTGTGCAAATTATTTTTTCAAAGATTTAATTAAAAAAAAATTTTCATCAAAGTTTTCTAATCTTACTGAAAAATTTAAAAAAAATGAATTTACTTTTTTTCTGATATATAGATTTGTTGGTGGAATACCTTTTTTTATTTCAAACATTTTGCCAACATTATTTAATGTTAAGATTAGCAATTTCTTTTTCGGATCTGTTATTGGAATGACACCCCAGTTATTTGTTGGAGTCTCTCTTGGCGCAGGTCTAAATAAAGTAATTGAAAACAATCAAGAACTTCCAAGCGTATTTGATATAATTTTAACTCCAGATATTTTTGTACCAGTAATTGGTATGATAATCCTGGTTTTAGTCGGATTTATAATCAGAAAAAAATTCTATAAATAACTGGTGCCCTCACCCAGAATTGAACTGGAAACTCATCCTTACCATGGATGTGTTATACCATTTAACTATGAGGGCATTTTTTAAATATAATTAGTGTATAAAATTGTTTTTTTCAAATAATTGCCTTAATTTTTTAATAAAATCAGTTATATCTAACTTTGGTAAATGATATGGGAATTCACTACGATTATAAATCCACAAGAGGAGCTAAGGCTATGGAGAAGCAGGCTAAAAGAGAAAAAAAGCTTGCTGAAAAAAGAGCAAAAAAAATAGCTAAACAAGGTGACCCCAAAAAGCCAGAGGATAAAACAATACCAATCGATCAAATAATAACTTTGGATCACCTTACCAATCCAGACAAAAAGTAATCAAGATGGACAGGAAGAAGGATAAAAAAGCTAAACTAGAACAAGCTTTGCGTAAAAACTTAAGAAAAAGAAAAATTTTTCAAAGAAAAAATAAAAAAAAATAAATAAATGTCAGTGCAATCAGACAAGTGGATAATCAAAATGGCAAAAGAACAAGCAATGATTTCACCATTTGAAGATAAACAAATAAGGGAGGGAAAAATTTCATTTGGCGTTTCTTCATACGGGTACGATGCGAGAGTATCTAATGAGTTTAAAATATTTACTAATGTTAACTCTGAAATTGTAGATCCAAAAAATTTTAAACCAACAAATTTTGTAACAAAAGAATCTGATGAATGTATTATTCCACCAAACTCGTTTGTTTTAGCAAGAACAGTCGAATATTTTAAAATTCCTAGCGATATCTTGGTTATTTGTTTAGGTAAGTCCACTTATGCAAGATGTGGAATAATTGTTAATGTAACACCCTTGGAACCAGGTTGGGAAGGACATGTGACTCTTGAATTTTCTAACACAACTCCATTACCAGCCAAAATATATGCAAATGAGGGTGTGGCTCAATTTATATTTTTAAAAGGGAATGAGAAACCCGAAGTTTCATATGCTGACAGAAATGGAAAATATATGGGCCAAAAAGGGGTAACGCTTCCCAAAATTTAAAATGGACAAATTTAAAATAAATGGTCCCTCCAAGATCAGAGGAGAAGTAATAATTTCTGGCAGTAAAAATGCTGCTCTACCAATACTCGCTGCAACTTTACTTTTTGACAAAAATGTAACAATCAAAAATCTTCCACGAGTTAAAGATATAGATACAATGCTAAATTTATTAAAATCGTTAGGAAAGAAAATTAGCTTTAAAAATAATAAAAAAATCGCGACAATTTCAAAAGGGAAAAAAAATAAATTTTTTGCGCCTTATTCTCTCGTTAAAACAATGAGAGCAGGAATTTTAGTTCTTGGCCCTTTGTTGGCAAAAAATAAAAAAGCAAAAGTAAGTAGTCCAGGTGGTTGCAGTATAGGAGTAAGACCAATAGATATACATTTAAAAGCTATATCAAAGTTAGGTGCTAAAATTCAAATTCAAAAAGGATATGTTAATGCGAAAGCTCAAGAGGGATTAGTTGGATCAGAAATAAGATTTTCAAAAATATCTGTTGGAGCTACTGAAAATTTAATTCTTGCTGCTTGTCTTGCAAAAGGAATAACAACAATAAAGAATTGTGCTATAGAACCTGAGATCAAGGATCTGGTAAATTTTTTAAAAACAGCTGGTGCTAAGATTAAATGGATCGGTAAAAGAACTTTAAAAATAGAGGGTGTTAAAACTTTAAAAAGCATAACTTACTCAATCATGAATGATAGAATTGAAGCAGGCACTTTTTGTGTTGCTGCATGTTTAAATGGCGGGAACTTAAAAATTAAAAACTTTGAGCCAAAAGTTATTAATACAGAGATAAATTTACTTAAAAAAATTGGCGCAAAGATTAAAACCACAAAAAATACGATTCAAATTATGGGACCAAAAAAAATTAGAAGTTTAGATTTTTTAAAAACTGGAGAATATCCAAACTTCCCCACCGATTTGCAGGCTCAAATTATGGTATTATTAACTAGAGCAAATGGAAAAAGCACAATTGAAGAAAATATATTTGAAAACAGATTTATGCATGTTCCAGAATTAAAAAGATTAGGTGCAAAAATAAATATTAAAGGAAACAAGGCAATTATTGAAGGAACTAATAATCTAGAGGGAGCTGAGTTAATGTCTAGTGATTTAAGGGCATCAGTAGCTTTGGTTTTAGCAGCTTTTATTTCGAAAGGAACATCTATTATAAATAGAGTTTATCATTTAGATCGAGGTTATGAGAAAATTGAAAATAAATTAAAAAAAATTGGGGTTAAAATTAAAAGAATATCTTAGTGAATAATTTTTTAAAGAAAGTAATTGCTCAATCTCCAGATGACCTACGAATTATATCAGCAATATGTGCAGATTCTAAAGTCAAAATTTCTGATATAAAATATTTGCCTTCAACGAAAATATTTTTACTTTCTGTTACAAGAACTGATAAAGATGCAGATAGTGGTAAACCTATTAATAGTGTTGTAAAATTTGAATTTATTGAAAGTTCGAAGTCTAAAAACATTAACCAGTCCAATGCAGATTTAATTTTAGAGTTACTTGCAATTGATATTTTTAAAAAAAAAGAAAATTTCGAAATAGTTCTGTTATTTTCAAAAAATGGAATTATAACACTTTCCACAGAAGTTATTGATGTAACATTGGAGGATCAAAAAATTAAAAATGATTAAGTTTTTAGATGCTAAAAGCAAAAATTATCAAACAAAATTAATAAACTTTTTGGATTTAAGGAGATCTGGAAAAAATATTGATACAACTATAGTAAAAAGAATTCTAAAAGACGTGAAAGTAAACAAGAATAAAGCATTATTGAAATACGAAAAAAAATTTAGCAATAACAATTCGATAAAAATTAGAGATGATGAGCTAAAGAATTCAATTAAATCTTTAGATAAAAAAATAAAACAATCAATTGATTTAGCATATAATAGAATTTTTAATTTTCATAAAAAACAGCAAAAAGAAAATATTTTTTATAAAGATAAATATAACAATAAGCTAGCTTATAAATATGTTCCATTACAGTCAGTAGGAATTTATGTTCCTGCAAATTTACCCTCAACATTGCTTATGAATTCTATACCTGCCAGGATTGCTGGTGTTAAAAGAATTGTTTTGGCCAACCCCAAACTCAATGGAAAATTAAATCCTGCTGTTTTATATGCTGCTCAGAAAGTTGGAATTAATGAAATATATTCAATGGGCGGTGCACAGGCTATTGCAAGTTTAGCCTATATTCAAAAAGTTAATAAAATTGTTGGACCTGGAAATATTTTCGTTGCTGCAGCTAAAAAAGAATTATTCGGCCAGGTTGGTATAGAGTCTATGGTAGCTGGTCCTTCAGAAATAACAATTCTAGCAGATAATAAAACCAGAATAGAAGATGTACTCACATCAATGATAGGTCAAGCAGAGCATGATGAAAATTCACAGTGTATTCTTATTTCAAAGAATTTAAAATTAATAAAAGAATTTCAAAAAAGAATTAAAGAAAAAATAAAAAAAATACCAAGAAGATCAATAGCTTTAAAAAGTTTAAAAAATAATGGTTTAGTAATTTTTGCAAAAAAAAATTCAGATATAATTAATTCCATAAATGAAATAGCTCCAGAACATTTAGAAATTAATATTTTAAAACCAAACAATATAATTCATAAGATTACTAATGTAGGAAGTGTCTGTATTGGTAAATATTCTCCTATGGCAGTCACGGACTATAATGCTGGTACAAATCATGTCTTACCAACTTTTGGTTCAGCAAAGTTTGCATCAGGATTGAACGTAAACGAATTTTATAAAAAAATTAGCTATATAACTCTATCTAAAAAAGGTGTTGAGAAAATAGGAGAATCCGCTACATATCTCGCTGAGTATGAAGAATTATATGGACATGCTTTAAGTATAAGATCAAGAATAAGGAGATAATAATTTGGGTAAACAAGATACGTTGGAGTTTGAAGGTGTAGTAACTGATCTTCTTCCTAATGCAATGTTTAGAGTTAAGCTTGATAATGGTCACAACATTACCGCTCACACTGCAGGAAAATTAAGAAAAAATCGTATTCGTGTTTTACAAGGTGATAGAGTAAAGTTAGAAGTTTCTCAATATGATCTTTCAAAAGGTCGTATAATTTTTAGATCTTAAAATGGCTTCGTAGCTCAGTTGGTAGAGCAGAGCCCTGAAAAGGCTTGTGTCGCTGGTTCGAGTCCCGCCGAAGCCACCATACACATGTGGTATTAATATCCATCATTATGCTTGCATTCAAAATTAAAATCTAATACCTATCCTTCAGCTATTTATAGCTAATTATATAATAACAAAGAAAGAGTAACTAAAGTATGAGTACATTAAAAGGCAAAGTAAAGTGGTTCAATGGAAAGAAGGGCTACGGTTTTATTGAAAGAGAAGACGGAGAAAAAGATTGTTTCGTTCATGCGAGTGCGGTTAGAGAAGCCGGACTAAGATTTTTGAATGAAAACGATGCTATAGAATTCGAAATTCAAGACGGCGAAAAAGGTCCGAGCGCTGTAAATTTGAAAAAATTAGGTTAATAAAATTTAATTCATCAAAAATATTTGTATAGGGATAGGATATATTAAAATATATTCCTATTCCTGCACAAAGTCCTTTCTTACTTGTAATTCAAAATAAAAATGCTACTAACACAGTAATGACTAAAATATTTACTATAAAAAAAGAAACACACAGACATCATTTTCATGCTGGCTGCAAGCTAGCTATTTAATTATTTATAAATTTTATTTTATCCACATTTAGTATAAAACATAAAAAGGAGCACGGGTAGCTCAGTTGGTTAGAGCAGCGGTTTGTGGAACCGAAGGTCGACAGTTCGAATCTGTCCCCGTGTACCAAAAAATGAATAAAGAAAAAAAATTGTCAGCTAATCCTCCCTCGGGTTTTGTTGATAGATACGGTAACGAATTAGCATTAAAAGAAAATTTAATTGCTAAGATTGAAAAAAATTTTTTAAAGTTTGGTTTTTCTAAGTTAGAAACTCCTAGTTTTGAAATCTCAGAAAATATAGGAAAATTTTTACCAGATGAAGATAGGCCAAGTTCTGGTGTATTTGGTTTCCAAGAAGAAAATGATAGTTGGATATCTTTACGTTATGATTTAACTGCACCATTAGCAAGATATGTGTCTCAAAATTATTTAAATATCTCAAATCCTTTTAAAAGATTTCAAATTGGTAATGTATGGCGAAATGAGAAACCTGGACCCGGAAGATTTAGAGAGTTTACTCAAGCTGATTGTGACATTATTGGATCTAATAATCTTTTAGCAGATGCTGAGATGTGCAATCTTTTAGCTGACACATTAAATTTCTGTGGTTTAGAAAAAAATCAATATCAAATCAAATTAAGTAATAGAAAATTAATTCAAGGACTTATTGAAAATTTAAAAATTTCAGAAAGCAAACAGCAACTTACTGTTTTGAGAGCCATAGATAAACTTGATAGAGTTGGAACTGATGGTGTTAAACAATTGCTTACAATAGGACGTGAAGACAAATCTGGTGATAAAACTGTTGGAGCAAACCTATCTGATTATCAGGCAGAAGAAATAGTTAGTTTTATAAATATGAAATCTTTAGATGAAATTAAGTCAGCCATACCAAACAAATTAGTTGAAGATGGTGTTGATGAATTAAATAAAGTATTAGATGGAATAAATTATTCATCTAATTTTGATCAAATAATTTTCTCTCCTGAAGTTATTAGAGGACTTGAATATTATGATGGCCCAATATTTGAGGCAAATTTAACATTTAAAGTCAAAAATCAAAAAAACCAAGAGGTGGAGTTTGGCTCAGTTGGTGGAGGTGGAAGATATAATTCTTTAGTTTCAAGATTCAAAAAAGTAGACTTATCTGCAACAGGTGTTTCCATAGGTCTTGATCGTTTGCTATACGCATTAGTTCAGTTAAATAAAATCGAGGTTAAAAATTATTCACCAATAATAATATGTGTTTTAGATAAAAAATATCTCTCTAATTATTATGAATTGTTATCACAACTTAGAAATCAAAATATAAGATCCGAAATTTATCTAGGAGATTCAGGTTTGAAATCTCAATTAAAATATGCTGATAAAAGGAGTGCACCAGCGGTAATTCTTTGTGGGGAAGATGAATTTAAAAATAATAAAATTACTATAAAAAAATTAAACTCAAACTTAAATGAAACATCAAAAAATTTATCTAGAGAAGAGTGGAAAAAATCTGAAAATACTCAAATTACCTGTGACAAGGAGAACCTGATTGATGAAATCAAAAAACTTATCTGAGAATATTTTAAAAATTATTAAGTCAAATGGATATAAATATATTGATCTTGATACAGTAATTGACACGAATTTAATATTGGAAAGGTCAGGAGAAAGTTTCAAAAGATTTATATTTTCTTTCAATGATCAATTGGGAAATGAACTTTGTTTAAGACCTGATTTAACAATTGCATCTTGTGTTAGATATTTAAATAATAATAAGAAAACTAGTGAAAAAATTTTCTATAGTGGTCAAGCATTTAGAAAAGGATTAAATAAAAAAGATTCTGTTATCAGAAATCAAATTGGTTTTGAAATATTGGGATCTTTTACTGAAAAAAAAGATGATAAAAAAATAATAGAAACTTCACTAAAAGCATTATCAAAAATTAAATATAATAGTGGAAATTTAGTAATAGGTAACATAGAAATTTTTAGGCTTTTATTAGATAAATTGGATTGTCCGGCAAGATGGAAATTAAGATTACAACGTCATTTTTGGAGAGAAAAATATTTTAATGATTTACTAAAGCGACTGGAGACCAACTCTGACATTGATCCAACAATTGTTGAAATAGACAAAAAAAAATATTCTAAGATGATAAATGGAAACCAAAAAAAAGAAGTTGCCGGAAGATCAATAGAAGAAATATTATTGAGATTTGACACAAAAATTAAAGATCCAAGAAGAACAAAAAAAGGGAGTAATGTCGTAAAAATTTTAAAAGAGTACTTAAAAATTGAGTGTCCAATTAATCAAGCATCTAAAAAGTTAAATTTATTTTTTAAAAAAAACAAAATTAATCTTAGAGTTCAGAATGATTATTTTCCAATAACTAAAAATAAAATTAATAAATTAAATGTTAGATTTAATTCTTCTTTTGGAAGACATCTCGAATATTATACTGGTTTGGTATTTAAGATTGATATTAAATCAAATTCTGAGAAATTAAATATTAGAGGTGGTAGATACGATTCTTTAATTAAAGATCTTGGCTTTAAAAAAAATATACCAGCTGTTGGAGCTGCTATTAACTTAGAAAAAAAATGATAATTTGGTTAGCTTCATATCCTAAAAGTGGAAATACTTGGTTGAGATCTTTAATAGCAAATTATTATTTCTCAGAAACAGGTGAGTTTAATTTTGACCTTTTAGAAAAAATCGACTCTTTTCCAAGTAACAAATATTTTAGAAAGTATTTAGATAAATTCAACCAGCCTCACGATACTTCAAAGTATTGGATAAAGGAGCAAGAAAAAATTAATCAATCCAAAGGTTTGAAATTTTTTAAAACTCATAATGCACTTTGTAAAATACAAGGTAATAAATTTACTAATAAAGAAAATACGTTAGGGGTTATTTATATAATAAGAGATCCAAGAAATGTAATCTCTTCATTATCAAATCATTACCAAATTTCTGTTGATGAGGCTTTTCAATTTATGACAGATGAAAAAAGAGGAATTGTCTCTAAAGAAAAAGATCGATTTTTAGGTTTTCAGGCACTTTTTTCTTGGAAATTAAATCAGAAATCTTGGGTAGATAATAAATTATATCCAGTTTTAACTGTAAGATATGAAGATCTACAAACCGATGCACTAAACACACTTAAACAAGTCATTAATTTTATTAATAAACTTTCTAAATCAGATGAAAAATTTAAAAAAGAAAAAGCTTTAAAATGCATAGATAATTGCGATTTTAATAATTTAAAAAAACTAGAAGAAGAAAAAGGTTTTTCAGAAGCTATAACAAAAAAAGGTTCTGATGAAAAAATAAAATTTTTTAATTTAGGAAAAGACAATGATTACAGGAAATTACTTAATGAAAATTTAATAAGTAAAATGAATAATTTATTTCAAGAAGAGCTGGTAAAATATAAATATGAGTAATAAAATCATAAAAATTGGAATTCCAAGTAAAGGTCGTTTACGATCTGGAGTATTAAATATTTTTAAAAAAAAGAAACTAAAAATTCTCTCTGAAAGAGGTGAGAGAGACTTATTTGGATTTATCAAAGGAAAAAAAAATATAGTTATTAATTATCTGCATGCTAGAGAGATAATAGAACGTCTTGCAGATGGATCTTTAGATATTGGTTTTTCTGGATATGATTTATTAATGGAAAGCGAAATTAATATTCAAAAAAAGGTGATAGTAAAAAAAAAGTACGATTTTGGAGAGGCTACATTGGTGGTTGCAATTCCAGATGACTGGATAGATGTACAGACAATGCCTGATCTAGAAGAAATAGCTTTTGAATTTAAAGATAAAAAAAGAAATAGATTGCGTATAGCTACAAAATATCCAAATCTAACTACGGAGTTTATGTTCTCTAGAGGAGTTACACAATTTAAATTAGTAAAGAGTCTTGGTGCAACAGAGATATATCCATTTACCGGATCATCTGAAATAATAACCGATATAACTTCAACTGGAGCAACTTTAAAAGCTAATAAATTAAGGATATTAAAAGATGGAATAATTCTTAATTCTCAGGCATGCTTACTATTTTCGAAGGCATCAAGTAGTAGATCTGGTACAAAGAGTTTAATTAAAACCCTATCTAATTAATAATTTTAATTTATTAAAATCGATCATCTTGGTCTTGATATATATTTATAAAAATCTATTACATTATTTTGTTCTTTACCAAGCTTATCACTAATACTTTTTTTATCCTTCTTTATAGCTTTTAATCCCATTTTAAAAGTTTGACTTGGTCTGGAAGTCGCTTGTTGAACTAGGCCCCTTGCTATTGTTGTGCATAGTTCTTCCTCAGCAGAATTTAAATTATTTTTATTTTTAATATCAATTACACAATTAAATCCATTTTTACTTGGACTTATTAAAACTTTAATAGCTTTTTCTTCTTTAATTTCTATAGTTTCCACTTTTCTTTAATTTCTTTTTATTTGACTTTTTCATAATATCTTTCTCAAGTTTGCTTACAGGCATCTCCCAAATTAGTTGAACGATATTAGACATTATGTCTTTCAAAACATCTTTGGAATTTTTAACTATGGTGCCGTCATTCTTTAAGAATCTTGTATAAGGTTTATTATTCAATTTAATCATTAAAATATTTTTTTCCTTTTGTCCTTTTCTAGCCCTAACATATACACACCATCTGCAATCATGATCGTCACTTTGCTTTTCGAAGATAATTTCTAAGTCATCAACAGTTAGTAATTTCCCCATTAGTGTACAGTTCCTCTAAATTCTTCATCAAATAAATTTTTTTCATTTTTGTATGTTTTGCAGAAATTACATTTTTCCATTACTTCCTTTCCTAGATGAAATGGTCCTATTTGAGCTATATTTTTAATTACTTTTATTTCTCCAATCCCATTACATGCTGGACAATTATAATTTTTATTTTTTTTCATTACTTTTCTTCTCTTCTTTCTCTAATTCTTTAAACATCTCGTATCTTGAAATTAAATAATGAGCATCGATAAGTGCGTGAATTATCAATATAAAAATTCCACCTTTTATGAGAAAAAAATTGCTAGTTATAAGGCCTCCAGCCAAAAATAAACAACCACCATTTCCTATTACAAATATAGTCTGTCTTGCTGAGTAAGGTATTTTTTCAAATTTTCCAAATAAGTAAAAGACAAAAACACCATAAAAAATCAAAGTTATTTTAAGGGCTAATTCCATTATTTCAGTTAAGTTTAAAACTTCGATCAATTTGCCCTCCTACTATCTATTTCATTTATATCTGCAAAATCTTTTGCAAACTTTTTTCTCAGTTTTACAGATTCTTTATCATCCCAATTTTCAACAGTATCAATGAAGTTTTCATTTCCGATATCGTCATTAATTAATTTTTCATCAAATTTTATTTGAACAGGTAAAGAATAATTTACGATTTGCCCACTGATTATACCTTGACCATTTGCCAAGTTAGGTAATTGTTTTGCATCATCATTGCTTAATGTTTCAGAGTCTCTTGTTGTTGCTCTTTGGTCTCTTTGATTGACAATCCTAAATACTACCTGACTATTACATTGTGAAGCAATTGTTTCGTCTACTCTAGATGGTCTTTGAGAGATAATCATAACCCCAGTTCCGAATTTTCTACCCTCTGAGATTACTTTTCTAATTGTATCAACGGATGGAATATCATCTTTATTTTCAGATCTTGAGGGGATGAAATTATGAGCTTCTTCAATTACAGTAAAGAATGGTGCAATTTCTTCGCTTGCCTCTTGTCTGTGTCTGAATAGATTTTCTAATACGATTGAAACGATTGCACTTGCTGGTAAATTTTCATAACCTCTTAAATATAATATACTCATTTGGCCTTTAGAAATAATTTTTTCTGGTTCAGTAGCTGAGTCTGGCAATTCTTCAAATTTAAGGTGGCTCATCTTTCTTCTGTGCCTTGCATTTGTTTGTTCCATATTTTCAAGTTTTTTAGATACAATTCTTAAGCTTCTAGCCACAACAAACATGGAAGCAGGTTTAACATTTTTGAATGAAGTAGAACCTGATGATGCAAACTCTCTTGCTTTTAAATTTAATAATTTAATATATTGAAGAAGACTTCCACCTTCGTATTTAATTTTTTCTAATAGTGAGTTTAAGAAATCTTTTTGTGGATCCGTTAGTGTATTTCCTAGTTTATCTATTAAAGTATAAACTATTTCTTTATCTTCAGCTCTAACGCTTAAATTAGGGTAAAATAATTTAACTTTATTATCTGGAAAATATTTCTTTTGTTTTTGGACGAACCCTAAATAATCTCCATGTATATCTAAAACAAAACTTGGATATTTTAAATTTAATAATTCTGTAAGTATTCTTCTAACAAAAACAGTCTTACCAGATCCGGACATTCCCCAAACCGAGATATGTCGAGATATTAAATTATCCCCGTCAATCTTGATTTCTACGTCTTTTCTAGCAAGCAAATTACCAATTGAGATTGGATGAGAAGAGTCTAAATCTGAGATAAATAGCTCCTCTACGTCTTTACTTGAGGGATATTTCACTATTGCAGCAGGCATGACTGGATAATTTAATGGTAAAAGTTTAGATATTTTTTCTTTCCCATCCTCTGTGTATCCTAGGATGATAACTTTACATCTTAACTCATCTTTAGTTGTAGGAAGTATAGTGTCTCTTATATCTATATCTTCGTTTGTCAGTTCTTGAGCAGCCTCAGCAGGAAAGAATGCATTAAATCTTTCAATACTTGAAATTTTTCCCCAAACTGTAACAGGTATCACTGTGCCATCTGTAGACGGAAGCCTTGAAGCTGTAGTCACTATGTCTCCTTTTTTGGCCTTATAATTTTTTAAACTAAAGTGATACTCATTAATATCAGTTTCGCCTAATACAGTTCCAATTGCTTTCCAATTATTAAATTTACTCATTTTGATATACCTCCTATTGGTCTATTTTTCCAAGACCTTGATTTTTTTGATAAAATTTTTACTGCAAGACTAACAGTGTTTTGGTCTTTGTTTTTTATAGCTTGTCTTAACAAATGGGTTGCGTAATATTTCCTAGAAGTTTTACTCATCCAGTTTGGAATTTTTGCAAATTTATCGACAACATTTAAACCAACCGGAAATCCATAATTAGGTAATAACCTTGAAGTTCCTAAAATATATTCATAATCTTTGATCAAATATTTTGGATAATTTAGAGATTCAATTCTTACTGGTGCTTGATTGTCTGATGTTTTAATATAACCAATAAATACTTTAGGAAAGCTATCCATTTTTTCTTCCCAAGCTGAACCACTTGTAACTGTAAAGCCTGCAAGCTGTTTTTTTACTTCAAGAGGCTTTAAGGCCTGGCCACTTGATAAAATGATCTCAAGAATATGAGAGTCAGTAATTTTATATTTTTTAATCGTTTTGATTACTGAATTATAATCTTTATCAGAAATTGTTCCTTTGATTTTATAATTAAATAATAAATTTTTAATGTATGGTGCTGAATTAGATGTCTCAACAATACCATATATTGGGAATTTACTTTTCTTTATATAATTAAGTGCTTCCAAATAAGCATTAATAAAATGTCTAGACTCTATGTTTGAATTCTTGTTTATAAATGGAAACATATTTTCAACTGCAAATTTAGTAAAAGTTGGAAAGCCCGCAACTGTAAATGGCATTACAGTTGCTTCTAGTGGGCCATGGAGAAAACAGTAATCAAATTTTTTATTTAATAAGATGTGTTTAACAATTGTAGCAGCTTCAAATATAATTCTTGCACCATCTTTCTTTTTATTGAGCATTTGATCTTCTTCAAAATCATCGTCAACAAAATCATATAGTTCATTTTTTGGATCATATAAGTCACCTAAGAAAACCATGCTTTCTTCAAAAAATTCTCTTTTACTGGTTGCGTCTGGTTTAACTATATAGCTTCCAGCTCTTATGCTTAATGGGGCAGAGCTAATTATTGATGTTCTATCAACACCTCCATCTATAAAACATGAGGTTTTGCAACGATTTATTGACCAAAATTCTTTACCTTTATAATTTAGATCAACAATCAGGTCGGCATCTTTAATAATTTTCAAAGCTGTTTCAGCAACTTTAGTTGTTACTTCTAAGAAATTATTTTGTACTTTTGGAGATGCAGTTATTGCGTTTTTTATAAAGTTAACGAACATTGACGAGTTTTGTTTAATTTTGTCTTTAATATCTATTTTTAAAGTCATGCATTTGCTCCACAATAATATTGAATTTTAGTTCCTCTAACATTTGTTCTAATTTTTAATTTTTTGTTTGAGAAATTGTAAAACTTTTCTTTTAATTTTTTTTTGAAAACGAAGCATGATTTTCTGCTAGAAAAACTTCTAAAATGAATTTTTATACTATTTCTGGCCTTGGAAGAGCTGCTGCATACAGATACTTGGTAATTAAAGAAAGGAATAAAAGAAGAACCAAGTGATTGAGGCGTTACCGCTACTCGACAGCTACTCTTACCAAAGCTAGAAAAGTTATGTGAAGACAACCTCCTTTGTTTAGTTTTGTTAAAGTTAAAGTTCATATTTATCTTATGTCCGCAGTTTTTTTTTTTTCAATATCATAAATTTTTTTTAATTGGACTTTTAATTTTTTTTCTATTTTGCTAATTCTTTGAATAGATATACCAAGTAAATTTGAAATTTCTCTAAGTTTTAAAAAAGATAAATTTTCATTATATATTCTATGTTTAAAAATTACTTTTTCCTTTTGATTACTTATTTCTTCCCCAAAGGTCCTTAAAATATTTTTTTTAATATTTATATCTTTTAATTCATCATTTTTTTCAATTTTAAATTCTGGGTTATAATATTCACTTTCATTAAAGTTATCGTAAAGACCAATCTCTTTTTTATCTGCAACACAAATTTCTTCCAAAGAACCATCTTTATCTTTTTTTTTTTTCCAAAGTGGTATTTTATCAAAATGGAGACTTTCAAGTTTCCAAATTTTCTTATATCCAAATTTATCGCATAAATTAAAATGATTAGCTAAGTGTTTTGCTTCTTCGTAAGTTAAGAATGAATTTTTACTATTTTTTTTGACTATTTTAATAGCTGTGTGAATCAATTCGTTCTGATCAGAACTATTTAATCCATTACATTTAGATAAAAAACTTTTTATATTTTCTCTGATGTGGACTATTGCAAATTGTTCAATATTATAATCTCTTATTTTTTCAAAATATTTAAATGATGCCTCATGTAATAAAAACATCGCCTCATTAACAATGTCCTCTACATTTTCTTTGTTCTGGTAAAAATTATTTAAGTTTAAATAATAGTTTATAGACCTATAAATTAACGATTTTTGTTTAAATTCATAAGGTAATTTACAGTAGAATTCTGCTATATTATTACAATGTTTTGGAATTAGGTTTAGTTCATTATCTATAGTACTTTTTGCAGCACTGGTAACGCTGTATACTGATAATAATTTTGTATTTGAAGCAAGCCGTTTTTTTTCATTCATATATGGCTTGCTGCTTAAAATTTATATAACCGCTAAATTTTAATTTTCAACAAAGATATATTTAATTTTTTTTCTGTAAAAATAAGGGATTTTGGTCAAAATCAACTATCGATTGAAATTTATTTCCTCTGGTTTGTATAATGAATGACTAAATATATTAAATGCTGAATTTTTTTCATCTGGTCCTACCTCTAAATTTAAATACCAGCTGTTAATTTTTTTTAATTTTTTTGTTTTTGCGTCAAAAATATCTAATCTTTTTCTTAATTCCATACTTGACCTTAGGTCGACTGCTAAAATATGTCTAAAATAAATATCTTGCTCTGCTTCATCAATTTTTTTTATATTTTTGTAATGTTCATTTATAATTACTTCTGGTTTTAAATCTTTTAAGATATTAGTAGTACAAATCTCCATATTAGATTTGAGTAATTCACCAATTTTACTAAATGCTTCTTTTTTTTTGTCTAGTTTAATTTTACTATCCACATTCAAGATACTACTTGATTTTAATCTAATATTATAACTTTCTTCGTCCTCATCGAAATCTTTATTTATGAGTGAAAAATATTTATTACCATCATATAAAGTTTCATAATTTTTTGGAAAATTCGTGTTTTTCTTTTTAATTGGCCATAAAAATTTTGAAAAACCTTTTTGCTTTGCATCTTCAAATATTTTCCATTTGTTATAATTATCTATTATATCAAATTTAAAATGATTTAATTTACTGTGATTCAAAGTTGTCCTAATTTGAATTTTTATATCTTTTTGAAATAAGTTTGATGCATAAATTGATTTAATAATTTTATTTAGAGAAAAAATTAAATCATTATTTTTGTCATTTATCTTACTTTTAATTTGCGTACAATCATTTTTATGCTCCCTAGATTTTTGATGACTAAAATTAGTTAAAGCATCTGCTAAATTTGGATCTATCAGAACTATTTTTTTTGAAAATCTTGTAACAGAAATAATTCTTTGTAAGGCCTCTTCTTCCGACAATGATGATAATAATACTTTATGAAGTGTATTTTTTAAAGTAATGTTATCTTCTTCGAAATATTTTGGAAAAGTAACTAAATTTTTAATTTTTTTTTCTATTTTCAAAAAATTTATTATTTCATCTTCATCTTTAAATTTTTTGTTGAGTTTAATAGTTTTGGTTTTACTTGAATTTATAAGTAGATCGCAAATAATAAAAAAATCATAACTTTCGTGGCCGAAATTTTGCTTTATTTCCTTAAACTTTTTTGTAAAGCTATTATCCTCATCATCAATCAGTATAAATATATCATTCCAATACTCCTTAAATCTATTTACAAAATTTGAAAATTTATCCATAAGTTTTTCGTTATCTTTCAACTCAATTAAAAACTTTGGACTTATAAACAAGGGGTATATCATTTATAAAAGATCTAATTTTTCCGTAAAAAAACCATCTCTCCATTTTGATCTAAAACCACCTTTTTCATTTAATTGAACCTCATCAATCTTAGATTGTCCATTTTCCATGTAAACGTAGAGAACTTTTACTTTATTATGATTAAGGTTCTTATCTCTAATTTCTTTAAGAATACCTAATAGTAAATTTTCACTGTGGGTTTCAATTATGAGTTGGTTCTTTTTACTTACCTCTGTAAAAAGTTTTGCTAATTTAATTTGTAGTGATGCGTGAAGTGCTTTCTCTGGTTCTTCAATTAATAAAGTTTTATTAGTGGAATCGAGAAGTTCAGTTAAATATGTTAATAAGTAACGTGCCCCAGACCCACCAAAGTCAGATGGTATTTTGTAACCGTTTTTTTGGTGATTTATCTCAGTTTCTCCAGTTAATCCTATTTTATCAACTGTAATTTTAAAATCATATTCAAATTCTTTTAACCATTTATTAATTGATTTTGAATTTTGATCAACTATGTCGTTAAATTCAGATGCAGATGGATTTGCTGCGCTAAACTGACTTAAGCTTTTAATCAAATTATTAAAATTTTCTTGATGACGCACTGTTTTAATCTGAGCCAAAAGTGGCTTGAATGATTTATCACATAACTCAAATATCTTATCTGGACTAAGGATAATTTCCTCTCCGATTTTGTTGCCCCACCTAAAATTATCTCTACTCGGGATGATGGGTAAAGAAAACTGCTCATCCATACGACCTGAAGAGGTATGAATTATCTCTGTCAGAGTATAGCAAAGAAATTCTGCTAAACTTGTTGTATTATAAAATGGTTGAGACTGAAATTTTATTTTATTTTTTAATAAAATTTTATCTACTCTTTTTCTAGAAAAATTTTTTTCATAACTACTTCTAGAGTAAAGTCGATTACTTTTGTATAAATATACCTTATTAAGTCTAATATCATCTTCAATAAAATTTATAAATTCTTTGAGACTTGACCCTTTTTCAACAAATTTTTGATATTTTTCCCTTCGACTACCCATTGGAAACCATACTGCTGAAAATCCCTCAGCAGAAAATTCTTTATCAAATACTTTATCTAATTCTTTTTGAAGTAAACTCGCTTCATTACTTTTTTTTCGTTTTTCAGCGTCGTTTAACTTTTTGTTAATCTCATCATATTTTTTTTCAAAATCTTCTACTTTCTTAAAATACTTTAATAATTCCTTGCTTTTTTTATTTGTAAATTCATGCAGTTTTTTCCACGAATTTTCATTTCTAAAACTTTCAATTGTTGAGCAGCTAAAATTTTTGAGATCTTTATCTTCTTTTGTTACTAAAGGTAAATTTAGTGTGCTTATATATTTATTTTTTTCATCAAAAGGATTAGTATCAAGATTTGATCCTTCGTTAGAATATAGAGCAATTTTGGCAGGATAATCTGTATATCCTATTTTAGGTATATCACCCGTTGCAAAGTCTTTTTTTATTGATTTAATACTTATATCATCATCAGAATGTTCCTCTCTACAGGAAAGTCCTAATGTAAAATAATCATAAGATTTTTGTTTTTTTTTCGAAAAGTTCTTTGTAGTTAGTAATTTGTAAGTTTTTTCTACCAAATCAACCTCATTTTCATTGGCAATATGAAGTGATTGAATAGCATCTATTATTGTACTTTTACCAACACTGCCTTTGCCAAATATTAAAGTAATTTGAGATCCAAAATTTATCTGGGTTTCTTTTCCATAACTTCTGTAATTTTCTAATAACAATGAGTTAATTGTAAATTTAGTCATATTTATAAAATATTATAATAACCGTATAAATTGATATTTAAATTATTTTTTTGTTTAATTTTAAATTAATGCGGTTATAAAAAAAATTATGACATTAGAGGTGTTAATTTTAAGTTTAATTTTAATTGGTGTAATTTCATCAGTTGTTTTGTTGTTAAAAAGAAATGAGCAAAAAAATAAAGTGGAAGACGACTCTCTACAAATTCAATTAAATGAGCTGAAATCATCAGTTAACAACTCAATAAACCAAATGTCCTCATCATTTAATAATTTATCTCAAAATGTAACAAAAGATATGTCTAGTGCTTTGACCACAGTTAATGAAAAAGTATCAAACTTTAACACTCAGGTTGAAAATCTTAATGAAAGTCAGAAGGGGATAAATCAAATTTTAGCAGGTGTAAAAAAGTATGGAACCTTAGCTGAGTTTAGTTTGGGCTCGCTGATTAAGGATTTGTTGCCAGCATCTCAATATTTATCAAATGTAAAAATGAAAGAAGATACGAGTGAAAATGTTGAGTTTGCAATTAAGCTTCAAGATGGGATTTTGGTTCCAGTTGATAGCCACTTTCCAGTTGAAAGATTTAAGGCCATCCAGGATGCTCATCAGGAAGATGATAAAAAAGCTATGGCTGATGCAAGAACCAAACTTGCTAGAGCATTTAAAGAAAAAGCTAAAAGCGTGAACGAAAAATACATAGTGCCACCAAAAACAACTGATTTTGCAATTGTTTACGCTCCAACTGAAAGTTTATTTTTAGAGTTAGCTAACTACCAAGATCCTTCAACAAAAGAATTATTAACCCAAGAATTAATGAAGAAATATAAAGTAACTATTATGGGCCCTAATAATTTATCTGGCTATTTACAATCTCTGCATATGGGTTTCCAAAGTTTAAGAATTAAAAAACATGCGTCAGAAATATATGATCATCTAAAGAAAATAAGTACAAGATTTAATATGCATTTTAATAATGTTTTAGTTTTAAGAAAAAAATTAGAGGAAGCTATGTCAGTTGTTGATAGTTTTGGTAAAGATGCAAGAGCAATTAATAGAAGTATCGATTCTATAAAAAATCCAAATGATGATAATGATCCAGATCCAGACACACCATCACCAATAAGCAGCTACGGACAAGTTGAAAAAAGAAAAGTTTCATAAAAAATGAATGAAGTGGAGCAACAAATTTAATTATCCAAAGTCTTCTAGATCTTTAGAAGATGGTTACAGAAAGTACTTATTAGGAGATAATAAGCTACCAAGTGTAACAACAATACTAAGTGCAACAAAATCTGAAGAGGAAAAAGCTGCACTAGCAAACTGGAAAGAGAGAGTAGGACATAAAGAGGCTACAAGAATAAAAACTGAAGCTTCAACTCGTGGAAATAATCTTCATTCATACATTGAAAATTACTTGCGAGGTAGAATTAATGATAGTTTTTTTGAAAGTAATGAACTTTATAAAAATATGGCTAAAGAAATTATAGAAAAAGGAATTAATGGAAAATTAGAGGAAATATATGGTATGGAAGAAACTCTATATTATCCAGAACAGTACGCTGGAACAGCAGACCTTATTGGTGTTTACCAAGGTAATCCCGTCGTAATAGATTTCAAACAAGCGAACAAAGTTAAGAAAAGTGAATATATACAAGATTACTTTTTACAATTAGGAGCATACACTTTAGCTCATGATGTTGTTCATGGAACCAAAATGAAAGCAGGAATAATATTATTATGTACTAAAGATATTTTATTCCAAGAATTTAAAATTGAAGGAGCAGAATTAGAAATGTATCAAAATTTATTTTTAGGAAGGGTTAAAAAGTTTTACGAATTGAATAATATATCTTGACTTTATTTAACCTATCCATAAAAGAGTTATTAATACCTGAGCTAATCGTTTATATGCTAATGGTTAAGTCTTTAAAAAACTTTCCAAAAACCCATAAAATATTAGCTAATTTGAGGATAAAATTATGAATTTAGCAATTTGGGACATAGAATCATCGAGTGCAAGCACTGACTTCGGGAGCATCATTGAAATTGGTGGAGTTTTAGTTGATGAAAACTTTAAAGAGAAAGACAGATTTAACTTAAGATGCAGTTTACCTGAAGGAGAAATCTTTCAGGCCATGGCACTTATTGTAAATAAAACATCTATAAAGCAATTAACTCAAACTAATCTTTCTCATTATCAAATGTTAGCAGAAGTTGAAAAAATATTTAAAAAATGGAGCCCCGCAGTATTTCTTGGTTGGTCTAATATTGGATTTGACGATGAAATGATAAGAAAAGAGTTTTTTAAAGGGATTAGATATCCATATCTTACAAATGCCGCTCCCAACAAAAGACATGATGGCATTAATATTGCTCGTGCTGCTTATGCAATTGACCCTTCAATTCTAGAAGTAGAATTTAATGAAAAAAACAATGCAGTATTTAAATTAGAATCATTAGCTAGAATGCAAGGTATAGATTCAACTGACGCTCATAGCGCATTAAGTGATAGTATAATGACTGCTAAAGTTTTAAACATTGTCAAAAAAAAACAACCGGAGACTTGGAAATCTTTTTTCAAAACTGCAAATAAATCTGATACTGAAACCATAATTAAGAAAGGGGAAATTATTACTTTAAATGAATATTATTATGGTAAATCTAGACTCCATTTAGTTGCACCTCTTCATCAAAAATATTGTATGCATCCAATATATGCTGGTTGGTATTATGCATTCGATTTGAGGATTGATATAGAACCTTTATTAAATTTATCAATAAATGAACTAAAAGTTGAAATGAAAAAGTCTCCCAAGTTCTTAAGAACTATTAGATCTAATAAGGCCCCAATAATTGTTGATGCAAAATATGGTATGAAAGCAGAACCTTACATTGCTATGGATAAATCATTAATTAATAAAAGGGCAGATATTGTTAAAAATAATGAGAAATTTTCTCAAAATATACTTCATGCATTAAGAGAGATTGCTGAAGAAAAAGAACAGTCTAAAACACAAGAAGATATATATGCTGAAGAAAGCATCTATACTAAATTTACATCAAATAAAGATACTTCCTTATTTCCTGCTTGGCATGCAGCTTCATGGAAAGATAAACTTAAATTACTAGATAAATTTGATGATGATCGCTTAGTAGGATTTGGAAAAAAAATCATATATCAAGAGGCACCCGAAGTTCTACCTGAGAGCATGCTTAAAGCAATAAAACGAGAAATTGCAAAGCGAATTTTGAGTGAAAAGAAAGAAAAATGGTGGACAATTCCAACACTTTATACAGAAATTGATACTCTAAGAGAAAAATATACCAATGAGAATGATAACGAAAAGCTTATGCTACTAGACGAGTTCAATGAATACGCAATGTCAATACAGCAAAAGTATGAAAATGTCTAATGTGGATAATTTTAACATATTTCTTTTAACTATTGATAAAAAAATTTTAATTTATATAAAAAGCCTATGGCAACATTAAAAGTTACAGACGAAAAATTTGAAGAACAAGTTTTAAAAAATGAGAAACCTGTTTTAGTAGATTTTTGGGCCGAATGGTGTGGACCTTGTAAAATGGTTGGGCCAATTTTAGAGGAAATTTCAGAGGAGATGGCAAATGATATTGTCATTGCAAAACATGACATAGACTCAGAACCTAATATGCCCACCAAGTATGGTGTTCGAGGAATTCCAACAATGCTTTTATTTAAAGGTGGAGAGTTAAAAGCAACTAAAGTTGGAGCTACACCAAAGAGCGATATAGTTGCTTTTATAAAAGAAAATATTTAATTCAAATTAAGTAGCTCACCAGCAAGATATAAAGACCCAGTTATGATTATCAAATCCTCTTTCTCTAGATTTAATGAATTAAGAGCCTCTTCAATAGATTTTTTATAACTTACATTATGATATTTATTTAATTTTTCCTTTAAATCTATTCCTTTGATAGCATTTGGTTGGTTAGGAATATCAATTGTTGTTATGGAAGATATATTATTAAATTTGCTTAAATATTCCTCGTGAGCTTTATTAGACATCATTCCTAGAATTAAATGCTTTTTACAATCAAGAGTATTTAAATATTCATTAAGAGCTTTTGCACCCAAAGGATTATGTGAGCCATCTAAATATAATCTATTATCCTTACAAATATTTTTAAGCTTTCCAGATTTAATTTCTTGAAGTCTTGCAATACTTTTTATCCTAGTAATACCTTCTTTAATATTTTCATCTTTTACTCCCAGTTGTAAATTTCTTACTGTAGCAATAGCAGTCGCACAATTATCAATTTGAAAATTACCTAAAAGATTTGGTTTTGGTAATTTTAAACCACCATATTCATCTTCATAATAAATAAAACCATTCTCGTTTAATGAATAATTAAATTGATCTTTATAAACGATTTTTTTTGACTGATTATTATTAATTGTTTTTTTTATTAAATTTAAGGTTTCATCTGAGCTTTGTTTGCTAACTATAATAGTAGAATTTAGAAGGGATGAGGTTTTTTCATAAACAATTTTTTCAATATTTTGCTCATTTTTTGGTAACCAGTCTAAATGATCTAAACCTATTGAAGTAACAATACTAGATAAATTATTATCAATAATATTTGTTGCATCAAATCTATGAAATAGACCACTTTCTATAATATTTATTTTGTCTTTGAATTTACTTGCATGATAAAAATATGCTGCAGTTAATATTTCGAAGTAAGTTATCTGTTCTCCATTATTAACATTTTCAACTTCTATTAATAACTTAGACAAGTTATCGTCAGATATTTCTTTGTCATTAAAAATAAATCTCTCATTAATTTTTTGAATATGTGGACTAGTATAAATATTACAATCTATATTAGCTGTTCTTAAAATTGATCTTACTGCCTGTATAGTTGAATACTTTCCATTTGTTCCAACTACAGATATGTATTTTAATTTTTTTTGAGGATCACCTAATTTTTTACAAAGATTTTTAACTCTATCTAGACTTAGGTCGATTTCTTTAGGATGCAGCTTTTGCAAGCGGTTCAATATTGTCTGAAGTTTCATTTATTTGCTTTTCATTTACCGCGTTATCTTTTTTTAACAATATTGATAATAGTAAGCTTATTTCGTTTTTTAAATCTTTTCGTTTAACAATTCTGTCTACAAATCCATGCTTTTCCACAAACTCAGATGTTTGAAAGTCAGAACTAAGTTCTTCTTTCACTGTTGCTTGTATAACTCTTTTTCCTGCAAAGGCTATTAAACAGCCTGGTTCGGCAAAATGTATATCACCTAACATTGCAAATGATGCTGTAATACCACCTGCAGTAGGATCTGTAAAACAAACTAAATAGGGGAGATTATTTTTTTTAAGTTCATTAATAGCAAGGGTAGTTCTAGTCATATTTGCAAGTGCAATGGGAGACTCAAACATTCTCTGTCCACCACCACAAGGAAAGAAGACAAATGGTGTTTGATTGTCAATAGCGTGTTGAACACCATAAATAATTGCCTCACCTTCTGCGGCTCCAACAGAACCACCAATAAACTCAAAATTTATCGCTCCGGCTGTCACTTCGACGCCATTTATTCTTCCTTTAGCAATCATCACAGCTGAATTTTGATTAGTTTTCTTTCGTGCAGATTTTAATCTATCTTTATAAGATTTGGTATCTACCCATCCAAGTGGATCTTCTGCAGGAATTGGTGTATCAAGTATTTCGTAAGCATTTCTTCCAAAAATAATATCAAATCTTTGTCGACAATTAATTCTATGATGTTTTCCACATGAGTTGCAAACCCATAAATTTTCTTCAAGATCTTTTTTTAATATTGGGCCTTTGCAACAACTGGTCCAGTCTGAGTTTGCTATATCCTCTTTTGATGGTCTTTTTTTTAAAACTTTTTTAATTTTTTCACCAAAACTTAAAGCTTTTGTAATCCAGTTCATAGAATTTTACTTTTTAATTTTTTTACTAGCTTACTTACATTTGTGACAGGATTTTGTCTATGCTTTAAACTCTTGCTAATTTCCTTACAAATAGCACTTCCAACAACTAATCCATCTGCAGATTTGAGTTTGCCAATTGTTTTTTCAGTGATTCCAAAACCAATAACAATTTCTTTCTTAGGATCAATTTTTTTTATTTTGGTATAGTTTTTTAATATATCATTAGGTGAAACTTTTAGTTTACCACCTGTTGTGCTCAACATTGAAATAAAATAATTCATAGGATGAGAGTCTTTTATAATTTTTTTAAGCCTAATTTTTGTTGTTGTTGGTGATAAAAGCTGAATAAAATATATAGATTTTTTTTTACATTTTTTTGCGAAATTTTTATTTTCTGGCCAAGGCAAATCTACAACTATCAATCCATTTACTCCAGATATCTTACACTTATTTAAGAATTTATTTTCACCATATTGAAAAATCATATTGTAATAGCCCATTAATATAACAGGTTTATTCTTATCAAACTTTTTGAAATCTTTTACAATTTTAAAAATATCATTTAATTTAATTCCATTTTTGATTGCTCTATATGCACTTGTTTGAATTTGACTTCCATCTGCTACGGGGGTGTTATGGGGCACACCTACTTCTAAAATATCTGCATTTTTAGAAATTGATTTTAATATATCTAAAGATTGTTTTTTTGAGCTATCTCCAGCAACAGTATAAGTTAGTAAAGCAGGTCTATTTTCTTGTTTAGCTTTTTTAAACGCTACACTAATTGGATTTAACATATTTTTTTCCTAATCTTTTCTCTAAAATTCCTCGGTCCTTGTAAGCATCACCGCAACTGTTAACAACTACGATCGTATCTTTGCTCAATTTTTTCGATTCAGCTATTGCAACAGCGAATGCGTGGCTGGGTTCAAGAGATGGTCTTAATTTTTCAAATTTTGTAACAAGTTTGTAAGCTTCTAATGCTTGTTCATCACTTGCAGCAGTATATCTAGCTCTCTTTGTGTCTTTTAAAAAACAATGAAGCGGAGAAATTCCAGGGTAATCCAAACCTGCTGAAATAGATTCTGTCTCTTCTATTTGTCCATCTGAGTTTTGATTAACATACTGGGCTGCACCATGTAGAATTCCAATTTTAGAACCATAAGTTAAAGGTGCTGCATGTTTTTTACTTTTTGCAGGTCCCCCAGCTTCTACGCCAATAAATTCACACTGCTTTTTATCATAATCCATAAACTCATTCCAAAACCCAAAACTCGAACTTCCACCCCCCACACAATTGTAAAGTTTAAGTTTTTTTGGAATTGATCCAAACTGATCAATTAATTGAACTTTTAATTCTCTTGAAATTTGACTAGTACTCCATCCGCAAATACGAACAAAAACAGCTGGCCCAACTGTGCTTCCAACACACATGGCTGTAGTATCGCAATTAGCAACCCAGAACCTCATACACTCTGAAACAGCATCCACGAGCGTTTGACTTCCTGAATAAACTGGAACTACCTCGGCACCATTTTTTTTCATGGCTTTTACATTTGGTTGTTGTCTTGCAATATCTTTTGCGCCCATGAAAATTTTACACTTAAGACCAAACTTTTTTGCAGCCATACTTAACATTTTACCCGCATACCCGGCACCAGTGTCCCCAATTATAACTTTTTTACCAGAGCGTTTTGCAAGTAAACAATGGACAGTTGCGTTGTAGATCTTGTGTGCTCCACCATTTGCATCTGAAACAATTTTAGACCAAATCTGAGCTCCGCCAACATGATTTGTTAAATTTTTTAATTTAATAAATCTAGTAGGGGCACCAACCCAATTTTTAAAATATTTATCTCTTTCTTGTATAAATTTTTTATCTTTTTTAAGTTTGTTAAATAGTACTTCTAAATCTTCGATAGGTTTTTTTAAGGTTTCGGGAACAAAGTTTCCTCCAAATTTACCGCCCCAAAATCCAAGTTTATTGCCTTGGTCTATTACAGGAATTCCTTTTTTAAGTTTCATATTTTTGCAGACAAGTTTAACAATTTATCAATTTTACTTATATCTTTTTTTCCATTTTCATCTTCTAATGCACCACTAAGATCAATCATAAAGTTTTTATTTTTAAAACTAGGAATATCATCTATTTGGATATTTCCTGCAATCATTTTATCCAACTCATCAGGTACTTCATTTAGTAGACTATGATCAAAACTTTCAGATTTGTGGTAACCTTTTGAGTCAAATAAAATTATATCCGATATATGTGAATAGTCTTTATATTTAATTACATCATGTTTACTAGAAACAGTAATTGCAGATATTATTTTTATTTTATATTTTGATTTAATTTCTTCCGTTCTTTCAGGATCTACATCGTAAAGTTGATAATAGTCAAAATTTAAATCTTTAATCTTTTCTAAAATCTCATTGTTTGGATCCACAAGCACAGACGTAAAATTTACTTTTTTTTTATCAACATTAATTAAAGCTCTTAATTTTTCATACTCCACAAATCTTTTGCTTTTTTTATAATTTGTAATGAAGCCTATAAATTTTGGGGGGTGAGGATGATTTAAGATATAATTTAAGGTTTTAGGATCAGAGACACCACAAATCTTTATTCCTTTAATCATTTACTTAAATGATCAATTAACTTTTTAATGTTTTTTTTTACATTCCCTTTTGTAATATTTCTACCTATAACTAACCAGTCTGCACCATTTCTGTAAGCTAATTTAGGAGTTAAAGTTCTCTTTTGATCATTTGCCATCGAATTAAATCTTATTCCAGGTGTTATAATTTCTTTTTTAAATACTTTTTTTACTATTTTAACTTCTTGAGCGCTACATACGATAGCATCTAAATTTGCCTTACTTGCTAATTTTGCCTGATGTAAAACTAATTTTTTCACGTCTTTGTTAAATCCAATTTCTTTTAACGCATTATTATCTAATGAGGTTAAAATTGTAACACCAACTATTTTCGTTTTGCCTGAAATTTTTTTTGCTGCTTTAAGAGCATTTATGCCGGAGCTAATATGTATTGTTATGTAATCAAACTTTAAGTCTCTAACAGATTTGATAGTTGAAGCACATGTGTTTGGAATATCGTGAAGTTTATAATCTCCAAATATTATTTCATTTTTTAAATTTGAGATAAATTTTCTTCCATTTTTAGAATTAATAAATTCTAGTCCAAATTTATATCCAATAAAAAATTCATCACACTTAGAATCTCTTATAATTTTTTTTATTCTGTGAACATTATTAGAATCACAAGCAAGAAATATTTTATTTTTCTTCATTTATTTTTTTCGACCAAAACTTTGAGGCTTTAAAAAGTATAGTATATTTTTCATTGATATATATTTTCTCATTAGTTTTTGGATTCCGTGCTGCTCTTGCTTTTTGTAGTTTAGCTTCCAAGGAAAAAACATCCCTTAATTCCACTCTTTCATGTCTTTTTAATGAATTCTTTATTTCTGATAAAAATATAAAAACTAATTTATTTAAATCTTTTTTTAAAAAATTTGGGTAATTATCTGAAAATTGTTTTAAAAGCTCTGATTTTCTTGTAGCCAATTATTTACTCTTCATCTTTTTTTTTTTTATCTCCAAGCCTCTCAGATAATGATGAAAACGGTAAATTTTTACCACTTAGAGGACTTGAAAATTTAGATACAGCCTCTTTATTCTGTAATTCTTCTAATAATTTTATACTTAAATTCACTTTTCGTTTTTCAAGATTTAATTCTGAGATCGCAGCGTCAATTCTCTCTCCTCCTACAAATCTTGAAGGTCTAGAGTCAGCTGCATTTACAGCAATATTGGATTTTTTTATCAAAAAATCTAATTCACAAGACTCTGGCTTAACAATTAAACCTTTGTTGTCGGTCGAAACAACCTTCACAGTTATTATGTCATTTACCTTTTTATCTTTGAACCAATCGAACGGATCTTTAGAAAGTTGTTTTAATCCAACTCTTACTTTTTGATCGTCTTTCTTAATCTCCAACACTTTAACTTTTAGCTTATCTCCTTTTTTAAATTTTTTTAATTCGTCTTCCGGGTTACCAAAATAATTTATGTCATTGGCGTGGCAGAAACCATCGATGTCATATTTATCAAGTTTTATATATAATGCATATTCGTTCATACTTGATATCACACCATCAACTTCACTTCCTTCTGGGAAAGCATTTTGAAAAGCTTCATAAGGATTCTCTATTGTCAGTTTATGTGAAATTGCAATTCGTCTCTTAGTTTCGTCAATTTCTGTGATAACGCAGTCTATCATATCTCCCACTTTAAATAATTTTTTTGGCACAATATTTCTTTTTGTCCAACTCATCTCACTACTATGTAGTAAAGTGCTTAAACCAGGTTCTAATGAACAAAAGCAGCCGTAATCAGTGATTTTATCAACTTTAACCTTATATGGTTTTCCAACTTCGTAATTTGAAATATGTTCAAAAGGATCTGGTGATAACTGTTTAATTGAACAACCAATTTGAAGTTTTTCTGTATCTATCGAAATAACTTTTAATTTTTGAGTTTCACCAATTGAAAATATTTCATCCGGATGGTTTACTCTAGAATAAGAAATTTCCTGAAGATGAGTCAAAACATCTAGAGAACCTTCTGGAGTATCAACTTCGAAAAATACTCCAAAACTTGAGTAACCTTTTACTCTAGCTTTTTCAATTATATCACCAATCTTGAATTGTGATATAATTTTTTTCTTATCACCTTTTTTACTATTAGTGATAACCTGTCTTCTGGATACAACACTATTACCACGGATCATATCCATTTTTACTAATGCAAATTTATGAACCTCACCAATTAGATGATCAACATTTTTAAGTGGAGAATCAGAAATTTGAGATCCAGGGAGAAAACATAAGCTTTTAGATTGAACGTGCTCAACAATCATACCACCTTTTGTTTTTTGTATATATTTACAATCAATTAATTCACCATTCTTATGAGCCTCTACTAAAGACTCCCATCCTTTAATTTTTTGGGCTTTTAGCGCAGAAACTACAACGTTTCCAAATTTATCCTCTATACGCTCGAGAAGAACACTTACTGTTTCACCTTCAACAATTTTGTCATGCATTCCGATTATTTTTAACTCATTTATATCAATGATCGGTTCACTTTTTAAACCAGGTATAAATATGAAAACAAATTTTTCGGTGATCTTTGTAATTTTACCATCAATTATTTTTCCTTCTTCAATCTTATTTTTTGATAATTGAGAGTTTAATAATTTTTCAAAATCCTGATTTTTTTGAGTTTTTAGATCCTTATAAATTTCCATATTTTTTTTTAATCGAATTCTTTACTAAATTAGCAAGTTTTGCCTCCATTTGCTTAATTGTTAATTTAGTGGTGTCGACTAATACAGCATTTTTGGTCATAATCAAGGGACTTATTTTTCTTTTAATGTCTTCCATATCCCTTTGAATCAAGGCTTTTTCGACTTGTTTTAAAGTTATCTTTTTATCTAGATTTTTAAACTCTTTAAGCCTTCTTTTTGCCTTTTCTTTTGTAGAACACGTAAAGAAAAGTTTTAAATCAGCATTTGGCATTATTTTTGAACCTATATCTCTTCCTTCAACAACAACTAACTTAGAATTTTTAATAAAATTTTTTTGAAAACTTTTTAATGCTTTTCTGACATAAGGTTTTTTTGCAATTACTGATGATAATCTTGCTACCTCAGGACTATAGAGTTCTTTATTTTCTAATTTCTTCAATGTAATTGAATTAGCAATTTTATTAATAAATTTTAAATTATATTTATTTTTATTTTCCAAAACTTTAAGAGCACAAAATCTATATAGTGTACCACTTGAAAGAAATTTCATATTTAATTTTTTTGCAATTAACTTACCACCTGTTGTTTTTCCAGATGCGCTACTTCCATCTGCTGCAATTTTAAATTCAATTCTTTTGTTCAGTTTTCTCAATTTATTTTTGCTCCTAATTTTTTTAAAATTTTAACAAATTTTGGAAAGGAGGAATTAATGGAGTCTTTATCATGTATTTTCCATTTTCCTCCTAAAGTTAAAGCAGCTATACATGACATCATAAAAACTCTATGGTCTTTTCTAAAATTTTTCATGATATAATGATTACTTAGATTTAAATTAGGATTACCATATATTTTTATATCGTTTTTAATTCTAATTACCTTCACACCAATCATTTTAAGAAATTTTATTCCAATATCCAACCTTGGACTTTCTTTTTTATTAAGTTCATCTAAATCTCTAAATGTTGAGACCCCTCTAGCCTTAGCGGCTGCTAAAAAAATTATTAGAAATTCATCTATTGCTGAACTGTTTAAATTTTTTGGACAATTTATGCCTTTTAAATTACTTTTACTTTTAACAACTAAATCCGAAATAGTTTCACCTTTATAAATTTTTTTGTTTTTTGATAAAATATTGGCGTTCATTTTATTAAGAATTTTTAAAATCCCAATTCTAGATTTGTTTATATTAATATTTTTAATTATTAACTTTGAATTATGTGACAATAACGTTAAAACTAAAAAAAATGAGCAAGAACTAATATCGCCTGGCACAGAATAATTAAAGCCACCAAAATTATTTTGACCCTTAATTTTTATATAGTCATAATATTTGGAAGATGACACTTGAATTGGTAGTTTTAGATTTTTTAAAAGAAGCTCAGTATGGTTTCTTGACTTTTTAGCTTTAATTTTGGTTAAACCTGGTGTTTTTAAAGCAGCTAAAATAACTGAACTTTTGCACTGGGCACTACCCAGTCTTTCAAAATATTCAATTGGCCTTAAAAACTTTGATCCTCTTATTTTAACTGGTAATTGATTTTTTTTGGATTTTAAAATTGCTCCAAATATTTTCAGTGGGCTTGTAACTCTAGAAAAATCTCTTTTAGAAAGACTTCTATCGCCAGTAATTGTTATTTCATTTTCTGAGTCAACTAATAAACCAAGTACTAATCTTGCAAAAGTGCCAGAGTTCCCCGCATTTAATATTACCTTGCTTTTAGTATTAAAACCTTTCAAACCAAATCCTCTTATCTCGTAATAATCTTTAATTTTTTTGTAATTTATTCCCAGTTTTTTTATTGATTTTAATGTGCTTAGTACATCTTCAGATTCTAGTAGATTATAAATTTTTGACTTACCAATAGCTTGAGATGCTAAAAGAACACATCTGATTGAGATACTTTTATCTCCACTAACTTTAATTATTTTATCAAATTTTGAAATTTTATTCTTAATTTGAATGTAGCTTTTCATTGATGAATTAACTTATATTAAATTCATCTCCAAAATAGTGAGTTTTTGCCTCTTCATCGCTAATTACTTCTTTCGGACTACCAGATGCTATAATTTTTCCATTTGATAGAATAATGGCTCTATCTACACAATTTAAAAGATCTCTAGCTTGGTGGTCGCATACAACTATAGAAATTTCTTCCGATGCCTGCAAATTCACAATAATTTTTTGTAGCATTTTTATTGTTAATATATCTAATGCAGCAAACGGTTCATCAAGTAATAGTATTTTTGGATCATTCATTAATGACATCGCAATCACTAACTTTTTCTTCTGACCTCCCGATAGATTTTTGGCTTTAATCTTTAATAAAGATTCAAATTCAAACTGTGTTATAATCTTATTTATTTTGTGATCTCTTAATTCTTTTTCTTTTACATGAATTTCAGACACCAATTTGAGATTATCAATTAGGGATAAATCATGAATAAGTCCACCATATTGAGGTACTAAACCCAATTTGAATTTTGTAAACCTTTCGTTTATTGGTAATTTTGTTACATTTACACCATCGATAATTATTTCTCCATAATTTGGATCTTTTAATCCTGTAATTAAATTAAATATTGTAGATTTTCCAACACCATTTGGACCTAACATACCCAAAATCTCTTGTTTATTTATACTTAAACTTAAGTTTTCTATAATTTGTCTTTTGTTATAAAAAACGGAGATATTTTTTAGTTCAATAATTGATTGAATTTTTTTGTAACTTTTAATTTTGAATTTTTTTATTACGGCCATTAATTTTTTGTTACTTCAATTTTTTCATTCGAATTAATACTTATATCTTTAGTTAAGATGTTCATAGTTATTTTTTCAGCTTTCATTAGTGAATCTTCACTTTGTATTGTTACATTATTATAAGCTATCGCTATATTTTCACTTATTATTAAATCAAAATTATCGCATTTTATTATTCTATCATCGTATTTAATTATTACATCATTATAGAATTTTGAATTTTGGTCAGAATAATTATATTCAGCAAATTTTGAGGATATGTGTATATCAGGCCTCTCCGATGATATTATTGAACCTTTAACATTTTCAAGATCTAGTAAATTTCTATTCTTTAAATTTGTTTTTCCAGTATCCGCTAATATTTTAAATACATCTCCATTACTACTTGAGGTAATATATTGAATTTGTTTGGTTAAATTTTCAAATTTCTTGTATTTTTGTTTTTCATCTTTGATTTTTTCATTATCAATTACTTTTTTTGAATCTTCGATTTCACTTATTGATAAGTTATTTTTATCACCAGCCTCGCTATCTTCTAAAATTACTTTATCAACTGATAAATTTAAATTTCCATCAATCTCTGATAATGTTGTTTTTTTGTTTGGATCTGAGTAAAAATATATAAAATAAATACCACCAACAATTATAAAAATTAATAAAGTTAATATAA